>NZ_JBNTKB010000006.1:0-249944 GCF_051195155.1 Halobaculum sp. P14
TCAGCCTGGACGACACCAGTCACGTTCTGCGCGGTCGTGAACGAACTCTCGTCGGACTCGACCGTCAGGCCGAGGTCCGCAAGTTCGAGCTGCTCCTTGTTGGAGCCAACCGTGAAGTTGTACGTACCGACCTCGAAGCCGTCCGTGTCGAGCACGTACACGTGGCTACCAGCGCCGGAGCCACGGTTCCGGTCGACGCCCGGACCCTTGATGCTCACCTGCGTGTTCGGCGAACCGACCACGATGGCGACGTTGGAACCAACGTAGCCGTTGAACGTCGTGACGGTGCCCGAGAAGCCGTGAACGGTGGTGGGCGCGAACTTCGCGCTGATCGTCGTGGTGCTCGGGGTGTACCCAGATGCGTCGTTCCAGGTGCCAGTGAGCGTGACGTTCTTGATGTTCGTGTAGTGCGTGCTGGACGTGTTCACGAGAACACGGGAGCTGCCGGCCGTAACGGCGGCTGCACCGAAGGTCGTGGTGCTGCCGTCCTCAAGGCCGACTCGAACCGTCTCGTCACCGTCGTCGACGATCTGGTCCGTAAATGCCAGCTCGATGATGCTGCCCGTGGCGGGGTTACTACTAACGTAGTGGGTTGCCTTCCGGAACGTCGGCGCACCAGGGCTGGTACTGGTCTCAGCCGTTACGGTGTCCATGGTGTCAGCACCAGAGACCGAGAACGGCGTCGTGATGTCCGACTGGCCGTTTTCGGTGGTACTGCTGCCGTAGGTGCCGTCTTCCTCGATGGCGACGACTTCGTACGTTACACCGTCAGTCAGGCCGGTGGGGATCTGGAACGTCCCCTGCACGGCGTTGTCCGAGTCGTCGGTGTCCGCGGAGCCACCGTCCTGGATGGCGCCGAGGATCTCACCGGACTGAATGGTACCGTCGTCGTTCGTGTCGAACGCGAAGACGACGTCTTTCCCTGTAGTTGATGTCGTTACACTGACTGTGACCGTCTCCCCAGGCGCGACCGTGCTGGGTGTGACGGAGAGGCTGCTGGCGGTACTCGAGTTACCAGCAGCTGCTGCGCCTGAGAACGCGACGGTCCCAGCGAAGACGCTGAACACCATCAGCGCTGTCAGGAACAGCGCGCGGATTTTGTCGTTATAGTCTGTCATTGTGTGTTGTGTTCTGCATCGCGGCAGCGTTTTTCTCCCGGCTTTCAGGCCATCCCGAACACCATTCCCAATACCGTATTGGTTGCGAACGGGGCTGGCCACGGATACTCAATCGCTGACGCTTCGGGTAGGGGTATGAGCAACAATCAGTTACCCCGGTAAATACTTTGTGTGGTGTCACGACGAGTGACAACGCTTCACAAGCCACAGAGACGGCGTCTCTCGCCGATTCAGGAATCCACCGACAGCCGCCTCAAAGCGACCGTACATTCAAGCGAACCGAACGCATAAGACACCCGGGCCCGTCAGACCAAGTGGGCCCGCAGCGGGCAGGCACGCTTTCCTTGGGTAGGGAATTCGCCTGCCCCTGACCGTTACAAACCACGAGCAACAGCAGTCTCTCAGCTGCGGTCTGTGGCGTGAGGATGCCCACGCTGACTGCTACTCTTCGTCAACGAAGGCGATTCGGCGTGCCGCTGACCACGACTCGAAATGGTTGCGGTACGTCGACACCCAGTACTTCCCGTGCTCGTTCATCTCGCCAGCCGAAGGCTCCGAACCGAGTTCGTCCCTGAGTCGGCGCAGCTCTTCAATGAGGTCTTCGTCTGAAATCTTCTCCATCGGGTCGTGGGGGTCGAATCCTGCGGCGTCAACCGCGTCTCTCCAGGACCCGAAGCGGTCGTACATCGTCGATGCGGAGTGCGACCCGTGCTCGCGGTATGTCTGCAGCGTCGGCGTCGTCCCGAGCTTCGAAGCGACGTCGCGGATGTCCGCGAGGAGGTCGTCGTCGCTGTAGCGCATACTGCCCACTCAATAATCCAACACATTAGTGTTGGGGTTCAGCAGTGTTCGTCGACCCAGCGGCACCACGCTTCGAAGTCGTCCGCGCCGCACTGCTCCGCGATAGACCGAAGCGTCCCGATCTTGATTTCGTCGTGCATCGGGACGTCGACGTTCCGCACCTCGCCCGTATCAGGGTTCTCGTAGCGCAGGCGGACGTGACTCCCTTTGCGGTGGACCGGGACGTAGCCGAAGCTCGTTAGCACGGAGATGACCTCCCTGCCGGAAAACACGGTCCGCATCTACTGGAGAAAGTCGGGGAGTTCGTCGGCCTCGTCGCGCGCCGCCTGCACGTCGTCGGCGTCGAGTCCAGCCTCGTCCGCCAAGAACGCGTCCGGGTCCTCAATAGGCTCGCCGCCGCCCTCATGGAGCGCCAGCACCTCCGCCAGCTGGGACAGCGCCTCGGCTTTCGTCTCACCACCGCGAGCCAGCCCCGTTTCGAGGTCACGGGCCGTAATCGACCCGTCGTCCTCGACAATGAACTCAACCCCGGACTCGTGGTTCTCGTCCGCCGCACTCGCCATACACTCAGTTCGCACAGCCACCGGATAAGCGTTCGGTCAAGCCTGAACACACCTCTCCCGTCTCAGTTAAACGTTCCTACGCGGGCGCCGCCCACACGAGCCAGACCAGCAGCCCTCCCAGACCGTCGACTATGAGAACCGCAGAATTAGACGCGGAAGATGATGTAGCCTCTAACGAGGACGGTTAGAATAGCTGCGAGCAGAGCAACTCCGAAGAAGAGCCGGGAGACTGGAGAGAACAACGACATGCCGATTGAGACGAGCCACAGGGTGAGCAGCAGGACAGTCGCAACGGTACCCACCTTTGCGAAATACTCGAGTTTCCGTAGTTCTTGGCGCGCAAGACTCATTTTTCGTGGTCCGAGCCGTTTCCTGCTGGCTCCGGTTCTAGTTCGTCTTTAGATTCGAAGTGTCCTAAATCCACCTGTTCAGTAGGAGATTCATCTTCTGATTCGAACTCCCCCAGTATCGATCGAATCGGGTCGTACTCAGCAGTGAATGCAGTGATACCTGCCAGAGTGAGTGTCCCGAACGACATGAATAGCGACACAATCGCGACCCACAGAAACCCGGACGTCGTCGAACTGAGTTCACCCGTCGCGAGGGCCACCGTGATCAGGAGTGCAAGTGAGGCGATAGAGAGATACTGCACCAGCTGGTTCCGAGCCTGCTCCCCCATATTGGTCTTACCGTGCCGGAAGAGAAACTGGCTCGCAATCAGCACCAACGGCAAGAGCAGAGCCGCGATCTCCAAGAGTTTCAGGGCAATATCCGGGTCCGTCAACTCAGACTGAAGCACAATATTCCACCCCGAGAGACTCATTCACACCGCTAGAGAGACAGGAAGACCTTGTATACTCGGGTTTCTCAACATAGCACGACTTGAGTGTTTGTGAGAGGACACGATCTCAGATTTGCCCGGGAATCTCGGGTGAGATCAGGCTGATTCCTTCGGGAACGCGACGTAAGTGGTGAGTTCCTTATTTACGACGACTCGCGTTCCCTTCGGCCAGGTGAGCCGTAGGGCAATCCAAACCATGTCTGACCTTCCCCCGATGAGGTTGAACGCAAATCCAACAGTTGCTATAACCGTTAGGACGGGACCCACGCCGATCAGCAGTATGCCGACGTAGACAAGCGAGAGGAGCTGAGGAGCAAACAGAATCGGGATGATGTGGCGAAGATTCACGTGAACATTCGGAGCAATCACCTTGTTAGGCCAGATGTAAACGGGGTCATATCCCAGCAGGGAGTTTGTGACGTAATGAATAGATTCGTGGACGAATAGAGAGGCGAAGAAGCTCACACAGAATGCAATCAGAAACTCGGTTAGTCCAACTGTTACTCCAAGGTCGAGGTTGATCAGGGTCAAACTAGCGAGAGATAGGAGAACCAGAAAAGCGACCACTTCCATCCAAGTTGGAACCGAGTATTCCTCAAATGGAGCGTGAGTCTCAGGTGATTCTGGAATCGACATCACCAGATAATCTTGGTAGACTGATGATAAGCGTTGGCGGGGAAGTACTCAGAACTACGCCGGAGCTACCCACACGAGCCAGACCAGCAGCCCTCCCAGACCTCCGGCTATGAGGCCTGAAAACATGGTGAAAGAGACTCAGGTAGATTCCTGGCCGATAACCCAGAGGGCCCTATCAAGTCGTCGAAGAGAAATACGGAAATGGCTGGCTAGTGTCCGGCAGGTTCCCAAATAGTAGATGTAATCCTCGGTCGAAAAGGTAGAATCCGGCTCGATATCGAGATACCCCTCCTGGTTCAGGGTTCGAACCGCGCGATGATCTATGACTGTGTATTTGGACGGGTCGGTAAACATTAAAATCGAACTCGCCGTTCTGAACCCGATACCGAGGAGCCGATCATCTTCATCAAGAGCTTCGATCTTGCCGGCCACCGAATCGTGGGCCAGAGCCTCTCGGACCGCCTCTCGCACCTCCTCCTCAGAACTCTTGCGAAGGTGATTCACATTTGCGGCTCTCCGATTTGCTGCTTCCGCCTGCTTCCACTCTATAACCTTCTCAATCTCCGCTAATCCAGCCTCCCCTGATTGGAGTCTTTGGGGGAGGGAATCAAGCAGAGACTGCTCAAAGTCTACATCCTCCTCGCTGAGATCCGGCAGCTCATGATTCTCAAACACCTTGGCCTTCTCTCGGACAAGAGCTTCCGTGAGTACCATCTGACAAATGACGTGTTGTGAGCGGTTTTAGTATTTCTGCCAACAATACGCCAGTGCGCCTATCCGAAAACGCGCGGACTAATTACACCGGTAATACCAAATTTTCGGGCTTGAATAGACGGTTGATGGACAAAAGTGGCTCATCGGAACGTGAAGAGCAAAGTCAGCTAGTAGAGAGCCTTGTGAAATGTATCCCGAATCCGAACTGGGCAGATAGATACGAGGTCGACGAAGAGGAGCTGGAACAATCCCGGTTAAGACTCACGGCGACTTACCAAGAAATTGGGTCTCCGTTAATATGTTCTTTAGTATCTCTACTGGTTCTTCTGGCAGTTCTCGACCTTTTCGTAGTGCTTTCAACCCAAATATACGGGCTCTACATCGACGTCTTGGCAGCGATATTCTTCCTGACTCCAAGCCTGAAATCACCAGTTGAAATCGCAGCCTCGGTCGAAGAAATCCAGGGGCCTGTAAGAAGAATGGAATCGGAAGAGATGGTGGCTCATAACGTTGGTTTTAGTGCCTTGTTGGTCGGGTTCGGTATGCAGATTTTCGCGGTTCAGTCAGCACGTTCAGAACTACTCGGGCAGAACTATCTCAGCGGGATGCCCGATTTGGTCGGCGGGATCGGCCTGATACTCGTCGGAG
This sequence comes from Halobaculum sp. P14, assembly GCF_051195155.1. Lineage (NCBI taxonomy): Archaea > Methanobacteriati > Methanobacteriota > Halobacteria > Halobacteriales > Haloferacaceae > Halobaculum > Halobaculum sp. P14. The sequence continues at coordinate 5,322 of NZ_JBNTKB010000006.1, forward strand.
TCCTTTCACTCACAATACTGGGGAAATTACGCGGTTATTTCCGTTCGAAGCACTCCCCGGATTCAGTGTAATCATACCCTGCTTGCGAGAACTTCGCGAACAATTTCAACACCCGGTCCATCACTCCTCACTGGGGCCTGAAATCTTCTCGTCGAACTCCTCCGCCGTCTGGTGTGAATACTCCTCCTGATGTTCTAACGCACTTTGGCCCTTCTCGGTAATCACGTACATACCGGACCGGTCAGAGGGTCCGACTTTCTCGACTAATCCGCCCGCAGAGAGTTCAGAAAGGCGGTTATTCATATAGCGAGAGTCGCGGTCCAGAATTTCGGCGAGGTTCGGCGCACTCTGCCGCTTCCCATCGCTCATCGCCTCAAGTATCTCGAAATCGGTCGGGACGACGAGCTTCACTGTCTTCTTGGTCATGTGGGGACTACAAATGCTTTCATATTGGTTATGTTTGTATCTTGCATACGCCTATTACATCTGTATACTCCAAACGCTTATTACATGTGCGATTTACAGATGGAGTCACGAGCCGCTGAGTCGGGCCTCGCTGGTCGAGGTCTGAGAAGTAGGCAGACCCGTGGAACCAGCACGGGCCTGATTTGGCGGCTCTCACCGGCCAACGCATGTCAACTGACACGCCGCGGGCTTTTGAAGCCTGCACACGGAACGACGCATCGACCCCGACCTGTCCCGGCTGCGGCGCAGCGGTCACGGGGATCACGACGACCGGCCCGGGCCGGCACGAGGCGAGCGGCTGCGGCTGCTCGCTCAACCCGCTGTTCGTCAGGAACCTCGTGGGGAGCGACGGGGGTGGCTCTGCATGAGGGATTTCGACCAAACGGACAGTCGCGGAAACCGAATCGCCGGACGGCAGCCGCTCGCGGTTTACTTTCACTTCCACCGCGTGCGTGGCTCGCGGTTAAGCCCCTTCCGGCGGAACCACTGCACGGCCGACGGCCAACGTGTCGTGACGCACCCCCTGGCAGGAACGCCGTCACGACACCACGGCCGCGGCTCCACTATGGAAGCCATGCTACGGAAGGTCAGCCCACCAAATGAGCGTTGCGAGTCCAGCGAAACTGAACAGCGCGCCGCGGCCCACGGAGGTGGTCGGTGATGCCCGACTGCGAGAACTGCGGGTCCGCGGTCAGCGCGGACTACGTCCGCGTGTTCGCACCCGACGACATGGAGACGGTGCGCGTCTGCCCGTTCTGCGAAGACAAGATCCGCGACGGCACCGGTGACGTCCGCGACGCGCGAAGCACGCGAACACCCCGCAGCGACGACCGCGACACCGACGACCAGCTCGTCACCGACGGCGGGGAGGCGTACCCTGACGCTCCAATTACCACGGACCGGACGCCGGTCGAGGAGCTGTCCGGCAAGGACCTCGTCGCTGAGAAGCGCGAGCTGTCCGAACTTCTCGCCGAAGGCTGCAGGCCGCACACTGACGAGTGGCACGACTACGTCTACAACCGGAGTTGGGACGTCTGGAACGAGATTCGGGCCCGAGCAGAAACCGAACCGCCGACCTGCGACAACTGCGGCGAATCGAAGTGGTCGCAGGCCCCCGGCGACCCGGTTCGATGCAACGGCTGCGGCGTCCCGGCTGACCGGGAGACCGAACAGGCCGTCCACGACGCGTGGAACCGCATGGAATCCGAAGCTCGGAACGTCGACCCAGACGACGTCGGAGGTGAGGCAGCGTGAGCGACGCAGAGTACGGACGCGCGGCCCGGCATGTTCTCGACTGGGTTCACGAGAATACGGCACCCGAACCGAACGGCGAGCAGAACGTCTACAGCTCGGTGTGGGCGGGGACGAACAACCTGAAGGCGCAGGCTCGAAAGGATCGCATCCCGTTCGACGTCGCCGAGTTGGACAGCGCGTACGACGAACTTCTCTCCGCAGAGGAGATCGTCGTCTGGCACGGACTCGTCGCGCCGGCAACTGACGACCACCTCGACGCGATCCTTCAGGACGAGGCGAAAGCAAGCCAGTCACGACAAGTCCTCGTCGCGAAGATCAACCGGCTCCGCTCAGACCCCGACCCCACCGACCACGACGACCAGCTCGTCACCGACGGCGGGACGTACTCGCCGGTGCTCGACGATCTCCGCGAGGAGCGCGAATCAGCGCGGAACGCGTACGAGGCGGCGGTTCGCGAGGGCCACACCGCCAGCGTGGAACAGGCCGCGAAGTGGTACCGTGACGTGTCGGCGCAGATCGCGGACGCGAAGCGGTGCGTCGGAGGTGACGCGCGATGACCGGCCACCGGCCCGGAACCGACGGCGCGCAGACGTGCGATGCGGACGACGACTGCACCGAGCCCGTCGAGTACCAGTTCACCCGCGACCGCGGCTGCGTCTCACAGACGGAGTTCTACTGCGAGACGCACGCCTACGCCCTCGACGACCGCGGGCTGTCTCGGCTTACGGTCGCAGACGGCGGGTCCGCTCAGCGCGACGCGACGACGTACTCGGTGGCGGAGGCGCGGACGGTCGCGTACGGCCCGCTCGGTTTCGAGGGCGCACCGTGGGTGCTCCGATTCCAGACCGAAACCGCCGGCCGCGTCTCGGTCCGGTTCGACGAGACCGCGATGTACGAGCTGTGGACCGAGGTCCACAACGTCCCATGGCCGGGCGGACGTCCGGAGACGCGGAGCGACCTGCAGCGCGAGGTCGTGGCGCTCGCCGAAGGCGCCGACGAGGAGATGCTGCAGGACGCCGTCGCAGCCCTCGGAGGTGAGTCAGCGTGACGGACGACAAGATCCAGGTGTGCCCGGACTGCGACTCCCCGAAAGTCCATCCGCGCGGCAGCGGCCTCCGCGACCGACAGCGCCGCTACCGCTGCAGGACCTGCGGCTGGACCGGACCGACGCCGGAGCGACGAGCACCGAACGGGAATCGGACCGTGTCCGGTCCCGCGAAGCAGCTGCTCGACGCCGACGACGGGAGCGACCTCCGCAACGGAGGTGAATCCGCGTGAGCGTCGACTGGCCGCCCGAGTTCGACCGGACAGCCACGGCGGACCGGACGCGGAACCGCAGTTTCGAGGTGTCCCTGTCGGACGCGATCGAGGACCTCGCTGCGCAGATGGACCGCCTCGGCGTCGACGACTGGCGGCTCTCCACGGCGATGGACCACCAGTCCCGGAACCCGAACTACCCGTACGCGAACCAGCCGGAACCTGACGACCCCGGCGTCGTCCTCCGGTGGTCGATGGACGGTGATCAGTACGCGGTCGCCTGCGACGCGTACAGCCGAGTCCGCGACAACCTCCGGACCGTCGGGCTGTACGTCGCCGAGAAGCGGAAGATGGAGCAGCGGCCCGTCACCACCGGCGCCACGGAGTTCGCGAACGCCCGGCTCCCCTCCGGCGACGACACGGTCGAAGCCGAACCGGCACCGCACGCCGTCCTCGGCGTCGACCCGGACGCGTCCGACGACGAGGTGAAACGGGCGTTCCGTGAGCGCGTGAAGGAAACCCACCCGGACAGCGGCGGCGACACCGAGCAGTTCCACCGCGTTCAGCGAGCGAAAGAGGTGATGCTCGATGAGTGACGAATCCGGACGGGCAACCCCGCACGAGACGGTCGAGGTCGACTGCGTCATCACCGATGGCGGCGACTTGTCGATGCTTGGCACCGGGACCATCGGCGACGCGTGCGTCTCGGTCGTCGGGGAACCGAACGACGCCGGGTTTCTGCCCGAGAAGGTCGTCGTGCGTGGTGAGCTCGAGGTCGTTCCCTACGAGCGGGGTTCAGACGATGAGTGACGATTCTGGCCGTGAGATTCAGCACGGGCTAATCTTCCTCAAGTGCCACGGATGCAAGGCTCCGACCCTGTTCCGCCTGACCATCCGCCACGAGGCAGATTCGACTGAGTTCTTCGCAAGCACGCACTGCGCAAGTTGCGAGGAAGAGAACCCGCTTCGAGGACTCCGCGTGCGGAGGCTTGAATACAAGCTCGTCGAGAACCAGCGAGTCGACGCTGGTTGCTTCGAGGCAAATCGAGGTGAGAACCGTGGCGCGTGATGGGTGCGACCGCGGTGTTCTCCGCTCAGTCGTGTGCAGGGTAGTCGGCCACGGGCCGCTGTCGAAAGTGGTTCTCGCGGTCGGCCGGAAACGAGAGTTTTACCGGTGCGAGCGGTGCGGCGAGGTGGTCCATCGTGGCTGAATCGGAAGACTGCGTTGGTCCGAGAGAGTTCGAGTACGAGCCGGTCAAGTGCGACGATTGCGGTGAGTTCGTCGTCGTCACTCGAAACGACGCAGCCACTACCGCTGACGCGGAGACGAAATTTGAGTGTGGCTGCTCCATCGGTTCGGTCGGCGCTGTGAAGCCGGACTCATGGGACGCAGGGAGGTTCCTATGAACCGTCAACCACCGTCAGACCTGACGATCGCGGAGGCGATCAACCTCTACCTGCGCCGGAAACGACCGGACTGGAACGGCGGGACGGAGCGGACGTACCGCCGGAACCTGGGCGTCTTCGAGGACTACGCAGAGGAGGAGGACCTCGAAACGGTCGACGACCTCACACGGTGGACGATCAGCGGATTCACCGACTACCTACTGGAACAGGACTACTCGCGAGTCACGGTTGCAGGGCGTCAGAAGACCGTCCGGACGTGGCTGAAGTATCTCGAAAGCCAGGGCGTCCTCGACCTTGGGCTGCATCTCGCCGTCGAGCCCCTCAAGACGACCGACGAAGAGGAGACGTCCGACCAGCAGCTGAAGCCGGAGGACGCACGGACCCTCATCGAGTTCTACCGGTCCTCTGCCTCGTGGCGAGGGACGCGCCGCCACGCTGTCCTGGAGGTGTTCTGGCACGTCGGATGCCGGCAGGCAGGGCTTCGAGCGCTCGATCTCGGCGACTACGACGCTGAGAAGGGCGTGCTGAAGTTCCGGAATCGTCCAGAGTCCGGGACGAGACTGAAACGCGGGAACGGCCACGAGCGGAACGTCCAGCTGTCGGAGCAGCCGCGCCGCGTCCTCGACCTGTATATCGCGAGAGAACGGATCGACAAGCGGGACGAACACGGCCGTGAGCCGCTGTTCACGTCGAACCACGGCCGTCCCGTGGACAGCACTGTTCGCGGCTGGATGTACCTCGCGACGCAGCCGTGCATGGCGACGGAGTGCCCGCACGAGAAGCGCCGACCGAACTGCTCGTGGGTCCCGCGGGATCAGGCCGGGAAGTGCCCGTCGACGCGGCCGCCGCACGCGATTCGCCGCGGGTCGATCACGTGGCAGCGGAACCTGGGGTTCGACGAGGAGACGGTCGCGAAGCGCGTCGCAGCGACGCCGCAGACGATTCGGCGGTACTACGACGTGCCGGACTACGCGGACGAGCTGGAGCGGCGGCGTGACGAGACGAAGGAGATCGACATCGAGGAGCATCTGCACCCGACTGACCTCGACGACGCTGACGACGAGGAGGACTCGGAATGAGTTTCGCACTCCTCTCTGATTGCCGACACAGATTCAGATGCTGCGACGGCAAGTCCCTCCGACCCCATCCACATCTTAGCCGTTTTGTATCATTCCCGAGAGGTGCTCCAGAGAAACAAAACGCCACGTGGCTGCTCAGAGTAGCAGCGTCCAGGTGTACCGGACTGTGAGCAGCATCAGCGCCGTGGAGACGACGACCATGATGACGTCGAGTCGGACGCCGGCTCGGAGCATGTGTTCGCGGCCGATGCTTCCGGTTCCGAAGGCGATGGCGTTCGGAGGCGTGGCGACGGGGAGCGCGAACCCGTAGCTGGCGGCGACGGCGCCGGTGATTGCGAGGAAGGCGGCTGCGGTGGCGGTCGACGTGCCGAGGACGTCGGCGTACCGCGGGCCGATGGTGATGAGCACGGGCGCGAAGATGGCGACGACAGCCGTGTTCGAGGCGAGTTCGCTGAGCAGCACCGTCACGGCGACGACGACGAGCGTGACGAGCAGGATTGGGGCGCCGACGAGCGTGCCGAACGTGGCGTCTGCGAGCCACCGCGTCGCGTCCGTCGCGCCGAGGCCGTCCGCGAGCGCGAGGCCGCCGCCGAGCAGGAGGAGCGTCCCCCAGTTGATTTTCGCGGACGTCGTCCCAGTCAAGGCAGTCGGCGGCGAGCAGCGTCGGCACGGCCGGCGAGAGGCCGTTCAGCGGCGCGGCGAGGACCGCGCCGGTCGCGGCGACCGCGGCGAGCAGCGAGACGGACTGTCTGGGCGGCATCGTCACGCGACGCCGCTCAGCGCCGCGCCCGCCGCGTACGCGACGGACGCGGCGAGCAGCCCGATTCCGAGCATCTCGGCGCCGCTCCGGTACCAGCTTCGGCGCGTGACGAACGTCCGACTGGCGCCGACGAGAAAGAACACCGCGGCCGTGGTGAGCACGGAGAGTTCGAACAGCGGCCGGAGCGAGAGCAGGTACGGGACCAGCGGCGTCCAGCCGGCGGCGACAAACGCGAGGAACGTCACGGCGGCCGTGCGGGTCGGCGTCTTCCCGTCCGTGCCGGCGGCGCCGACGGCGGCCTGGTAGGCGAGGTCCGAGCGACGGCTGAGGTAGTTACTCATCCCCATCGAGAAGCCGTCGGCGAGCAGGTTCGCGACGCCGAGCACGACGACGATGCCGGGGTCGAGCGCGGCGCCGGCGACGCCGGCGACCACCGCGAACGTCGTGACGATGCCGTCGTTCGCTCCGTAGACCGCCTCGGCGATGTACGCGCCCGACGGCGAGGCGACGTCGCCTCCGTCGAGCAGTCGTGTGAGCATGGGTTTCCTCTCATCGACCGGCGACATAGTCGTACTGGGGAGCGGCGGTCTCGCGGCCCGGTGACCGCTCGGGTGGTGTCGCGGCTGCTCCGCGTTCGACGCTACTCCCGCCGGTCGCGGACGGCGTCGACGGCGAGCGACTCGAAGCCGCAGTCCCGGCAGAGGAACGTCCCGTCCGGACGCTCGTACGTGGCCGTCGACCCGCACTCCGGGCAGGGCCCGTCCGCAGGCTTCGCTTCTGGCATCGTCGGAACTCCGCGCCGTCGTACAAAAAGTGAACTGGCCGACTCAGGCGTGCGTGAAGATGAACGCCTGTTCCTCCTCGACGCCGACGCAGAGGTCGAGCTGTTTCGACAGGTCGAGGCTGGTCGGGTTCTGCTTGCAGACGACGAGGTCGTCGAACGGCTCGCCGCAGGCCGGGCAGGCGACGGCGACGGTGTTCTGGAACGACTTGATGGCCGAGTTCTCCTCGCGCGGCGTCAGCGACGACAGGAGTTCGTCGGTGTCGAGGTCCATACGACCGCCTACGGTTCAGTCCTAATCAATCCCGCGGCGAATCCGACCGGCCGCAGTTCCGACCGCTGACCCTGCAAGCGGCCCGGCGGGGAGTCGCCGTCGCGGTTCGGTCGCCGCGGTTCGGTCGGCCGGTCGGTCGCCACAGGCCGTGTTGTCTGGTACTACGTGGAACCCGGCTACTTAAGACGCTGCTCACCCTACGTAAGGCATGAGCAACGAATCAGGACGTCGGGCGCTTCGAATGCCCGACGACGACCAGATGTTCGCGGTCGTCACCGACATGCTCGGTGGCGGCCGCGTGCGGCTTCGGTGCGAGGACGGGAAGGAGCGAATGGGCCGAATCCCGGGGCGGATGCGGTTCCGGACGTGGATTCGCGAGGACGACGTCGTCATCATCGAACCGTGGGACTGGCAGGACGAGAAGGCGGACGTCGAGTGGCGCTACGAGAGCGACGCCGCCCAGCAGCTCCGCGAAGAAGGCCACATCGACTGAGCCGCTTCGTTCGGACGGTCGCCGCCGACTACTCCGAGTATTTTCGCCGCGGAGCGCCGCCGCCGTCGTTCGAATCAGGGAGCGGCGTCGACGACTAGTCCGTGTCCTCGGCGAGCGCGCCCTTCGGGTCGCCCTTGTGGTGGAGATTCCGGTTGTCGCGAGCCTCGGTCGGCGTCTCGGGGATGACGTCGGCGTCGACGTCGGCGCGCGGGACGCCCGTGTAGGCGTGCCCGCGGTGTTCGGCGCAGTGCGCCATCGCGTCGTGGGAGCCCTCCCAGGGCCCCGCGGTGCAGTCGTCGTCCGTACAGACGAACACGGTCTCGCCCGGCATCTCGTCGGAGCCGACTCCCGCCGACACCATAAGACTATTCCCAGGACTTGCCGGTGAAATAATCTATTGGCAGCGCGGAAAGAACCCTTCGGCGGTTCGCTCCGCCCCGGCGGCTTCCGGGGTCGGTCAGGCGAACTCGACGAGCGTCCCCTCGTACCGGCAGTCTTCGAGGGCGTGTTTGGCGTCGATTCCGGCTTCCTGCGGCGTCGCGGCGGCGCCGACGCCGACCTTCAGGTCGACGCCGACCTCGGTCGCGACGTGGTCGATGGCGGCGCGGTAGTCGTCGCCGTCGAGGTCCGGGCAGACCGCGATGACGTTGTCGCCGCCGACGAAAAAGGAGAGCGCGCCGTGCGCCTCCCGCATGTACCGCATCAGCGACGCGTACGCCTGCTCGATGCGGATGAACGAGTCGAACTCGTTCAGCCGGTCGGTGTACTTCGTCGTCGCGTCGTTGACGTCGAAGTGCGCGATGTGGACGTCGGCGTCGGCGGGCTCGGCGATGAACTCGCCGGCGAGCGCCTCGGTGCGTTCGGGTGACTGTGCGGAGCCGGCGGCCTGCACGCGCTCGGTCGCGGCTTCGAGCGCCTCCGCCGGGTCGTCGTCGACGCCGATGCCGAGGCTCACGGTCACCGGGTAGCGGTTCCCGATGGACTCCTGGAGGAGTTCGTGGTCCGTCCGGTCGAGCCCGTTCGTCACCGCGACCATGTTGTCGAACCGCGTGAAGAACACGTAGCCGTCGCGCGACCCGACGAACTGCGCCAGGTCGGCGAACAGCCGCGACTGCATGGTCTGGAGGTCCATCTCCCGGCGCGGCTCCGGCGTCACGGTCCACGGGCCGTAGTTGTCGATCTGGATCAGCGTCAGCTGCGTCGCCGTCACAATACCGGGCTATCGGGCCGTCCCTCTCAAGTACGTTCGTATTCACGAATCTGGAACGCCCGGCGCTCCGCCGGCGCGACGCGGCGGTAAGGCGGCGGTGAGGCGTGACGACGAGACGGGCGACGGGGTGCGGCGGGACGCACGACTCGTGTTTCAGCGTGTGAACGTCTGACAAAGACTTATACGGCAGTCCGTGCTATCCGATACCATGGAAGAGCGCGACTCACCGTACGTCTTCCGCGACGAGCCGGACGACCCCGTCGGCGACGCCGACGTCACCGGTGCCGACGACGACGTCGTCATCATCGACGGCACCGCGATGACGTACCGAGCCTACCGCGACACCGAATAGCGCCGCGGCCGACGGCTCCGCGGACGCGCGGCTCTTCGGTCCGGTCTCGTTCTGGAGAAAACGTAGAGAGCAGCGGTGCCCCCGAATCGGGTCAGTCGGGTCGAATCGGGGCGGTGCCGCGGTCGGCTTAGAAGGCGTCCGCGTGCGCCGTGATGTCGGCGTGGAGCCCCTCGCGGAGCGCGGAGTGGACGTGGCAGATGCCCTCGGCGCGCTCGACGATGTCGGCGAGGGTGTCGTCGTCGACGTCGGCCTCGACGAAGATGTCGAAGCTGATGGATTCGAGGTCGTCGTCGTCGTCCAGCGTCGCCTCCGCGTCGATCTGAATCTTGCCGAGGTCGTCGTGGCCGCGCTGTTGGCCGCCGACGCGGAACGCCGGCAGGAAGCAGGATGCGTAGTCCGCGACGAGCACGGAGTTCGGGTCCGGCCCGGTCTCACCGGTCGCGTCGATGGTGAGGTCGTAGTCGCCGACCTGACTCGTGCTCGCGAACCCCTCCTCGCTGATGGTGGAAGTCTCGATGTCCGTCATATCCGGTTCGACCATGGACCGCTCGCGGCGTAAACCTTGCCGATGCGGTATGGAACCGACCCACGCCCGAACGACGCGCTCGGCGGCGCGGACGCTGCGGTGTAGACGCGGCAGCGCGGACGCAGCGGCGAAGACGCGGCGCGCGCCCGACTACCCTTCCCACTCCTCGAACGACCGGTAGACGCCCTTCGAGAGGTAGCGCTCGCTGGAGTCGGGGAACAGCGTGACGACGGTGTCGTGCGGCGCGTCGACGTCGCCGTCGCGGATTTCCCGGGCGACTTCGACGGCGGCGAGGCAGTTGGCCGCCGAACTGGACGCCGCGAGGTGGCCCTCCTCTCGGGCGAGCCGCGCCATCTCGGCGTGGGTGTCCTCGTCGGCAATCGTCTTGAGGTCGTCCACCTTCTCGGGGTCGAACAGCTCGTTGGTGGCGACGTCGTGGGTGCCGATTCCCTCGGTCTTGTACTCGTCGGCCTCGGGGTCTTCGCCGAACAGCCGGCCGTACGTCGACCCTTCGGGCTGCACCGCGACGACGTGCGTCTCTGGGTTCCGTTCGAGCGCGTAGTCGGCCATCCCCATCAGCGTCCCGCCGGTGCCGCAGCCGGCGACGACGGCGCCGACCTCGCCGTCGAGCGCGTCGAACACCTCCGGAGCGGTGGTTTCGTAGTGCGCCTCGGCGTTCAGCGGGTTCGCGAACTGCTGGGGGACGACCGCGTCGTCGAGTTCGGCGGCGAGTTCGTGGGCGCGCTCGACGGCGCCGCCCATGCCGTCCTCGCTCGGCGTGTTGATGACGTCGGCGCCGAGCGCGCGCATGAGCTGCTGCTTTTCGACGCTGAACCGCTCCGGGACGACGAACACCGCGTCGACGCCGAGCTGGCCGGCGGCGACCGCGAACCCGATTCCGGTGTTGCCGGCGGTCGGCTCGACGACGGTGCCGCCAGGCGGGAGGGTGCCGTCGTCGAGCATCGACGCCAGCATGTGCTTGCCGATGCGGTCCTTGACGGAGGCGCCGGGGTTGAACGACTCCAGTTTCGCGTACACCGGGACCTCCTCCGGGGCGGCGTGCACCCGGACGAGCGGCGTCTCGCCGACCGCCTCCAGAACGGAGTCGAGCGGCTCGCGGTGCGTGGTCATACGGAGGCAAAGATTGCCCCCGGTTACGTACTTTTCTATCCGGGCGGCGCGGCCCGCCCCGAACTCGGCGGCGTCTCAGGCGTCAGAGTCGTCGACGTCGCCGGCGTCGGAAGAATCGTCGCCGGCCGCGGCGTCTTCCACGGCGCCGGGGTCGGCCGCCGCGACCGCCTCGTCGACGTCGACGTCCTGCGCCTCCGCGACGGCTTCGAGGAGCGCGCGCTGCTCCGCGAACTCCCGTTCGAGGGCGGTGACGCGCTCCTCGGTCGTCTGCACCGACGACTGCAGCTGCTCCACCCGGTCGCGAATCTCGTTCACCTTCGTGTACACCTTCTCGGCGACGTCCGCCACCGTCTGAATCTTCTTCGCCGTGCTTCCGAGGCCCATACTCCGGCTGTGTCGACCCCGGACCGTGGGTCTTGCGGTGCGCGGCTCCCGGGTCAGTCGCGTCCGCGGCACCGTCGGCGACACTCCCGGCTCCGGGAAGAGTTTAAGTGACGTGACGCGAACCGTTCGGCTGTCATGCCCGTCGGCCCCGAGACGCCGTTGACATACCTCGCGGACAAGACGGTGTTCACCGCGGACGGGTACCGCGTCGGCCGCGTCGTCGACGTCGTCATCGACCTCGAGGGAGACGGCGCGCCGGCGCTCGCGCTCGGCGACGTCGACGAGGACACCGTCGGCCAGCTGCCCGACGACGCGGCGGGCGTCCGCATCCCGTACCGCGGCATCCGCGGCGTCGAGGACGCCGTCGTGCTCCGGTGGCGCATCGCAGACGCCGCCCGGTCGCTCGACAGCGCGCCGGGGAGCGGCCCGGGCGGCGACGACCGGGACGCCGCCGGCAATGGGGACGACGTCGACGGCGACGTCGTCGTCTGACCGGGGCGCTTTTCCCGTCACCGCCGGACCGGTTCGACATGAGTTCGAGCGGCGAGCAGCGGTTTCTCCTGACGAACGACGACGGCATCGGCACGCCCGGCTTCCGAGCGCTGTACGACGCGCTCTCCGAACTCGGCGAGGTCGTCGCCGTGGCGCCCGCCGAGGACCGGTCGGCGGTCGGCCGGTCGCTGTCGACGTCGGTGACGGTCCACGAACACGAACTCGGCTACGCCATCGACGGGACGCCGGCCGACTGCACCGTCGCCGGCCTCGAGTCGCTGTGCCCGGACGTCGACATGGTCGTCGCCGGCTGTAACAAGGGCGCGAACCTCGGCGCGTACGTCCTCGGCCGCTCCGGCACCGTCTCGGCCGCCGTCGAGGCCGCCTTCTTCGACGTTCCCGCCATCGCCGCGTCGCTGTACGTCCCGGCCGGGACCGGCGAGGACTACACAGACGTCGACGTCGCGGTCGACGACTTCCGGGAGGTCGCGGCGGCGACCCGGTATCTCGCCGAACACGCACCGGACGCCGGGGTGTTCGAGCAGGCCGACTACCTGAACGTGAACGCGCCGTGGCCGGACGACGACGACCCGGCGGCGCTCGAAGTGACGCGGCCGTCGACGCTGTACGAGATGACCGCCGAACGCGACGGCGACACCATCGAACTCCTCGACCGCGTCTGGGACCGCATGGCCGCGGGCGACGTCCCTGACCCCGCCGGGACGGACCGCCGCGCCGTCGTCGACGGCGACATCTCTGTCTCGCCGCTCACCGCGCCGCACACGACCCGGCACCACGAGGCGCTCGACGGACTCGCGGAGACGTACCAGCCGCAGGCGACGCAGTGACCGAGACGGCTGCGCGGGCGCCGCGGGTGAGGCGGGAGAAACGGACGATTCGGGCGACGCTGGTGACGCGGGAGACGCGAAGGGGACACGTTTATGCTGAGCGCGCCGGAAGCGCCGCTCACCATGAATCCGCTGCTGCTCGCCGCCGGCTCGGGCACCGCGCTGCCGACCGGGCCGGTCGCCGTCGTCGTGTTGGTCGTGAGCCTGCTAATCACCGCCGGCTGGCTGCTGTCGCTGTACCGCTGACGGACGCCCGGAGGCGGCGCGTCACGGTGACTGGCCGACCGGTCGCGCCACCGAACTTCTCGCCGCGTCTCGACCCGCCGTCGAGCCGGCGGTTCAGGAACCGTCGGTCGTCGCCGCCGGCGGTTCGACTCGGTCGCGGAGCCACGCGGCCGCCTCCCTGACTTCCGTCTCGTCGGTGCCCGTGAGCTTCACGCGGACGGTGTCCGACGGGTACGAGCCGACGGTGACGTCGAACTGGTCGCGGAGCCGCGCGAGCCTGTCGAGCAGCGTCGACTCCGCTTCGGCAGTCTCCACGGTCTCGGTGTGTCTGCGCTCGCCGACGAAGTCGTCCGCGACCGACGCGAACATCGACTTCATCTCCGCGGGGACGCCCGGGAAGACGTACACCGAGTCGACCACGCAGCCCGGCGCGACGCCGACCTCGTTGTGGAGCGGGCGCGCGCCGCGCGGCAGCATCGTGGTGCCGTCGTCGAGCTCGTTGCCGCTGTAGCCGCCGTGCTGAGTGAGCCACGCCTCGGCGTCGTCGTCGACGGCGAGCTCCCGGCCGAGCGCGTTCGCGACGCCCTCCATGGTGACGTCGTCGTGGGTCGGGCCGACGCCGCCGGTGACGACGACGGCGTCGTACTCCGCGCGGTACTCGTTGACGACGCGGGCGATGTCGGCGACGCGGTCCGGGACGGTCGTGACGCGCTCGACGTCGACGCCGCGGTCCGTGAGCTGCGTCGCGAGCCACGTCGCGTTCGTGTTCTCCGTGTCGCCGGCGAGCAGCTCGTCGCCGACGGTGACGATAGCGGCGTTCATACACGGACACAGCGCCGGCGGCCCGATAAGTTCCGCGGGCCGCAGCGGGGCCGGCTCCCACGGTCGCCGACCGGGAGCGGCGGCGTTACCGCATGCCGGGCGGCGGGTCGCGCCCGAAGTCGTCGTCTTCGATGTCGACGTCGAGGCCGAGCTCCTCGCGCTGCCGGCGGAGCTCCCGGATCTGGTACCGGAAGTACAGCAGGCCGCCGCCGCCGATGAGCGCGAGCAGGCCGACGAGCGCGGCGAGCAGCCGCAGGTCGTTCATCGTGTAGAACTGGACGACGACGTGCTCGGCGCCGACGTCGGCCCAGGTGATGTGGAGGCGGCCGGCGTCGTCGACGCGGGTGTCGTAGTCGCCGGGGCTCACCTGCCCGAACACCGGCATGGAGACGCGGCGGTTCGGCGGCAGCACGACCTCGTACGAGCCGTCGACGTACGTCGGCAGCGAGAACCGCTTCGGCGAGCTGCTCGCCGTGAACGCCACCTGGTCGCCCTCGACGTCACCGGTGCCGGGGAACCGGATGACGACCGCCGACCGGGTCTGTTCGACGGCGCCGCGCTCCTGGAGCGTGGAGCCGTTGATGACGGTGCCGTTCGGGTAGCGGTACCGGACCGCGCGGACCGACAGCGGGTTCCGGCCGCCGAGGCCGTCCTCGCGGTACAGCGTCAGCTCCGAGCGGTTCACGGTGTAGACGGCCTCGAACGTCGCGTCGGTGTGAACCGTGATGTGCACGTCTGCGGACTGGTTCCAAGCGTAGCTGCCGCCGGCGGGCTCCTGGTCGAGTCGCTGGTCGGAGACGGAGCCGCCGAACACGCCGAGACAGCCCGACAGCAGGACGACGCCGACGAGCGCCGCCGCGGCAGCGAGGCGTCGACGGTTCGTCATGGGATGACGGCTTTCAGCTCCGCGGGGAGATAGCCGCCGATGGCGGCCAGCAGCCCCGGCGGGTCCGTGTTTTCGGTGCAGATGATGCTCTGTTCGAGCAGCCCGAGCCGTTCGACCGTGACGATGTCCTGGGCGTGCCCGGCGCGGTTCACGGTGGCGCGGACCTCGGCGCGCGTCGCGCTGTTGACGTTGACGCGACCGGTGCCGCGCGTCCACTCGTACAGCCGGTCGCGCGTCTCCTCGGCGAGTTCGTGGTCGCCGTCGTCGTCGTAGACGAACTTCAGCGGGACGTGCTGGACGATGCCGAACCGGTCGCGGATCTGCGACGGCGTCCCGGTGCCGAGCCCGAGCCGATCCGTGGCGACGTGGACGTCGCGGCCGGCGTCGATGATGAAGCCGTCGTCGTCCCACGCGCGCAGCGTCCCGGTGTAGACGTCGCCGTCCGTGAAGTGGTCCGTGATTTCGCCCCACTGCTCGCGCAGCACGTTCCGGGCGACTGCGGCGTCGTCGCCGGCGACGGTGACGGCGACGAAGTCGTCGCTCCTGACGCCGACGTCGGCGTCGACGTCGAGGTCGCCGAGCGCGTCAGCGACGAGCGACCGCATGCCGTCGAGCGCGCGGTCGCGGGCGTCGCCCTCGACGTAGCACTTCGTTGCGAGGACGACCATCTACGCGGACGCCTCGTCGCGTTCGACGTTCAGCTCGTCGCGGAGCTGGTCGATGCGCCACTCCATCGCCTCGACGAGCCGGGAGTTCTCCATCGACTCCAGCGGGGAGCCGCACTCGGGGCACTCGAAGCCGAACTCCATCGCCTCCTCGAACTCGAACCGGATGGAGTCCACCTCACAGAGGTAGAACTGGTGGTCGGACTCGTACTCGCGGCGCTGCTCCAGCCCGTCGAGCAGCCGGTACATCTCCTCCTCCAGGTTCTCCGGGACGTTCTCGTAGTGGAACGTCCACAGGTACGTGAGCCACCCGGAGTCCTCGTCGCGGACGCGACGGTACTCCGCCAGGTCGTTCTCGTACAGGATGAACAGGGCGCGGCGGACGTCGTTCAATTCGAGACCGAGTTCCTCCGCGAGTTCCTCGTCGGTGACCTCCCCGTCCGGCGGCGCCGCGGCAACGGGCATGCCGGTGGGACCGACGAGTTCGTGGAGGTACTTCTGGATGACCGGGTCCTCCAGGAGTTCCTCAAAAGCCATTACCGGTAATCCGACGGGGATTCGGTTAAAAGCTCCGAATACGCCGGTGGCTCGGCTCGCGGCGCTACCGGTCGTCGAGCCGGTCGCGCGCCGCGTCGAACAGCGCCGCCGCCGGGACGTCCGCCAGTTCGTCGTCCGCGAGGACGAGCCGCTGTCTCGGCCGGCCGACGCCGTCCGGGATGCGTTCGGTGTCGACGACGCCGGCGGCGACGAGCCGCTCTTTCGCCCGCGAGATTTCGGTCCGGCTGGAGAAGCCGACGTCGCCCGCCCACTCGCCGAGGTGCATGGTGAGCAGTTCGTGCCGCGCGGCGACGAGCGTGCAGGCCGCGACCGGGTCGAGTTCGTCGCCGCGTCGGAGCGACGAGGCGCCGTCGAGCGCGTCCCGGAGCGTCGCCGCAGCGTCCGGCCAGCGCTCCGCGAACGAATCGAGCAGCGCGGTCCGGCCGGGAACGCCGACGTCGTACGGGTCCGCGGCCGCCCAGGCCTCGCCGTACTTCGCCCGCATCGCGGCCAGAAGCTCCGCGTCCGTCGTCGTCGCGGCGAGCACGTCGTCGCCGGCGGCGACGTGCGCGAAGACGGCGTCGGCCGTGACCGTGACGCTCTCCCGAACCGCGTCGGCGACCCGGACGGAGAGTCGGCCGGCCGCGACGGCGTCCGCGGCGGTCGACGCGGCCAGGAACTCGTCGAACACGGCGGTGCCGTCCGACGTGAGGAGCAGCCGGACGGAACCGTCGGGGGCGTCGTCGCCGAGCCGGTCGATGACCGCGCGAATCAGCGGCTTCGGCGGCGCGACCGCGAGTACGCGGGGCCCGGAATCCGGGGCGGAGCCGTCGCTGTCGGAACTGTCAGCGCCGTCGGAGCGGAGGAGACGGTCAGTGAGCGCGTCCGGCGTCACCGGCGGGCCGTCGACCATCGGTTCGGCTCTTTGACCGCCCTGGTTTAATTTTACCTATCCGCTCCGTGCGAACAGGAGGTAGCCGGTGTGGCCGACCCCGGCCGTGCTGGGCCGAGTGCCGCGGTCGTCCACCTGCATCTGCCGCTGAATCGTCTCCAGCGTCTCGACGTCGCTCAAGCCGGCGTCGCGCGCCGCGAGTTCGGCGTCGCGGGCGTCCTCGACGAACGGGACGTACACCGCGCAGTAGCCGCCCGGAACGAGCAGGTCGGGCGCCCGTTCGACGACGTCCGCGGCGTCGGCGGTGTCGAGCGTCAGCAGGTCGAAGCCGTCGCCGCCGGTCAGTTCGTCGAGTTCCTCGGTGACGTCGCCCGTGCGGACGTCGACGGCGTCGGCAACGCCGGCGAGCCGCATGTTCTCGCGGGCCACGTCTGCGAACTCCGGGTCCTGCTCGTAGGTGACGACGTCGGCGCCGATGCGGCCGAGGTAGCCCGCGAGCACGCCGGTTCCGGTCCCCGCGTCGAGGACGCGGTCGCCCGACTGCGCGCCGACGTGGCCGACGACCAGCCCGACGTCTCGCGGCATCATCGGCGCGCCGGTGCGCTCGAAGTGGTTGAACAGGTCGGGGCCACGGAGCGCCCGGACCAGGAACCGCTCGCCGAGGTGCGTCTCGAGGACGTCGCCGGACTCGGCGTCCTCCGGGACGGTGAGCACGCCGAGGTCGGTCTGCAGTTCGTCGCCCGCGGCGCGGAGGTACTCTCGGTCCGAGTCGACGTGGACCAGGAGGAACGCGGTGTCGCTCACTCCAGCCGGGAGATGGCGGCGGCGAGGTCGCCGTCCTCGGCTTCGAGCGCCTCCCGCGCGTCCGACTTGCTCGCGCCGGCGCGCTGCGCCACAATTTCGACGTCGTCCTCGGGAATCCCGTCGTCGCCCGACGCCTCCGTCTCGCCGGACTCGACTGCGCCGGCAGACTCGGCGGACGCGCCGCTCTCGCCGCGAGGCTGGGAGGTCGGCTCACCGACCACCTGGTAGGTCTCCTGCCCCTGCGCGTCCATCTTCGTCACCTGCGCGCCGTCGAACACGAGCTCCTCGTCGGCCGTCCGGATGACGACCTCCTCGGCGTCGATCTCGGTGACGTCGATACCCATCTGCTTCATCATCTGCTTCATCTTGCGCGGGTTCATCCCGCCGCCTCCGAACATACGCGGACGGTCGGCGGGGCGGAGCAAAAGCGTGGCGAACCGGCGAAGCCGTCGCCCGCCGACCCGGACGTTTCTTCCGGCGACGGACCCTCCGCGGAGCCATGCAACTCGCAGACGAGACCTGGCCGGAACTCGGTGAGGCGTTCGACCGGGCTTCGACGGCGGTGGTGCCGCTCGGCTCGACGGAACAGCACGGCCCGCACCTGCCGCTCGCGACCGACGCGCTCATCGCGGAGGCGCTGGCGGAGGCGGCCGCCGACCGGGCCGACCTGCTGTGTACGCCGCCGGTACGTATCGCGGTGTCCGAACACCACCGGCAGTTCCACGGGACGATGTGGGTCGAACCGGGCGTGTTCCGCGACTACGTCGAGAGCTTCACCCGGAACCTCACGTACCACGGCGTCGACCGCGTCGTCTACGTGAACGCCCACGGCGGAAACGTCCAGCACCTCCGCGAAGTCGGGCGGCGGCTCCGCAGGGACGAGACGGCGTACGCCGTCGAGTGGATGTGGGACGAGTCGATTCCGGAGCTCGTCGACGACCTGTTCGAACACAACGGGCCGCACGGCGGCCCGAAGGAGACGGCGATGGTGATGCACATCGCCGAGGAGCTGGTACGGACCGACCAGCTCGAATCGGCCCGCGACGGCGGCCGCGTCGACCTCGCGGACGCCGACACCGTGCGGCACGGCTCGCGGACGTTCTACGACAGCATCGACAACTCCGAGAACGGCGTCTTCGGCGACCAGACCGACGCGACGCCGGCGGACGGTGCGGAGCTGTTCGAGGCGGCGACCGACCAGCTCGTCGCGCTGCTGGAGTGGCTCGACGAGCAGCCGTTCGCGTCGCTCATGCCGGAGCCGCACGTGGAGTGAGGCCGACCGCCGCCGCGACGCGGCGGTCGCGACCCGAGCGTTGCGGCGCTGTCCGTTGGCGAACAGGCGGCACCGGCTCTCCCCCGCCGCGTCTGTGCCGCACAACCGTTGTACGCGGCGGGGCTGTCGTCACCGCATGCGGCGGGATGGCCGCGGCTTCCGCCGTAAACTCTCGCCCCAGCGGGGTCGCGTCGAGGGACGACGGCTCAGCTACTCGGTTTTCGTGGTGACCGCGAGCCCTTCGCCGACGGGCACCGCGGCGGTTTCGAAGCCGTCGGCGTCGCGGACGGCGTCGAGGTAGTCGGCGACGCCGCGGGAGAACTCGTCGTCCGCGTCGACGGCGTCCGCGTCGCCTTCGAGGTGCGCGAGCAGCGCGTCGAAGTCGACGGGGCCGGCCATGACGTTGTCCGCGACGACGACGCCGCCGACCGGCAGTTTCTCGCGGACCGCGTCGAACGCGTCGCGGTAGCGCTGCTTCTGGTGGTCGACGAGCACGACGTCGAACGGGCCGTCGTAGCGCTCGACGGTCTCCATCGCGTCGCCGTGTTCGAAGACGCAGCGGTCGGCGAGGCCGGCGTCCGACAGGAACTCGCGGCCGGCGTCGAGTTCGTCGGCGTCGAACTCGGTGAGGACGACTCGGTCGGCGCCGCCGCGGAGGAACCACGACGCGGAGTAGCCGAAGCCGGAGCCGAACTCGAAGACGGTTTCGGCGTCAGTGAGCCGCGCGAGCAGCCGAAGCACCGCGCCCGCCTCCGCGCCGATGGACGGGAAGTCGTGCTCGTCGGCGAACGCCGCCATCCGTGCCTGCACGTCGGTGTGTTCGGGGCCCGCGGCGCGAACGAACCGAGAGACGTCGCTGGGGAGAACCATACGCGCCGATTGTCGGGCGACCCCGTGAGCCTTCGGGTCACCCGCCGGACGGAACCGGAGAAGCGACGGAGTCGTCGAGCGGAGAGTTGCCGTCGGGCGGAGCGGTCGGCGGCGACTCGGACACTCAGACGGCCGTTACAGCCCGGGGCTGGCGAGGTAGCCGCCGAGAACGAGCAGCACGACGCCGACGGCGCTGGCGGCTTTCAGGAAGGCGTCGGCGTCGCGGGCGCCGGTGCGGACCTTGTCCTCGTCGAGCGCCGAGCGCGCCTTGCTGGCACCGACTTCGACGAGGCCGGCCATGACGAGCCACAGCGCGAGCATCGACAGGACGACGTGGCCGTCCGGCGGCGTGAACAGCCCCTCGGAGCCGTACACCTCGGCCGCCATGTGGCCGCCGGTCGCGACGAAGACGACGGCGCCGACGCGGGTGAGCGTCGACAGGCCGTCGGTGACGGCGCTGAACGTTTCCGGGGCGATGTCGCCGGCTTTCGCGAGCGGCAGCAGTTTCCAGGTCGCGAGCACGACGCCGCCGACCCAGAGCCCGGCGAACAGCGTGTGGAGAACGTACGCCGCAGTGAGCGCAACTGACATGGTACGTGGCTGTGCCGGCACCGGCTTAAATCCCGGCGACAGCGACCCGGCGGCGTGCCGCGGGCAGCGTCGAACGTTTGAAGCCGTCGGGCCTTCATCGGTCGTGCATGTTCGACCCCGACGACCTGGCGGAGATCCGCGAGGCGAAACGGGAGTGGGAGGCGGAGACGCTCTCGCCGACGCTGGACCGGTTCGGGGAGCGGGAAGAGCAGTTCACCACCGACACCGGCGGGCAGGACGTCGACCGGCTGTACACGCCCGAGGACGTCGCCGACGTCGACTACGAGAAGGACGTCGGCTTCCCCGGGGAGGAGCCGTACACGCGCGGCGTCTACCCGACGATGCACCGCGGCCGGCTGTGGACGATGCGGCAGTACGCCGGCATGGGGACCGCCGCGGAGACGAACGAGCGGTTCAACTACCTCATCGACCAGGGGTCGTCGGGGCTGTCGATGGCGTTCGACCTGCCGACGCAGATGGGGTACGACTCGGACGCCGCGATGGCCGCCGGCGAGGTGGGGAAGTCGGGGGTCGCCATCGACTCGCTGCAGGACTTCGAGCGCGTCTTCGACGGCATCCCGCTCGACGAGGTGTCGACGTCGATGACCATCAACGCGCCGGCGTCCGTGCTGCTCGCGATGTACGTCGCCGTCGGCGACCGGCAGGGCGTCGACCGGGAGGCGCTGCGCGGCACCATCCAGAACGACATCATGAAGGAGTACATCGCGCGGAACCTCTACATCTACCCGCCGGAGGAGTCGATGCGGCTCATCACGGACATCTTCGAGTTCTGCACCGCCGAGGTCCCGAACTTCAACACCATCTCCATCTCCGGCTACCACATCCGCGAGGCCGGCTCCACCGCGGCCCAGGAGGTCGCATTCACGCTCGGAAACGGCATCGAGTACGTGCAGGCCGCCATCGACGCCGGCCTCGACGTCGACGAGTTCGCGCCGCAGCTCTCCTTTTTCTTCAACGCCCACAACAACATCCTGGAGGAGGTCGCGAAGTTCCGCGCCGCGCGGCGGATGTGGGCGAAGATAATGGAGGAGCGGTTCGGCGCCGAGAACCCGAAATCGAAGCAGCTGAAGTTCCACACGCAGACCGCCGGGTCGACGCTGACCGCCCAGCAGATCGAGAACAACGTCGTCCGCGTGGCGTATCAGGCGCTCGCTGCGGTGCTCGGCGGGACGCAGAGCCTCCACACGAACGGGAAGGACGAGGCGCTGTCGCTGCCGACCGAGCAGTCGGTGCGGACGGCGCTGCGCACCCAGCAGATTCTGGCGCACGAGTCGGGCGCCGCGGACACCATCGACCCGCTCGCCGGCAGCTACTACGTCGAGAGCCTCACCGACGGCGTCGAGGAGGAGGCGTTCGGCATCCTCGACGAGATCGACGAGCGCGGCGGGATGCTCGACGCCGTGAAGAGCCAGTGGGTGCAGCGGCAGATTCAGGACACTGCGTTCGAGCGGCAGCGCGAAATCGAGGAGGGCGAACGCGTCATCGTCGGCGTCAACGAGTTCGAGGTCGACGACGAGCCGCAGGTCGACCTCGAGTCCGTGAGCGAAGAGGAGGAGCAGGCGCAGGTGGAGCGGCTCGAAGAGCTCCGGCAGTCCCGCGACACCGAAGCGGTCGACTCGGCGCTCGACGCGCTCCGGGAGGCCGCCCGCGGCGACGACAACGTCATGCCGTACATCGTCGACGCCGTGAAGGCGTACGCGACGGTCGGCGAAATCTGCGGCGTGTTCCGCGAGGAGTTCGGCGAGTATCAGCCCGGCAGCGCGCTCTGAAACCGGGGAGCAGACCGGCAGGCCTGACGGACCGGATGGACCGAGCGCCCGAACTGGACGAACCGGACTCCCGAACTGGACGAACCGGGCGTCCGAACTGGACGAACCGGGTGGACGTAGATTAATGGGGCGAGCGGGTCACGCCTCGGTATGCACTTCGACCACGTCGGCGTCGCGACGGACGACGCCGCGGGGCTGGCTGCGCTGTTCACCGACCTGTTCGACGCCGAGGTGTCCCACGAGGAGCAGTTCGACGGCATGACTGTCGTGTTCGTCGCGGTCGGCGACGTCTACGTCGAGTTGCTCGAGCCGCTCGACCCCGACTCCGGCGGCGCAATCGCCCGGTTCCTCGAACGGAACGGCCCGGGGATACACCACGTCGCGGTCGCGACCGACGACGTCCGCGCGGCGCTTTCGACCGCCCGCGACCTCGGCGTCGACCTCGTCGACGAGGAGCCGCGGCCGGGCGCGTGGGGCCACGAGGTGGCGTTCTGCCACCCGGCGTCGACCGGCGGGGTGCTCGTGGAGTTCGTCGAGCACTGACCGGCGACCGACTCACTTCGTCAACGTTTCCCAACGCACCCCAACAGGATATTTTATATATTCTTCACCGTGGATTTATGCCGGTCGGCTCGCGTTCGACGGCCGTGCAACGACGCACCTTCCTCGGGGCGGTCGGGGCGAGCGCGGGGGCGTTCGCCGTCGCCGGCCGGCCCGTCCGGGCAGCGACGGATTCGGGACGCATCGAGCAGCTCGTGTTCGACTCGACGGCGAGCCTGCTGAACGCCGACGGCGACCCCGTCGCGGCCGACGCGGGGTACGTCGCGGTCCGAGCGGAGTCGACCGCGAGCAACACGAACGCGGACGGGAACGGCGGCGCGGAGGCGGCCGTGTCGTACCCGGCGGACCGGCCGATTCCGCTCGTCGCCGCCGCGGACGGCGTCGTCGGCTTCGGCGCCCCGATCGTCTCCGACGACGCGGAGTTCAACGCCGGCAACGAGGAGTTCGTCCTGTCGGTGCTCGACGACGTCGTCGGCTCCGGCACCGTGCTGTGGGACGACAGCCACGGCCAGTACTACAACTCCGGGCGGCACTCGGAGTTCATCGACTACGCGAACGGCAACGGCTACGACGTCGCCGGCACCGACGACCTGCTCGCTGACCTGCCGGACGCGGACGGCGTCGTCGTCACGTCCGCCTCCGAGTCGTTCACGGCGGCGGAACTGGACGCGCTCTCGTCGTTCGACGGCGGCGTCCTGCTGTTCACGCAGTCGGACTACAGCGACTACGACGCGACCGCGAACATGAACGAGGTCGCGGCGGCGCTCGGCGCGCCGTTCCGGTTCAACGACGACCAGGTCGTCGACGACGCCAACAACGCCGGCGTCCCGTTCGTCCCGGTGACCGACCGGTTCGACCCGGACTTCGACTACTTCGCGGACCGGCCCGGGCTGGACTTCGAAATCGACCCGTCGAAGACGTACACCGTCGACGTCGTCTCCGTCACCGACGGCGACACCGTCGACGTCCGGTTCCCGTCGGGCTACGAGGACACGGTCCGGCTGGTCGGCATCGACTCGCCGGAGGTGCCGGCGGCCCGCGACGCCGAACTCGCCGAGGAGTGGGAGGGCGTCGAGTCGTACGACTACCTCGGCCAGCAGGGCACCGCCAGCTCCGCGTTCGCGACGCAGGCGCTCGGCGGCGCGACGGTCGACCTCACGTTCGACCCGAACGAGCCGCTGCGCGGCGACTACGGCCGGCTGCTCGGCTACGTCGCCTACGACGCCGACGGCGACGGCGGCCGCGACACCGACTACGCGACCCGCGCCGTCTCGGCGGGCCGCGCCCGCGTGTACGACTCCGGGGCGAGCCGCCACGACGACCTTCTGAAGCGGGAGCTTCGCGCCCGGTTCGAGGGCCGCGGCGTCTGGGCGCAGTCGGACCCGGAGGCCTCCTCCGAGATTCGGAACGGACCGGTCGACGAACTGTTCGCTCCGGAGGCCGCGACGGTCGCGACCGCCGACGGCCGCATCGACGACGAGCGCGTCCCGGTGTACGCCGAGTCGTCCGCCGAACAGCGCGGCGGCAGCGTGCGCTACGACGACCTGCCGCTGGTCGGCGTCGACGCCGACAGCCGCGTCGCGATGGTGGCGACGCCGCTGCTCGACGACGACTACGAGCAGTCGCAGGGGTTCCCGGCGGACACGTCGGGCTACGGGAACTTCGCGTTCGTCACGAACCTGCTCGACGCGCTGTCGATGCGGCCCGGCGCCGTCGTCAACGACGGCGGCCACGGCCAGTCCGGCGTCCCGCTCGGCCTCGACGGCGAGGACCTCCCGTTCTACATGCGCTACCTCGAAGGCGTCGACACTGGGCTGGAGCAGGTGAACGACCTCGGTTCCGGGATTCTCCGGCTCGGCAAGGCGCTGCTGGTCACCGCCCCCGCGGAGCCGTTCACCGACGACGACCTCGACCGGGTCCGGTCGTTCGTCCGACGGGGCGGCGCGGTCATCCTCGTCGGCGGCGCGCTCCCCGCGGCGCAGCGCCGCCACCTCAACGACGTCGCGGCCGCGCTCTGCTCCGACCTGCGGCTGAACGACGACCGCGTCGTCGACCCGGCGTCGAACCTCGCAGGCCGTGAAACCATCCCGGTCACGTCGAACTTCGACGACGACTACCGGCTGTTCAGTCCGGCCGGCGGCCACGGACGCGGCAGCGGCGACGACGGCGAAGACGACGACAGCGAGAACGGACGCGGCCGTAGCGACAGCCCGCTCAGCGGCGGTCGCGGCTACGGACGCGGCGGCGTCTGCCGCGCCGACGGCCACGGAAACGGGTCGGAGAACGGCGGCGGCAAGCCGGGACGCGGTAACGACGGCGACTGGCCGCCGGGTAACGGCAGCGACGGCGACTGGCCGCCCGGGCGCGACGACGGCGACTGGCCGCCGGGCAACGGTACCGGCTCGGGCTGGTTCGACAACGAATCCGACGGGCAGTCGGGGCGCGGCGGCGACAGCGACGACGAGTCCAGCCTCGTCGGCGGTCTGCTCGGCTGAACGCCGCACCCCTCTTTTGTGCGCGTCGGCGCCGACCCGCGGGGCACCGGCGTTAACGACGGGCGCGACGCGAAGGCGAAAGACCAGTAACCCTCCTCCGCGACGAACCGGTATGCGCGATTGGCTGTCACACCGTGCCGCGACGACGCCGGACGCCGAGGCGCTGGTGACCGCCTGGTCCGGCACGCGGTGGACGTACGCCGACCTCGACGCGGCGGCCGACGAGATGGCAGGCCGGTTCGCCGGGCTCGGCGTCGAAGCCGGCGACCACGTCGGCGTCGTGATGAGCAACCGTCCGGAGTACGTGACGCTCGTCCACGCGGCGATGCGGCTCGGCGTCCGGCTCGTCCCGCTCGGTGACCGGCTCACCGCGGCCGAACTCGCCCCGAAACTCGACGCCGCGGACGTGACGACGGTGCTGTGTGACGCCGACACGGAACGAGCGGCCGTCGAAGCGACCGCGAGCGGCATCGACGCCGACGAGGCCCGAGGCGACGACGCCGCCCGCGACGCGGACCCGAACGGGAACGCCGAAGCGGACGAGCGAGACGAGAACGGTGCGGACGAGAGCAGCGTGGACGAGAGCGACGGAGGTGGCGGGCAGGAGGAGGCCGGTTCGGGCGACGCGCCGAGGCCGTCGATACCGGTCGTTTCGGTGGACGAACCGCAGTGGGAGCAGGTCGCACACCTCCGGACGACGGAGCCGGCGGCGTTCGAGTCGGCGACGTGGTCGCTGTCGGACCCGCTGTTGATGCTGTCGACGTCCGGGACGACCGGCGACCCGAAGCTCGTCGTGTTGCGGCTGCAGAACGTGCTCGCGTCCGCGGTCGCGTCGGCGTTCCGGCTCGGCGTGCAGCCCGGCGACCGGTATCTCGCGACGCTGTCGCTGCACCACACCGGCGGCATCATGCCGCTGTACCGCGCGGCGCTGTACGGGACGAGCGTCGTGCTCCGCCGCGAGTTCGACCCGGGCGGCGCCGCCGACGACCTCCGCGAGTACGACGTCACCGGCGTCTCGCTGGTGCCGACGATGCTCCAGCGGATGCTGGACGCCCGCGGGACGCTGTCGGACTCGCTGCGCGTCGTGCTGCTCGGCGGCGCGCCGGCGCCGGACGACCTCGTCGAGCGCTGCCGGGACTACTCCGTCCCGGTCCACCCGACGTACGGGATGACGGAGACGGCGTCGCAGATCGCGACCGCGCGCCCGCAGGAGGCGTTCGACCGCGTCGGCACCGTCGGCCGGCCGCTGTTCTGGATGGACCTCTCAGTCGTCGACGACGACGGCGACCCGGTCCCGGACGGCGAGTCCGGCGAACTCGTCGTGAGCGGCCCGGCCGTCGCCTCGTCGTACTACGGCGACCGCGGCGGCGACGCCTTCGTCGACGGCGCGCTCCGCACCGGCGACGTCGGCTACCGCGACGACGACGGCTACGTGTACGTGTTGAACCGCCGCGACGACCGCATCATCACCGGCGGCGAGAACGTCGACCCCGGCGAAGTCGCCGCCGTCATCCGCGAACACGCCGGGGTCCGAGACGCCGCGGTCGCCGGCGTCCCCGACGAGGAGTGGGGCGAACGGGTCGCCGCGCTCGTCGTCCGCGACGACCCCGACCTCTCCGCCGCCGACCTCGAGTCGTTCTGCCGCGACCGACTCGCCGGCTTCAAACTCCCGCGGACTGTCCGGTTCAACGACGAACTGCCGCGGACCGTCTCCGGAACCGTCGACCGCGCCGCGCTCCGCGACCGCCTCGGCGACGACGACGCGGAGCCCGCTGCGGACGCTGACGGCGACGCAGAACCGAGCGCCGATACCGACTCGGGCGCCGATGCCGACCCAGGCACAGATTCCGACCCGGCCAACGATGCCGGCACGGACGCTGAAGTCGACACGGACGCTGGTGACGACGAATAAGGCGAAGCCTCGCGCGACGACGTGACCGGCTCGGCGGTGACGCCGCGATAAACGGCTCGCCCGGGGGGAGGGGTTTCACGAGCGTTATAGGCCGCCGGAGCGAACCGTGGGGTATGAGCGCAGACCTCGGACTGCTCGACGAGTCGGTCGTCCCGGAGCACGCACTGGACGTGAAGCGACGCGCCCGCGAGTTCGCCGACGAGCACATCGCGCCGGTCGCGGAGGAGCACTTCCGGTCGGGGACGTACCCGTGGGAGGTGCTGGAGGCCGGTCAGGAGGCCGGGCTGGTCGCCCAGGACATCCCGGAGGAGTACGGCGGCAGCGGCTTCACGCTCCAGGAGATGCTGGCGATGGCCGAGGAGTTCTACCGCGCCGACGCCGGCATCGGCCTGACGCTGATGCTGGCGTCGTTCGGCAACGAACTGGTCTACAAGTACGGCACCGACGAGCAGGCCGAACAGTACGTCCGGCCGGTCGCGGAGGGCGACCAGCTCTCCGGGCTGGCGGTGTCCGAGCCGCAGACCGGCTCCGACCTCGCCGGGATGACGACGGCCGCGGAGAAGGTGGAGGGCGGCTACGAGCTCACCGGCGAGAAGTACTGGGTGGGCAACGCCGTCGAGGCCGACTGGCTCACCGTCTACGCGAAGACCGGCGACGGCGAGGACCGCTACGGGAACTACTCGCTGTTCATCGTCGAGACCGACAGCGAGGGGTACGAGGCCGAGCACATCCCGGAGAAGATGGGGATGCGCGCCTCCAAGCAGGGCCACATCGTCTTCGAGGACTGCTTCGTCCCCGAGGAGAACCTCGTCGGCGCCGAAGGCGGCGGGTTCTACGCGCTCGCGGACTTCTTCAATCACGGCCGCGTCGTCGTCGGCGGTCACGGCCTCGGGCTGGCCGCCGCCGCCATCGAGGAGGCGTGGGAGTTCGTCCACGACCGCGAGGCGTTCGCGCGCAACGTCTCGGAGTTCCAGTCCGTCCAGCACGACCTCGCCGACATGCGCACCGAGTTCGAGGCCGCGCGGGCGCTGAACTGGCGCGCCGCCGACAAGGTCGCCGACAACGACGACGCCGGGCTGTGGGCCGCGATGGCGAAGCTGAAGTCCACCGAAACCGCCGTCGACTGCGCGGAGCGCGGCATGCAGCTGCACGGCGGCCGCTCAATCCTCTCGGACCGCCGCATCGCCCGCGTCTACCGCGATGTCCGCATCCCGGTCATCTACGAGGGCGCCAGCGAGATTCAGCGGAACCTCATCTACCGCCAGTCGAACTGACAGCGAGCCGCCGTTTCAGGCGCTCTCTCCGCGAATCACGGTTGATACGCGAGCCGTTTCCGTTATATCCGTCGTCGGCGCCGCCACGGCATGGCACTCGAATTTGAGGCGTTAGACGCGAAGGAACTGGTACTGGTGGTGGTCGCGATACTGGGGCTGCTGCCGGTCGTCACGCAGCGAACCGAGCGGTCGGGGCTGTTCACGCTCGGCTACGTCCTGCTGTGTTTCGGCGCCGTCGTCACGAACCTCGAACACGTCGTGCTCGGCGACGTGCTCGGGCAACTCGAACACGCCGTCGGCGTCGCCGGCGCGGGCGTCGTGTTCGCGTACGCCGCCTACCGCCGACGCGGACACATTCTGCGCGGAGACGAACAGTCGGTCGGCGACGACGCAGCAGCCGGTGACGGCGCCGGCGTCGCGGGCGGCGTCGACGCCGAGGAGGTGGCGTGAATGGTCGACCTCTCGGTCGCGTTCGACCTCGTCGGCTTCGTCGGGTTCGTCGTCGCCGGCGGCTACGCCGCGCTGAACTACCGCGACGCCGAGGTGGAGTCGGGGTTCTGGGCGAACTACCTGCTCGCCGCCGGCCTCGGCGTCGCCTGGACCGGCGTCGTGCTCGCCGAACACGCCGGGTTCGGCGGCGCCGTCCTGGACACGGTGAGCGTGTCGCTGCTCACGGCGACCGTCGCGGCGTTCGCGGTCGGAAGTTCCGGGACGCTGTCGGTCGTCGACGACTCGAAGGCCGCCCGCGCCGACGCGGAGCGGGAGGCCGCCCGCGCCCGCGCCGCGACCAGCGACGCCGAGGCGGCGCGCACCGAGGCCGAGCGGGCGCAGGCGCGGACCGCGTCGCTGAACGACGCCATCGAGTCGAAGGCGGCGGCGTTCGGGTCGTCGATGCAGGCCGCCGCCGACGGCGACCTGACGGTCCGGCTCGACGACGGCGGTGAGAGCGAGGCGCTCTCGGACATCGCGCGGTCGTTCAACGAGATGCTCGACGACATCGAGGCGCTCGTCCTCGACGCGGAGACCGCCGCCGCGCGCGTCTCGGACGCCTCGGAGGAGGTCGTCGCCGGCGCCGAGCAGATTCGGACGGTGAGCGAAGGCGTCAGCGACGACGTCGAGTCGGTGTCCGCCGAAACCGTCAGGCAGGGCGACCGGCTCCGGGAGGCCGCAAACGAGATGAGTCAGCTGTCCGCGACCGTCGAGGAGGTCGCGTCGTCCGCCGAGGAGGTGGCGGCCGTCTCCAGTCAGGCCGCCGAGTCCGGCGAGGAAGGCAGCGGCTACGCGGAGGCGGCGCTCGCGGAGATGGACGCCGTCGAGCAGCGCGCGACCCGCGCCGTCGAGCAGGTCGAACAGCTCGAACGAGAGGTCGCCGAGGTCGGCGAAATCGTCGACGTCATCTCCGGCATCGCCGGCGAGACGAACCTGCTCGCGCTGAACGCCTCCATCGAGGCGGCGCGGGCGGACGCCTCCGGCGACGGGTTCGCGGTCGTCGCGGACGAAATCAAGGCGCTCGCCGGCGAGGCGTCGGTCGCCGCCGGCGACATCGAGGGGCTCGTCACCGACATCCAGACCGCCACGGACCGGACCGCCGAGAACATGCGCGAGACCGGCGAGCAGGTCCGGGAGGGCCGCGACACCGTCGACGAGGCGCTCGGCGCGCTCGAAACCGTCGGCGACCGCATCGACGCCGCCGACGACGGCGTCCAGGAGATAAACCACGCGACCGACTCGCAGGCCGCCTCGACCGAGGAGGTCGTCGCGATGGTCGAGCAGGCCGCCGAGTCCGGCGAGGCCGCCGCGGACACCGCCGACGGCGTCGCCGCGGCCGCCGAGGAGGCGGCGGCGTCGACCGCCCAGATTTCCGACCGCGCCGAGGGGCTCGCCGACCTCTCGACGGCGCTCTCCGGGCAGCTCTCCCGGTTCGAAACCGGCAGCGGCGGCGACGTCGACGGCGACCGCATCACCGCCGACGCGGACCCAGGTGCGGACCGAGCGGCCGTCGCGGACGGCGGCCGAAACGGCACCCAGTAGCGCCGCGCCCCGGCCCGTCCCGATCCGGCTCGCTCCGCCGTCCCGGCCCGCTCCGCCGCCGGGTCGTCACGACTCAGTCGCGTCGCCGAACGCCCCGTTTTCCTGCGGCGTCACCGACCGCTCGAACAGCAGCAGCGCCGCGGCGACGCCGAGACACACCACGACGAGGACGCCCCACCAGGCCGTCGAGAGGCCGTAGTCGAAAAAGAGGCCGCCGAAGAACGAGCCGAGGCCGATGCCGACGCGCTTGGCCATCTCCAGCACTGACAACTGGGTGCCGCGTTCCGCGTCGGTGCCGAGCGACGACATCAGCGAGGAGGCGAGCGGCGAGTGCAGGATTTCGCCGACGGTGCGGAACACGAGGTGGCCGCCGACGAGCGCGACGCCGACCGCGACCGGGCCGACGCCGACGTCGGCGGCCCACGCGACCACCATCGAGACGGCCCAGAAGGCGGCGGAGAGCGCGAGCCCGCGGGTGCGGCGCCACCCGGCGACGGCGTCGACGAGCGGAATCTGGAGCAGCACGATGGTGAGCGGATTCAGCACGTACAGCGTCCCGAGCTGCGCCGCGGTCAGCCCGAGCCCCTCCTTCGCCACGATGGGGACCGTCGTCTGCATCTGCGCGTACATGACGGCGATGCCGAGGTTGATGGCGGCGAGCGCGAGCACCCGCGGCTGGGTCGCGGCCGCCCACCACCGCGCCAGCGACGCCCCGGACTCGGCCGACGAGTCGACGTCGGCGTCAGCCTCCTCGTCGCCGCCGACGTCGCTGCGTGGGACGTACAGCAGCAGGACGACGGCGACGACGGCGGAGGTGGCGCCGTCGAGCAGGAACACGGAGACGCTGGCGAGCGAGTAGAGGACGCCGCCGGCGACGAACCCGGCGCCGAAGCCGACGTTGTTCGTGAACTTGAGGAGGGCGTAGCCGCGGTCGCGCGCCTCCGCGTCGGTGAGGTCGGCGGTCATCGCGGACGACGCCGGGGTGTACAGGCCGGCGACGAAGCCGGAGGCGACGCAGACGCCGACGAACGCGACGCCGACGCGGGAGACGCCGGCGGCGGCAGCGACCCCCGGCGGCACCGCGGCGGCGAGCGCGGGGACGAACGCGAACGACGCGAGCGCGACGGCGGACAGCGCCATCGACGACACCATCACGGGCTTGCGGCCGACGCTGTCGGCGAGGTAGCCGCCGACGGCGGTGCCGGCGGCGGTGGTGACGCTGCGCGCGCCGAGGCCGAGGCCGACGACGGCGAGCGCGATGCCGACCTGGAGGTGGAAGTGGACGGTCGCGAACGGGTAGACCAGCCCGGAGCCGAAGACGTTGATGAGTTGGCCGACCGCGACGACGTAGACGGCGCGGTCGAAGCCGCGGACGGCGTCGAGCGACGGACGCTTCACGCCGACGGCTTCGGGGACGCCGCACGTGAACCGCCCGGTTCCGGCGAGCGCGTCGCCGACGGGCCGCCGACGGGCTCGCCGCCCCGGTACTTTCACCGACCCCGAAGACTTGATATTCTTCGAGCGGAATCTTCACCGAAGGAGCACATCTCATGGCAAAGGACACGGTTCGCTACCCGGACGCGGTGGTCGAGGAGATCGACCGGCTCGTCGACGACGGCGTCTTCGAGAGCAAGTCCGAGTTCTACCGGTTCTCCGCGGAGTACGTCCTGGCGCTCGTCGACGACGACTGGGAGCCGGAGACGTTCAACTACGCGGACCTCCGCGAGGAACTCGACCTCGACGAGGAGCCGGTGCTCATCGGCGCCGACGGCGGCCGTGACTTCCTGAGCGCCGTCATCACGGTGCGGCAGTACGGCCTCCGGAACGACTTCGCGGAGGCCGAGCAGTTCATCGACGAGAACTACGACCCGACCGACCGCCCCGGCATGATTCTCGAAGAACTCCTCCGCGGCTACCGCGAACGCGGCGGCGGCAGCGGACAGCCCGCACCCGACGGCTACTGAACCGCCGAGAACCGGACCGGCGACGCGGCGCCGACCGGCTCTTCGTCCGGCAGTGTCGACGCTCGACTCCCGGGTCGCGTCCGCGACGACCCGGACACGAGGCGAGGGGTGGAACTGAAATCGGCGACCGAAAACGGCGCGGCGACGAGCGACCGCCGCGTCGGCGTTGACGTCGACATCGGCGCCGGCATCGACGCCGTTGACTGGCCGACGTCGGTGTCGGCGTCAGCCGCGGAGCGCCTCGACCGGCCGTTCGTTCGCGGCTTTCCACGCCGGGTAGATGCCGGCGACGATGCTCGCGAGGACGCCGAAGACGACGCCGCCGACGATGTACGGGACGCCGCCGGCGGCCGCGGCGAGCGGGTCGCCGAGCAGCACGTCGTTGATGAGCAGCACGGCGGCGAACGCGAGCGCCGCGCCGAGCGCCGACCCGATGATGCCGAGCAGCGCCGCCTCCGCGAGCATGACGCGGAGGATGTCGAGTTTCTCGTAGCCGACGGCGCGCAGCACCCCGATCTCCTCGCGGCGCTCGATGGCGGACATCAGCATCACGTTCGCGATGGAGACGCCGGCGACGACGAGCGAGATGGCGCCGATGCCGACGAGGAAGAGGTTGATGAGCCGGAACGCCTCGTCGATCTGCTGGGCGACCTGGCCGCGCTCGAACACGGCGATTCGTTCGCGGCGGCCGTTGAACGCCTCCCGGATGCGTTCTGCGGTCGCGTTCGCCTCGCGGACGTCGTCGGTGCGGACGACGACCTGCATGTAGATGTCGTCGGCGAACACGCCGGGCGGCAGCACGATGGCCTGGTTCGGGCGGGCGACCGACGCCTGCCCCTCGTCTTCGAGGACGGCGGCGACGCGGTACGTCTCGTCGATGGTCCGCGTCTCGCCGTTCCGCGTGACGGTGCGGCGCACCGTCACCTTGTTTCCGGGTTCGAGGTCGTACTGGTCGGCGAGCGTCTGCCCGACGAGCGCGCCGTTCCGCCAGTTCCCGGGGACGTTGCCTTCGGCGACCGTGTACAGCCGCTTCGGGTTGCTGACGCCGTACAGCGTCACGCTTCCGGACGTCTCGCCGCGCTGGACCACCTGGCCGCTCCCCTGCTGCAGCGGGATTATCTCCGCTGTGCCGGTGACGCGGTCGATGGTGGCGACGTCGGCCTCCGTGATGACCGCCGGCTCTTTGTCCTCTCCGGGGTACACCTGGAGGTCGGAGCCGATGGTGCCGATGGTCTGCAGCTGCGACTGCTTGAACGCGACGCCGCCGGCGCCGATGGCGCCGATGGCGACGACGCCGATGACGATGGCGGCGATGGCGAGCGCCGACCGCGTCCGGGCGCGCGTGAGGTTCCGGCGCGCGATGAGCAGCCGCGGGAACTTCCCCCAGAGCCGCTCTCGGAGCTTCATCCGGTCACCACCTCGCCGTCCTCGCGGACGGTGCCGTCGATGAGGTTGACGACGCGGTCGGCGAACTCCGCGACGTAGTCGTCGTGCGTGACGGTGACGACGGCGACGCCCTCGTCGGTGATACGCTCGAACTCCTCGAGGATCTGGTCGCCGGTGTCGCGGTCGAGGTTCCCGGTCGGCTCGTCTGCGAGCAGCAGCTCCGGCTCGTTCACGAGCGACCGCGCGATGGCGACCCGCTGCTTCTGGCCGCCGGAGAGCTCGTCCGGGTAGTGGCTGACGCGCTCGCCGAGCCCGACCCGTTCGAGCAGGTCGCGGGCGGTCTCGCGGGTCTGCTTCGGCGTCCGGTCGAGCAGCCGCGGAATCTCGACGTTCTCCAGCGCGGTCAGCGTCGGAATGAGGTAGAAGCTCTGGAACACGAAGCCGATGACCTCCTTCCGGCGCCGGGTGCGCTCGCGGTCGGTGAACGTCTCGACGTCGGTGCCGTGGAGCGTGACGACGCCATCGCTCGGCACGTCGAGCAGCCCGAGGATGTTGAGCAGCGTCGACTTCCCGGAGCCGGACGGGCCGACGATGGCGACGAACTCGCCGGGGTCGACGCGGAAGTCGATGCCGCGGAGCGCCCGGACGGTTTCGCCGCCGGTCTCGTACTCCTTGACGACGTCGTCGCCGGCGATGACCGGGTCGACGTCGCCGGCCGATCCGCCGTCAGAACTACCGGCCGAACCGGTGGCCGAGCCGCTGTCGGGTGTCATCGGCGGAGCCAGAGCACCACCGCGGCGAGCGCGACGACCGCGAGGCCGACGAGCGCCGGCAGCGTCGGGAACGAGCCGCCAGTGTTCGCGGGCTCAGGGGTCGCGAGCGCCTCCTGACCGACCTGTATCTCCGTCGTGTACGACTGCTGGACGCCGTCGACGACGTACTCGACGCGAATCGGGACCGTCGTCCGGTCGCCGGTGAGCTTCGCGTTCAGGTCGAACGAGACGAAGTCGCTGCCGTCGACGGTGCCGACGAAGTAGTCCGGCTGCGGCTGGGCGGCGGTGACGCCGTCGGCGTTCTGGACGCTGACGACGACGCTGCTCACCTGGTCGCCACCGATGTTCGCGGCGCTGCCGGAGATGGCGAGGACGTCGCCGTTCCGGACGACGTTGACGCCGGTGAGCCGGATGCGGCCGGGGTTCTGCGGCGCCGTGAAGTCGCCGTTGAACGTCTCGGTGACGGTGCGGCGGTTCCCGCTCTCGGAGTACCGGAGCGTCACGGTCACCGGGTAGCGGCCGGTGGCGACCGCTTTCGCCGGGAACGAGAACGTCGCGGCGCTCTCGGCGGCGAGCACTGCCCGGACGCGGTTCGTCGCGCCGAAGGTGACGTTCGACGCCGGCGTCGACACGGTGAGGTCGAGCTGGCTGAGCTGGACGTCGAGGCCGTTCGCGACGGTGACGTTCACGGAGCGTTCGGCGCCCGCGACGGCCTCCTCGACTGACAGTTCGAGCTGCGGGCTCGGTCGGTACACCGTGACGGACACCGGTTCGACGATTCGTCGTCGGTCGCCGTCCGCTTCCAGCAGCGTGATATGTGCGTACAGTCGGTGCGTCCCGGTTTCGTTCAGCGTCGGCTCGATGGAGAGCTCCGCGGTGTTGCCGGGCGCGACGCGCTCGGAGACGTCTTTCGTCTCCACCTCTTCGGAGGAGCTGTTCCGCCCCTCCAGGATTTCGAGGTCGGTGACGGTGTAGGCGTTCGCGCTTCCCTCCGCGTTCGAGACGGTGACGTTGAGGGTGAACGGCTCTTCGGGGACCGGTTCCTCGTTCGGTTTGTCGACCGTGACGACGACGAAGCCGTCGGCGGCGACGGGGGCCGCGACGCCGGCGAGCAGCACCAGCGACGCGAGAAGGACGTGGGTTGCAGTGCGGGGCATGAAGCTCAGATGTCCGAGGTTCCTCCGCCGGTAAATCGGTACCGGAATTGAACGACCGTTCATTCAGGGCTGGCGGGGGCTTATTATGCCGGCCGCCGACGGGGAACGCATGACCGACCCGTTCGTCGTCATCGGCGGCGACGCCGCCGGCCTCTCGGCGGCCTCGAAGTTCGTCCGCGAGACCGACGCAGACCGCGACGTCGTCGTGTTCGAGCGCGGCCGCTGGGTGTCGTACTCCCACTGCGGCATGCCATACTACGTGAAAGGCGACGTCGACGACCTGCTCCGGCTCACGTCGCTGACGCCGACCGAAATCCGCGACCGCGGCATCGACCTGCGGCGCGAACGCGAGGTCGTCGGCGTCGACACCGCGGCGCGGACCGTGACGGTCCGCGGGCCGAACGGCGAGTTCGACCAGCCGTACGGCGACCTGCTGTTCGGCACCGGCGCCCGCGCGACCGCGCCGATTCCGGGGGCGGACCTCGACGGCGCGTTCACGCTGCACCACATGGACGCCGCGGCCGCGCTCCGCGCGTTCCTCGAACCGCCCGGCGCCGTCGACCCGGAGACCGTCGGGAACGACTACACGGACGCGTCGCTCGTCCGGCGGTACGCCGACCGCGACCCGCCCGAGCGCGCCGCGGTGGTCGGCGGCGGCTACGTCGGCGTCGAAACCGCGGAGGCGCTCGCCGCCCACGGCGTCGACGTCCACCTGTTCCAGCGCGGCCCGCACGTCCTGCCGGCGTTCGGCGACGCCGTCGCCGACCGCGTCGAGACCCACCTCCGCGAGCAGGGCGTCACGCTCCACCTCGGCACGCCGGTCGAACGGCTCAGCGGCGACGACGGGGCGCTGTCGGCGGTCAGCCACGGCGGCGGGGCGCTCCCGGTCGAACTCGCGGTCGTCGGCGTCGGCGTCGAGCCGAACAGCGGCCTCGCGGCGGACGCCGGCGTCGACCTCGGGGCGGGCGGCGCCGTCGCCGTCGACGACTACGGCCGGACGTCCGCGCCGTCGGTGTACGCCGTCGGGGACTGCGCCGAGGCGCGCCACGCCGTCACCGGCGAGTCGACGTGGGTGCCGCTCGGCCTCACCGCGAACCGGGCGGGCCGCGCCGTCGGCGCGACCGTCGCCGGCGACCCGACCCCGGTCGGCGACGTCGTCGGCACCGCGGTCGTCAAGGCGTTCGACGTGGAGTGCGGCCGCGCCGGCGTCGTCGACCACGACGAGGCGCGCGACGCCGGCTTCGACCCGGTGAGCGAAACCGTCACCGCCGGCTCCCGGTCGGGCTACTACCCCGGCGGCGACGACACCACCGTGACGCTGACGGCCGACCGCGACACCGGCCGGCTGCTCGGCGGCGCCATCGCCGGCGAGGACCGCGCCGCCATCCGCATCGACACCGTCTCGACGGCGCTCGAAGCCGGGATGACCGTCGGCGAGGTCGAACGGCTCGACCTCGCGTACGCGCCGCCGTTCTCGCCGGTCTGGGACCCGGTCCTGGTCGCCGCGAAAGTCCTGAACGGCGCCCTCGACGGCGACTGAGACGGCGACTGAGACGGCGACAGCGGTAGCAACACCGACAGCGACGGTCGCGGCGGCAGCGTCTGAACGTCAGGTCGCCGATGCATCGGTAGCGACTAAGGGGTCGGCGCCACAGGGGCGGGTATGCGACTGGAGGACTACTGGGGCGTCGGCCCGAAGACCGCCGAGACGCTCCGCGAGGCGGTCGGGGAGGCGGCGGCCGTCGCGGCCATCGAGTCCGCCGACGTCCGGGCGCTCGCGGACGCCGGGGTGCCGCGCGGCCGCGCCGTCCGGGTGCTCCGCCGGGCGAACGGCGCGGCCGGGATGGACCTGTTCGGGACCGGCGACGCCCGGGACGTGTACGACCGGCTGTTGACGCTCGCGAGCGAGTACGCCGTCACGGAGCACGCCTCGGACCGCGTCCGGGTGCTCACGCCGCTGACGAACCCCGACGACCGCGAGTCGCGGCTCGACGACGTGCTGCAGGCGCGCGACGCCTGGGCGGGGCTGGACGAGTCCGCGCGCGAGGACGTGCTCGCGGCGTTCGACGCCTACGACGAGGCGGGCGGCACGGACCGGGCGGCGGTGTCGTGCGCGCTGGCGCTTCGGGACGCCGGGCTGACCGGCGGGACGTTCGCGGCGCTCGACGACATGGACGACGCGGCGCTGCGGGACGCAGAGGCCGCGCTCGAGTACCTCGACGCCGACGGCGACGTCGCCGCCGGCGCCGACGAGACGCTCGACCGGCTGCGGGAGAACCGCGACGCCGCCCAGAGCCTCGCGGACTCCGCGTTCGACGTCATCGAGACCGTCCGCGAGCGCGGCGTCCGCGACGCCGACGCGTTCCAGTCGGCGGTCGTCGAGTACGTCGCCAGCGAGACAGACCTGACGCGCGGCCGCGTCGAGTCCGCGGCGCCGTCGGACGCCGTCGACACCGCGGACTTCGTGTCGGCGACGCTGCGCGGCCTCGCGGACTCGCTCGCCGACGAGGTCGCGGCGCGCGAAGCCGAGGTGCGCGAGGAGCTGGAGGCGGACGTGGAGGCCGCCGGCGACGACGTCGACGCGGCGGTGCTCGCGGTCAGCGACATCGCCTTCGAGCTGTCGCTCGGCCGGTTCGCCGCCGAGTACGGTCTGACGCGACCCGGCCACGCGGAGGACGGCGTCGCCGTCGAGGGCGCCCGGAACCTGTTCCTCGGCGACGACGTCCAGCCGGTGACGTACGCCGTCGGCGACCACGGCCTGGACGTCGAGGCGCCGAGCGGCGACCGCGTCGCGGTGCTGACCGGCGCGAACTCCGGCGGGAAGACGACGCTGCTGGAGACGCTGTGTCAGGTGGTCGTGCTCGCGTCGATGGGGCTGCCGGTGCCGGCCGCCGCGGCCGAAGTCGGGACGTTCGACACCGTCGTCTTCCACCGGCGGCACGCGTCGTTCAACGCCGGCGTGCTCGAATCCACGCTGAAGTCCATCGTCCCGCCGCTCTCCGGCGAGGGCCGGACGCTGATGCTCGTCGACGAGTTCGAGGCCATCACGGAGCCCGGCCGGGCCGCCGACCTGCTGAACGGCCTCGTCGAGCTCACCGTGGACCGCGGCGCGCTCGGCGCGTACGTCACGCACCTCGCGGACGACCTGTCGCCGCTGCCGGACGTCGCCCGCGTCGACGGCATCTTCGCGGAGGGGCTGACCAGCGACCTCGAACTGAAGGTGGACTACCAGCCGCGGTTCGGCACCGTCGGGAAGTCGACGCCGGAGTTCATCGTCTCCCGGCTCGTCGCGAACGCCTCCGACCGCACCGAGCGGCAGGGGTTCGAGCGGCTCGCCGCGGCCGTCGGCGAGGAAGCCGTCCAGCGCACGCTCTCGGACGCCGACTGGAACTGAGCCGACGCGGCCCCTCCGGGAGCCGTCTGCGCCGTCGTCTCGCTCATCGGACTGTTCAGCGTCGGCTGGTTCTTCGTCGCGCCGACGCTGCTGCTCGTCGCGGCTGCGGCGCTGCTCACCGTCGATGCGCGTCGAGCCGCGGAGGAACGAGGAGCCGGCGCGTAGCCGCGCAGCGCCGCGGCGCCGACCACCTGGCTGCGGCGAGCGCCGCAGCGTCGACGTCCAGCGGGTCAGCCGAACGCGCCGAGGCTCGACTGGACGTCGCGTCCGGCGTCTCCGTCGTCGCCGACGCGGATTTCGTGGCCGACGAGGTCGCGCATGTCGACGGCGTAGGCGGTGCCCGCGTTCTCCAGCACGAGGATGCGGCCCTTGGTGCCGACGACGGTGCCGCTGGCGAGCGTCTCCGCGACCGGGCGGTCGTCGAGGCCGAGTCCGTAGTCGAAGCTGAACGTCTCGATGGGGTCGTAGTCGGCGAGGACGGCGTCCCAGGCGTCGTCGTCGACCGCGGCGGCGAGCCCGTCGATTTTGGTGGGGACGCGAACCCGGTCCGGGATGTGTTCGGCGATGCCGGCCTCGATTTCGCGGGCGAGGCGGCCGTTCTCGACGGTCCGGACGTGCGCGGCGCGGTCGGCGCCCTGCTCGCGGAGCCGCGTGTCGAGCCGCCACTCCTTCGTCACGCCCACCTTCACGGTGTCCGGGGCGAACGCGGCGAGGTAGACGGCGTGGTCGTCGAAGCAGTCCATCTCGTCTTTCAGGCACGTCCCGGTGCAGCGCGCGCACACCCACGTTGACCGGTGGTCGCGGCAGTACGGCGCCGCCGCGGCGTCACAGCCGACGTGGCTACCGTCGTGTATCGTGCCGGCGCAGTGCCGGTCGCCGAGCGTCCAGTC
The DNA here is from genome assembly GCF_051195155.1 of Halobaculum sp. P14. Classification (NCBI taxonomy): domain Archaea; kingdom Methanobacteriati; phylum Methanobacteriota; class Halobacteria; order Halobacteriales; family Haloferacaceae; genus Halobaculum; species Halobaculum sp. P14. Next base: position 45,227 of record NZ_JBNTKB010000006.1, read on the forward strand.
GAGGCTATCGCCCGGCTCCAGCGCGACGCGGTCGACGCCGACCGAAGCGGAGTCCGCCGCGTCGGGGGCGGCGTCGCTGTCGGTGACGTACAGCGCGCCGTCCGGCGTCTCGTACCCGACGATTTGCACGCCCCCTCGTAGCGCCCCGTCCGCTAAAGGCGTGTCTATGCGGGGCGAACCGGGCCGAACGCGGCGGCGCCGTCACCCCGCCGCGTCCCGGAGGTTCATCGAGCCGCACTCCGGGCACCGGACGCGGACCATCCGGGTCTTCGGGCGCTCGAACTCCGTGTCGCAGTCGACACAGCGGTACCGGAAGGTGTCCTCCGCCACCCCCGACTCGCCGCCGACCACCGCCCTGGCGACCGCTTCGACGATCCCCATGTTGACGCGGGGCTAGGCGTCCGTTCCCATGTGAATCTTCGGCTGAGGCCGACGCGCGCGAGACGCGGAGACGACGGCCGTCCGACGCACGTCGCCGGCGGCTACGGCGGCGCAGGTCGTTCGGTCGCCCGAGGTCACGACGGCGCGGGTCGTTCCGTCGGCGGCGGCCGCATCGGCGGCGTCAGGCGAGTTCGTCAAGGAGGTCGCGGACGCCGCGGCGAATCGCGTCGTCGCTCGACGCCGGCGGCTCCCAGCCGAGCGCGGAGAGCTTCTCGACGGAGAGCCGCATCTTCGGGACGTCGCCGGTCCAGCCGCGGTCGCCGCCGGTGTACTCGTACGTCGGGTCCAGCCCCATCTCGTCGGCGACGATGTCGGCGATGCGGTTCACGGACGTCGTCGTCCGCGACCCGAGGTTGTACGTGTTCAGGTCGCGCTCCGCGTGTTCGACGACGTGGCGGATGGCGTCGACGCAGTCGGTCACGTGCAGATACGACTTCTCCTGCCGGCCGTTCCCGAGGATTTCGAGCGTCTCCGGGTCCGCCTGCAGCTTCTGGATGAAGTCCGGGACGACGTTCCCGCGCTGGTACGGCCCGACGATGTTCGCGAACCGGAACACCCACGCCGTGAACCCGTAGCTGTGCGCGTACGTCGAAAGCAGCGCCTCGTCGGCGAGCTTCGACGAGCCGTAGATGCTGATGGGCTCCAGCGGTGCGTAGTCCTCCGGCGTCGGCCGCGGCGCCTCGCCGTACACCGTCGACGACGACGTGAACGCGACGTTCGTGACACCGACCTCGTCCATCCGTTCGAGGACGTTGTACGTCATCTCCGAGTTCTCCTCGAACAGCCGCCGGTCGTCGTCGAAGTTCGTGTCCGTGTACGCCGCGAGGTGGAACACGACGTCGAGGTCGCCCGTGACCGCCGCCGCCACGTCGCCCTCGTCGGTCATGTCCGCCTCGACGAACTCGACGTCGTCGGGCAGCCGACCCGGGTCGCCCTTCGAGCAGTCGTCGGCGACCCGGACGTCGTTGTCCGCCGCGAGCGACGACGCGAGGTGCGACCCGATGAGGCCCGCGCCCCCGGTCACCAGCACGGACTTCCCGGAGAGGTTCATGTCGGGAGGGAGGCGGACGGCGAAAAGTGTCTTCCGGTCCGGCGCGTCGCTGACGGCCCCCGGAGCCCTGCGGCGCCGCGTCAGTAGTGCCAGGGGTAGTCGGAGAAGTCCGGGTCGCGGCCGTCGAGGAAGGCGTCGCGGCCCTCGCGGGCCTCCGGCGTCATGTAGGCGAGCCGGGTTGCTTCGCCGGCGAACAGCTGCTGGCCGACCATGCCGTCGTCGGTCATGTTGAACGCGTACTTCAGCATCCGCATCGCCGTCGGCGACTTCGCGGTCATCTCGTCGGCCCACTCCAGCGCCACGTCCTCCAGGTCGTCGTGCGGCACCGCCTCGTTCGCCATCCCCATGTCGACCGCCTCCTCGGCGGAGTAGGTCTTCCCGCGGAAGAACACCTCCCGCGCCTTCTTCTGGCCGACCTGCTTGGCGAGGTAGGCGGAGCCGAAGCCGCCGTCGAAGCTCGCGACGTCCGGGTCGGTCTGCAGGAACTTGGCGTGCTCGTCGCTCGCCAGCGTCAGGTCGCAGACGACGTGCAGCGAGTGCCCGCCGCCGACCGCCCAGCCGGGGACGACCGCGACGACCGGCTTCGGCATGAACCGGATGAGCCGCTGCACCTCCAGGACGTGGAGCCTGCCGGCCTTCGCCTGCCGGACGAGTTCGTCCTCGCTCTCGTCGGCCTCGTCGCCGCCGCGGTACTCGTAGCCGGACTCGCCGCGCACCGACTGGTCGCCGCCAGCGCAGAACGCCCAGCCGCCGTCCTTCGGCGACGGCCCGTTCCCGGTGAGCAGCACGCAGCCGACGTCCGCCTGCTTCCGCGCGTCCTCCAGGGCGGCGTACAGTTCGTCGACGGTGCCGGGCCGGAACGCGTTCCGGACGGCCGGCCGGTCGAACGCGATGCGGACCGTCGCGGAGTCGACCGCGCGGTGGTACGTGACGTCGTCGAACGCGTCGCTGCCGTCCACCGGCTCCCAGCGCGCCGGGTCGAACAGCGCCGAAACCGAGTCGTCGCCGGTGCGGTCGTCGTCGCTCATACTGGATGGCGCGCCCGCCGACCGCAAAAAGTGTCCGTCTCGCCGCGCGCGGCCGCCGACCGCGAGGCGGGACCAGCGTGAACACCGCGAGCGCCGCCCTCCGGATTTACGGCGGTCGCGTGCGACGTCGGCGGTGATGACCGCGCCTGCCGTGTACGACCACGTCCGGCTGACCGGCGGCGACCACCCCCACGGCACCTACCGCGTCGTCGGCGTCGACGAGGAGGCGGAGACAGCCGCGTTGCTCCGGGTCGCGGACGGTGAGGGCCGACGCGTCCACACCGGCGACGTCGTCGCGGTCGACGCCGCGGCGCTCGCCGACGCCGAACCGGCGGAGAACCCCGACGAGAACCGTCCGCTCGGCGACGTCCTGGCGTCACAGGTCACGATGCTGTACTGGTCGGCGCGGCTGTTCGGCGGGGAACTCGCGGCGCACCCCGCTGCCGCCGCGGCCGCCGGGGTGCTGCTCCTGGTCGGGCTGGCGAACGAGCGAGCGTCGGTGCTTCCCGAGGCCGCGGCCAGCGTCGTCGTCCTCGCGGGGGCGCTGGCGCTGGCGTACGTCGGGAGCGGTCGGCTGTCGCGGTGACCTACGCCAGCAGGGCGGCGAGCGACGCCGGGACGTTCATGCAGACGTGCGCGACGGTGCTGCTCGCGGTGCCGTATCTCGCGCGGAGCAGACAGAGCACGGTCGACAGCAGCACCAGCGACGCCAGCCGCGTCCCGACGACGAGCGCGGAGGCGCCGAGCAGCACCGGCGCGTCGACGACGAGGTGCTTGAGCACGAACGCGACCGCGGTGACGGCGACCGCGGCGGCGACGCCGAGGCGTTCGGTCAGCGCCGTCTGGACGACGCCGCGCCACGCCAGCTCCTCTGCGACCGGGACGGCGACGCCGTTCACGGCCACGAACAACGCGAGCGCCCACGTCGGCGTCCCGGTTCCGCCGGCACCGCCGCCGCCGAGTCCGGCCGACTGAGGTGCGCCGAGCGCCGCGACCAGCCCGGCGAGCGCGGCGAGGTACAGCGCGAAGAACAGGACGGTGCCGCCGACGCCGGCGACGAGCGGACGCAGCGCCACGTCGTAGTCCCAGTCGGCGCGGTCGACGCCGGCGGCCGAGCCGAGTTCGGTGATGACGAACGCGGCGACCGGGAGGAACAGCAGCGTCGCCGCCATGTCCGCGCCGAGGGCGGTGCCGAGCGGGTCGGCGAGGACGGCGGCGACGCCGTGTCTGAACGCGACTTCGAGCAGCACCCACGCCGCCACCGCGAGCGCGGCGGCGACGCCGTAGCTGCCGGACGATACGGGGAGCCAGTCTCGGGAGCGTGATTCGGACATGGTTGCTGGAGGGCCGTCTGTGCGGCATTATCGTCAAGCTCGCTTTCCGTAAAGTTCGCTTGACAGTAAAGCCTGTTTTACACTCCGCCTTAGTTCTGTCGGACAGGCAACTGGTGGAGCGGTGAGAGGCGGGCGGGGAGAGAGCGAGGCGGTCAGTCGTCGAGGCCGAGTTCGGCGGCGTGGTCGTCGACGAACCCGGCGAACGACCATTCGTGCGGTTCGATGCGGTAGCGGACGCGGACGACCGGGACGTCGACGTCGACGATTCGGCCGAGGTCGTGCGGCGTCCCGGCGAGCACGACGTCGCAGTCGCAGCGCCGGATGGTGGCTTCGAGGTCGGCGCGCTGCTCGTCGGTGTACCCCATCGCGGGCAGCACCGGCCCGAGGTGGTCGTAGCGGTCGAACACGTCCGCGATGGAGCCGACGGCGGCGTCCCGCGGGTCGACGCGCTCGGCGGCGCCGAACTGCTCGGCGGCGACGCTGCCCGCGCCGAAGGCGGCGTCGCCGTGGGTGAGCGTCGGGCCGTCCTCCACCACCAGCACGCGGGCGTCCGCGACCCGGTCTGGGTCGTCGACGGTGACGACGGAATCCGCGTGCAGCACGTCGGCATCGGGGTTCGTCTCGCGGACCGCCGACGCGACGGCGTCGACGTCGTCGGGGTCGGCGCTGTTCTCCTTGTTCAGCAGGACGGCGTCCGCGAGCCTGAGGTTCGTCTCGCCGGGGTGGTAGCCGGTTTCGGCGCCGGGGCGGAGCGGGTCGGCGAGCACGAGGTGGACGTCCGGCCGGACGAACGGGAGTTCGTTGTTGCCACCGTCCCACACCAGCACGTCGGCCTCGGCGGCCGCCTGCTCGACGACGGCCTCGTAGTCGACGCCGGCGTAGACGACGTGGCCGCGGTCGACGTGCTGTTCGTACTCCTCGCGCTCTTCGATGGTGACGCCGGCCTCGTCGAGGTCGGCGCGCGTCTCGAACCGCTGGACGCGGCGCTCGACGAGGTCGCCGTACGGCATCGGCTCGCGGACCACGACGGGCGTGACGCCGCGGGAGTCGAGTTCGGCGGCGAGCGCCCGCGACGCCTGCGACTTCCCGCAGCCGGTGCGGACGGCGTCGACGGCGAGCACCGGGACGTCAGCGGACAGCATCACGGCGTCCGGGCCGAGCAGCCGGAATTCGGCGCCGGCCGCCATCGCCCGCGAGGCGACGTGCATGACGTGTTCGTGGCTGACGTCGGAGTAGGAGAACAGCACCTCGTCGACGTCGCGGTCGCGGACCAGCCGTTCGAGGTCGGCCTCCGGCTCGACGGGGATGCCGTCCGGGTAGCCGTCGCCGGCGAGCGCCGCCGGGTAGCGCCGGAAGCCGCCGTCGGCCTCGCCGAGGTTCTGTCCGGGCGCGCGGGTGAACGCCACGACCTCGGCGTCTTCCCGGCCGCGGAAGGCGACGTTGAAGTCGTGGAAGTCCCGGCCCGCGGCGCCCGCGATGACGACTCGTTTCACACCGGACTGTGCGACGGCGCCCGGAAAACACCGACGGCCGCACGGTCTGCCGCCGACGGCACCGCCTGTCGCAGCCGTCCGCTTGGCTGCCCACAAAGCACATACCCCGGAGCGGCGGTGGTGGAACCGACTCATGGTTTCCCGCAGACGCGCCCTCCAGCTCGCCGGCGCCGGCTTCGTCGCGCTCGCCGGCTGCGCCGACGGCGGCGGCGAGACGCCGAACCCGACCGACGCCGACACCCCGACTGAGACGCCCCCGGCGACGTCGTCGACGCCGACGAGCGAGACGCCCGACGCCGCCGGCGTCGAACTCACCGGCGCGGCGGCGACGTGGACGCGGTCGTTCGACGGGACCCTCAGGACCGACCCGGCGGTCGTCGCCGACCGCGTCGCCGTCGTCGTCGACACCACCGTGTACGGCCTCGACGCGGCGTCCGGGGAGACGCGGTGGACGTTCGAGTCGCCGGTGACGGTCGACGCCGAGTACGGCCGGCCGACGGCGTCGCTGCACGTCCACGACGGGACGCTGTACGCGCTGGTCGGCGTCAGCGTCGGCACCGGCGCGCACGACTACGTGCTGCACGCGCTGACGCCCGGCGGCGACGAGCGCTGGCGGTACGAGTCGCCGCTCCGGAAGTTCCACCAGGTCGCCGGGTTCGGCGACGGCGCGGCGGTGATTCCGACCCACGACGACGCCATCGGCGGCGGCCGCGAGGAGACGACGTTCGCCGTGAACCTCCACAACGGGACGCGGCGGTGGCGCGCCGACACCGGCGACGGCATGGACGGCGCGGTCGGGCGGCGCTACGCCGCGGTGGAGACGTACGGCGCCGTCGACTGCCTCGGGCTGGCGGGCGGCACCCACCGGTTCCGGTACTCGCCGGACGGCGACGCCGACATCGGCGCGAGCGCGGTCGGAAGCGGCCGGCTGTTCGTCGGCCTCCAGCCGTTCGCGCAGAACGCGGACGGGCCGTCGCTGGTCGCGCTCGACGCCGCGTCCGGCGACGAGCAGTGGTCGCTTCGGGACGCGACGGTGTCGTCGCTGCGCACCCCGGACGACCTCTACGTCGGCGGCGACGCCGTGCTCCGGCTGTCGCCCGACGGCACCGAGCGGTGGCGGTACGACCGCGGCGGCCTCCTCACCGGCGTCCCGTTCGACGACGAGGCGCTGTACACGAACGCCGGCGCCAGCGTCGTCGCCGTCGACCGCGGCAGCGGCGACGAACTGTGGAGCGCCGACACGTCGGACGTCGCGCTCCCGCGCGCCCGCGGCGGCGACGCCGTCGTCTCCAGCGACGGCGGGGCGCGGACCGTGTACGCCCACGGCGTCAGCGACGGCGACGAGCGCTGGCGCGCGACGCTCAGCGGCGAGTACCCGCCGACGCCGGCCGCCGACGCCGACGGCGCGTACCTCGCGACCGCCGGCGGCGACCTCCTCAAGGTGCCGTTCTGAGTGACCGCTCTCGGCCGCCCGCTACTCGTCGCTCCGGAGGCGCTCTGCGACGTCGGCGGCGACGCGGTCGCGGACGGCGTGGCTCCGCTCGGCGTCGCTGTCGACCTCGATGACCTGCGTGCCGTCGCTGCCGACGGCGTCGCGGTACAGGTCGCGGAAGCCGTCGCGGTCGGCGGCGTCGACGCGGGCGAACTCGAGGTCGTACAGCGCCTCGGTCGCCGCGAAGTCGAGGTCGTGCGGCGTCTTGAACTGCTGGGTGAACGGCGGGTCGAACCGCTCGATGGGGAGCATGTGGAAGATACCGCCGCCGTCGTTGTTGACGCAGACGACGGTGGCGTCGACGTCGCAGCGGCCGAGCGCGAGCAGCCCGTTCATGTCGTGGTAGTACGCGAGGTCGCCGGTGACGAGCGTCAGGTCGTCCGTCGTCGCGGAGCCGGCGCCGAGCGCCGTCGACGTGATGCCGTCGATGCCGGAGGCGCCGCGGTTCCCGAGCACCGTGAGGCTCTTCGCGCGCGGCCTCGCGAACCGGTCGGCGTCCCGCACCGGCATCGAGTTCGACACGAACACGGTCGCCGGCTCCGGCGCCAGTTCCGCGACGTCGGCGAGCACGCGCCCCTCGAACGGCTCGTCGCCGGCGACGGCGTCGTCGACGGCGTCCCAGTGCGTCCGCTCGGCGGCCTCCCAGCGGTCGCGCCACGCCGCCGACGACGGCCCGGTGATGCGGCGCGCGACGATGGCGGCGAGCCGCGACGGGTCAGCGACGACGAGGTCGGTGGCGGCGAACTCGGCCTCCCGCCAGCCGGCCGCCGGGTCGACGACGAACTGCCGGGCGTCCGTGTCGGCGAGGTAGCGCCGCAGCGGCTTCGACGTCGGCGACGCGCCGATTCGCAGCACGACCTCCGGGTCCGGCCACGACGCCGGGGCGCCGTCCGCGAGGAAGCCGTCGTAGCCGCCGAGCACCGGCGCGACCCGCGTCGACGAACTGAATCTGAGCCCGGAGAGCGGGTCGGCGAGCACCGGGAAGCCGGTCGCGTGCGCCAGCGCCGTCATCGCCTCCGGGTCCGGGCCGGGCGGGTCCGCGGGGCCGGCGACGACGAGGCCGCGTTCGGCTTCCAGCGCCGTCGCCAGTTTCTCGACGTCGCGGTCGTCCGGGACGGCGTGGCCGCGCGTCGTCGACACGTAGGCGCCGTCGCGGCCGCGCGCCGCCGACTCCGGGAGGTCAGCCGGGACATCGCCGTCGACGTGAACCGGCTCCAGCGGCTTCCGGAACGGAACGTTCAGGTGGACCGGGCCGGCCGGCGTCCCCTCGGCGCGCGCGACGGCCTGCGCCGCGGTCGTGCGGAGCGACCGAAGTTTCCGCGGCGTCGCCTCCGGCTCCGGGAGGTCCTTGTACCAGCGGGTGGCGTCGCCGTACAGCTTCTCCTGGTCGACGGTCTGGTTCGCGCCGGAGTCGCGCAGCTCCGGCGGCCGGTCGGCGGTCAGCGCGAGCAGCGGGACGCGGCCCTCGTCGGCTTCGACGACCGCGGGGTGGTAGTTCGCGGCGGCGGTGCCGGAGGTACAGACGAGCGGCGTCACCTCGCCGGTGCGGCGCGCCCGGCCGAGCGCGAAGTACGCCGCCGAGCGCTCGTCGAGGTGCGAGAACACCCGGACGTCGTCGTGTTCGGCGGCGGCGACGGTGAGCGGCGTGGAGCGCGAGCCCGGGGAGACGCAGACGGCGTCGACGCCGGCGGCCGCGAGTTCGTCGACGAGCGCGCGCGCCCACAGCGCGTTGCGGTTCGGCGCAGCAGCAGTCATGACGCCCGGTTCGTCGGCGGACGCAAAGAGGACGGCGGAACGCGGCGCGGTGGCAGGTCCCCGGTCAGCGCTGCTCCCACTCCCACTCGCTCAGCGTCTCCTCGATGGCGCTGGCGAGCGCGTTGTAGTCGCGGATCTCCATGGCGTCGGTCGTGACGAACACGCCGTGGTCCTCGCCGTCGACGCGGAGCAGGTAGCCGTTCTCGAACACCCGGATGGTGTAGCGGTAGTCGCCGAGTTCGGAGCCCTCGTAGGCGTCGTGGGTCATCGAGAAGTCCTGCCGTTCGTTCCCGATGAACCCCATCAGGTCGGCGTCCCGCGCGAGGTCGTCGCGGAGGTACACCTGCATGAAGTCCTCGCGCGTGAAGTACGTCACCGACCGGAGATTGTCGCCGGCGGTGGTCCGACACGTCGCCGTCAGGCGCTCGATGGCCTCGTCCGGGAGCAGAGCCATGTGGACGCTGCCGAGGGACGCCGGTTCACGTCTCCGGTTCGGGTGAGCCTTGCCGGGGCTTCCGGCGGCCGACAGTCGGTGCCGAACTCGTCCCGCGTCCGACGACGCCGCGCGTCCGAGGTCCGCGCGATTCAGAACCGCGGCTCACGCAGCCTTTTCCGGGCGCCAACGGGCCTCACGGGGACGCCCACTGGAACCGCGTCGTCACCGGCCGCTCGGCTGGACCGTTTCGACGGCGGCGAGGAAGTCGGCGTGCGTCACGGTGAGCGCGTCCGCGTGGTCGTTGGCGTCGGCGCCGTACTCGTCGGCGACGCGCTCGACGGCGCGCATCGTCGCGTCCCGCGCGACCGCGGTGAGGTCGGCCCCGGAGTAGCCGTCGGTGTCGGCGGCGACGGCGTCGAGGTCGACGTCGTCCGCGAGCGGCTTGGCGGCGGCGTGCACCCGGAGGATTTCGCGGCGGGCCGCCTCGTCGGGCCGCGGGACTTCGACGTGCGATTCGAGCCGGCCGGGGCGGAGCAGCGCGTCGTCGAGGGACTGCTTCCGGTTCGTCGCCGCCAGAACCGCTAGGTTCGGGTTCTCGGCGGCGCGGTCGAGTTCGGTGAGCAACTGGGAGACGACGCGCTCGCCGACCCCGGAGTCGCTCGCGCCGTCGCGGTCGCCGGCGACCGCGTCGATTTCGTCGAAGAAGACGATGCTCGGGGCGGCCTGCCGGGCGCGCTCGAACAGCTCGCGGACCGCCTTCTCCGACTCGCCGACGTAGCGGTCGAGCAGCTCCGGCCCGGCGACCTGGATGAAGTTCACCTCGGACTCGCCGGCGATGGCGCGCGCGAGCAGCGTCTTCCCGGTGCCAGGCGGCCCGTACAGCAGGACGCCGGTCGGCGGGTCGGCGCCGGCGGCGTCGAACAGCGGGCCGTACGTCAGCGGCCACGTCACGGCACGCTCCAGCGTCGCCTTCGCGTCGTCGAGGCCGCCGACGTCGTCGAACGTCGTCTCCGGCTGCTCGGCGACGTACTCGCGCATCGCGGACGGCCCGACAGACGCGAACGCCGCGTCGAAGTCGGCGCGGGTGACGGACACCGACCCGAGGTCGACCGCGGCGTCGTCGCGGCGGGCGCGGCGGAGCGCGGTCAGCGCCGCCTCCGTCGTCAGCGAGTCGATGTCGGCGCCGACGAAGCCGTGCGTCCGCGCGGCGAGCCGGTCGACGTCGACGTCGTCCGCGAGCGGCATCCGGCGGGTGTGGACCTGCAGAATCTCGCGGCGGCCGGCCTCGCTCGGCACGCCGATTTCGATTTCGCGGTCGAAGCGGCCGCCGCGGCGGAGCGCCGGGTCGATGGCGTCCACGCGGTTCGTCGCGCCGATGACGACGACGTCCTCGCGGGCGTCGAGCCCGTCCATCAGCGACAGCAGCTGGCCGACGATGCGGTTCTCCATGTCGCCGTCGCCGCGCTCGCCGGCGATGGAGTCGATCTCGTCGAAGAAGACGATGCTCGGCGCGTCCTCGTCGGCCTGCTGGAACACCTCGCGGAGCCGCTCTTCGCTCTCGCCTTTGTACTTCGACGTGATTTCCGGCCCCGAAACCGAGATGAACGTCGCGTTCACCTCGTTCGCGACCGCCTTCGCGATGAGCGTCTTCCCGGTGCCGGGCGGCCCGTGCAGCAGGACGCCTTTCGGCGGGTCGATGCCGAGCCGCGTGAACACCTCCGGCTCGGCGAGCGGGAGTTCGATGGTCTCCCGGACGAGGTCGAGTTCGTCGTCGAGGCCGCCGATGTCCTCGTAGGTGACGCCGTCCGCCGGCGGCGACGAGCCGGCCGCACCGCTCGAACCGCCACCCGCCGCCGCGCCGGACTCGGCGTCGCCGGTGGCTGGGCCGCCGCCCGACGCGCCGCCCGCAGCGCCGCCTGGCGAACTGGAGTCTCCGCTACCACGTCGGCGAGAGGCGCCGCCGCCGGACCGCTCCGTCCCGGCGCCACTCGTCCGCGTCGCCGCGCCGTCCCGGTCGCCGCCGCGGTCGCCGCGTCGGACCGTCACGTCGGTTCCGTCGTGGATTTTGACGGGGCCGTCCGGCGCCGTGTCGGCGACGACGAAGACGGAGCCGCCGAGGTGGGAGAGCCGCACCTGCTCGCCGGCCGTGACGGGCCGGCCGTCGAGGTCGCGCTTCGCGGCGGCGGCGAGCGTCTCCGCGTCGATGTCGACGTCGTCGAGCGACGCCGGCGCGTCCAGCACGACGGCGTCCGCGTCGCCGACGCGCTCTTTGGTGACGCGGACGGTCTCGCCGATTTTGGCGCCGGCGTTCGCCCGCGTCTCCGCGTCTACCTGGAGGTCGCCGTCGTCGACGCCGGCGCCGGCGGGCCACACTTTCGCGGCCGTCTCGCCGTCGCCGACGATGCGGACCGTCTCGCCGGAGAGCACGCCGAGCGCGCTCATCGCGCCGTCGGGGAGCCGGGCGATGCCGCGGCCGGCGTCGCGCTTGGCCGCGCCGCGGACCGTGAGCGTCACGCCCTCGTCGTCGGTCATGGCCGCGCGTTTGCGGCCTGCCCGTTTACCGTTTTCCACCGACGCGTCCGTCGTTTCCGAGTCGCCGGCAAGTACTCGGAGAAGCGATCGTTCAGAGAATCGTCGTTGCGCTCGCGGTCTACGTGCCGTTTTCGTCGGCGTCGGCCGCCGACCTGCCGTCCGCTCCGTTCGCCGTCTCGCCGCCGAGGTCCGCGTCGCGGAGGAGCCGCTGAACCGTTCCGCTCGGGTCGCCGTCCGGGTCGACGCGGCGCGCGTACCACCGGAGCGCCGTCTCGACCACGACCGCCGGGTCGTCCGCGGCGACCTGCACCGAGTCGGTCCCGTCCGGCGTCTTCGCCGCCAGTCCGAGCGCGTGCGCCGCCGAGAGCCCGTCCAGTTCGGCGGCCAGCGCAGACGCCGGGGAGTCCTCGTCGGCCCGGTCACCGACGCCGGCGTCGCCGTCAGCGCCGCCGGGGGGTGCTGCCGCGGATTCGGCCGTTTCCGTGTCGCCGGCGGCGTCGACGCCGCTGTCCGCGGTCGACACGCGGTCCTCGCCGCCCTCGGTGGAGATGACGTAGCGGCCGTCCCCGCGGACGTCGACTTCGTCGCGGCCGGTGAGGTCGATGTCGTCCGGGTCGAGCACGCCGTCGTCGTCGGCCGCCGCGTCGACGTCGGCCGCCGGAGTGCCGTCCGGGTCCACGTCCGCCGCGTCCACATCCCCCGCGTCCCGGTCCGCCGCCCGGTCCGCGTCGTCTACTGTCCAGGCCGGGTCGTCGCCCGGCCCGTCGCCCGTGTCGTCGCTGTCGCTCACGGGTCGCGGTGTCGCGGCCGGCGGCTTAGTTCCTCACCTCGGCGTATCACGGCTGAAAACCGCGGCGGCGACTCGGCGGTGGCGCGTCGGCGACCCGGCGGCGACGCGGCGTGCCGCTTCCGTGCCGACGCGCGCCGCTGCAGGACCACCGTTTTGATATGCGCCCGGAGACTCCGAGTCAGTATGAACGACCGAGACCTCCCGGACCAGTACGCGCCGGAGGCGGTGGAGTCCGACGTCGACGCCTACTGGGACGAGGCCGACGCCTACGAGGCCGCGACGGAGGCGCACGCCGACGACCCCGACTTCTTCTTCGTCGACGGCCCGCCGTACACGACCGGCCAGATGCACCTCGGGACGGCGTGGAACAAGACGCTGAAAGACGCCGTGCTGCGCTACAAGCGGATGCAGGGGTACGACGTCGCCGACCGCCCCGGCTACGACATGCACGGGCTACCCATCGAGACGAAGGTGGAGCAGGAGCTCGGCTTCGACACGAAACAGGACATCGAGGAGTTCGGGATGGAGAACTTCATCGAGGAGTGCCGGGAGTTCGCCGTCCGGAACCGCGAGAACATGGACGAGGACTTCCAGTCCGTCGGCGCCTGGATGGACTGGGACGACCCGTACCAGACCATCGACCCGGAGTACATGGAGTCTGCGTGGTGGGCGTTCTCGCAGGTCCACGACCGCGGCCTCGTCGAGCAGGGGAAGCGCGCCATCTCGCAGTGCCCGCGGTGTGAGACCGCAATCGCCAACAACGAAGTCGAGTACGAGGACATCGAGTCGCCGTCCATCTACGTGAAGTTCCCGCTCAGCGACCGCGACGGCAGCCTCGTCATCTGGACGACGACGCCGTGGACCATCCCGGCGAACACGTTCGTCGCCGTCGCCGCAGACCTCACCTACCAGGAGGTCCGCGCGACCAGAGACGGCGAGACCGAGACGCTGTTCCTCGCGGAGTCGTGCGTCGAGGACGCGCTCTCGCGCGGCCGCTACGACGACTACGAGGTCGTCGCGGAGTACGACGGCGACGACCTCGTCGGCTGGGAGTACGACCACCCGCTCGCCGACGAAGTCGCGGAGTACCCGCAGTTCGAGGGCGCCGGGCAGGTGTACACCGCCGACTACGTCGAGGCGGACCGCACCGGCCTCGTGCACTCCGCGCCCGGCCACGGCCAGGAGGACTTCGAGCGCGGCCAGGAGCTCGGGCTGGACGCGTTCTGCCCGGTCGGCGGCGACGGCGTCTACACCGACGCCGCGGGCGCGTACGCCGGCGAGTTCGTCCGCGACGCCAACGACGACATCATCGCGGACCTCGACGAGAAGGGGCTGCTGCTCGCGTCGGACACCCACACGCACAGCTACGGGCACTGCTGGCGGTGTGACACGCCCATCGTGTTCCTCGCGACCGACCAGTGGTTCATCCGCATCACCGAGATCAAAGACGAGCTGCTCGACAACATCGACGACGCCGAGTGGCACCCGCACTCCGCCCGCGAGGGCCGCTTCCGGAACTTCGTCGAGGAGGCACCCGACTGGAACGTCTCCCGGCAGCGCTACTGGGGCATCCCGCTCCCCATCTGGGTCCCAGAGGGCGTCGACGACCCCGACCCGTCGGACCTCATCGTCGTCGGCACCCGCGACGAACTCGCCGAGCGCGCCGACCAGGACGTCGACCCGGAGACGCTCGACCTCCATCGGCCCTCCGTCGACGACCTCACCATCACGGAGGACGGCACGACCTACGAGCGCGTCCCGGACGTCTTCGACGTCTGGTTCGACTCGTCGGTCGCCACCCTCGGCACCATCTGCTACCCCGGCGACGAGGAGGCGTTCGACGAGCTGTGGCCCGCAGACCTCATCATCGAGGCGCACGACCAGACCCGCGGCTGGTTCTGGTCGCAGCTCGGCATGGGCACCGCGGCGCTCGGCGAGTCGCCGTACGAGTCGGTGCTGATGCACGGCTTCACGACGCTCGGCGATGGCACGAAGATGAGCAAGTCCCGCGGCAACATCGTCGAGCCGGAGGAGGCCATCGACGAGGTGGGACGCGACCCGCTGCGCTGCTACCTGCTCAGCCACGAACAGCAGGGGCAGGACCTCGCGTTCGAGTGGGACGGCCTCCACGAGATGCAGTCCACGCTCAACATCCTCTGGAACGTCTTCAAGTTCCCGCTGCCGTACATGGCGCTCGACGACTACGACCCGGCCGACGCCGATCTGGACGACGGCGAACTCACGGTCGTCGACGAGTGGGTGCTGAGCCGGCTGCAGACCGTGAAAGCCGACGTCGAGGCGGCGTGGGAGGACTACGAGGTCGACGACGCGCTGAACGCGCTGCTCGCGTTCGTCACCGACGACGTCTCCCGCTTTTACGTGAAGGCCATCCGCGAGCGGATGTGGGAGGACGAGGACTCCGCGTCCAAGCGCGCCGCCTACGCGACGATGGCGACGGTGCTCGAAGAGACGACGCGGCTGCTCGCGCCGTACGCGCCGTACCTCACCGAGCGGATGTACCAGCACCTCGACGGCGACGCCGCGACGGTGCACGCGCTGGCGGCGCCGACGGTCGACGAGACGCTGCGCGACGAGACGCTCGAACGCGACATGGCGGTGCTGCGCGACGTCGAGGAGGCCGCGGCGAACGCCCGGCAGCGCGCCGAACGGAAGCTCCGCTGGCCCGTCACGCGCGTCGTGGTCGAATCCGACGACGACGCGGTCCGCGAGGGCGTCGACAACCTCCGCGACCTGCTCGCCGACCGCGTGAACGCTCGCCGCGTCGACGTCACCGAGTCGTACGGCGAACTCGTCGAGGTCGCGTCGCCCGTCATGTCGGCGCTCGGCCCGGCGTTCGGCGGCGACGCCCAGCGCGTCATGGAGGCGATTCAGGGCGCGGCCCGCGACGACCTCGAAGCCGACGGCGATCTGACGGTGACGGTCGACGGCGAGACGTACAGCCTCGACGACGAGATGGTCGAGTTCCGGTCGCAGGCGCCCGACGGCGTCGTCTCCGCCGAGTTCGACGGCGGCACCGTCTACGTCGACACCGAACTCACCGAGGACATCGAGTCCGAGGGGTACGCCCGCGACGTCGTCCGGCGGATTCAGGAGACCCGGAAGGACCTCGACCTCGACGTCGACGAGCGCATCCGCGTGGCCGTCGACGTCGACGACGACCGGGTCGCCGGGTTCGTCGACGAGCACGCGGACCACGTCGCCGAGGAGGTCCGCGCCACCGACCTCGTCGTCGGCGAACCGCCCGCAGACGCCGACTTCGACATCACCACCGAGTGGGAGGTCGAAGGCGTCCCCGTGACGATTCACGTCGCCCGCACCGACGACGAAGACGCCGAGGACTGACCCGGACCGGATTCACTGACTTTTCCGGATTCATCGCGACCCCACGGAGCACGCCAGGTAGCAGTACCGGGCGTCGCCGCGGCTCACGGCGCCGCTCACGTCGACCGTGAAGCCGGCGGATTCGAGCGCGTCGCTCCAGTACGCCAGCGGGTCCGCGGCGTCGGCTTCGCCGCCGCGGCGTCCCGGCGCCGCCAGCACGCCGAACTGACCGTCATCGCGGAGGACGCGTCTCGCCTCCGACAGCGCGGTTTCCGCTGCGGGTTCGTCCAGTTCGGAGAGCACGCCGCACGCCGTGACGACGTCCTGCGACCCCGATTCGACGGGGAGCCGCGACGGGTCGCCGCGGACCGCGTCGACGGACAGGCCGGCCGTCTCGGCGTTCCGTTCGGCGCGCGTCGCCGCGTCGCGTCCGAGCGGCCCGACGCCGAACCGGTCGAAGTCGTCGACGGCGGTCACGTCGGCGGGCCACCGGTCACCGGCGGCTTCCGGGGCGTTCTCGTCGCGGGATTCGGCGAGGCCGACGAGCGACCGGCCCGTGCCGGTGCCGACGTCGAGCCACCGGTCCGCGTCGGCGACGTCGAGCGCGTGCCGGAGCGGCCCGTACCGCCACGCCGCGGGCGTCCACGGCGCCGGCACGAACAGCGGCTTCAGCGCCGCCTGCGCGTACCAGAGGCCGCCGAACACCGCGACCAGTCCGGCGACGTACGCCGCCCGCGTGCCGACGACGGTGCCCGCGGCGACGCCGCCCGCCGCGACGCCGACGCCGACGACGATGCGGCGGAGCCGGCGTCGCCACGCGGTCACGCCGAAGTAGTACCGGAACACGGCCCCCGGTTCGTCTGGCGGCGGATTGACTCTCCCGGTCGAGTCCGACGCGCGACACCGACGGATCGGTAGGTTCATCTGAACAGTTCTGCAACTGTTCAGTGATGGCTTCCTCGACCGAGCGGCTCGAACGGCTCGTCGCCGACGAACTCGGCGACTGCTGTGACGCCGACCTCGACGACCGACTGGCCGAACTCCGCGGGCTCGCGGACGACGCCGACGCCGGGACCGCCGCGGCCGACAGCCGCGTGCTCGCCGCGCTCGGCAGCGACACCCGCTACACGATCGTCCGGCTGCTCCACGTCTCCGACGGGGACCGCTGCGTCTGCGAAATCGCGCCGCTGGTCGACGTCTCGGAGTCCGCGGTGAGCCACGCGCTCTCCGAACTCACCGACGCCGGCCTGCTCACCCGCCGCAAGGACGGGAAGTGGCGCTACTACGGCACCACCGCCCGCGCCGACGCGCTCGTCGAGGCGCTCGACGAGACCCGCGGCTCCGGCGTCGACGACGAACCCGAGGGCGCGGATGAGTGACGGAATCGGCGTCCTCGACCGCTACCTGACGCTGTGGATCGCAGTCGCGATGGCCGTCGGCGTCGGCGTCGGCTCCGTCTTCCCCGGCGTCGCCGACCTGCTGAACGCCGTCACCGTCAACGGCACCAGCCTCCCCATCGCCGTCGGGCTGTTCGTGATGATCTACCCCATCATGGCCGAGATCGACTACGGGCGCGTCCCCGCGGTGACGCGGACCGCGCGCCGCGAAATCGCGCTAACGCTCGGGTTCAACTGGCTCGTCGCGCCGTTCGTCATGTACGGGCTCGCGACGCTGTTCCTCGCCGGCCACCCGGGCTACGTCACCGGCCTCGTCCTCGTCGGCATCGCGCCCTGCATCGCGATGGTGCTCGTCTGGAACCAGCTCGCCGCCGGCAACCAGGAGCTGTGCGCCGTCTGCGTCGGCGTGAACTCGCTGCTGCAGATCGCGCTGTTCGTCCCGTACGCCTTCGTCTTCCTCACGCTGCTGCAGGGAACCGTCGTCGACGTCAGCGTCTCGCTCATCGCGCAGACCGTCGCCGTCTTCCTCGGTCTCCCGCTGCTGCTCGGCTACCTCACGCAGAAAGTCGCGTTCCGCACCGTCGGCCGCGACGCCTACTACGACCGGTTCGTCCCGCGCGTCTCCCCGCTCGGACTGCTCGGGCTGCTGTTCACCGTCGTCGTGATGTTCGCGCTGAAGGGCGACTACATCGTCGCGAACCCCGGCGAAATCGCGCTCATCGCCGCGCCGCTGCTCGTCTTCTTCGCCGGCATGTGGGCGGTCGCGTACGGCGCCGCCGCACTCCTCGGCTTCGACTACACCGAAGCCATCAGCGTGGCGTTCACGGCCTCCTCGAACAACTTCGAGCTCGCCATCGCCGTCGCCGTCGCGGTCTTCGGCGTCGCCAGCGACGCCGCGCTCGCCACCGTCGTCGGCCCGCTCATCGAGGTGCCGGTGATGCTGGCGCTCGTCCGCGTCGCGCTCGCGACCAAGTCCCGGCTGTTCCCGGACTCCACGGAGGTGAGCGACGTTGCCTACTCCGACTGACGAGCCAGCGAGCGAAGCCGCAGACGAATCCGGGCACGGCTCGACGACAGGAGCCGGAGACGAGCCGGTCCGCGTGGCGTTCGTCTGCGTCCAGAACGCCGGCCGGTCGCAGATGGCGACTGCGTTCGCCGAGCAGGCGGTCGCCGACCGCGGCCTGCGCGGCCGCGTCGACGTCGTCACCGGCGGCACCGACCCGGCCGACCGCGTCCACGACGAGGTCGTCGCGGCGATGCGCGACGTCGGCGTCGACCTCTCGGACCGCACGCCGCGCGAAGTCACGCCGGACGACCTCGCCGACTGCGACTACGTCGTCACGATGGGCTGTGACGCCGCGTCGGTCTGCCCGGCGACGTGGAGCGGCGACAACCGCGACTGGGGGCTCGACGACCCCGACGGCGCCGACCCCGAAGCGGTCGCCGCCATCCGCGACGACATCCGCGACCGCGTCGCCGCCCTGTTCGACGAACTGGACGCGTCCGGCGCAGGCCGCGCCGACGACGACGGCCACAACGACGGCGAAGGAGACGGCGCCGACAACGACGGCGGCGACGGAAGCGACACCGTCTGAGTCGCCGCGGCGGTGCTGAGCCGCGACACCGACGCCTCTTTGCGCCAGCCACCCGGAGTTTCCGCCACGAATGGCCGACCTCGACACCGACGATTCCGTTGGCGGCGACCCCGCGGTCGACGACCTCCCGGCGCCCGACGACGACGCGGGGCTGCCGCCGCTCGCGCTCGACATCGACGGGACGCTGACGACGCCGAGCCACGCGGTCGACCCGCGCGCGTTCGAGGTGCTGCCGCAGTGGCCGGCGCCGGTGGTGCTCGCGACCGGGAAGGCGTTCCCGTACCCGGTGGCGCTGTGTCACTTCATGGGCATCCCGGAGCGCGTCGTCGCGGAGAACGGCGGCGTGCTCTGCGTCGACGGCCACGTCCGGTTCGAGGGCGACCCCGAGCAGGTCCGGCGCGCCGTCGCCGCCTTCGAGGAGCGCGGCGGCGACCTCGGGTGGGGGCCGGCGGACACGACGAACCGGTGGCGGGAGACGGAGGTCGCGGCGCGGCAGACCGCAGACGAGGCGCTGCTCCGCGAAATCGCCGACGAGTTCGACCTCGGCTTCCTCGACACGCAGTACGCCTACCACCTCACCTCCCGCGGCGTCAGCAAGGGCCGCGCGCTCCGGGACGCCGCCGAGGTGCTCGGCCGGGACACCGCGGCGTTCGTCGCGGTCGGCGACAGCGAGAACGACGCCTCGATGTTCGAAGCCGTCGGGGAGAGCTACGCGCCCGCGAACGCCGACGACACCGCGAAGCGGGCCGCCGACCACGTCCTCGACGAAGGGTTCATGGACGGGACGCTCGCGGTGCTCGACAGGGTTCTGCGGCGCGCCGGCGCCGACGCAGGCACCGACGGAGAACAGGACGACTGACTGGCTGCGACTGACTGGCTGCGGCCGCCGTCACTCCTCGGTGTCGTCCTCGGCGAACGGGACGAACGACCCGTTGATGTCCCACTCGTGGATGCAGTAGACGTCGCCGGCGTCGCCGTCGATGTGCCACGTCTCGTCGTCCTCGTCCCAGCGCTCCTCGCGCCCGCAGCGCTCGCAGGTGCGCTCGGTCGGCCGACGGATCTGGATGGGCATGTCCGTGTGACCGGTTCGCGTCGACTTAACCCCACCGTCGCCGGCACACCGCGCCGCCGGCGCCCCGGGCGCCCCTGGCCCAATTCGACCGGCGCCGGCAGCCGGCCGTGTTCCGCGCACCGCTACACTGGTCCGAGGTCCGTGAGGTCGGCGAGCGACGCGGCGACGATGCACTCGTCGTGCTCCTCTCCCGCGAACGACGTGGTCTGCCGACCGATTTCCTCGAAGGCGTGCGAGTCGTAAAACGACAGGCCGACGTCGTTCTCGGCGAGCACCACCGCCGACAGCCGGCTGTGGCCGTCGGCGCGGAAGCGCCGCGCGAGTTCGCCGAGCAGCGCCGTGCCGACGCCGCACCCCCACTCGTCGGGGTGGACGTACAGCCGCCGAAGCACGACGTTTCCGACGCCGGAGGAGTACCGCGCGTGGCCGAACCCGACGAGTGACGCATCGCCAGCGTCGTCCGAGTCGGCGGCGGAGACAGCGGACTCCTGCTCGTCACCGTGGGAGGCGGTGTCGGCGTCGGCGACGAGGAACGTTCCGTCGCCGGAGATGTCGCGGCGCAGTTCCGACGGGTCGTACCAGGCGTCGACGGTGGCGTCGATGGCCTCCGCCGACAGGAAGTCGCCGTAGGCGGCGTGCCAGGCCGTCCGGGCGAGCGACGCGACGGCGGCCGCGTCGCCGCGGCGGGCCTCGCGAATCTGCATGCGTCCGCGTTACAGCGACCCCGCAAAAATCCGGCGGGCCGCGGGCGGGGGACGGAGGCGGGCTAGCGGTGTTCGTCCCAGAAGCGGTCGAGGCCGAACCGGAGCATGTCGGGGCTGACCGGCTGGAACTCCTCGCGGTCGTACTCGGGGAAGTACTCGCGGACGGAGTCCCACGACTCGCGGGCGTACCGGGCGTCGACGAGCGCGCGGACGCCGACCTCCTCGGGGCCGCGGATGACCCGGCCGATGGCCTGCCTGGCCTTCCGGACCGCCGGGACCGTCAGCGCCACCTCGAAGCCGTCGCCGAACTCGCGGTCGTAGGCGGTGCGGACGGCCTGGGTGCGCGGCGACGACGTGTTGATGATGGGGACGCCGCACACCACGGCCGCCGAGAGCTTGTCGCCCTCGTAGTCGACGCCCTCGGTGAGCGTGCCGCGGATGCTGGTGACGAGCACCTTCGCGTCGCCGGCGAAGAACGCCGATTTCAGCTCCTCGGTCGCGTCGTCTCGGCTGGACTCGTCGAGCAGCACCGGGCGGTCCAGGCGGTCGTCGAGGACGCCCGCCATCCACTCGGCCTCGCCGTAACTCGGCATCCCGACGAGGACGTTCCCGGGCGTCGCCCGCGCGACCTCCGCGGCGGCGTCCGCGTGCAGCCGCCGAGTCTCGTTCTCTTCGCCCGGCGCGCCGCGGTTCCCGTACGTGAACTTCGGCGCGTCCACCGCGAACGACGCCCGGTTCTCCTCGGGGAACCCGAGTCCGTACGTCCGTTCGACGACCGGCCGCCCCTCGGATTCGAGGTAGTTCAGCCCGGTCACCTCGCGGAACACGTCCAGCGGCGCGAGCGTCGCGGACATCAGGACGCCGCCGCCGAACTCGGAGAGCCGTTCCCCGATGGCGTCCGCCGGGACGCAGTTGTGCAGCGCGAGGTGGGCGTTGTACGCGCGCCGCCACGAGTCAGGCGGCTCCGTCTCGTCCCACGTCCGGTCGAGTTCGATTTCCCGGAAGTACGACGCGTGGTCGAGCCGGTACCACTTGTTCAGCAGGCGGCCGGCGGCCGGAGCGGCGCGCTTGCGGTCCTCCTCTTCGGCCTCGTTCAGGATGCGGCCGACGACGGCGCCCACCTGCTCGGCGTGCGCCCACACCTTCTCGCCGTAGCCGGCGTCGGACGCCCACTTCGAGACGTCGTCTTCGCCCGGTTCGGACGGGTCTCGGAGCGGGATTTCGTCGTCGTCGAGGTCCGCCAGGTCGGCGCGCCACCCCGGCCGGGCCTCGTCGAGGTGGCCGGTGACGCGGCGGTCCAGTTCCTCGCGGAGGTCGCGGATGAAGTCGCGGGTCAGTTTCAGTTCGGACAGCCCGATTTCGGCGTCGGCGAGTTCGCCGCGCACCAGTTCCGCGTCGGTCGTCCCGTTCGCTCGCTTCCCGTCGTCTTCGAACTCGACAGGCTGGATGACGCGGGTCAGTTCGTTCTCGGCGTCGCGGAGCGTCGCGTCGCCGACGCCGTCGGAGACGAGGTCGCGGACGCGCGGCTCAAGCATGTGCGCCTCGTCGCAGACGACGAACGTGGCGTCGTCGAGCAGCGCCCCGGTGAAGCTGCCGGCTGTCGTCGGGTCGAACGCGTGGTAGTAGTTCCCGATGACGACCTCCAGTTCGGGGAGCACGGCGCCCATCATCGAGTGCGGGCAGGTGCCGTGGCCGGCGGAGAGCCGCACCAGTTCGTCGGCGTCGATGAGGCCGCGGTCGGCGAAGTCGAACGGCACCGCCTCCACCGCCTCGCCGTCCTCCGGCAGGTCGTCGAGGAACTGCGCGTAAAACGGGCAGAACTCGGTGCCGTCGCCGGTCGCCCCGCCGCCGTGTTCCGGCATCGACGGCAGGTACGGCGTCGGCTCGCCGGCGGTTTCGAGGTACGACACGCCGGCCTCGCCGGTGTCGGCGATACCGGTCTGTGCGCGGCGCGCCTGCTCGACGAGCGCGCCGGCGGTGGCGTCGCCGCCCTCGCCGACGAGGTTCCGGGTGCGTTCGCGGAGCCCTTCACAGCGCTCGTAGACGGTGCTGTCGTCGATGCCGGCGGCGTGCTCGCGGCTGTACGGGCAGACGTCCGCCTTCCCGACGAGCGTCAGCCCGGAGACGGGCCGCCAGTCGGACGGCAGGTTCTCGTTGATGGCGCGGAGGTCCGCCTCGAACTGCCGGAGCTGCTGTTTGACGCTGGTCAGGACGACGACGCGCTCGAAGTCGCTGTCGGGGTCGCGGACCAGGTGGATGCCGGCGGTGAGCGCCAGCATCGTCTTCCCGGTTCCGCAGGCGCCCTCCAGCGACAGGTAGCCGCCGTCGCGGGCCGCGTCGACCGCGGCGTCGATGCCGTCGGCCTGCTCCGGGTACGGGCTGGGGTGCCCGAACACGGCTCGCCAGTCTGCGTCGCCCTCGGCCTCGGCCTCGGTCACAGCGTAGGTCGCGCGTGGCACGGCTTCAGTCCGTCGATGGCCCCGCTTTGCGACTTGAAGTTACGGACCGGGACGGTCCGTGGAACCGCGGGCTACAGCAGGCTCTCGCCGAGCACGATGACCGACAGATTGTTGGCGAAGACGACGAGTCCGGCGGCGACGAGGCCGCCGAGCCACGCCTCGATGAGCAGCGCGAAGTACGGCCGGACGCGCGGCGGCGTGACTCGGTACGTCTCCATGAGGCCGTGGAAGACGACGGCGGCGAGTACGACCGCCGCGAGGTTGACGCCGACCAGCAGCCACACCGGCTGGGCGAGCAGCCACGCGGTCACCGGGTTCGACTCCGCGTCGGCGCCGACGACCGCCGCCGCGTACATCGTCGTCAGCATGTCGACCGTAATCAGCAGGAACAGGGCGACCGTAGCCCACCCCCAGTACTCCTCGATTCGCTCGGCGACCTGCCGCGGCGGCCCCGGCGTCTCGTCGGTCACGGTTCACCGCAGCCTCTGCCGCCCGAGACGTAATGGTTTGGGCGGCGCGGACGACTCGGACGGCCCGGACAGCGTCGATGGCGTGGACGACGCAGACGGCCTAGACAGCCCAGGCGACTCGGACGGTCTCGACGGCGCGGCTGCTCGGCTCGCCGACTCACCCGATTCCCGGCCGTTACGGCCGGGCTGCGGACGTGTTCGCTCTCGCGGCGGCGACGGCGGCGGCGGGGTCGACGCAGTCTCGGGCGCCGTCGGCGGTCCGCTCCAGGATGCGCTCGACCTCCGCCGGCGTGAGCGACGACCCGGACGACTCCATCGCGGCGACGGTGCCGGCGACGACGGGGGCGGCCGCCGACGTGCCGCGGAACTGTCCGGTCGACCGGGTCTGGACGCCGTCGGTCGTCGTCACGTCGGCGCCGGTGGAGCTGTACGCGCGGAGCCCGCCGTTCGCGGTGACCGCGCCGACCGCGATGACGCCGTTGACGGTCGCCGGCGCGACCGCGCTGCCTTCGGCGCCGGCGTACGCGAGCCGGTGGTGCGCCGCGAACAGGTCGACCGGGCCGGTCGGCTCGTCGGCGGCGTGGACGGCGACGTAGTAGTGGCCGCGCGGCACCGCCGCGTCGATGGATTCTGCGTGGCCGTCCGTCCGCGTTGACTTCCGGACCAGCCGGTCGTTCGGGCCGGGGACGTCCCGGTAGAGGTACAGGTCGTAGTCGGTGTCCGCCTCCCAGTACAGCCGCAGCGTGACGCGCCCCGAGACGGTGCCGTTCCCGAGCCGGTTCACCTGCGTCCCGGGTGCGAACGACGCCCAGCCGTCGGAGGCGGGCTGGCCGCGCCAGTGCCGCTGCGCGTAGTTCCCGGCCGACGTGACGAACACGACGCCGCTGTCGGTGGCGTTCTCGGCGGCCGCCGCGATTCGGTCCATCCCGTCGGCGGTCCGCGGGAAGTAGCTGCCCGCGTCGACGATGACGTCGACGTCGTTCGCGACCAGCCACTCGACGGCGCGGCTGTACGTCTTCGGCGTCGGACTGTGGCCGACCGCGGCGAGATACAGGTCGGCGGACTCGGTCTGACGCGCCACGATTTCGGCGACCGCGGTGTCGTGGCTCGGACCGCCCTGAAAGCCCATGAACCGCGGATTCAGCCGCCGCACCGCGCTGACCCGATCCGTGAGCGCGTCCGGCCGTCCGCGGAACTCGCTGCCGATGACGCCGACCCGCACCTGTTCGCCGGAGTCGCCGTCGTCGGTGGCTCCGACGGCGCCCCCCGCCGAGCGTCGCGGTTCGGGGGCCGCGTCGCCGCGGACCGCGCTGCCGGCGGCGTTGTCGAGGGCGTCGTCGGGGGCGGTGGCACCGGCGCCCGCCTGGATCAGCGGGTAGCCGTCGCCGTCGACGATTCCGGCGTCGTGAACGCCGGTCGAGGCGACCGCCGGGTGCGCCGTGGCGGCGCTCCCGAGGCCGCCGCTCGCGACGACGAACACCACCAGAAGCGCGGCGGCGATGCGGCGACTCATGGCCCGGGCAGAGTCACGCCGAACGGCTGCGGGTCGGTCGGCGACGCGGCTCCCATGCTGTCACTCCGCGCGGAGACGGTTGGCGACGAATACGGTCGCGAGGACGAGCAGTCCGCCGGCGATGAAGGCGGCGCCGGGCGACACCAGCCCCAGCAGCGGACCGGTCGACACGGACGAGACCGCGTCGCCGACGCGCGGCGCCGACGCGGGGCCGGTCAGCGAGACGGCGCCGAGGCCGAACGCCCATTCGACGGCGGCCGCGCCGACGCCGAGCACCGCGAGCGTCCCGATGAGCCCCTTCAGTGAGTCGAGAAACGACGACCGGTCGGTGTCGTTGCCGACGGCGACGACGACGCGCTCGTCCGCCGGCGCGTACACCGTCATCTCCCGGCCCTTCACCGAGTACCGCGTCCCGGCGTCCTCGACCAGCCCCGCGTCCTGGAGGTTGCCGAGGTGGTGGCGGACGTTCTGGACCGACGTGTCGGCGGCGTCGGCGAGCTCGGACGCCGTCGACGGCGAGTCGTGCAGCGCCGAAAGCAGGGTGCGGGCGGTCCCCGACGAGAGCGCGCCGATGAGCGTGTCGGCGTCGTCGTCGTCGAGCCAGCACACGCGGATGTCGCCGTCCGCGGCACCGGCCGGCGCCGCGTCGCTGGCTGCGGTCTCCGGCTCCGTGGACGAGCCGCCGGGCTCCGCGGACGCCACGCCGGCGTCTTCGTCCGCGTCCGTCGACGTGTCCGTCGACGCGTCCGCGGCGACGTCTGCGGGCGTCGCTCCCGTGTCGACCGCTTCGCCGTCCGACGACTCCGACTGCTCGTCGGCGACATCCGTCGGGAGCAGACCTGACATGGGGGTACGTTTCACACACACTAACTAAATGTTTCGGGCAAGATTCGACGCGACCCCCCGGATACCGACCGGATTTTCGACGGATCGACGGCTTCGTCGCCGCTGACCGTGAATCCGTCGCGAGTCGGCGGCGTTCACCGTCGAGTTCTCACCACTCGGTAGCGCGCGCTGCGCCGACGCCGACGGTGTGCAGGGCGAAACGGGCGTGCCAGTGAAGTCGAACCCAGCGGACCCGGGCGGGCCCGCTGGGCTTACGGCGTCCCCCGACGAACGAGGTACCGACTGCATGATTTCGTCCGACCGGATGGCGATGGTGGACCGGAACGCCGCGGCGCTCGGCGTGCCGCGCTCGAAGCTGATGGAGTCCAGTGGGAACGCCGTCGCCGCCGCGGTCCGGCGCCGCGCCGACCCGGGCGCGTCGGTGACGCTGGTGTGCGGCCGCGGCAACAACGGCGGGGACGCGATGGTCGCCGCGCGGTTCCTCCGCGAGTACGACGTCCGCGTCGTGCTGCTCGGCCGCCCGGAGTCCATCTCGACGCGCATCGCCCGCGAGAACTGGGACGTGCTCCGCGCCGCCGAACTGGACGCCGAGACTTGCGCCGACTCCCGGGCGTTCGCGCTCCACGACCCCGACGTCGTCGTCGACGCGATGCTCGGCACCGGCGTCACCGGCGCGCTCCGCGAACCGGAGGCGACCGCCGCCGCGGCCATCAACGACGCCGACGCGACGGTGCTGTCGGTCGACGTCCCCTCCGGCGTCGACGCCGACACCGGTGACGCCGCGGGCGCCGCCGTCGACGCCGACGCCGTCGTCACGTTCCACGACGAGAAGCCGGGGCTCGACGCGCTCGACGCCGCCGTCGAAGTCCGCGACATCGGTATCCCGGAGGCCGCCGAACTGTTCGTCGGCCCCGGTGACCTGCGGCCGCTGACCCGCGACCCGCAGAGCCACAAGGGCGACCACGGCGAAGTCCTGGTCGTCGGCGGCGGCCCGTACACCGGCGCGCCGACGCTCGCCGCGCGGGCCGCGCTCCGCGCCGGCGCGGACCTCGTCAGGGTCGCCTGCCCCGACGCCGTCGCCCGCGAGGTGCAGGGGTTCGACGAGAGCCTCATCGTCCGGTCGTTCGCCGGCGACCACCTCGCGCCGCCGCACCTCGACCGGCTCCGCGAACTCGCTGCCGGCCACGACGCCGTCGTGTTCGGCCCCGGCCTCGGCGACGCGGACGCGACGCTCGACGCCGTCCGCGGCTTCCTCGCCGAGTTCGACGGCACCGCCGTCGTCGACGCGGACGCGCTCCAGGTCGTCCCCGACGTCGACACGGACGCGACGCTCGTCTGTACGCCCCACCAGGGCGAACTCCGGAAGATGGGCGGCGAGACCAGCGCGGACTGGCGCGAGCGCGCCGACCTCGTCCGCGAGTTCGCCGCCGACCTCGGCCACACGCTGCTCGTGAAGGGCGCCTACGACGTCGTCTCCGACGGCGAGACGGTCCGCGTGGGTCGCACCGGCAACCCGGGGATGACGGTCGGCGGCACCGGCGACGTCCTCGCGGGCGTCACCGGCGCGCTCGCCGCCACGCAGCCGCCGCTGCACGCCGCCGCCGTCGCCGCGTACGCGAACGGCCGCGCCGGCGACGCCGCCGTCGAGGAGTCCGGCTACGGCCTCGTCGCCACCGACCTCATCGACCGAATCCCGCACGCGCTCCGCGACGAGCAAGCGGAGACGGAGGCGGACGCATGACCGACGACGGCGCGGACGAACCCGGCTCCGGCAACACCGGCGACGCCGACCTCACCCACACCGACGAGTCCGGCGACGTCCAGATGGTCGACGTCGGCGACAAGCCGGACACGGCGCGGCGCGCGGAGGCTCGCGGCGAAATCCGGCTGTCGCCGTCCACCGTCGACGCCGTCCGCGGCGACGACGTGGGGAAGGGCGACGTGCTGGCGACCGCGCGGGTCGGCGCCGTGCAGGCGGTCAAGCACACGTGGGAGACGATTCCGATGTGCCACCAGATTCCGATAACGAACGTCGACACCGACTTCGCGGTCCGCGACGACCGAATCGCGCTCACGGTCGCCGTCGAGACCACCGGGAAGACCGGCTGCGAGATGGAGGCGCTCGAAGGCGTCACGACCGGGCTCAACGTCGTCTGGGACATGGTGAAGGCCGCCGAGAAGGACGCCGACGGCGGCTACCCAGACACCCGAATCACGGACGTCGAGGTCGTCGCGAAAGAGAAGTCCGTCCCGGAGTAGCGACACAAGGCTTATTCTCCGCGGATAGCGACCCCGAGATCAATGCCCTCCAACGAACCGGCAGACGCCGGCGCGCCGAGCCGACGCCGCTTCCTGGCGCTCGCCGGCGCGTCAGCCGCCGCTGCCGCGACCGCCGGCTGTGCCGGGGTTCGTCGTCGCCTCCGCGCCCCGCCGGTCGCGTGGCGAACCCCGCTGGCCTCCGTCGGCCACGTGAACTCCCCGCTCGTCCGGGTCGGCGACCGCGTGCTCGCGATGGGCGAACACGACCTCGTCGCGTTCGCCGTCGACGGCGAGCGACTCTGGGACTCGAACGGCCCGTTCTTCAACCACGCGACGACCGGACCAGTCATCGCCGACGGCGTCGCGGTCGTCGGCGACGCGTTCGGGGAGAACCGCGCCGGCTACCGGCCCGACGGGACGACGGTGTGGAGCGTCGCCGGCGAGGAGGGGTTCATGCCGTTCGCCGCCCTCGACGGGCTCGTCGTCGGCGGCCAGAACCGAGAGGGTCACGGCGTGCTCGCCGTCGACGCCGCCGACGGCGCCGTCGCGTGGGGGACGACGCCCGACAACTGGGTCACCGACGACGGCGGCAGCGCCGCCACCGACGTCGTCGCCGCCGGGTCGGTCCTCGTCGCCGCCGACTTCGACGGGCCGCTCGCGGCGCTGAACGGCGACGGGACCGTCCGGTGGACAGCGAGCGACGACTGGGACACCGCCGGGGCCGGCCACCCGACACTCGCCTCGAGCGGTTCGACCGCCGTCGCTGCCGGCGGCGCGGTCGCCGCGTTCGACGCCGCGACCGGCGAACGCCGCTGGCGACACGTCCTCCCGGACTACGCGAACGGCGTCGCCGTCGCCGACGGAACCGTCTCCGTCGCGGTCGGCAGCGACATGCCGAAAGTGGACTCGTGGGACGCCGACGCCGGCGTGCTGGCGTACAACCTCGCCGGCGGCGAACCGCTGTGGCGGACGCGGCTCCCCGCGCCCGAAGCGCGCTCCGCGACGACGACGCCCGCAGCCGCCGGCGACCGCGTCTTCGTCGGAGTCGCCGACGGCACACTGGCGGCGCTGGACGCGGCGACCGGCGAGCGCCGCTGGAGCAGACCCGTCGGGTCGGAGGTGTACACCGCGCCGCTGGTCGGCGACCGGCGAGTGTTCGTCGGCGTCGAACGCGACCGGTCGGCGGAGCTCGTCGCCGTGTCCCGGTGACGCGCCGTCGGCGTCGGCAGATACCTTTTACTCACGGGGGGCGAACCATCACCCATGATCTCGCTCGACGAGGCCGTGACGGCGCGACTGGAATCGCACGGGACGCGGTTCGAGGTGCTGGTCGACCCGGACGCGGCGCTCGCGATCAAGCGCGGCGAGTTCGACGGCGACCTGGAGGACGTCATCGCCGCCGAGGACGTCTTCGAGAACGCCTCGCGCGGCGACCGACCGCCCGAGGAGGACGTCGAGGAGGTGTTCGGGACGACCGACCCGATGGAGATAATCCCGGAGGTCATCGAGCGCGGCGAGATACAGATCACGGCGGAGCAGCGCCGCGAGATGCAAGAGCAGAAGCGGAAGAACCTCATCAACACCATCGTCCGGAACGCCGTGAATCCGCAGATGGACGACGCGCCGCACCCGCCCGAGCGCATCGAGCGGGCGCTCGAGGAGGCCGGGTTCACGGTCGACCCGATGGAGCCGGTGGAGAACCAGGTGGACGACGCGCTCGACGCGCTCCGGCCGGTGATTCCGATTCGGTTCGACGAGGTGACCGTCGCGGTGCAGTTACCGCCGGAGCACGCCGGTAGCGGTCAGGCGAAGATCCGCGAATTCGGCGACCTCGAACGGGAGGAGTGGCAGGCCGACGGCTCGTGGGTCGGCGTCGTCACGTTCCCGGCCGGCCTCCAGAACGAGTTTTTCGACCTCGCGAACGAGGTGTCCAGCGGCGAAGCCGAGACCCGCATCGTCAAGGAAGAAGACGAGATACAGACGCGGTAACGAATCCGACTCGCCGAGCCCCGACTCACGATGGCCCTCCATCTCGCCGCCGTCCTGCTGTTCGCCGCGACGGCGCTGCTCGTCGCCGCGAGCGCCGCGTCGTTCGGCTACTGGGTGTATCTCGACGCCGACGCGCGCGGCACCGACGCGGCCGCCGTCCTCGGAGCCGCGACCGTGTTCGTCTCGTTCGTCGGCGTCTGGTACTGGCTCAGGCGGTCCGCCTACGGCGACCGCGACTCGCCGCCGTCGCGGACTCAGCGCGCGGCCGGCAGCGTCGCCGTCGCGTCCTTCTGCGCCGTCGTACTCGCTGCGGTCGTCGCGCCGCCGGACCCGGTGACGCAGGGCGTCTGGGCCGCCGGCTCGCTCGCCGTGACCGCGCCGGCGGCGTACCTGCTGGTGTACCGTCGGGGCTGGCGCGCGCTGACCGCGAGGGTCTCGTAGAACACCGCGAAAACAGGCCGCGTCGTCGCCGGCGGCCGGCGTTATCCGCGCTTGAAGCCGACGAAGAAGCCGCCGGTGAAGCCGGCGGAGACGGAGAGCGTCGACAGGAGGGTCTGGAGCCAGCCGGGCGGGGTCCCGGAGGCGGCGTCCTGGCTGGCTTTCACGAAGCCGGCGGTCAGCTTCTCCCAGTCGACGGTGATGATTCCGCGCGATTCGAGGAACTTGAACAGCGCGAGTTCGAGCCCGACGATGACGGCGACGAGCTTCGCGACCTTCTTCGCCGCGAAGCCGATGATGCCGCCGATGACCGCGCCGGACCCGAACTCGATGCCGAGCTGCTTGAAGTCCAGTTGAATCTGGAGCGCCGCCACGTCCAACATGGTCACTGGTGCGCCGCCTCCGCTTAAGTGGTTTGTGGAGGACGCCCCGCTGAATCCGCGACGACGCCGGGTTCAACCCTGCAGACCGCAATCTGCGGCTGTACCGGAGGCTAAGCGCCGGGCGCAGTCGTCAGCCGGCGTCGCAGCGCGGCCCCGCTCACCCGAGACGTGGGAAGGAGGTATCAGTCAGCGGCACCTACACACGACTCAACCGACATGGACGGGACACGCGGAGGTGAGGACGTGACCGCCGTCGTCGCACAGCGCGTCGACCGCGGCGACGCGGACCTCACGGAGATCGTCGACCTCGCGGAAGCCGCTGGCTACGAGGTCGCTGCAACGCTGACGCAGACGCGCGAGGAGGACGCCGCCTTCCACTTCGGGGAGGGGAAGGCGTCCGAGCTCGCCGCGCTCGTCGCCGAAACGGACGCCGACTACCTCATCATCGACAACGAAGTCGGGCCGTACCAGACGTTCAACCTCGGGCAGAAGCTGCCCGACGGCGTCGAGGTCGTCGACCGGTTCACGCTCATCCTCGACATCTTCGGGCAGCGCGCGCAGACCCGGAAGGCGCAGCTGCAAGTGGAGCTCGCGGAGCTGCGGTACGAACTGCCGCGCGCGGAGGTGAAAGCCAGCCTCGCGAAACGCGACGAACGCCCCGGCTTCATGGGGCTCGGCGAGTACGACGAGTCGCGCGAACGCGACATCAAGTCGCAGATTTCGCGCATCAAAGACGAGCTCGACAGCATCGCCGAGAAGGAGGAGGAGCGCCGCGAGCAGCGCCGCGAGTCCGGCTTCGATCTCGTCGCGCTCGCCGGCTACACGAACGCCGGGAAGTCGACGCTGATGCGGCGGCTCGCCGCCGACCTCGACATCGACGAGAACGCCGACCGGCACCCCGACATCGCCTCGACGGCGGAGTCGCAGGACAAGCTGTTCACGACGCTCGGGACGACGACCCGCCGCGCCGACACCGGGACGCGCGACGTCCTGCTGACGGACACGGTCGGGTTCATCTCTGACCTGCCGCACTGGCTCGTCGAGTCGTTCGAGTCGACGCTGCAGTCCGTCTACCACGCTGACCTGGTGCTGCTCGTCGTCGACGCCTCCGAGCCCGTCCAGGAGATCCGCGAGAAGCTCGTGACGAGCCACGACACGCTGTACGAGCGGAACGAGGCGCCGCTCGTCACCGTGTTCAACAAGGTCGACCGGCTCACCGACGAGGAACTCCGCGAGAAGCAGGAGGCGCTGTCCGCGCTCGCACCGAACCCGGTCGCCGTCTCCGGGCTGACCGGCGAGAACGTGGAGTCGCTGCGCGACCGCGTCGAGGCGGAACTCCCGGACTGGAAACGCGAGCGACTGGTGCTTCCGGTGACCGACGACGCGATGAGCCTCGTCTCGTGGATTCACGACAACGGCCACGTCGAGCGCGAGGAGTACGACGCCGACCACGTCGACGTCGAGTTCGAGGCGCCGCCGTCCGTCGTCGAGCGCGCCCGGTCGCGGGCCGCGGACGTCGACGCGGACGCTGACGCCGACGTGGAACCGGCAGAGACGCCGTAGTCGGCCACGACGGCGTCCGCCTCGACGAGTCGGACGCCCACCACACACGTTGGTTTCTCAACAATTAAGTCGCTGTTCCTCGTCTCGTCGACCATGACCGACGAGGCGGTGTTTCACGTCGTCTGCCGGGAGTGCACCGCGGAAGAACTGGTGGCGACCGCGGACGAGGCCGACGCCGTCGTCGCCGACCACGAAGCCGAGACGGGCCACGACGTCGACGTGGCGCGCGTCGAGTAACGCGTAAACCGCGTCGGTTCGTGGTCGCCGACGTGACCAACGACACCACGGGGGACGCCGACGCGCGGCTCGACACCTGCGTCGCCGCCGCCGAACACGGCGGTGCGCTCGCACTCGACTCGTTCAGGTCGCCGCTGTCGGTGGAGACGAAGGGCGGCCCGATGGACTCGGTGACGCAGGTCGACAGGGCGGTACAGGAGGACGTGTTCGACCGCATCGCAGAGGACTACCCCGACGACCCGGTAGTCGGCGAGGAGGCGGACGCGCTCAAGTCGGTTCCGGAGGCCGGGCCGGCGTGGGTCGTCGACCCCATCGACGGCACGAACAACTACGTCGCCGGGAACCGGAACTGGGTGACGAGCGTCGCCTGCTGCGTCGACGGCGAGCCGGTCGCGGCGGCGAACTACGCGCCCGCGACCGACGACCTGTACGCCGCCGCCGACACCACGACGCGGAACGGCGAGGTCGCGACGACCAGCGACCGCACCGACGCGGCGTCGTTCCTGGTGAACCCGATTTTCGGGCTCTCGCCGGTGGACCGCCGCGGACTCACCGACGTCGTCGACACCGTGACGTCGTCGTTCGGCGACCTGCGGCGGCTCGGCAGCGCGCAGGCGGCGCTCTCCGGCGTCGCGGCGGGCGAACTCGAAGCCGCCGTCTCGACGGTGCGGCTCAACGACTGGGACACCGTCGGCGGCGTCCACCTCGTTCGGAGCGCCGGCGGAGCCGTCACCGACGTCCACGGCGACCGCTGGACGCCCGGCTCCGAGGGGCTGCTCGCGTCGAACGACGCGGCGCATCACGCGCTCGTCTCGGCGTTCGATCCGCGGACGTAGCGGGGCGGCCGCGAGAAGGACTGCCGGCGGCGTCGCTCAGCGAAGCGACTCGATGACGCTCAGCAGGTCGTCTTTCTCCTGGACGCCGACGAGCCGTTCGGCCTCCTCGCCGTCGACGTAGAACTGCAGCGCCGGGATGCCGCGGACGCCGGCGTCGGCGGCCAGTTCCTGGAACTCGTCGACGTCGACTTTCAGGACCGTGAGCCCGTCGACCTCCTCGGCGAGTTCCTCGATGGTCGGCTCCAGCATCTTGCAGGGCCCACACCAGTCGGCGTAGTAGTCGACGAGGACGAGCCCTTCGCCGGTGAGCTCTTCGAACTGCGATTCGCTGTCGACGTGCACCGGTTCGCCGGCGGCGGTCTGGCTGCTCATACCAGGTCGTTGGCGAGTCGTACTGATAACCGTTGTACGTCCGTGCCGAGTCGGCGCACGACCGTTCCGCAGCCGTGAGAAGCGGCGCTAGCGCTGTATCGGCGGCCTCAGATGGAGGTGGGAGCGGGTGATGAGGTGGGGGTGGCGGACAGGCGACTCCGGCGGGCAGCGCTCGTCGGCGAGTCGCACAGCCGCGGGCGACGAGCGTCGAAGGTCACTGCATCGGCGGTGCTGGCCGCGGCTTCCGCGATAAATTTACGCGTCGTAGCTGAGCAGGACGCCGTCGTCGACGCGGTCGACGTCCGTCAGCGTCAGCGCCGGGAAGTCGTCGACGAAGCCGTCGCCGTCGGCCAGCGTCGGCGCGTCGCGGCCGCCGACGAGCAGCGAACCGACGAACACGGTGAGTTCGTCGACCGCGTCGGCGGCGAACAGCGAGAAGATGAGTTCGCCGCCGCCCTCCACCATCAGCCGGTCGACGCCTTCGTCCTCGAGGGCGTCGAGGGCGGCGCGGACGTCGACGCGGCCGTCGGGGTCGGTCGGAGTTGGGATGACGGTGGCGCCGGCGGCTTCGAGCGCGTCGACGGCGTCCGGGTCGGCGTCGCCGGTCGTCACGACGTACGTCGTCGCCTCGTCGTCGAGGATTCTCGCGTCCGTCGGGGTTCGGGCCGCGGAGTCGACGACGACGCGCGCCGGGTTCCCCGAGCGGCCCGTTCGGAGCCGCTGGACGCGCCGGTCGTCCTCGTCGAGCGTGAGGTGCGGGTCGTCCGCGAGGACGGTTCCGACGCCGACCATGACGGCGTCCGCCGCGGCCCGGATGCGGTCGACGCGGTCGAAGTCGGCGTCGCCGCTGATTCGGACCTGTTCGCGGCGGCGCGAGGAGAGTTTCCCGTCGACGGAGACCGCGGCGTTGACGTGGACGTACACGGCGGCCGGGTCAGTTGTTGTGGCCGAGTGGCTTCTTCCGGTTCACTTCGATTTCGACGTGGACGGAGTCCGGGAAGTCCATGTGGCCGACCTCGCGGGCGATGTGGTCGTTCCCGTGGATTTCGAGGCTGCGGGAGTACACCTCGTAGTTCCACGTGCCGAGGTCGTCGCCCGGCGAGAGCGTCCCGGACAGCGGGACGCGGACGTGTTCGGTCGGCTCCGTGTGGGGGCCTTTACACTCCGCGCCTTTGCGTTCGAGCATCGTTCGGAGTCCGTCGACGGTGTCGTCGAGCGCGTCCCGGTCTCCGCTTTCGAACCGGAGTTTTGTGACGAATGGCATGGTGTGAGCTGGGGGGTTGTCGAGGATATGGGCAGCGGAGGCCTAAAAGGCATTCTACCGTCTCCGGGCGCGCGAGACAGTCACACGGCCGGTCGACCGCGACGGAAATCGACGCGGCCGCGGCGGGACGGTCTGACGCCGAGCCGGAGAGTCACCCGGAGTGCGGCGGCGTCGCCCCGGAAAACCCGGGTTCGTCGCACGCTCCGACACCCTCTTAACAGCCGACGGCTTACCTTTCGGTAATGCCGGTCGAAGCGACCAGTGCTGGAGCTATCCTCTTCCGCGACACCCGCGGCCACAGGGAGTACTTACTCCTGAAGAGCCGGCCTGGGGACTGGGAGTTCCCGAAGGGCGGGGTCGAAGGCGAGGAGGAGCTTCAGCAGACGGCGATCAGAGAAGTGACAGAGGAGGCAGGAATCGAGGAGTTCAGACTCATCGACGGCTTCCGGAAGGAGTACGACTACGTCTTCGAGGCGGGCGGGAACACCATCCACAAGACGGTGCACCTGTTCATCGCGCACAGCTTCGAGGCGTCCGCGGAGCTCTCCACCGAACACCGCGACCTGCAGTGGCGCGACTACGAGCAGGCGCTCAACACCATCACGCAGGACGGCCCCCGAGAAATCCTCCGGGACGCGCACGACTACCTGGACGAACTCGAGGCCGAGGCGGACTCGAACGACTACCTGCTGAGCGCCTCGGACGAGTAGCGAGGCGGGGCGGAGCGGCCACTCCCCCGCGAATCAGCGCCGCGCGTTCCCGCGGAGCGACCGCGCTGGCGAGCCGCCTGCACCGAAACCCATAACGCCCCGTCAGGCGCACCTCCGGCCGTGTTTCGAGGCGCCGGCGACAGCGAGTTCTCCTTCGAACTGCTGGTGAGCCGCTGGGCCGAACTGGCGTGGCACCCCGACGACGGCCCCCGCCCGGTCGTGGTCGCCCGCCAGCTCGGCACCCGCGAGCGACGCTGGGACACCGTGATTCTGGAGGTCGACCCCGAGGCGTTCGCGCGGCGGCGGCGCTTCGGCGACCGCGGCCTCGACCGCGACATGCTGCGCGTCGTCCGCGCCGCGCCCGCCGAGTTCACGTGGTACCGCGACGCCATCGCCGACCCCGGATTCCCGTGGCGGTACGTCCGCGCCGCCGTCCACCGCGCCGCCGGCCGCGACCTCGTCGAGAAGCGCCGCGACGACCGCGGCCGAATCGAGTTCCGTCGCGTCAGTGAGTACCCCGACTGGGTGGACCGGTTCGTCGTCGTGGAGAACAAGCCGGATCTCGACGCCTCCGCGGCGGCGGCGCTCGCCGACCAGCTCCGCCACGACGTCGACGGCGGCCTCGCCGACGAGGTCTGGGTCGCCACCGCGGCGACCGGCGACAGCGTCTCTCCGGCGCTGCTCGAGGACATGCCGGTCGAGGTCGGCGTCCTGGAGTTCGATTTCTCCGCCGGCGTCGACGTCGACGCCGCGGAGGTGCTCTGGCACCCGACGCGGCTCGGCGGCGACGACGACCCGCGGCCCGGCGGCATGGCGCCCGTCGGGGACTCGGGCGCCGACCCGACGGTTCCGAAGCGGCTCGAGCTCGCCGAACGCGCGTACGGCTCCGGGTGGCGGTCGTTCCACGACACGATGCGGCCGGACTGCCGGCACTTCGAACTCCGGCGGGAGGGCCGCGCGCTCGTCCCGTACTGCGCCGCGAAGGGGCGGCACCCGACGGCCGCGGAGTGCGCCGGCAGCTGTGAGGAGTTCTCGCCGGAGCCGCCGCAGTGGCGCACCGGCGGCTGGCCGGTCGAAGGCGGCCCCGGGAAGGGAATCAAGGCGCTGCTGGAGCGGCGGCGCGATCGGGAACGAGACGGCGCAGCTGCGGGTCGAGACGGCGCGTCCGCGGAGGAGTAGCGGCGGCGACGCGGCGACTACTCCGTCAGTTCGACGGCGACCTCGTCGCGGGCGACGGCGAGCCGGAACGTCGGGACGGTGCGGTACTCGACGTCGACGACGCCCTTCCGGCGGAGGCTCTGCAGGGCGCTGCGGACGTCGTCGACGTCGGGGTCGACGTCGTAGACGTCACGGAGTTTGTGGAGCACCGAGACGACGGACTCGGAGCGCTCGTCCGGGCCGGCGACCACGTCGAACACCTGCTTTTGCAGCTCCGGGACGCGGATGCGGTCCGGGACGCCGCCCTCCTCGCCGACGTCTTCGACGCCGGGTTCGACGCCGGTGAGTTCGGCGGCCTCGCCGGTCGCGCGGATGAGGCTGTTGTCGTCGCGGTAGTAGAAGTCGCTCAGGTGGTTTTCGAGGTACTGGTGGACGTCGCTCCCGCTCTCCAGCCCCCACCGCTCTTGCAGCTCGGAGTTCTTCGTCGGCTGGAGCCGGACGACGTCGGCGAGCCGCTCCAGCTCCTCGTCGGTGAGGCTCATTGCCCGCCGCTTCCGCCGCGGAGTATATGGGCCTCCCGGTTCGGACTAGTCAGTTCGCTATCCAGTCGCCGCGGCCGCGTCGCTCTGACGCGCGTCGACTGCGCGGGCGACGTGAGCGCCGTCCGGGGGGAACAGTTAGGGCGCGCGGCGTCCACGTCCCGTGCATGCCGGATTCGGACACGATTCTGCTCGACGTCGAAGACGCGGTCGCGACCGTCACGGTGAACCGCCCGGACGCGCTGAACTCGCTGAACGTGGAGGCGCTCGAAGCGCTGGACGAGGCGCTGGACGAGGCGGCCGACGCCGACGTCCGCGCGCTGGTGTTGACCGGCGCCGGCGACGACGCGTTCGTCGCCGGTGCGGACATCAGCCACATGAAGGACCTGTCGACGCCGGAGGCGCAGGCGTACGCCGAACTCGGCCACGGCATCGCCCGGTCGCTGGAGACGTTCCCGGCGCCGACGATCGCCGCCATCAACGGCTACGCGTTCGGCGGCGGCTGCGAACTCGCGCTGGCGTGCGACCTCCGCATCGCCGTGGAGGACGCGGTGCTCGGCCAGACCGAAATCGACCTCGGCATCGTCCCCGGGTGGGGCGGGACGCAGCGGCTCCCGCGGCTCGTGAACGACGAGGTTGCGCGCCGACTCATCTTCTTCGGCGAACGCATCGACGCGACGGACGCCCACGAGTACGGCCTCGTCGGCGAGGTGGTGGCGCACGACCAGCTCGACGACCGCGTCGACGAACTCACGTCTGACCTCGCCGCACAGCCCGCGTTCGCGATGCAGGCCGCGAAGGAAGCCGTCAACGCCGCCCACGAGCAGCCGCTCGACGCCGGACTCACGTACGAGCAGCGCGTGTTCTCCGGGCTGTTCGGGACGCACGACCAGCGCGAGGGGATGGAAGCGTTCGTCGAGAAACGCGACCCCGACTTCGAGTAGCGCCCGAGCGCGGCGCCCGCCAGGGCAGCGACCATGGGTGCCGGGCCGCGTCCCGTTCGAACCGGGCTGCGCCCCGTCGGTGCCGTCGCAACACCGACGCGGCGTCGGCGCGGCGCACGGAACCGTTCAGCCCTGCGAGCGCCGCGAACTGCGCCGGTGAAAGACCCAGTCGCTTAAGTACGACGACCGCCGAGTGCACCGGTATGAACTTCTGCGACGAGTGCGGTTCGATGATGAAAACCGAGGGCGACAAGTGGGTGTGTGACGCCTGCGGCCACGAGGAGCTGCGCGACGAGGCGACGGAGGCGGCGATGACGACGACGCAGGGCCAAGAGAGCGAGACGGTCGTCGATATGTCCGACGTCGACGAGTCGGAGGTCGGGCCGACGGTCGAACAGAAGTGCCCCGAGTGCGACGAGGTGCAGACGGTGCGCTACGAGATGAAGCAGATCCGGTCCGCCGACGAGTCCGAGACGCGCTTTTTCACCTGCACCGAGTGCGGCCACAAGTGGCGCGAGGACGACCACTGACCGGCCCGGCCTGACCGAACGGACGTCCCGCGGTTCTCGGTGACCCGACACGTCGGCGGCGACGCATCCCGCTCGGCAACGACGCCTTCCCCCTGGGCAGCGACGCGGCCGCTACTCCTCGTCGCGGTCGCCGTCCGGTTCGACGACGCGCTTGCCGGTCTCCTGCGGGACGACCCGCCGGGAGGCGTCCGTCCAGTCGCGGTCGAGTTCGGCGCCGTCGAACAGGCGGTCGAGGAACACCGCGAGGCCGGCGACCTCCGAGTGCGGCTGGTTCGTGACGCCGACGTTGAAGTCGGCGAGTTCGTAGAAGTCGAACGGGACCTTCTCGCCGCCGACGACGACGAGCAGCGGCTCGTCCGCGTGGGCCGCGCGGACGTCGGCTTCGACGTCCTGCACCCGCTCGCCGTACATCGTGAGGTGGGCGACGGCGCCGTCCCAGCGCTTCGTGAACGCGCGCTGGTCGCCGCGCAGTTCGACGTCGAACGGCCCGCCGAAGCGGTCGGTGATGTCCCGTATCGTCTCTGCGGACTGCCCGGCGTTGTCGGGGAGGACGACGCGGTCGGCGCCGAGCGCCCGCGCCGTCAGGCCGACGTGCGTCGTCATCCGGTCGTCGCGGCCCGGCCGGTGGCCGTACCGGAGCACGACGACGTCGTGTTCGCCTCGCATACTCCCCCGGACGTGGCGAGGCGGTAAGGGCGGTTCGCTTCCCGGGTGCTCGCCGACCCGGCCGGGACGACATTTCCCGCTCGGCGCTGCCTGCGCGGCGTAGCGGCTTTGTCACCGGGGGGCGAACGGGGGAGCCGTGTCACGGAACCCCGAGTCGCTCGCCGGCGTCGCCGACGTGAATCTCTCCGGCCGGACGGCGGTCGTGACCGGCGCGACGTCCGGTATCGGCCGCGAAACGGCGCTCGCGCTCGCCCGGCTCGGCGCGGACCTGGTCGTCCACGGACGCGTCGCGGCCGCCGGCGAGCGGGTGGTCGCCGCGGCGGAGGACGTCGGCGCGGACGCCGCGTTTCTCTCCGCCGACTTCGCGGACCCGGTCGCCGTCGACGGGTTCGCGGACGCGGTCCGGGCGCACACGCCGACGGTGGACCTGCTGGTGAACGCCGCCGGCGCGCACTTCAGCGACGGCCGGCTGGTCGACTGCGGCGCCGACCGCGCCGAGCGGACGTTCGCCGTGAATCACCTCGCGCCGTTCCGGCTCACCCGCCGGCTACGCGACGTCGTCGCCGACGACGGCCGCGTGGTCGTCGTCGCGTCGCGGCTCCACCGGCGCGCCGACGGCTCGTTCGACGTCCGGTCCGTCGACGGCTACGACGGCTTCGCGGCGTACTGCCGGTCGAAGCTCGCGAACGTCCTGTTCGCGGACGCGGCCGCCGAGCGGCTCGACGGCCCCGCGGTCGCGTCGTGCCACCCGGGGTTCGTCCCCGGCAGCGGACTCTGGCGGGAGGCGTCGCTGCCGGTCCGCGTCGCCGTCGGTGCGCTCGCCGCGCTCCCGAACGTGCTCACGCCGGGCGTCGTCGACACCGCCGCGGAGGCCGCCGCGACCCCGACGTGGCTCGCCGCCTCCCAGCGGCAGGCCGCCATCCACCCCGGCGGCGGCTACTTCGTCGACTGCGAGCCGGCCGAGCCGTCCGACGTCGCCCGCGACGACGCGGTTCGCGAGGACCTCTGGGCGCTGAGCGAGTCGCTGACCGGGCTCTCGTGGTGACCGCCGCCTCCGCGACGGCCGGACTCCAATCGTTTTACGAGTCAGCGACGCGGACAGCCGACAAATGAGCGCAGCAACCGAGGAGCCGTCTCGCGCGAAGGCGTGGGTGCTGGCGGCGCGCCCGCAGACGATGCCGGCGGCGGTGTCGCCCGTTCTCGTCGGCACCGGACTGGCGCTCCGGAACGACGTGTTCGCGCTGCTGCCGGCGCTGGTGGCGCTGCTCGGCGCCGTCCTCATCCAGATCGGGACGAACTTCGCGAACGACTACTACGACGCGGTGCAGGGCGCCGACACAGCCGACCGCGAGGGGTTCACGCGGGTGACGGCCGGCGGACTCATCGCGCCGTCGGCGGTGAAGCGGGCGATGTGGCTGACGTTCGCCGCCGCGATTCTCGTCGGCGTCTACCTCGTCGCGGTCGG
Source organism: Halobaculum sp. P14 (assembly GCF_051195155.1). Lineage (NCBI taxonomy): Archaea > Methanobacteriati > Methanobacteriota > Halobacteria > Halobacteriales > Haloferacaceae > Halobaculum > Halobaculum sp. P14. The sequence goes on from NZ_JBNTKB010000006.1 coordinate 86,330, forward strand.
CGGCCTCCCGATTCTGGTCATCGGGCTGCTGTCGGTGGCGGCCGGCGTCGCGTACACCGGCGGCCCGTACCCGCTCGGCTACCACGGCCTCGGCGACGTGTTCGTCTTCCTGTTCTTCGGCGTCGTCGCCGTCACCGGGACGTACTACGTGCAGGCGGCCGCCGAACTCGGCGTCGGATTCCTGACGGTCGTCCCGCGCCCGGAACTGGTGCCGCTGGCCGCGGTCGCCGCCTCGCTCGCGGTCGCCGCGCTGTCGACGAACATCCTCGTCGTCAACAACGTCCGCGACCGCGAGGAGGACGCGACCACCGGGAAGCGGACGCTCGCCGTCCGGTTCGGCTACACGTTCTCGCGGGCGCAGTTCGTGCTGCTCGCGCTGCTCGCGTACGCGGTCCCGGTCGGCTTCGCCGCGGTCACCGGCGACGCGGCCGTGCTGCTCCCGCTCGCGACGGCGCCGTACGCCGCGCTCGTCACACGGACGGTGCTGACCGAGACGTCGGGCGAAGCGCTGAACCCGGCGCTGGAGCGCGCCGGGAAACTGCTGGCGGCGTTCTCGGCGCTGTTCGCCGTCGGGCTGGCGGTGTGAGATGACGGCGCCGGCCGCGTTCCGGGTCCGCGAGTTCTCCCTGCCGCTCCGGTCGCCGCTCGGCACGGCGACCGGCGAGCTGTCGTCCCGGCGCGTCGCCGTGGTCTCGCTCGTCGCCGACGAAACCGAGGCGGACGGACCGGCGAACGCCGGCGAAGCGGGCGGCGGTGCAGTCTCGGGCGTCGGCGAGGCGGCGCCGCTGCCGCCGTGGACCGAGCCGTTCGGCGAGTGCCGCGACGCGCTCGCGGCGGTCCGGGACGCGGTCGGCCGCGGCGACGACGTCGACCTCGACGCGCTCCCGCCGGCCGCACGCCACGCGGTCACGCTCGCGGACGCGGACGCCGCGGCGAAACGGGGCGGCGTCCCGCTCGCCGCTACCGTCGCGTCGCGCGCGGCGCTCGACGGCGACCCGGCCGAGTCCGTCCCGGTGAACGCCACCGTCGGCGACGGCGCCGTCGCGGAGACGGTCGCGGCGGCGGAGTCGGCCGTCGACGCCGGCCACGGCTGCCTGAAGTGCAAAGTCGGCGCCCGCGCGGTCGACGCGGACGTCGAGCGGCTCCGGGCCGTCCGGGACGCCGTCGGCGACGACGTGGCGCTCCGGGCGGACGCGAACGGCGCGTGGAGCCGTGAGCAGGCCGAGCGCGCCGTCGACGCGCTCGCGGACCTCGATTTCGAGTACGTCGAACAGCCGGTGCCGGCCGGCGACCACGACGCGCTCGCCGCGCTCCGCGGCCGCGGCGTCGACGTCGCCGTCGACGAGACCGTGAACGCCGGAGGTGCGTGGCCGGAGCCGCTCGGCGAGTACGCCGACGTCGCCGTGTTGAAGCCGATGGCGCAGGGCGGGCTCGGAGCGACCGCGTCGCTCGCGCGGCACCTCGACGGCCGCGGCGTCGACGCCGTCGTGACGACGACCGTCGACGCGGCCGTCGCGCGGACCGGCGCCGTCCACCTCGCCGCGGCGCTCGACGGCTGCCTCGACGCCGGGTTCGCACACGGGCTAGCTACCGGCGGCATGCTGGCGTCGGACGTCGCCGCCGACCCCGCGCCGGTGGAACACGGCCGAATCGCGGTCCCCGACGGGCCGGGGCTGGCCGGCGGCGCGTTCGACGACGTCGTCGCGGGAGAGCAGAACTGAGCCGTCTCCGGCGGCGGGCGCGACGCGCTACTCGTCGACGACGTCGACGACGCCTTTCATGCCGAGGTTGCGGTGCGGCGAGCAGTAGTACTTGGAGACGCCCGCAGACTCGAACGTGTGCGTGAACGTCGTGCCCTTCTCGGCGTGCAGGTCGCTCCGGTAGCCGTTGCCTTTCTCGACGACGTTGTGGCGGTTCCCTCGCCCGGTCCACTCCCAGACGACCGTGGTTCCGGGCGACACTTTCACCGCGGCGGGCGCGAACGCGAAGCCGTCTCCGGCGCCGACCTTCACCGTCACCTCGTCGGCGCCGGTGCGGTCGACGACGCCGTCGAAGCCGTTCGCGTCGGCGACCCAGCCGCCGTACGGGCCGCTGTCGCCGGAGCCGGTGCCGCCCAGACAGCCCGCGACCGCCGCGGCGCCGACGGCGCCGACCGCTCCGAGGAACCGTCGCCGTCCGCGTCCGTCGCTGCCTCCGTGGTCGTCCCCGCCTCGGTCGACGTCTCCGCCGCCGACGCGGTCGCGCGAGTCGCTCATCGTCGGGCGTAACGACTCGCCGGATATGACTCCGCCGACTTCGGCCGCCGGGAAAGACTTTAGCGACGCCCGTCCCAGGTATCTGTCATGGTTAATCTGGTAGAAAACGTCGCGGCGGCGGTCGACGACCACGGCGACAGGACCGCCGTCGGGTTCCACGGCGACGAGATTCCGTACAGCGACCTGTGGGGGAAGACCGGCGCGTTCGCGTCCGCGCTCGCCGAAGCCGGCGTCGAACCGGGCGACCGCGTCGGGCTCTACCTCCCGAACCTCCCACAGTTCGTCGTCGGGTTCCACGGGACGCTGCGCGCCGGCGGCGTCGTCGTCCCGATGAATCCGCAGTACAAGACCCGCGAAATCGAGCACCTGCTGTCGGACTCCGGCGCGTCCGTCGTGGTCTGCCTCGCGGACCTCGCGCCGTTCGTCGACGCCGTCCGCGACGACACCGACGTCGAACGCGTCGTGACGGTCGGCGGTGACGCCGACGACGTGGAGTCGGTGACGTTCGAGGAGTTCTGCGGGACGCCAGGCTTCGACACGGTCGCCCGCGGCGACGACGACCTCGCGTGCCAGCCGTACACCTCCGGCACCACCGGGCAGCCGAAGGGGGTGCTGCTCACCCACGAGAACCTCCGGTCGAACGCCGAGATGTCCCAGTCGCTCCCGGTCGACGGCGTCCGTCCGGACGACAAGCAGCTCGGCGTGCTGCCGCTGTTCCACATCTACGGGATGACCGTCGTGATGAACGCGACGCTGTTCGCCGGCGCCGCCTACTACCCGCTGCCGGCGTGGGACGCCCAGGAGGCGTTCGACCTCGTCGAATCCGAGTCGCTGACGATGCTCCACGGCGTCCCCGCGATGTACAACGACATGGTGTCTCAGCCCGACGCCGACGACCGCGACCTGTCGTCGCTGCGGATGTGCGGCGTCGGCGGCGCCGGCATCCCGACCGAGGTGCTCCGGCAGTTCGAGTCACTGTTCGACGCCGAAATCTACGAGGGGTACGGGCTCACCGAGACCAGCCCGGTGACGCACTTCAACAGCGCCAGCGAGGGGCGGCGCGTCGGCTCCATCGGCCGGACGCTCCCCGGCGTCGACGCCCGCGTCGTCACCGACGACTTCGACGACGTCGACCCGGTCGAAGCCGGCCCGGTCGACGAGTCCGACGTCGACCTCGACGACATCACCGGCGAACTGGTCGTCGCCGGCCCGAACGTGATGCGGGGCTACCACAACCGCCCCGAAGCCACGGAGGCGGCGTTCACGGAGGCGGGAGGGAAGCGCTGGTTCCACACCGGCGACATCGGCTACCACGACGAGGACGGCTTCTACTACGTCGTCGACCGCGAGAAGCACATGATCAACACCGCGGGCTACAACGTCTACCCGCGGGAGGTCGAGGAGCTGTTGTTCGAACACGACGCCGTCGCCGACGCCGCGGTCGTCGGCGTCCCGGACGACCGCCGCGGCGAGACGGTGAAAGCGTACGTCGTCAAGGCGCCCGGTGCGGCCGTCACCGCCGACGACATCCGCGAGTTCTGCCTGCAGCGACTCGCCGAGTACAAACACCCGCGCGAGGTGGAGTTCGTCGACGAACTGCCGCGCACCACCACCGGCAAGGTCCAGAAGTTCGAACTCCGCGGGGAGTGAGAGCGAGGTGGACCTCGCCGGCCCGGAATCGTAGGGAGTCGCAGAGAATCGCCGTGAATCGCCGGGAATCACCGGATAGTTTTTCTAGGTGTTCGGAGAACTGTAAGCATGGATATGCGAAACGGTTCGGCCGGCGGGTCGGCCAACAGGTCCGTTCTCGAGGTGGTCGTGCTGACCGTGCTCGTGTTCGTCGTCGCGACCGTCGCGGGCATCGCGTTCATCGTTCCGCTGGTCGCGCTCGGCTACGGGATTCAGACGACGCCCGTGCTGGTCGGAGCGACAGCGGTGAGCCAGCTCGCCATGTTCGCGCTCGGCTACTGGTACTGCAGGCGCCGCGACCTGCGCGTCCCGCTGTCGGTTCCGACGCTTCCCGAGAGCGGCTACGTCCTGGGCGGGGTGGTGCTGGCGCTCGTGGTCGCAGTCGGCCTCTCCGCGCTCCTCGTCGCGCTCGACCTCCTCCCGGGGTCGGTCATCGGCGACACGGCGACGACGAACCCGACGTACCTCCTCGGGCTCGCGGCGCTGTCGGTCGTCCTCGTCGCGCCGGTCGAAGAGTTCGTGTTCCGCGGCGTGATTCAGGGGCGGCTCCGCCAGCACTTCGGACCGGTTCCGGCCGTGGCCGGGTCGAGCCTCCTGTTCGGCTCCATGCACCTCGCCAACTACTCCGGCAGGGCGCTGCCGATCGTCGCCGGCGCGCTCATGATCGCGGTCGTCGGCGCCGTCTTCGGGTCGCTGTACGAACGAACCGACAACCTCGCGGTTCCGATCGCCGTCCACGCGACGTACAACGTCGTCTTGCTGGTCGTCAGCTACGTCGCGACGACCAGCGTCTAACCGAACTCCCGGATTCACCGGCCAGCGAGGCGGGGATTCGACGCAGTTCTCCGGCGCTGGTTCGCCCGGAATCCCGCGTCACCGCCCCGCTACGCCGCCTGTCGTCGCGGATAACACGGCACATAACAAGGCTTTAGCCGGCTTCGCGAGACCGTTCGAGACATGACCGAGTACACTGTCGAGTTCGTCGGCACCGGCGAGACGCTGGAGATGTCCGACAAGCAGACAATCCTCAGCGCCTGCATCGACGCCGGCATCGCGCAGGAGTACTCCTGCCGCGTCGGGATGTGCTTCGCCTGCACCGCGAAAATCGAGGAGGGCGACGTGGCCCAGCAGGCCGCCGTCGCCCGCGGGCTCACCGAGGAGGAGGCGGAGGAGTACGCGCTCACCTGCATGGCGCGGCCGCAGTCCGACCTGAAACTCGACCGCGGGGAGTACCCGCCGAGCATCGAGGGCGACGCGGCCGCGATGGACGGCGCCGACGGCGCCGCCGCGGACGACGACTGACGGCCCTCGGAATCCGAGCCGCCCGGCGGAGCCGAGCCGTCCGTTCGCTGAGTCCGCAATCGCGGAACCGGGGTTCTGCAGCCCGCACTTATTACTGTCGAGCCGGGCAACTGTCCGAGAATGAGCCGGACCGGCCTCCCGACGACCCGGCTGCTCGTGCCGCTGCTCGGCGCGTGCATCCTCCTGCTCGCCGCCGGCCACGTCGCCGTCGACGGCGACGTCCTCGCGTACGAACTCGTCGAGGTGTCCATCCTGCTCGTGTTCGCCGCGGCCGTGTTCTACGTCGGCTACCGCGTCGACGCCGGCGGGTTCGGCCGGCCGAGCGTCTGGCGAATCCTCGCAGCGAGCCTCGGCGCCGGCGCCGTAATCGGCGGGCTCTCCGGCGTCTACCTGCTCGGCCGGCTGCTCACCGGGGAGCCGATTTCCGAGGGGTGGTTCGTGCTGATGATCGGGTGGAGCCTCGGCGTGAGCGGCGGCGCGGTCGTCGGCTTCGTCCTCGAGGAACTGCGCCGCGAACAGGAGGCGCAGGCGCTGATGACGAAGCGGCTCGCCATCCTCCAGCGCGTCCTCCGGCACAACATCCGGAACGAGGTCACCATCCTCAGCGGCATCGGGAACGACGCCGCCGAGTCGACCGACGACCCCGAACTCGCCGAGCGGCTGGAGACGATGACCGACCACGTCGACCGGGTGTACCAGCTCTCCGAGAAGAGCCAGCTGCTGTCCGACCTCTGGAAGACCACGGAGGTGCTCCCGGTGGACCTCGCCGCGGTGACGCGCCAGGAGGTCAGCCGGTTCCGCGACGCCCACCCGGACGTCGTCGTGACGACGTCGCTCCCCGAGGAGGCGCTGGTGCAGTCGCACGAGTCGGGGTACGTCGCGATTCGGGAGGCGCTGCAGAACGCCGCCGAACACAACGCGACGGAGGGGCTGAACGTCTCCGTCTCCATCGAGGAGGCGGGCGACGAGACGCTGCTGCACGTCGTCGACGACGGCTCGTCGATTCCGGAGGCGGAACTCGACGTGCTGGCGCAGTCGGAGGAGCTCCCGCTGCAGCACCTCACGGGGCTCGGGCTGTGGGTGATTTACTGGGTGCTGGAGCTCTCGGGCGGCGACGTCGAGTTCGAGAACCGCGACCCGTCCGGGGTCCGCGTCACGATGCGGTTCGAGCAGGCGTGACGATTCCCCTGCGGGTGTCAGCGCGCCGCGGCCGGCGGTACGCAGCGGCCGTCAGTCGGTGGAGACGGCGCAGTTGTTCGGGCCGAGTTCCGCCTCGAACGCCGCCTCGTCGCTCAGCTCCTCGACGCCGAGGTTGGTCGCGACGATGCGCTCGTAGTTCGCGGGCCGCGGCGGCAGCGTGTCGACGACGCGGTCGACGAACGCCTCGCGGTCCAGCCCGAAGATGTCCGCGGCTCTGAGTTCGCCGAGCGGCGCCGCGTACACCCGCTCGTCGCCGACGGCGCGGGCGTCGGCCGGGTCCGCGAAGTGACCGGGAGCCACGGTCGTCTCGTCGGGGAACGCGAGGAGTCGGTCGTGGAGCGTGTCGTACGCGGTTTCGGCGTACTCCCGGGCCGCGTCGTCGCCGGCTTCGAGGTCGGGGCGGCCGACGCTCCGCAGGAACAGCGCGTCGGCCGTGAACAGCACGCCGTCGCCGCCGCCCGGTTCGGCGTCGTCGTGGAACTCGGCGAGCCTGAACGCGGTGAGTTCGCTGGTGTGGCCCGGCGCGTGGACCGCGGTCAGCGCCGCGTCACCGACCCGGAGGACGTCGCCGTCGCGGACGAGCGCCGCGTCGAACGAGAGGCCGCGGTCGTCGGCGCCCGCCGGAAGCACCGCCTCGGCGCCGCTGGCGTCGCGGACCGCGCGGACGCCGCTGACGTGGTCGGCGTGGACGTGCGTGTCGACGGCGTACCGGAGCGTCGCACCGCGGTCGGCGGCGTCGGCGACGTAGCGGTCCGCGAACGCCCGGAGCGGGTCGACCACCGCCGCCTCGTCGCCGGCGACGACGAGGTAGCCCAGACAGCCCGACGACGGCCGCTGGTACTGCAACACGGTCGCGTCGCCGGGGGCGTCGAGTTCCGCCGAGAGGTACGTCTCCGCCCAGCGGTCCATACCGCCGGCGAGGTTCACGGCGTCGACGCCGGCGTCGACGAGCATCGCGGCGACCTCCGCGCTCGCCTCGCCGCGGCCGCACACCACGACGACCGGCTCCGTCAGGTCGTCCGGCACCAGGTCCGCCGGGTCGCCGGTCGCCCTCGCGGCGAGGAACCGGACGTGCGGCACCTGCGCCGCCGTGACGGTGCGGCCGTCGACGTGCCACGCCTCGAACTCGTCGCGGTCGCGGACGTCCAGCACGGAGACCGCGTCGCCGCGGCGGAGCCGGCGAGCGAGCGCGGCGGGCGTAATCGAGTCGGCCGCGTCGGCGTCAGTATCGGCGTCGGCATCAGCGTCAGTATCGGCAGCAGCGTCAGCGTCGGCGTCGGCCGCTGATGCATCCGCGGCGTCGTCGCCGTCTGGTCCGGTCATCTCACTCCCGCCGCTCGAAGACGTGCCGGACGACCGGCGAGTCGTCGTCCCACTCGAAGTCGTCGTGGACGCGGGCCAGCCGCTCTCTGTACGCGTCGAGGTCCGCGGAGCCTTCGGCCCGCGCGTCCTCGTCGGTGAGGTCGCCGAGCGTCCGGCGGGTGACGTCGACGACCTCGAACCGCTCGCCGTCGACGTCGAACGTGTCGCCCTCGTCGGCGTACCGGTGGCCGCGGTGGAGCTGGGTCACGTCGCCGGCGGCGACGCGGTCTCTGAGGTGCTCGTTCGGCAGCAGGTCGGCCGCGTCGATGTGCGCCATGTCCGGACGTTGGGCCGCGGCAGGGAAACGTTGACGCCGCCGCCGGCCGCACCGACGCCCATGGACGCCGCGCGCTTCCGTGAGGAGCTGGAGGAGGCGAAGTCGACGGAGCTGGACCGGCTCGGCTCGAACAAGCTGCTGCTCGCGCTCACCGACGCCGACCTCAACGCGGAGTCGGTGCTGCGCGCCGCAGCCGACTCCGAGAACGCCGCCCACACGACGTTCGCCGCGTGGGCCGACGACGAGGACGACCCGGACGCCCGCGAACTGTTCGCGTGGGTCCGCGACCGGGAGGCCGACCACCTCGACCGCGTCCTCGACTCGCTCGCCGCACTCCAGAATGGGTCGAGTGACGCCGCCGGGGACGACTCGGACGACGCCGACGCGTACGACCCCGCCGACGGCGGCACGATGCACAGCTACCTCCGGGGCCGCGACGACGCCGTCGAGCGGGTCGCCGCCGGCTGCGTCGCGCGGGCGCTGGTCACCGGACGCACCCACCTCCAGCTCGTCTCGTTTTTCGTCAACGAGAGCGACGAGGCGCGCGCCGACCTGTTCCGGGATTTGCGGGCGGAGACCGACGAGGAGCTGGAGCGCGGACTGTCGTTCCTCGACGCGCACTGTGACGCCGACGACTGGGAGCGCGCCCGCATGGTCGCCGAGTACACGATTCAGGTCGCGTACGACGACTACGCCGACGCGCTCGACGGGCTCGGCGTCGACGTGAAGCCGGTGTGTTGAGCCGCCGCCGCGCCGCTTCGAATCTCGAAGCCGGCGCCGCGCCGAACCAGCACGGCCGTGCAAAACCGCACGACTGCGGCGGCGTCTGCTGCGGTTCCGCACCCGAGCGATTGAAGGGTCGGGCCGACGCTCACACACCTAATGCGTCACGACCACCTCCTCTCGGCGGGCCAACTCACCCGCGCGGACATCGAAGCCGTCCTGGACCGCGCCGCGGACATCGCGGCCGCCCCGGGCGGCCTCGGCGAGCGGCACGCCGACCGGCTGCTCGCGCTCTGCTTTTTCGAGCCGAGCACGCGGACCAAGATGTCGTTCGACACGGCGATGAAGCGGCTCGGCGGCGACACCGTCGACATGGGCACCGTGGAGTCGTCGTCGGTGAAGAAGGGCGAGTCGCTCGCGGACACCGTCCGCGTCATCGAGGGGTACGCCGACGGCATTGTGCTGCGTCACCCCAGCGAGGGCGCCGCGAAGCTCGCCGCGGAGTTCGTCGACGTCCCGGTCGTGAACGCCGGCGACGGCGCCGGCCAGCACCCGACCCAGACCCTGCTCGACCTGTACACGATGCGGGAGAACGCCGGGCTCGACGACCTCACGGTCGGCATCATGGGCGACCTGAAGTACGGCCGGACGGTGCACTCGCTCGCCGAGGCGCTCACGAACTTCGACGTCCGGATGCACTTCATCAGCCCCGAGTCGCTCCGGCTGCCGCGCAGCGTCCAGTTCGACCTCCACGAGGCGGGCGCGCGGCTCCGCGAACACACCGACCTCGACGACGTGCTCGGCGAACTGGACGTGCTGTACGTGACGCGCATCCAGCGCGAACGGTTCCCGGACGAGAACGAGTACCGGAAGGTCGCCGGCCGGTACCAGATCGACGCGGAGACGCTGGAGGCGGCCCGCGACGACCTCACCGTGATGCATCCGCTGCCCCGCGTCGACGAGATCGCGCCGGACGTCGACGAGACCGAGTACGCGACGTACTTCGAGCAGGCGCACAACGGCGTCCCGGTCAGGATGGCGCTGCTCGACGAACTGCTCGGCGACGACGGAGGTGCGCGATGACCGACCGCGAACTCCGCGTCTCCAAGATTCGCAACGGCACCGTCATCGACCACGTCACCGCCGGGCAGGCGCTGAACGTCCTCGCGGTGCTCGGCATCGACGGCAGCGAGGGCCACGGCGTCTCCATCGGGATGAACGTCCCGTCCGACCGGCTCGGCACCAAGGACATCGTGAAGGTGGAGGACCGCGAACTCAGCCAGGGCGAAGTCGACATCATCTCGCTGCTCGCGCCCGAGGCCACCGTCAACATCGTCCGCGAGTTCGACGTCGTCGACAAAAAGCGCGTCGAGCGCCCCGAACGCGTCGTCGGGCTGCTTACCTGCCCGAACCACAACTGCATCACGAACGCCGACGAGCCCGTCGCCTCCCGGTTCCGCGTCGTCGCCGACGGCGTCCGCTGTGAGTTCTGCTCGGAAATCATCCACGAGGGAATCGGTGACCACCTCGCCGTCGACTGACGACGCGGCGCCGAGCCGCCAGGGTCGCCGACCGATTCACCGGCCGGCTCGCCGGCCGCCCGGTCTCACGTCGTCTCCGTTTCGTCTTCGTTTCGTCTCCGTCTGCGCCCGGAAACGATTAGTGCCGTCCGACACAACCCCTGTCCATGTCAGGGAAATCGAAGCTCATCGTCCTGTTCGGCATCATCGTGCTGCTGTACGTCGTGCTCACCTCCGACTCGGAGCCGGTGGAAGTCGACGTGGAGGACTGACGCCGCGCCTGCCGCCGAGCGCCGGACACCGAACGCCGGCCGCCGAATCCCGGCCGCCGCACGGCCCGCCGCCGCATCGCCCGTTCCGAACGACTTACCCCTGTTTCTCGCCTAGCGGCGCGTAATGACCGAGTACGGCGTGGTGACGCGGAACGCCGAGGAGGTGGGGTGGCCGGAGTTCGACCGCGGCTTCTACGAGGTGAAAGACGTGACCGGGCGGTCCGCAGAGCCGCTGGAGGACGCCGTCAGCATGGTGTCGTGTTTCGGCGACAACGCGGCCGCGGAGTCGAACCCGGAGCTGGTGCCGGTGAACGCCGACGGCGAGCCGGCGACCCGCGACCGGCAGTACTTCGACTGGGCGTACATCTGCCCGACCCACGAGGAGTACCGGCGCGGCCTCCTCGAAATCGTGGAGGACTGCGTCGACGTGAACCCCGACCTGCGGCTCGACGACGTCGGCTTCCCGCGGCAGGGGTACTGCCGCTGTGACCGCTGTGAGGCGCTGTACGCCGACAGCGACGCCGACGACTGGGAGACGTGGCGCGCGGACGTCATCACCGAGTTCGTCGCGGACGCCGCCGACCGCGTCCCGGGCCGCACCTACCTGACGATGTACCCGGACCCGTACCCGGGCCACCTGCTCGAGCGGGCCGGCCTCGACCTGGAGCGGCTCGCGCCGCACGTCGACGAGTTCGTGGTGCCGCTGTACGACACGAACTACGGGACGACGTACTGGCTCGAAACCATCGCGAAAGGGTTCGAGAGCCGGCTCGCCGGCCTCGACGCCGACTTCTCCGTCGAGCTGTACGCGGTCGACGTCGACGTCGACGCGCTCGTGAAAGCCGCCGAAGTCGCCGGCGCGTACGCCGGCGACGTGCTGTTCGGCTACGACGCCAGCCAGTCGGCCGCGGCGCTCCGCCGGATGCGCGCCGACGCCCAGGAGGGCGTGACGTGGGGCGACAGCGACGACGACGCAGGCGACGGCGACGACGACGCAGGCGACGGCGACGCGGTGGACGACCGGATGGAGTAGTCGGCGGCGGCTACGCCAGCGGTCCGTAGGCGAGCGCCCACACCACCGCGAGTCCGAGCAGCGCGACGAGGACGGCGACCGCGGTGAGCAGGAGCAGCAGCCGGCTGGTGGCGCCGCGGCCGGAGCGGTCGGCTGCGCCGTCGTCCGAGCCGTCTGCCGCTCCGTCGTCCGTCCGGTCGTCCGAGCCCGTATCCGTCATCAGCGGCCGTTCGGACCGGGCCCGGAAAGCTCCGGCGGGCAGGCGTTGCGGCCGCGGGGTGGTTTTATTCTCCGGGCTGCCGAACGACGCCTGTGGAACTGTACGACCGGCTGTACGAGCTGTACGCGGAGTACGACACGGAGACGCTCCGGGGGTACAGGGAGTTCGTCGACCTGTTCCCGCCGCTGGACTCCCGCGTCGCGCTCGACCGGTGGGACGAGGCGAACGCCGACCTCGCCGAGCGGCGCGCCGCGGTCGAGGCGGCGTTCGACGACGGGGAGACGCTCGCCGAGGTCGCCGCGGTCGCCGACCGCGACGCGGCGTTCACGGCGCTCGACCTCCGCGGGAAGTACGGCCGCGCGGTGAACGCGCTCGTGCTCGACGTCGACGAGACGCTGCGGAGCGCCGGCGACACGGACAACGAGATTCCGCGGTCCGTGCTGCACCTGCTCACCGAACTCGCCGAGCGCGGCGTCCCGCTCGTCATCTGCACCGGGCAGACCCTGGAGAACGTCAAGGGGTTCCTGGTGCAGGGGCTCGGGAACGAACTGGTGTACTCCGGCGCCGTCTCCGTCGTCTACGAGGCCGGCGCGGGCGTGTTCACGCCGGGGCGCGGCGAGGAGACGAAGCGGCTGCTGTACGACGACCTCGACGACGACGTCCGCGGCGTCGTCGACGACGTCCGCGACGGCGTGTTGCGCTCGGCGCCCGACGACGTCCGACGCGGCTGCCACCTCCAGGGGAACGAGTTCAACGTCACGCTGAAACCGAACTACGAGACCGGGAGCGACGCGGCCGACGAGGTCATCGACGACGCGATGGCGCACCTGCTCGAACTGGTCGGCGAGGCGGTCGCCGACCGCGTCGACGTCGACGACGGCCCGGCGGCGGCGCGGGCGTTCTTCGCGGACGCCGACCCCGAAATCGAGGCGTCGCTGCGCCGCGCCGGCGCCGACGTCCCGGCGGAGACGGAGCCGGAGGCGGTGGCGCTGTTCGAGCGGCTGAACGTCGCGCTGTACCGCGCCGACGCCGCGGAGCTCGCGGCGCGCGAACTGGACAAGGCCGCCGGGGTCCGGTCCGCGCTCGACACGCTCGACGTCGACGACCCGTTCGTCTGCGTGATGGGCGACAGCAAATCCGACCTGGAGGTGATGGAGTGGGTCGCGTCGGCCGACGCCGGCATCTCGGCGGCGCCGAGCCACTCCTCGGAGTCGGTGCTCGAACACGTCCGCGACACCGACGGCCTGGTGTTCTCGCCGGGCGACGCAGCCGAACTGCTCCGCACCGTCTACGCGCTGAACTGCCTCGTCGACCTCGGCGCCGACACCGGAGCGGCCGACGAGGCGCCGTCCGGCGAAGAGGTCGTCGGGTCGTCCGGCGACGACGCCGCGTAGCCGACCGGCCAAACCGTCCCGCTCCGGCGTCACCGACGCTGCCTCACAAGATTTACAACTTTGCGAGTGAACGCCTGCGTATGAGTCGGAACTACGAGTCGCTCCACGACCCGAACGCGGAGTACACGATGCGGGAGCTCTCCGCGGACACGATGGGCGTGCGGGCGAAACGCGGCGGCGGCCGCGACGTCGAAATCACGGACGTGCAGTGTACGATGGTCGACGGGAACTTCCCGTGGACGCTGGTCCGCGTGTACACCGACGCGGGCGTCGTCGGCACCGGCGAAGCCTACTGGGGCGCCGGCGTCCCGGAGCTCATCGAGCGCATGACGCCGTTCCTCGTCGGCGAGAACCCGCTCGACATCGACCGGCTGTACGAACACCTCATCCAGAAGATGTCCGGTGAAGGCTCCGTCGAAGGGGTCACCGTCACCGCCATCGCCGGCGTCGAAATTGCGCTGCACGACCTCGCCGGCAAGATTCTGGAGCTGCCCGCCTACCAGCTGCTCGGCGGGAAGTACCGCGACGCCGTCCGGGTGTACTGCGACTGCCACACCGAAGAGGAGGCGGACCCCGAGGCGTGCGCCGACGAGGCCGAACGGGTCGTCGAGGAACTCGGCTACGACGCGCTGAAGTTCGACCTCGACGTGCCCTCCGGCCACGAGAAGGACCGCGCGAACCGCCACCTCCGCCCAGGCGAGATTCGGCACAAGGCCGAAATCGTCGAGCAGGTCACCGAGCGCGTGAAGGACCGCGCCGACGTCGCCTTCGACTGCCACTGGACGTTCTCCGGCGGCTCCGCCAAGCGGCTCGCCGCGGAACTAGAAGAGTACGACGTGTGGTGGCTCGAAGACCCGGTTCCGCCGGAGAACCTCGAGGTGCAAGAGGAGGTCACGAAGTCGACGACGACGCCGATTACGGTCGGCGAGAACCGGTACCGCGTCACCGAGGAGCGCCGCCTCATCGAGAACCAGGCGGTCGACATCGTGGCGCCGGACCTGCCGAAGGTCGGCGGGATGCGCGAGACCCGGAAGATCGCCGACGTTGCCAACCAGTACTACGTCCCGGTCGCGATGCACAACGTCTCCAGCCCCGTCGCGACGATGGCGTCCGCCCACGTCGGCGCCGCCATCCCGAACAGCCTCGCCGTCGAGTACCACAGCTACGAACTCGGCTGGTGGGAGGACCTGGTCGAAGAGGACGTCATCGAGGACGGCTACATCCAGATTCCGGAGGAGCCCGGCCTCGGCCTGACGCTCGACATGGACGCCGTCGAAGCACACATGGTCGACGGCGAAACCCTGTTCGACGAGGCGTAGTTCGGCGGCTCACCGAACCACTTTTTCGGCGTCGACGAGGCGGAACGCTCACTCTCGGACGTCGACGGCGTCCCAGCGGTCGAGCGGTCCGCGGTAGGCGACGTGGTACGCGACCGCGGCGGCGACGCAGAGCGTGACGACGGCGTAGCCGAGTCCGTCGGCCCACGCGGGGAGCAGCACGCTGGCCCACGCGAACGGGACCCCGGCGAGCGCGAACGCGACGAGCGCAGCGAGCCACCGCTCCAGTTCCATTCGCACGGCCGGCGACACGGGCGCCGGCGGCTTGAAGCCGCGGCAGACACCCGTCGCGGCCGCGACACGTCGCGCCGGCCCGGGGCGTCGGGCGCGGCGTCGCCGCGACAAGACACTTACCGGCCGCGGCGCGGTCTCCGGACGTGCGTCTCCGCCGCGTCGCCGTCGCGCTCGCTGTCGTCGGCCTGCTGTTGGTGCCGGCGCCGCTGTACCTCTCCGCCGCCGGCACCGCCCTCAGCCCGCCGCCGAAGACGCCGAGCGTGTACGGCGCCGAGCCGGTAGACCTCGGCACCGCCGACGGCCGCGAAACCGTGTTGCGGTACCACAGCCACCGCGTCGTGCTCTCCGTCCACCAGGTGTCCCGGCGGTACTCCGCGGGCGAGTACCGCGCGCCGAACCGCACCCGGCGGACGCTCCACGCCGCCATCAGCGACGGGAACGCCGCCGCCGACGACCCGGCGGTGCGGGCCGACCTCCGCGCCGTCGCGCGGAACTACACCTTCCTAACCGGCGAGTACCACGGCGGGGAGACGTACGTCCGGTTCCGCGTCCGGGAGAACGGCAGCGTCGTCACCGCAGAGCGGGTCACGGCGGCGCGGGTGGCGAACGTGACCGCGCGGCGCCGCGCCGTCGACTACGGGTCGCTGTCGGCCGCCGAACAGCGGACCGTCGACCGAATCGTCGACAACAGCACGGACGACTGGGGGTACCGGCCCCGCGTCGACGCGGCGTTCGCCGACCGGCTGCCGGCGCTGGTCAGCGTCGACGGGACGCTGTACAGCCTCCACGCGGTCGCGCACGTCGACGACCTCGGCGCCGGCTTCACCGGCTTCGTCTACGGCGTGTACGCGGCCGGCGTCGGCGTCGTGCTGCTCGTCGCCGCCGGCGGACTCGCGCTCGTCGACCGGTACCGCGGCTGAACGGCGGTCGCCGGAGAAAACGAAGCGGCGGAACCCGAATCGGGTCGGTGACGACCGAACGCCGGTCGGGGTGGAGGGTCTGCCAGCCAGTCAGGGCCAGTTGCCGTTGTCGGTGAACGAGTCGACGACGCGCTGGACGGCGACGACGTAGGCGGCGGTGCGGAAGTTCGGGAGGTCGAGCGACTCGTACGCCTCCGTGAGGTCGTCGAACGCGGAGACGATGTGCCGCTCCAGCTCCTCGTTCACCTTCTGTTCGGTCCAGTAGAACCGCTGGCGGTTCTGCACCCACTCGAAGTACGAGACGGTGACGCCGCCGGCGTTCGCGAGGATGTCCGGGAACACGTAGACGTCCTTGTCGGTGAGGACGTCGTCGGCGTCCGGCGTCAGCGGGCCGTTCGCGGCCTCAACGACGACGTCGGCTTCGACGTCGTGTGCGAGGTCGCCGTCGATGGCGTTTTCGAGCGCGGCCGGGACGAGCAGGTCGACGTCGAGCGTCAGCAGGTCCTCGTTCGTGAACTCCTCGTCGGCGTCGGGGTAGCCGGTGACGGAGCCGGTGTCGATTTTGTGCTGTTTGACGGCGCGCGTGTCGAGGCCGCCTTCGCGGTAGACCGCGCCCGAGGAGTCGGAGACGGCGACGACGTTCGCGCCGAGGTCCTCGATGAGGAACGCGGCGACGTGGCCGGCGTTCCCGTACCCCTGGACGGCGACGGTGGCGCCCTCGATGTCGCGGTCGAGGTAGTCGAACGCCTCGCGGGCGGTGAACATCGTGGAGCGACCGGTGGCTTCGACGCGGCCCTCGGAGCCGCCGGCCTCCAGCGACTTCCCGGTGACCACGCCGGGTTCGGTGGTGTTCTCCAGCGTCTCGTAGGTGTCTTTGATCCAGTTCATCTCCCGCTGGCCCGTGTTGACGTCGGGCGCCGGGATGTCGCTGTCCTCGCCGATGAGCGGGCGGAGCTCCTCCGCGAACGACCGCGTGACGCGCTCCAGTTCCGCGGCGCTGTACTCGGAGGGGTCGATGACGATGCCGCCCTTCCCGCCGCCGTACGGGATGTCGACGACGGCGCACTTGTACACCATCCAGCCGGAGAGCGCTTTCACCTCGTCGCGGGTGACGCCGGGGTGGAAGCGGATGCCGCCCTTGTACGGTCCGCGGTCGCCGTTGAACTGCGACCGGAACGCCTTGAACCGGCCGATGGTGTCGTCGTCGAGGTCGACCGAGAGGTTCAGCTCCAGCACCCGCTCGGGGTGTTTGAGCCGCTCGATGATGTCGCCCTCGACGTCGAGATACGCCGCCGCGTCCTCGATCTGCTCTTGCAGACTCTCGAAGGGGTTCGCCTCTTGCTCAGCCATACGTACGCTGCCGAAGTGACCGCTTGTAAGCGTGTCGAGTTTATACCATGGGCCACACCTAATAGACACTTGTAGTCAGGCGCAGGCGACGCGAGTAAGGGTATGTGAACGAGGCGCATTTATGATGGGTGGCGAGCCGCCGATTCGGCCGCAGGCGGACCGGTTCCCGCCGCAGACGACGACTCAGTTCGGCCGCGGTCGACGTGGTTCCGCCGCCGCTGCTCAGACGTCGATGCCGGCGGCGCGGGCGCGCTCGCGGATGCGCTCGGCCTGCGCGAGCAGCGGCGCGTCGATCATCTCGCCGTCCACCTCGAAGACGCCGCGCTCGGCCGCGTCGGCGGCCTCGCGGGCGTCGAGGACGGCGCGGGCCCACTCGACGTCGTCGTCGTCCGGCGTGAACGCGTCGTTGATGACGGGGACCTGCGCCGGGTGAATCGCCAGTTTCCCGTCGTAGCCGAGCCCCGCCGCGAACCGCGTCTCCGAGGCGAGCCCGTCGGTGTCCGCGAAGTCGGTGTAGACGGTGTCGACGGCGTCGACGCCGGCGGCGGCCGCGGTCGCCACGACCGACTCGCGGGCGTACAGCACCTCGGTTCCGTCGTCGGTCCGGGTCGCGCCGACGTCCGCCGCGTAGTCCTCGGCGCCGAACACGAGCGCGTCGGTCGGCTCGGCGTCCGCGATTTCCTCGGCGTTCAGGACGCCGCGCGCCGTCTCCACGAGCGCGAGCACGGGGACGACGCAGTCGCGCTCGCGGAGCTGGTCGCGGAGCTGTCGGACCGCCGCCGCCGACTCCGCTTTCGGGAGCGCCACGGCGTCGAACCCGGGCGCGCCGTCGACGTCGTCGGCGATGGCCTCCAGGTCGCGGTACGTCTCCGTCCCGGAGACGCGGACGCACACCTCGGCGTCGGGGTCGAACTCGGGGTCGTCGAGCACGCCGCGGACCGCCTCGCGCGCCGCGGCCTTCCGCGACGGCGCCACGGCGTCCTCCAGGTCGAAGACGACGGTGTCGGCGCCGGCGCCGTCCGCCTTCCGCATCATGTCGGGCTGGTCGCCCGGCGAGAACAGGACGCTGCGTCTGACCATGGTCGCCGTTCGGCGCGGCGGCGTTTCAATCCCACCGGCTCACCGCGGCCGCGACGACCCCCGATGCCCGGTCCGGCGGAGGCCCGCACAGTCCGCTCGGCGGAAGCCCGTACAGTCCGCTCGGCGGAGTCCCGCACGGTTTTGGTTCGCCGGGTCGACGTCGGCTCCATGGCCGGCAAATACTACGAGGAGTTCACGGTCGGCGAGACCATCCGGCACGACAAGCGCCGCACCGTCAGCGAACGCGACAACCAGGCGTTCTGCGACATGACGATGAACCAGCAGCCGCTGCATCTCGACGCGGACTTCGCCGCCGACACGCAGTTCGGCGACCGGGTCGTCAACGGCCTCTACACGATGGCGCTCGCCACCGGGCTCTCGGTCCCGGACACGACCGACGGCACCATCGTCGCGAACCTCGGCTACGACGACGTCGAACACCCGAATCCGGTGTTCCACGGCGACACCGTCTACGCGCAGTCCACGGTCACCGACAAGCGCGAGACCAGCGACGGCGAACGCGGCGTCGTCACGATGCACGTCGAAGCGTTCACCGTCGCCGGCGACGACGAGGAAGCCGACACGCTGGTCTGCGAGTTCGACCGGACCGTCCTGAGCCTGAAACGCGAACACACCGAGTGAGGCGGCTGCGCCCGCGGCCCACAGGGACTATTTTAAGTCATCGGCTGCGTGACACCCGGTATGGTTCCGCCCTCCGACGCCGCAGGCGCCGCCGACTCCGGCGGGGAGTCGCTGCCCGACGAGTTCGACTGGCTGACGCTCGACCCCGACGAGGCGGTCGTCTGGACCGGGACGCCGCACCCGTCGAGTCTGGTGCCGGCGCTCGTCGTCGGCGTCCCGCTGTCGCTGATTCTCGTCGGCCTGTTCGTCATCGCGTCGGCGTACCTGCGCCGCGAGAACACGGAGTACGTCATCACGACCGACGCGCTGTACAAGAAGCGCGGCGTGTTCTCCCGCGACGTGAAGCGCGTCGGCTTCGAGAAGGTGCAAGACACCTCCTACACGCAGGACTTCTTCGGGACGCAGTTCGGCTACGGCACCGTCGAGATTTCGACCGCGGGCGGCAGCGGCGTCGAACTCAGCTTCGACAACGTCGCCGACCCGAAAGCGGTCCAAGAGCGCGTCAACGAACGCATCCGGGCGACCGGCGGCGATGCCGACCGCGGCGGCAAAGCCGACGTCCTCGACGACATCCTCGGCGAACTGCGCGCGATTCGCAGCGCCGTCGAAGCCCGCGACTCGGGCGAGACTGACGCCGGTGACGGCGCCGGCGCCGCCGCGGAGCCGACCGACGCAACGACGGCGGACGCGGCGCAGACCGACGCAACGACGGCGGACGCGGCGCAGACCGACGCAACGACGACGGACGCGGCGCAGACCGACGCAACGACGACGGACGCGGCGCAGACCGACGCAACGACGACGGACGCGACGGCGGACGAAGAATGAGCGACGACGCCGCGGTTCCCGACGCCGTGTCGCTGGCGGACGACGAGTCGGTGCTGTGGACCGGGCGGCCGCGGCTCTCCGCCGCGATTCCGGCGGGCGTCGTCGGCGCGCTCTTCGTCGCCGGCGGCGTCGCGGCGGCGGTCGCTGGTCAGCCGGACGCGGCGTTCATCGTCGGCGGCCTGCTGCTCGCGCTGGTCGGCGTCGCGGTCCCGGCGGGGGCGCTGCTGTCGCTCGCCAACACCCGGTACGTGGTCACCGACCGCGCGGCGTACGTGAAAACCGGGGTCGTCGGCCGGTCGGTGGCCCGGGCCCGACTCGCGACCGTGCAGAACAGCGCGTACAGCCAGTCGCTCACCGGGTCGCTGTTCGGCTACGGGACCGTCGACCTCCAGACCGCCGGCGGGTCGTTCGCGTTCCGCCGCGTCGACGACCCGCGGGACGTCCGGACCCGCATCGACCGCCGCATCGGCGGCGACGACGACCTCCCCGGGACGGCGTCGCAGTGGCGCGCCGTGCTGGAGGAAACCGCGGCGCTGCGGCGCGCGCTGGAGCAGTGACGAACGGACGGCTCAGTCGAACGTCAGAGCGAGCGTGACGTTTCCGGTAAATCCTGGGAGCGTGGTCCCGATTCCGCCGCTGACCTGCCAGTTGTCCAGCGTCGTGTGCGCGAAGAGCGTGTTCCACAGCGATCCGACCGCGCGCTTCACTTTGTCTTTGATGCGGTCGACCGTCGACTTCGCCGCCGTCGCGAGTCGCTCCGGAAGCGAATCGACCACCGTCTGCTCGAACCGGTCGACGTCGAGCTGGAGCAGCCTGATGCCGTCGAAGAGCGCGGAGCCGGCGTCGGCTGCGGCGGCGTCGCCAGCCGCTGAAATCGCGTCGACGCCAGTCGCCAGCAACTGAAGCGTCTCGAAGAGCTCGTTCGCGGCGGTCCGGACCGACTCGACGTCGAACTCGGTCGACGGTGTCGCCTCTGCCCCAACCCGAATCGCGAACTCCGCGGAGAGTTCGGGAGGCCGCTCCCCGCCGAGTTCCGGCCCCCATTCGGGTCGCTGAACCGGAGTCACGACATCCCCGACCGCATCCGCGACGTCCTGTAATGCGTCCCCGGTGCTTGCGGTCGCACGATTCTGGTAGGTGTTCTGTATCGACTCGGCCCACTCGTCGGCGCGGCTCGGTTCCTCCGGCATCGTACACAGATTTGTTCAGTGAAACAAAACGATACCGCCGGGAACGACGCGTAGGGTCCGGGAGAGAGGGGGTATCGGGATGCGTTGATGAGCCGGAAGTATTCACCGCACAAAGCACCGAGAAACACGGCAGAAAGAACGGGTCATTCCCACGAAGTCCCGGCTTCCACTACAGAACCGTGCCGTGTTTCTTGTCGGGGACGTCCTTCTCGATGTCGGCGTAGAAGTCGAACCGGGCGACCAGTTCGTCGCGGAGCGACGACGGCGGCACGATTTCGTCGATGACGACCTCGCTCGCCATCCGGTGGACGTCGATGTCGCGGCGGTACTCCTCGCGGAGTTCCGCCTCCTTCGCGGCGCGCTCCTCCTCGTCGTCGATGTCGTTCAGCTTGTTCGCGTAGACGGCGTTGATGGCGGCCTCCGGCCCCATGATTCCGATTTCGCCGGACGGCAGCCCGATGACGGATTCGGGCTCGTAGGCCGGGCCGCCCATCGCGTAGATGCCGGCGCCGTACGCCTTCCGGACGACGACGGTCTGTTTCGGCACCGTCGCGGACGACGTCGCGTAGATGAACTTCTTCCCCTTCTCGAGGATGGCGTCCTTCTCCACCTGCGACCCCGCCATGAATCCGGGCGTGTCACACAGGTACAGCAGCGGGATTTCGTAGGCGTCGCAGGTCCAGATGAACTCGGCGGCCTTCTCGGCGGCGTCCGGGAAGATGGCGCCCGAGCGCTCGGTCGGCTGGTTCGCGACGACGCCGACCGGCCGGCCGTCGATGCGGGCGAACGCCGTCACGATTTCGGGGCCGTACGCCGATTTCAGTTCGAACACCGACTCGGCGTCGGCGACGCGCTCGATGAGGTCGTGGACGTCGTACGGCCGGTTCGGCGCCTCCGGAATCAGTTCGTCGATGCCGTCGGGGCTGTACGTCGGCGGCTTCGGGTCGCTCTTCGGCGGCTTCTCGCCGGCCTTGTCGGGCAGGTACGTGACGAGCTCCGCGACGAGGTCGCGGGCGTGCTGTTCGTCCTCGGCGACGAGGTCGGCGCTGCCGCTGTACTTCGCGTGGACGTCCGGGCCGCCGAGCTCCTGCATGTCGATCTCCTCGCCGGTCACCATCTTCACCATCCGCGGCGACGCGATGGCCATCGCTGACATCCCCTCGACCATCACGGTGAAGTCCGCGAACACCGGCGTGTAGGCGGCGCCGGCGATGCAGGGGCCGTACAGCACGCAGATCTGCGGGACGCGGCCCGACAGCATCGAGTGGTTGTAGTAGTACTTCCCGATGCCTTCGCGGTTCGCGAAGAACCCGGTCTGCTGGTCGATGCGGCCGCCCGAGGAGTCCATCAGGTACAGCACCGGCTTCCCGTTCTTCAGCGCGCGCTGTTGCATCCGCAGGAACTTCTCGACGCCGCGGCCCGCCATCGACCCGGCTTTCACCGTGAAGTCGTTCGCCATGAAGTGGAGGTCGCGGCCTTCGAACTCCGCCGCGCCGGTGATGAGGCCGTCCGCGGGCACCCGGTCGGATTCGTCGTACTCGTCGACGTCCGGGCTGTTCGGGTGCCACGAGTCGAAGTTCGCGAACTTCCCGTCCTCGAATTTCACGCCGGCGGCGGCGCCCTCGCGGTCGGCGTCGCCGGGGCCGCCGTCGCCGTCCTCGCCGAACCACAGGTCGAGGCGGTCGCGGACGAACAGCTTCCCCTGGTCGGGGAGCCGCTGTCTGTACTTCTCCGGGCCGCCCTCCAGGATGTCCCGGATTTCCTCCCGGAGCGACGCTTCGCGGTCGGTCGGCCCGAGGTCGTCGTCGAGCGGGTACTCCGGCTCCGGCGGCGACGCCGACGCGGCGGGGTCGCCGTCGCCGGCTTCCGCTCCGGCGTACACCTCGATGTCGACTCCGAAGTGTTCGGCGAGCGCCTCCGCGATGGCGCCCGCCTCCTCCGCCGTGGCGTCGGCGCCCACGTGGACCTTCATAATCGTTGCTGCGCAAGAATTGCGGAAAGGTGTTTCCATGCCGAGTCGGCCCCGGGCCCGAGCCGCGGCCCCGCCGGACAGTTCAGATCGCTATCAGAAAATCCGTTCTGAGTACACATAAGTTTCCGCGGCGGAACCGTCCGGTGTGACCGACACCGCAGACGACACCCTCCGAGCCCTCGCAGAGCTGCCGACGATGGCCCACCCCGCGCCGACTCCGGACGGCGACGAGGTCGCGCTGTACTACGACATCGACGGCCGCAACCAGCTGTACCTGCTCGACCCCGACACCGGTGCGCTGGAGCAGTGGTCCGACGGCCAGGTACCCAAGGACGCACGCCACGGCTTCTCGTGGGACGCCGACGGCGACCGCGTCTTCTTCCACCGCGACGAGGCCGGCAACGAGCAGAACGACCTGTACGTCATCGACCGCGACGGCGACGCCGAACCGGTCGTCGAGATGGACGGGCAGGTCACGCTCCAGTCGGTCGGCGACGACGGCGAGACGCTGCTGGTCGGCTCGAACGCCGACGGCCAGATGAACGTCTACCGCCACGACCTCCCGTCGGGCGAGACGACGAAGCTGACCGACTCCGACCGCGCCGTCTGGACCGCGGAGCTGTCGCCCGACTGCACCCGGTTCGCGTTCATGACGAACGCCGCGGACGACTACGACAACGCGGACGTGTTCGTCGCCAGCGTGGCGCGGAGCGCCACGGAGAGCGGGCCGGCGGCCGGCGACGACGTCGAGGGAGAGAATCCGCGGAACCTCGAAATCGGCGAGACCGGCGCGGAGGCGGCGCCGGCCGACTGGCACCCCGACGGCGACGCGCTGCTCGTCTCCGACAACACCCCAGACAAGGGCCGCTGCGGCGTCTACGACTTCGACGCCGACGAGGTGACGTGGTTCGGCCGCGGCGAGTTCGAGGAGACGCCCGCGTTCTTCCTCCCCGGCGGCGACCGATTCCTCGCGACGCGCTCGCGCGACGCCGAGGCCGTCCCCGTCGTCTACGACGTCGACTCCGGCGAGGGGCGCGAACTCGACCTGCCCGGCGGCGTCGCGTCGCTGGCCGACGACACGCCGCTGGCGGACGGCCGCGTCCTGATTCAGCACACGACGCCGACGCGACGGCCCGAACTGCTCGCGTACGACCTCGACGCCGACGAGTACGAGACGGTGCTGGACGCCGAGTACGGCCCGTTCTCGCCCGACGACTTCGCCGACGCGGAGTACTTCACCGTCGAGTCGGACGGCGTGCCGGAGACGCCGCAGCGCGCCGTGGACCACGACCCGTACGACGAACTGGAAATCGGCGCCATCTTCTACGACTCCGGCGAGCGGCCGTCGCCGCTGGTCGTCAACCCTCACGGCGGCCCGCGTCACCGCGACACGCTGTCGTTCGGCTACCGGACGCAGTTCCTGCTGTCGCGCGGCTTCTCCGTGCTGCAGGTGAACTACCGCGGCTCCACCGGCCGCGGCCGCGAGTTCGTCGAGGAGCTGTACGACGACTGGGGCGGCGCCGAGCAGGGCGACGTCGCCGCCGCGGCCGAGCACGTCCTCGCCGAGTACGACTGGCTCGACGACGACGCAGTCGTGGTCTACGGCGGCTCCTACGGCGGCTACTCCGCCTACTGGCAGCTCGTGCAGTTCCCGGACCTGTACGACGCCGGCGTCGCGTGGGTCGGCGTCTCGGACCTGTTCGACATGGCCGAAAACACCATGCCGCACTTCCGCTCGGAACTGATGGTGAAGTACCTCGGCGAACCCGACGAGAACGAGGCGCTGTACGAGGAGCGGTCGCCGGTGACGCACGTCGACAACCTCGCGGCACCGCTCCTCGTCGTCCACGGCGTCAACGACCGCCGGGTGCCGGTCTCGCAGGCGCGCATCTTCCGAGACGCCCTCGACGACGCGGGCTACGAGGCGGGCGACGACTACGAGTACGAGGAACTCGGCGAGGAGGGGCACGGCTCCTCCGACATCGACGACAAGCTCAGGAGCCTCGAACTGCTCGACGACTTCTTCGAGCGACGCGTCGGCACCGTCGACGCCGACGTGGCCGCCGGAGACGACTGAAACCGCGGGTCCGCGTCGCTCGCGGCGACGCCTCGCCGCTTCGGCCTGGCTAGTCGAACATCTTGTCGTCGAACTCCGGGATGTCGAAGCCGCCGTCGCCGCCCCAGCCGTCCATGATTCGGCTCTGGTACAGCATCATCGCCACCTTCGGCACCGCCTGCGGCGGCACCGGGGACGCGTCGTCGAACGCCTCCTCACACCACTGGTTGTACTCGTCGACGATGTCCATGCCGTCCTTGAAACAGCGCAGCATCAGCGCCTTGTAGCGGTCTCTCATTACCCGGTGTCGCGGCTCGGGAACGGTGGGTCTGTCGATTCCGGCCGAACAGTCCGGCGTCAGTCCAGCCGTGACTCCAGCCGGTCGACGAGGTCGGCGTTCCCGAGGTGGACCGGGACGCGCTGGTGGAGGTCGTCGGCGTCGACGTCGAGCAGCGACCGCGTGCCGTCCGACGACCGGCCGCCGGCGGCCTCGACGATGTAGCCCATCGGGGCGCCTTCGAACAGCAGTCGGAGCTTTCCGTTGGGGGCCGATCGGAGCGCCGGGTAGGCGAACACGCCGCCGTACGTCAACACCTGCGCGACGTCCGCGACCATGGCGCCGCCGTACCGGAGTTTCAGTTCGGATTCGACGGCGTCGGCGTACGCGGCGAAGTCGCCCGGCCACTCCGGGACGCGGCCGCCGAAGCCGTACACGGTCGGGTCGTCCGGGATGGTCAGCGCGCCGAGCGAGTCGCGGACGCCGTCGTCGACGAGGTACTCCGTCGCCTCGCCGTCGACGGCGGCGCCCATCGTCGTCACCGGGCCGAACAGGACGTACGCGGCGCCGACGAGGTCGCGGCCGGACGCCGGGAGGGCGGCGTCGTAGACGCCGACGACGGTCCCCATCGGGTTGTTCGACTTCAGGTTCGACGAGCCGTCGAGCGGGTCGCAGGTCACCGAGACGCCGTCGCCGGCGTCGACGACGGACTCGCGCTCCTCGCTGGCGTACGCGCCGACGCCGTCGACGGCGGTGAGTCGCCGCTCCAGCAGGTCGTCGGCGAAGTCGTCGGCCGCGAGAACCGTCTCGCCGGACGGGTTCGTGTCGTCGATGTGGCGGCGCCGCCCCGGGAGCCCGTCGCGGATTTCGGGGGCGGCGGCGGCGACGGCGTCGAGGACGTCGCCGACGACGTCGACGGGCGCCCGCTCAGTCATCCGCGACGGCGCGCTGGGAGGTGTGTGCGACGGCTTCCTCCGCGGTTTCGCCGTCGAAGATGACCGCCTCCAGCGCGTCGAGGATGCCGACCGGGTCGTCGCGCTGGAACACGTTCCGGCCGACCGCGAGCCCGTCGGCGCCGTTCCGAACCGCGGTTTCGACGGTTTCGAGGAACGACCGGTCGTCGGTCTTCGACCCGCCGGACATCACGACCCTGGTCGGGCCCGCCATGTCCGCGGCGTGCTGCATCGCGTCGCCGGAGCCGGGGTACTTCACCTTCGCGACGTCGGCGCCGAGTTCGAGGCCGAGCCGCGCCGCGTACGCGATGGTGTCGGCGCTGGTGTCGTTTTTCAGCCCCTGTCCGCGCGGGTACGACCACATCACGACGCCCATATCGTTGTCGCGGGCGGCCTCCTGGGCGTCGCGGAACTCCTCGGCCATCTCGATTTCGTTGTTCGAGCCGCCGTACATCGTGAAGCCGACGGCGTCGGCGCCGAGTTCGGCGGCGTGGTCGACGGACCAGTTGACCGCGGAGTCCGGTTCGCCCATCCAGAGGTTCGAGGTGCCGTTCAGCTTCGCGAGCAGCGTCACGTCGTCCTCGTAGGCGGGGTAGTACGCCTCGGCGACGCCTTTCTGCACCGCGAGTGCGGTGACGGCGTCGTGCGTCGCGAGGTCGAACACCGCTTCGGGGTCGGCGGTCGCCGGGTTCGGTTCGAAGTCGACCGGGCCGTGTTCGAGGCCGTGGTCGTACGCGAGGATGAGCGCCTTGCCGTCCCGCGTGATGGCGTCGGCCGCGTCGGGGAGCATCGTGTTCGCCGCTCGGCGCCCGCCTCACATAAATTGTGTGGTGGATGCCGACACGAAATTAACTCAAAACCGAATAGTCACTCACAGCGGCGCCGACGACGACGGATTCGAGAACGAGCGGACAGTTCAGAATCAAGAGAGTTCCCGACGAATCCGGGACCCAGACGGGCCGTACGTCGCCGGCGCGGTCGCGTCTCAGCCGAGGTAGTCGTCGGCCTCGTCGCGGAGAGCGGCCACGCGGTCGTGGTCGCGGTCGAGCGCGTCCGCGACCTCGTCGGGGTCGGCCGTGGACAGCGACCGGACGGACGTGATGCCGGCCTCGGCGAGGTCGTCGCGGGTGTCCTCGTCGACGCCGTCGAGCGCCGTCACCGGCGTCGGCCGGGAGCGCTGCTGCCACGCCGACTCCGCGGCGACCGGGTCGCCGGACCCGTCGGCTTCGGGAGTGACCTCCCCGTCGGTCGATGCAGCGACCCAGGCGGCCTCGCCGTCGTCGTCGCTCTCGGCCGCGGTGTCTTCCCAGTCGCCCGAGGAGGCGGCGACCCAGGCGCGCTCGTCGTCGCCCAAGCCGCGGACCTGCGACGACCGCCGCTTCAGGTCCTCGCTGTCCTCGGACTCGAACGACCACGACAGCGAGTGCTCCCGGCGGATGCGTGCGGCGACCCCGGGGTTGACGCCGGCGTCGAGCAGCATCCTGAACGAGACGGTCTTGGCGTCGACATCGGCGGCGGTGAACGAGGCGTCCTCGATGATGGCCGCCGTCGCGGGGCCGACGTGTTTGAGGTCAGTGGGTGATGGCTCCTCCTCGGACACGGGGTGCACCTCTCGCCGAACGATTGGCGTACGCCTCCTTAACGTTTCTGTGCCCGCTATCAGCGCCGAATAATTCGTCTGACAGTCCGCGCCCGCTGGGTATTCTCGCGCCGAACGAGGAAATTTTCGGTGAGAGAAGTAACAGACTAAACAGTATAGAGGCGGGTCGGCCGCGCTGACGGCGTCCCGCTACGCTTACGGTTCACGCGGCGGCATCGGCGGGTATGCGTGGACTTTCAGCCATCGAGACGGTCGGCGTCGTCGGCGCGGGCACCATGGGGAACGGCATCGCGCAGGTCGCCGCGGCCGCGGGCTACGACGTGGTGATGCGCGACATCGAACAGGAGTACGTCGACAGCGGCTTCGACGCCATCGAGTCGTCGCTGTCGCGGCTCGACGAGAAGGGCGAACTCGACGACGACCCGGCGGCCGTCCGCGACCGCATCACGGGGACGACCGCCCTCGCTGACCTCGCGGACGCGGACCTCGTCGTCGAGGCCGCGGTCGAGGACATGGACGTGAAACGCGACGTCTTCGCCGACCTGGCGGACGTGACCGACGACGACGTCGTGCTGGCGACGAACACGTCGACGCTGTCCATCACGACCATCGCGGCCGCGACGGACCGCGCGCCGCTCGTGGTCGGCCTCCACTTCATGAACCCGGTGCCGGTGATGAAAGGCGTCGAGGTCGTCGTCGGGGAGAAGACCGACGGCGACGTCGCCGACTTCGCCCACGGCTTCGCCGAGGCGCTCGGCAAGGAGACGTGGGAGAGCGACGACAAACCCGGGTTCGTCACGAACCGCGTCCTGATGCCGTGGATAAACGAAGGCATCCGGGCGTTCGACGAGGGCGTCGCCTCGAAGACCGACCTCGACAGGGGGCTGAAGCTCGGGACGAACGTCCCGATGGGGCCGCTCGAACTCGCTGACCACATCGGCCTCGACGTCTGTCTCGACGCCTCCGAGACGCTCCACGAGGAGCTCGGCGACCGGTACAAGCCGGCGTACCTGCTCAAGCGGAAGGTCGACGCCGGCGACCTCGGGAAGAAGACCGGGCAGGGCTTTTACAGCTACGAGTAGCGGCGACGGCGGCATCCGGAACGACTAACCACCGCCCCGCCCGTTCGGCGGGTATGAAGGCGACCGCGAAAGCGCACCCGATTCAGGGCCTCGTGAAGTACCACGGGATGCGCGACCCGGACCTGCGGCTCCCGTATCACGACTCGATCAGCCTCTGTACGGCGCCGTCGAAGACGACGACGACCGTGGAGTGGCAGCCGGACGGCGGCGCCGACGACGACGTGTACCGCATCGGCGGCGAGGACGTCTCCGGCCGCGGCGCCGAACGCGTCCGGCACGTCGTCGACCACGTCCGCGACGTCGCCGACATCGACCACGCGGTGCGCGTCGAGTCCGAGAACTCGTTCCCGTCGAACGTCGGCTTCGGGTCGTCCTCGTCGGGGTTCGCCGCGCTCGCGACCGCGCTCGTCGAAGCCGCGGGGCTCGACATGACGCGGCCCGAAATCTCGACGGTCGCGCGCCGCGGCTCGTCGTCGGCGGCGCGCGCCGTCACCGGTGCGTACTCGTATCTGTACGCCGGGATGAACGACGAGGACTGCCGGTCGGAGCGGCTCGACGTCGGCGTCGGCGACGACGGCTTCGACCCGGAGGAGGACCTCCGCGTCGTCACGGCGCTGGTGCCGTCGTACAAGGAGACCGAGCAGGCGCACAAGGAAGCCGAGGCGAGCCACATGTTCCAGGCGCGGCTGGCGCACGTCCACGAGCAGCTCCAGACGATGCGCGACGAGCTCCGCGCCGGCGACTTCGACGGCGTGTTCGGGCTCGCCGAGCAGGACTCGCTGTCGCTGACGGCGACGACGATGACCGGGCCGGCAGGCTGGGTGTACTGGCAGCCCGAAACCATCGCCGTGTTCAACGCGGTCCGCGAACTCCGCGAGGAGGGCGTCCCGGTGTACTTCTCGACCGACACGGGCGCCTCGGTCTACGTCAACACGCCCGCCGCGCACGCCGACGACGTGGAGGAGCGCATCTCAGCGGTCGGCGTCGACACCGACATCTGGGAGGTCGGCGGGCCGGCGCAGGTGCTCGGCGAGTCGGAGTCGCTGTTCTAGGGCTGACAGGCGGCGCGTCCGTCCCTCGCGGCGCGTCGCCGCGCACCCGCAGACGCCGCGAGGCCGGCGTCACAGCATAGCGGCGTTGGCCGCGGCTTCCGGTTTGAACGTTCGCGTGCACGTCGCCGACACGCCTTTTCCGCTCCTCGCCGAACCCCGTTTCATGGACGTCGTCGTTCTCGGCGCGGGCTACGCCGGGCTGACGCTGACTCGCCTGCTCGAATCACGGCTGCCGGCCGCGGCCGACATCACGCTCGTGAACGACGGCGCCGACCACGTCCTCGTCCACGAACTCCACCGCGTCATCAGGCGGCCCGGCGCAGCCGACGTCATCAGCGTCCCTATCGCGGACGTGCTGAGCCGCGCGTCGTTCGTCAACGACCGCGTCGTCGACGTCGACCCCGAAGCCGGAGAAGCGGCGCTGGCCGGCGGCGACACGGCTTCGTGGGACGTCGGGGCGCTGTGTCTGGGCTCCGAGACGGCGTTTTACGGCATCGACGGCCTCCGCGAGCACGCGACGCCGCTGAAGTCGCTGGCGGACGCCGCCTCGATCCGGGAGGGCGTCGGCGTGCTGTGCGAGACGGGCGGCCGGGTCGTGGTGGGCGGCGCCGGCCTCTCGGGGATTCAGGCCGCCGGCGAGATTGCGGCGCTCGTCCGCGAAGAGGGCGTCGACGCCGCCGACCGGCCGGAGGTCGTTCTCGTCGAACAGCGCGAGGAGGTCGCGCCGTCGTTCCCGGCGCGGTTCAGCGACGCCGTCCGCGAGGAACTCACAGACCGCGGCGTCGACGTGGAGACCGGCACGACAATCGAGCGGGCGCGGGCGGACGCGCTCGAAACCGACGCCGGCACGCTCCGCTACGACGAACTGGTGTGGACCGGCGGCATCGAGGGCGACGCCGCGGTCGACCGGGAGCGGCCGACGGTCCGCGGCGACCTCCGGCTCACCGAGTCGACGCTGGCGCTCGGCGACGCCGCGACGGTCGTCGACGCGGACGGCGAGCGCGTCCCGGCGAGCGCCGCCGCGGCGACGCGGGAAGCGAAGACGGCGGCGGAGAACGTCGGGCGACTCGTCGAGCACGCGCTCGGAGCGGACGGCGGCGACGCGGACGGGTTCGCCCCGCGGCTTGACCAGTTCCGGTTCGACGTCCCGGGCTGGCTGGTGAGCGTCGGTGACGGCTCCGTCGCGCAGGTCGGCCCGTCGGTCCTGCGCGGCAGACCCGCCGCGGTGGCGAAGGCGGCGACCGGAGCGGCGTACCTCGCCTCCGTCGGCGCGGCCGACAACGCCGTCGACCTGGTCGAAACCGAGTTGCTGTAGCGTCGCCGCCACCGGACCGACGTCCGTGCCACGTGTGCGCACGGCTCGTGGCCACCACGGCTTTTGCCGACGCGGGCGGAGCAGGCCGCATGAACCGGACGCGAACCGCGGCGACGACCGGGTCCGTCGACGGAGGCGGCGCGGAGTCGACGACGCCGGTCGGTCCTCGGTGGAGGAGAGCCTGTGACCGCAGACCGTGACCGACGCGTCGAACGCGAAAACGCCGCGGCGGCCCGGCCGGACGGCACGAGCGGCGACCTGACGGTCGTCGACATCGGCCCGGGAAGCCACGCCGACATGACGGTCCGAGCGCAGGAGGCGCTGCTGGACGCCGACGTCATCGTCGGCGACCGCGGGCGGCTCGACGACGTCCCGGTTGAAATCCGGGACCGCGTCGACGAGGAGTACGCGACCGACTCCGACAGCCCCGCCGAGGCGGCTCGGGCGGCGGTCGACCGGGCGGCCGCAGGGCGCCGCGTCGCGCTGATTCCGGCGCAGGGAAGCGCGGTCAACGCGGCGGTCGCTCGCGTGTTCGACGCCGTGGGCGGTGACGGCGGCCGAAGCGAGGAGGACGAACCGCCGACCGTCGAGGTGGTGCCCGGCGTTTCGGCGGCGGACTCCGCGGCCGCGCGATTCGGCGCTCCGCTCGGCGACGCCGTCGCGACCGTCGCGCTCTCCGGCCGCCAGTCCTCACCCGAAGCGGTCGAGACGCGCCTCCGCGCCGTCACGGACGCCGGGTTCGGCGTCGTGCTCACCGAGCCGCGGTGGCCGGCGCGGCGACCGGTGTTCGAGCGGGCGTGCGCCGTTCTGGAGGCGAACCGCGACGGCGACGCCCCGGTCGGACTGGCCCAGCCGACGGACCGGGGGTGGCGCCGGACCGTCGCGCGTCTCGACGAACTCCGCGCCTACGGGGAGACCGAACTGGTCGACGCGTCGACGACGATTCTCGTCACGCCCCCCGGCGCAGAAACGCGAAACGGCTGGCTGGTCACTCAAACCGACAGTTAGCCAACAACGAACTCCGGCCGACGCGGGAGCGACTCCGTCGACGCGAGCCCGAAGAACGACGCGACCCCCAGACTGAAATTTACGGTATGCCAATCTTCTCCGATAGAACAGCACTTCCTAAATATAACTAGTATAAGGATACCGTGATTGTAGAAGTATTGTCGGAGAAGAGTTTATCATCAGGATAGTGCTAACCCCCAACATGCCAACTGTGAACATCGATCCGTACTCGGCCTCGGAGGGGCTGTTCGAGTGTGTGTCGTGCGGCGCCCGACACGCGGCGAGCAGCAACCCCGGCGCGTGTCGCGACTGCGGCGGCCCCGTGCAGAACATCGCCGTCAGTCGAGAGTAACACGCTCCGCCGAGAGTACGCGCTCCGGGGCGACGACCGCGTGAATCGGCGGGAGCGCGGGCCTTATGGCCGTCGCGTCGCTAGCACGGGTAATGAGTGAATCGGCGACGCCGGACGGGATGGACGCGTTCGCGTCGCTCGGCGGCGCGGTCCGGTCGGCGCTCTCCGAACGCGGCTTCACGACGCCCACGGAGCCGCAGCGCCGCGCCATCCCGCCGCTGGCCGCCGGCGAGAACGCCCTCGTCATCGCCCCGACCGGAACCGGGAAGACGGAGACGGCGATGCTGCCGGTGCTGGACGCGCTCGCCGACGACCCGCCCGACGGTATCGGCGCGCTGTACGTGACGCCGCTGCGGGCGCTGAACCGCGACATGCGCGAGCGGCTCGACTGGTGGGGCGACACCCTCGACCTCGACGTGCAGGTCCGTCACGGCGACACCACGGACTACCAGCGCAGCAAGCAGGCAGACGACCCGCCCGACGTGCTGGTGACGACGCCCGAGACGCTGCAGGCGATGCTGACCGGCGAGAAACTGCGCGCGGCGCTGGCGGACGTCAGGCACGTCGTCGTCGACGAGGTCCACGAACTCGCCGCGTCGAAGCGCGGCGCGCAGTTGACAATCGCGATGGAGCGGCTCCGGCGGCTCGCCGGCGGCTACCAGCGCATCGGCCTGT
The DNA here is from genome assembly GCF_051195155.1 of Halobaculum sp. P14. Lineage (NCBI taxonomy): Archaea > Methanobacteriati > Methanobacteriota > Halobacteria > Halobacteriales > Haloferacaceae > Halobaculum > Halobaculum sp. P14. The sequence continues at coordinate 119,479 of NZ_JBNTKB010000006.1, forward strand.
CGGCGACCGTCGGCGACCCCGACGAGGTCGGGAAGTTCCTCACCGGCGACCGGCGCTGTGAAATCGTCGAGGTGGACGCCGGCAGCGACGTCGAGTTCGACGTCGTCTCGCCCGACGTCACCGACGAGGACGACCGGCTCGCCGGCGAACTCGCGACCGACCCCGAAATCGCGGGCCACGTCAGAGTCATCCGCGACATCGTCCGCGAGCACGAGTCCACGCTGGTGTTCGTGAACACGCGGCAGACCGCGGAGGCGCTCGGGTCGCGGTTCAAGGCGCTCGACGAACCGGTCGGCGTCCACCACGGGTCGCTGTCGAAGGAGGCCCGCATCGAGGTCGAGGAGGCGTTCAAAGCCGGCGACGTCGACGGCCTCATCTGTACCTCGTCGATGGAGCTCGGCATCGACGTCGGCCGCGTCGACCACGTCGTCCAGTACAACTCGCCGCGCGAGGTCGCACGCCTCCTCCAGCGCGTGGGGCGCGCCGGGCACCGACGCGGCCGCACCTCCCACGGCACCATCGTCACCAGCAACCCGGACGACACGCTGGAGGCGCTCGCCATCGCGCGCCGCGCCGCCGCTGGCGACGTCGAGGAGTCCGGCATCCACCACGGCAGCCTCGACGTCGTCGCGAACCAGGTCGTCGGACTGCTGATGGACGACGGCGAAGTCGGCGCCCGCGAGGCGTACGAACTCGTGACGGACGCCTACCCGTTCGCCGACCTGACCGAACCGGCGTTCCGCGACGTCGTCCGCGAACTCGCCGGGAACCGGCTGCTGTGGCTCGACGAGGAGCGCGACGTCATCGAGTCCTCCGGCGGGACGTGGCGCTACTTCTACCGGAACCTCTCGATGATTCCGGACGAGGAGACGTACGACGTCTACGACATCTCCTCGCGGCGGCAGATCGGGACGCTCGACGAGCGGTTCGTCGTGAACTTCGCGGCGCCCGGCGAAGTGTTCATCCAGCGCGGCGAGATGTGGCGCATCAACGACATCGACGACGACGAGAGCGAGGTGAACGTCGCGCCCATCGCCGACCCGGCCGGCGAGGTGCCGTCGTGGACCGGCCAGGAGATTCCGGTGCCGCGCGACGTCGCCGCCGAGGTCGGAGAGATGCGTCGCGTCGCCGAACCGCAGTTCGCCGGCGGCGGCGACGAGCAGTCGGTGGCCCGCGAGTTCGCGGGCCGGTACCCGGCTGACGAACGGACCGCCGCAGCGGGCCTCGAACAGGTGTCCCGGCAGGTGGAGGCGGACGCGCCGATGCCGACGGACCGCCGCATCGTCGTCGAAGGGCAGGGACGCACCGTCGCCGTGAACGCCGCGTACGGCCACAAGGTGAACCGGACGCTCGGCCGCCTGCTGTCCGCGCTCATCGGCCAGCGAACCGGGTCGTCGGTCGGGATGGAGGCGGACCCGTACCGCGTCGAACTGGAGGTGCCGGGGTCAGTCGACCCGGGCACCGTCATCGAGGTGCTCGAGGAGACGGATCCGGCGCACGTCGAGGCGCTGCTCGAACTCGCGCTGAAGCGGTCGGACACGCTGAAGTTCACGCTGACGCACGTCGCCGCGAAGTTCGGCGCGCTGAAGCGCTACCAGGGCAACAAGCGGTTCGGCGGGGACCGGCTGCTGGCGGCGCTTGAGGACACGCCGGTGTTCGACGAGGCGGTCCGCGAGGTGTTCCACACCGAACTCGCCGTCGAGGAGACGGCGGCGCTGCTCGCGGACGTCCAGTCCGGCGACGTCGACGTCGTCGCGGCCCGCGAACGCACCCCGATCGGCACCGGCGGGAACTCCTCCGGCAGGGAGTTCCTCGTCCCGGAGAACGCCGACGCGTCGGTCATCGAGACCATCCGCGACCGCATCATGGACGACCGGGTGATTCTGCTGTGCATGCACTGCCGCGACTGGCGGCACACCACGAAGGTCCGGCGGGTCCGCGACCAGCCCGAGTGCCCCGAGTGTGAGTCCACCCGAATCGCGGCGCTGAATCCGTGGGACGACGACGCCGTGAAGGCGGTTCGCGCCGAGGAGAAAGACGACGAGCAGCGGAAACTCACCGAGAAGGCGTTCCGCGCGTCGAACCTCGTGCAGGCGCACGGCAAGCAGGCCGTCATCGCGCTCGCGGCCCGCGGCGTCGGCCCGCACAACGCCGCCCGCATCATCGGGAAACTCCGCGAGGACGAGGACGACTTCTACCGCGACATTCTCCAGCAGGAGCGCCAGTACGCCCGGACGCAGAGCTTCTGGGACTGACGAACCGGGTCAGAGGGAGAGCAAAACCGGCAGCGGGACCGTCGAGCGGCGTCGTCGGTCAGCGGCCAAGGACGTCTCGTTCGAGCAGGTCGGCGTTCCTGACGTTCGCCTTCCAGGCGGCGTCGAACAGGTCGCCGACGACCGGGACGGAGCCGACCGCGGCGTCGACGCCGACGTTGAGCAGCATCCGTGCGAGCGTCGTGCGGCGGGCGCCGAGCCGGTACGCCTCGAAGACGATGAACAGCGAGGCGGCGGCGGCGAGCAGGTCGCCGACGACCGGGACGAGCCCGGCGATTGCGTCGACGCCGACGCGGTAGTTCACGACGGGGAGCCGCACCGACTCGTCGAGCAGCGTCGCGAGCCGGTGTGCGCGGGTGACGCGGTGGACGACGTCGAGGTCTTCGGCCGGCTCCACGGTGACGGCCATCTCAGATGCGGGATTCGGCGTCGTCGGCGAGTTCGGCCATGCGCTTGCCGACGCGGCCGGCGTCGGAGAACTCGTCTTCGGACATCGCGGCGGCGAGCGCGTTCCCGAGGACGAACACGGCGTGTTTGTGTTCGCTCTTGGACTTGTGGACGTGCGAGGGGTCGACGCTGAGTCCGTGGTACGGTTCGAACAGCGCTTCGTCGACGTCCTCGCGTTCGCTGAAGTACTCCATGATCAGCACCATCTGCTCGTGCAGTTCGAGGAGCTCGTCCTTGTGCATGGTCGTGCGTAAGTAATTCCGTGATTTAAGCGTTGTTGGGGAGGGCGTACCACGGCGCACCCGCGGGGGAGGCGCCGAGACCCCGGAATCGGCGGGGACCTGACCGCACAGCCGGTCGCCGAGTCAGAAGACGTACTCGTCTTCGTGGCCCATCATGCCGTCCTCTTCGAACCCGGGCTCCGTCTCCTCCTCCTGCGGGCCGCTGGTCTTGTACGCCTTGATTCCGGTGGAGATGAGGTCCTCGATGGCCTCCTCGCGGTTGACGAACTCCCCCTGCTCGACGAGCTGTGCGATCTGCATCTCGAGGTGCTCCGGGATGGTGACTTCGACTTTCGGCATTACCGGAGGCTTCCAGGGGTTCGTATAAAAAGGCTTCGGGGGTGGTTTCGCCCGCGCACAACCATTATTCACGGTTCCTGGTATCGGGTTTCAGCCACCGGAACAGTTCTTCGCTAATCGCCTAATTTCCGGGTGGTCGCCGAAGTCGATAGCCTTTGGTGAGCGCGGCACCGACGTTCGAGCATGGTTACGGACGTCACCGACCTCCACGAGGAGTTCGGCGGGGAGCGGCTCCCGCCGGGGCAGCGCCGGACCGACCGGTTCCCGGTGCTGTCGAAGTCCGGGACGCCGAGCTGGGACCCGGAGACGTGGGAGTTCGAGGCGTGGGGCGCCGTCGACGAGCCGTTCTCGGTCGGCTACGAGGCGTTCACGGAGCTGCCGTCGACGACCCAGCGGCAGGACTTCCACTGCGTCACCGGCTGGTCGAAGTTCGACTGCGAGTTCACCGGCGTCACGTTCCCGGAGCTCGCCGCGCAGGTCGGCGTCGACGACGACGCCGAACACGTCATGTTCCACGCACTCGACGGCTACACGACGAATCTGCCGCTGGAGACGTGCATGCGCGAGGAGGTGATGTTCGTCTACGAGTACGACGGCGACCCGCTGCCGGCGGACCACGGCGGCCCGCTGCGCGTCGTCACGCCGCACAAGTACGCCTACAAGGGCGCGAAGTGGGTGACGGGCGTCGAGTTCCTCACCGACCACGAGCGCGGCTACTGGGAGAAGCGCGGCTACTCCGACTCCGCGAACCCGTGGAACGAAGAGCGGTACAGCTGAGCGGACGACCGGAACCAGAGCCGTCAAGGGAGTGCTCGGCGAACGTCGACCAATGAGTCAGTCGGAGGGCGAGCCGCGGGCGACGCGACCGGACCCCGACGCGTCGCTCCACAGCCGGAGCTGTGAGGTGTCAGACGTCTCGTACCGCGCGTTCCTCTCCGCGCAGGGGACACCGCGGGTCCACTGGGCCTCACCGGCCGGCCTCGAACTCGTCGGCGCCGGCGCCGCAGCGCGGCTCGTCTGCGACGGCCCCGACCGGTTCGACGCGCTCCGCGACGCCGCCGCGACGCTGTTCGACGACGTCGACCACGACGGCCCCGCCGCGACCCGGCCCCGCGTCCTCGGTGGCCTCGCGTTCCGCGGCGACCACCGCGCCGACGCCGACGAGCAGCAGCGCCGAGACGGCGAACGACAGCGTCGCGACGGCTGGGCGGGGTTCCCGGCGTCGTCGTTCGTGCTGCCGGCGGTGCAGTTGACGCGGAGCGACGACGCGACGTGGCTGACCGTGAACCGCTACGGCGACGACGTCGACGCCGCGGACGCCGACGCGGCGCTGACTGCGGCGCGGGAGTCGCTCGCGGACCTGCCGATGATGCGGCCGAGCGGCGGGAAGCCGGGTGTCGCGTCGACGACGTGGCGGACGTCGCGGGCGGACTGGACCGACCAGGTCGCCCGCGTCGTCGACCGCATCCGCGCCGGCGAACTCCGGAAGGTGGTGCTCGCGACGGCGCTGGACGTCGACCTGGAGACGCCGGTCGACATCCCGGACGCGCTCGAACGGCTCCGCCGGACGTACCCCGACTGCTACCGGTTCCTCGTGCAGCCGACCGGCGCCGCCGGCTTCTTCGGCGCGCCGCCGGAGCAACTGGTCGAGCGGGACGGCCGCACCGTCCGGACGGAGGCGCTCGCCGGGTCGATGCCGCGCGGCGAGACGCCGGAGGCGGACGCCGAACACGCCCGGTCGCTGCTGGACAGCGAGAAGATACAGCACGAACAGCGCGTCGTCGCCGAAACCATCTGCGAGCAGCTCTCGACGTACGGGGACGTGACGGAGGGGGAGCAGGGGCTCCGGAAGCTCTCGAACATCCAGCACCTCCGGACGCCCATCGAGGCGACGCTGCACGAGGACACGCACGTCCTGACGCTGGTGGAGGCGCTTCACCCGACGCCGGCGGTCGGCGGCCTCCCGCTCGAGGAGGCGCTCGCCACGATTCGGGCGACCGAGACGTTCGACCGCGGCTGGTACGCCGCCCCGGTCGGCTGGTTCGACGCCGACGGCGACGGCGAGTTCGCGGTCGGCATCCGCTCGGGCCTCGCGGGCGACACGTCCGCGACGCTGTTCGCCGGGAACGGCATCGTCGCCGACAGCGACCCGGCCGACGAGTGGGACGAACTCCAGCCGAAGGTCCGGCCGATTCTGGACGAACTGGAGCGCGACGACTGACCGGCGAGCGGCGCGGACGGACCGGGAGAACGGACGACACGGACGGATTCGAGCGAGCCGACGGACGCGGAGAGAAACTACGGCGCGGTTCGGTGGCGGTCGAGGTGGGCGGTTCCTGAGCCGGGTCAGCGGAAGCCCATCGCTTCGATCTGCTCTTGATACCGGTTGCGGATGGTGACTTCGGTGACCTGCGCGACGTCGGCGACTTCCCGCTGCGTCTTCTTCTCGTTGCACAGCAGCGACGCGGCGTAGATGGCGGCGGCGGCGAAGCCGGTTGGGGACTTCCCGGAGAGCAGGCCCTGTTCGGCGGAGACGTCGATGATTTCGGTCGCTTTCGCCTGCGTCTCCTCGCTGAGGCCGAGCGCGGAGGCGAACCGGGGGACGAACTGCTTCGGGTCGACCGGCTTGAGTTCGAGGCCGAGTTCCTGGGAGATGTAGCGGTACGTCCGGCCGATCTCCTTCTGTTCGACGCGGGAGACCTCGGCGACTTCGTCGAGGCTGCGCGGGATTCCCTCTTGGCGGCAGGCGGCGTACAGCGCCGCGGTGGCGACGCCCTCGATGGAGCGGCCGCGAATCAGGTCCTCCTTGAGCGCGCGTCGGTAGATGACGGAGGCGACCTCCCGGACCGACCGCGGGACGCCGAGCGCGGACGCCATCCGGTCGATTTCCGAGAGCGCGAACTGGAGGTTCCGCTCGCCGGCGTCCTTCGTCCGGATGCGCTCTTGCCACTTCCGCAGCCGGTGCATCTGGCTGCGCTTCTCCGAGGAGAGCGACCGGCCGTAGGCGTCTTTGTCCTTCCAGTCGATGGTGGTCGTCAGCCCCTTGTCGTGCATCGTCTCCGTGACCGGGGCGCCGACGCGGGACTTCGACTGGCGCTCGGAGTGGTTGAACGCGCGCCACTCCGGGCCGCGGTCGATCTGTCGCTCGTCCAGAACCAGCCCGCAGTCGTCACACACTAACTCCCCCTGGTCCGCGTCCATGACGACCTCGTCCGACCCACACTCCGGACACGTCACCTGCTCGTCCGACTGTTTCTCCGACTCGCCTGCCTCCCGCTGTCGCTGTCGGCTCGGACCTTCCATTAATAAGTTTTGTGACCCCGATTGTATGTAAACCTTGGGGTCGTTCGGGTCGTCGAATCCGTCGGACTCCTCCGCCGCATCACGGATTTTCCGGCGATACCCGGGTCCGGTCGAACCGACAGCCATGTCCCCCGTCTCCGGCGGCAATCGGTCGCCGCGACGGCTCGTTCTGCCCGCCGCTCCGCTCGGCTCGCCGGCCGCGACCGGCCCGCTACTCCCGAACAACTCACCGCCCCACCGCGACGGGGAATTACTATGGCGCATTTACCAACTCTTTTGTATTACCACACTATATTCGGAGGTAACCATGAGTACGAGCGCGACGACGAGCGTGGAGCGGGCCGTGGCGGCGAGCGAGCCGGCCGACGTGGAGGCCGTGACGCTGGACGCCGCGGCGCTGGAGTCGACGGCGCCCGAACACCTCCGCGACCTGAAAGCCGACCTCGCCGCGGAGGGCTACCACCCGGCCGGGCTGCGGGTGACCGCGTGTTTCGAGGAGGACTGCTCGCTGGACACCCAGCAGGAGGCCGACCGGCTCCGCGGACTGGTCCGGGCCGCGTCGTTCCTCGGCGCCGGCGAGGTGACGGTCGTCGCGGACGAGGTCGCCAACCCAGCGAAGGCCGAGCCGGCGCTGGCCGCCCTCGCCGAGCGAGCCGAACGGGAAGGCGTCAGCCTCACGGTGCAGGGACCCGTCGACCCCTGACGTGACAGCGCCGTGAGCCGACAGGCACTCGAAGGAAAGCTCGCCGTCGTCGCCGGGTTCGAGGATCCGACGGCGGAGCTCGAACAGTACCCGACGCCGGCCGACGTTGCGGCGCACGTCGTCCACCTCGCGGACCTCCGCGGCGACGTCGCCGACCGGACCGTCGTCGACCTCGGTGCCGGCACCGGGATGTTCGCGCTCGGCGCGGCGCTGCGGGGCGCCGGCCGCGTCGTCGGCGTCGAACTCGACCGCGGCGCGCTCGACGTCGCCGCGCAGAACGAGCGGCGCGTCGGGGCGCGCACCCCGATTCACTGGGTGAACGGCGACGCGACCCGGCCGCCGCTCGCCCGCGACCGCTTCGACGGCCCCGTCACGGTGCTCATGAATCCGCCGTTCGGCGCGCAGTCCGGGAACGAACACGCCGACCGGGCGTTCCTCGCGACGGCCGCCGAACTCGCCGACGTCTCCTACTCCGTCCACAACGCCGGCAGCCAGTCGTTCGTCGAGTCGTTCGTCGACGACGAGGGCGGCGACGTCACCGACGCATTCCGCGCGACGCTCACCCTCGACAGGCAGTTCGACCACCAGACGAGCGAGCGACGCGACATCGACGCCGACGTGTTCAGAATCGAGTGGCAGTGACGCGGCCACGGGCGCTGAGACGGACGCCGGCGCCGCTCAGTTCCCGCGGTACGTCTCCCGGTTCGCGACTCTGACCCGGGTCTCGTTGTCGGCGGTGACCGCGAAGACGGCGCGGCCGTCGCGGACGAACCGGAGGCCGCCCGCCGTCACCGTCTCGTTCTGCTCGGGAATCGGCGCGACCGCGGTGTCGACGCCGTCGGCGCCGCCGGCGACGACGAGGCTGAACCCGGAGCGGTTCGCGGCGACCGTCACCGTCCGGCCGCCGATTCTGGGCTCCGCGGTCGCGTTCGGCGACACGTACGCGACGCGGCCGACGGAGCCGTGGCGGACCCGGACCCGGTAGACGGTCGCGTTGCCGACGGGCGTCCAGCCGCGCCGCGTCGCCGTCACGGTCTCGCGCCAGCCGAGGCCGCCGACGACCACGGTCGCCTCCCCGGCGAACGCGAGTCTCCCCTTCGTGACGGCGGTGGTCCAGACGGCGCGGTCGGGGTTGCGGACGATGACGCCGGAGGTGTTGACGGTGGTCGTCTCGCCGAACGCGCTGACGTCGACGACCGACACCATGCCGTCCTCGACGTTCTCGGCGTACGTCACCTGGTAGCCGCGGACCTCGACCGGGTCGCCGGGGAGCGGCTCGTCGTCGACGGCGTAGAGGTTCACCGGAATCGCCGGGCCGGCGAGCGCCGCCGTCGACACCAGCATGAGCGCGACGGCGACGCGGCGCGGCGTCGGCGACGCGGCCGCGGCGCGGAGCGTCTCGACCGGGTCGGCGTCCCGGCCGGCGGCGAACGCCGCGACAAGCACCGCGAGCCCCACGACGAGCGTCAGGCCGACCGCGCGGTACAGCACGTACGTCTCGCCGCCGCGGAACCAGTAGACCGCCCACAGCGACTGGGAGACGGCGAAGACGACGGTGCCGACCAGGAGCCGGCGCGGCCGCGGGAGGTCGTCGCCGCGGCGGGCCGCGAGCCAGCCGGCGAGCAGCACGCCGGTCAGCAGGCCGAGCGCGTGCCCCTGTATCGCGATGTTCGACCACCACGGCGTGATGTACGCCGCGCGGCCCGACGCGACCGTCACCGGGTTCTGCAGCGCGGAGTACGCGACGTCGACGACGTTGGACGCCGACAGCGCGACGACCGCCGTGAACGGCCGGTAGAGCAGCCCGGCGCCGGCGAACGCGAACACGACGGCGGAGAAGCCGATGACCGGGCCGACGGCGAACGCCGCGGTGAGCACCGCGACGGCGAGCGCGGCCGCCGGGAACAGCACGAACGCCCGGACGTACGGATTCGTTCGGAGGCTGCCGAACGCCTCGGCGCCGCGCCGGTCCGGGAAGTGCCCCCAGACGTACTCGGCGAGCGGCGCGAACACGAGCGTCGCGAACACGTTCCCGAGCAGGTGGCCGGGGCCGGCGTGGGTGACTCCGGCGGTGAGGATGCCGAGGGGCGCGAAGTACGACCACGCCCGGAACGGGATGACGACCGGGTTGTACCAGTGCGCCAGTCCGCCCTGCACGAACAGGTACACCGCGACGACGACGGCGACCGTCGTCAGCGACCCCCACGGGACGCCGAGCAGGAACCGTCGTCGCGGCGCGGCGCGGGCGGCGGCCGGCCCGCGGGCGGCGCGGTCGCGATCGCGGTGCCGGCGGCTGCTGCGGTCGAGCCAGACGCCGACGGCCGTGGCGACCAGCGCGGCCAGCACCAGCGCGGCCCGCATCGCGAGTTCGACGTTCACGGACGGCGCTCCGGCCTCGCGGTACTTCACCGTCCCGGTGACGGCACCGAACGGCCGGCCGAAACGGCCGGCGGCGATGCTGTCGGCGGCCGACCGAGAACGGCCCGTCGGCGACGGCGACCCGGCTACTGCGGCGCGACGAACACGACGACTTTGCGGTCCCAGAGGCCGAGGTGGAGGTCGAACTGCCGGTACTCGGGGAGCGCCTCGTGGACCGCGACGCGGCGCTCCGGGGTCGTGACGACGACCGGCGGCGCGTCCCCGGGGATGAACGTCACGGACGGGACGCTGGTGACGTCGGCGTCGGCGCGCTCGAAGTACCACTGCAGCGGGAGCCGCGCGCCCCACGCCTTCTGGTCGCGGGTCGGAATCGGCGGCTGCGCGTACTCCCGCTCGGTGTCGAATCGGTCGCCGACGTACGCGACGTCCGCGCCGTCGACGTTCGCCGCGATGACCGGCTCGGCGGCGTCGAGCATCGGGTCGAGGTCGTCGCTCGGCTGTGCGAACTGCGCGAACGGCGAGCCGGGCTGTGCGGGCGCGTACGCGCCGGCGACCGCGGTGCCGACGCCGGCGCCGACGGCCGAGACGACGAGTAGCGCCGCGACGACCCGCGCCGGGTTCACGGACGTGTCGGCGCCGGTGAGGCCGCGGGCGACGTAGCCGCGGACGCCGCGGGCGAGCCGTGCGACGCCGACGGCGGCGGGGAGCGCGAGCCACGGCAGCACGTGGACGGCGGTCCACGGCTCCGCGCGCATCGACGACAGCGGGAAGACGAGCAGGCCGACGCCGGCCGCGTAGCCGCCGAACGCGACGACGCTCCGGGTGTCTCGCCGGTACCGTTCGAGCGCGAAGCCGACGAGCGCCGCGACGAGCATCGGCCACGCCGTGTGGACGAGCGTCGACGCGTAGCCCGCGACCACCGGGATGAACGCCGGGCCGGCCGGCGCGCCGGGGTCGAGCCGGAACGCGACGTGGACCTGCGCGAACTTCTTCGGCGACGCGACGAGCGCGCGGACCACCGCGGTCGGAATCGTCGCGGGGCGGTTCAGTCCGACGCCGCCGGCGGCGGCCCGCGGCGCGAAGAACACGACGACGACCGCGAGGAACACGAACAGCGACCGGGCGAGCGGCGTGACGCGGTCGACCAGCCAGCCGCCGGCCGCGCCGACGGTGCTGAGCGCCTCCCGCGGCGCGCCGCGGACGCGCGCCTCGTCGACGACGAGCAGCGCCGCGGCGAGCCAGACGAACGGGTAGGCGACGGCGAAGCCGGACGCCGACAGCGCGAGCGCGAACGACGCGGCGGCGAGGTACAGCGCCGGCCGACTCCCGGTGTCGCGGAACCGGACGACGCCGCCGACGGCGACGAGGCCGAACGCCGCCGCCGGGACGTCGCCGCGGAGGAACCGCGAGTAGTACACCAGCAGCGGGTCGGCTGCGAGCACCCCGGCGAGCGCGACGGTCTCGTCGTCGCGGAGCGTCCCGCGGAACAGCAGCGCGGCAAGCGGCAGCAGGCCGCCGACGACCGCGACCGGGACGCGGGCGGCCGCGTCGGTCGGCGGCGCCACCGACAGCCACCACCGGCCGACGACGTACAGGAACGGACCGCCGGCGACGGGGCGGTACTCCCACGCCCCGGTTTCGAGGAACCGCAGCGTCCAGTAGCCGACGCGGCCCTCCCCCCAGTGGAACGGCCGCGCGCCGAGGAACAGCAGCCGCGCAGCCAGCGCCGCCAGCGCGATGACCGCGACGGCGACGACGACGCGGTCAACGCGGCCCAAGCGGCCGGTCGAGCCCGCGTCCGCCTCGTCGCCGCGTGACATACCGGGCCGTGTCGCCGCCGCGGTAGTATGTCTTCGGGTTCGCGCCGAGCGCGTGGCGGTTCCGGGCGCGACGAGCGTCGCCGCGGGCCGCCGGGCGCCGCCACGGGCCGCCACGCCCGGCCCGGCGAGTCGACACGCTCTTTCGCGCCGACCGCCTTCGGTCGGCCATGTCACTTGTCGCGTCGCTTCCGGGGCGAGCGCTCTCGGACGCGGAGGTCGCGTCGCTGAACCGGGCGGACAGCGTCGAACTCGCGGTCGCCGTCGACGACGACGGCGACACCGACGGCCTGCTGCTCGCGACCGACTCGTGGGTGAAGGGGCTGCGGTTCATGGGCGGCGCGTGGGAGGTCGTCGAGACCGTCGGCATCGACGACGTCGAAGAGCGGTACGACGCGCTCCGCACCTGCGAGGACGCCGTCCGCGAAGCCCACGCCGCCGCGGAGGCGGAGCGAACCGACGCGTAGGGGCGCGTCGCGGGGGAGGGACCGATCGGCCTATCGCGAACCGGGAGACGGCCACCGGTTTTATTCCGCTCTCACGGAAACGTCGGGTCGAGATGTACGACGAGATTCTCGTGCCGACCGACGGGAGCCCCGCCGCCAACGCCGCCGTGAAGCACGCCGTGACGGTCGCCGAGCGGTTCGACGCGACGCTGCACGCGCTGTACGTCGTCGACGCCACCGCCTACTCGACGCTCGAAGCCGGCAGCCAGGTCGTCGTCGAGGCGCTCGAAGAGGAGGGCGAAGACGCCGTCCAGCAGGTGGCCGAGGCCGCCCGCGACGCCGACGTCGAGGTCGTCGAAACAGTGACGTCCGGCACCGCCTACCGCTCCATCCTCGACTACGCCGACGACCACGACGTCGACCTCATCGTCATGGGAACCCACGGCCGGCAGGGGCTCGACCGCTACCTGCTCGGCTCCGTCACCGAGCGCGTCGTCCGCACCGCGAACCAGCCGGTGTTGACGGTCCGGATGAAAGACGAGGAGTAGCGCTACCGCGACGCGTCGGTCGACGCCGCGATCTCGACGTCGTCGACGTAGTGGGCGGCGTCGGCCTCCCAGATGACGGAGACGCCGACGGCGAAGTGCAGCGTCTCCGGCACCGTCTCGGGCCGCCAGTCGAAGCCGTACTCGCGCCACCCGTCAGCGAGGTGCAGCGGTTCGTGGGGCCCGCCGGCCGGGGCGCCCGGCGTCGACGACGTGTTCTCGCCGGGCGACGGGAAACTGCTCTCGTCGGTCGGTTGCTCCGGGCCGAGCAGGACGACGAGGTCGCGGAGGGCGTTGAAGCTCTCGGAGGCGCTCCACGCCTGCAACGACACCGAGAACGACGACGCGTCCGCGGGCGGCGTCAGCGTCGTCGTCGCCCACGCGGTGCCGTCGTCGTGGTCGCCCTCCGTGAACAGTTCGAGGCTCCACTCGCCGGTCGCCGCCTGCGACCGGGAGCGCTGAATCCGCCAGTCGAACGCCGACAGCGGCTCCTCCGGCCCAATGCTCGCCGCCGTCTCCCAGTCCACGTCGGACTCGAACCCTTCGGCCAGCAGCGCGTCGGCCGGCGCGGACACGCAGCCCGCGAGCCCGGCGGTCCCGACGACCGCGCCGCCCAGCGCCGCGCCACGCCGCAGGGCGTCCCGGCGCGTCACGCCTCGGTTCGCGGCCGGCTCCGGCGTCTGCTCCGAGCCACCGGTCGAATCTCGTTTCACGGCCGAAGTTCGGCGGGGACCGCGGTAAGCGTTCGCCCGAGCCGCGGCGGTTCACGGGCGGCGGACGGCCCGCGGAGACGCGCGCCGGTAGTCGGTCCGGTTCGCCGCGAGGACTCCCTTTATCCGGTGTGGCGACGAACGCCGGCTATGAGCCTCGCAGTGCAACACGACGACCTCGTGCAGCTCCGCCGCGACCTCCACCGACACCCGGAGCCGGCGTGGTGTGAGTTCTACACGACCGCGCGCCTCGTCGACGAACTGGAGACCCGCGACCTCGACGAACTCCACTACGGCCCCGACATCCTCGGCTCCGAGCGGATGAACGTCCCGGACGACGACGAGCTCGCCGAGTGGTTCGAGCGCGCCCGCGACGAGGGCGCCCGCGAGGACGTGCTCGCCGAAATCGAGGGCGGCTACACCGGCGCCGTCGCGGTGGTTCGCCGCGGCGACGGCCCGGTGGTCGGCGTCCGCGTCGACATCGACGCGCTCCCCATCACGGAGGCCGACGAGGAGACGCACGCCCCGGTCGACGCGTCGTTCCGGTCGGAGCACGACGGCTGGATGCACGCCTGCGGCCACGACGCGCACGCGACGTTCGGCGTCGGCGTCGTCGACGAGATTCTCGCGTCCGACTTCGAGGGGACGCTGAAGGTGTTCTTCCAGCCGGGCGAAGAGCAAATCGTCGGCGGCAAGCCGATGGCCGACTCCGAACTCATCGACGACGTCGACTACCTGTTCGCGGCGCACGTCGGCCTCGACCACCCGACCGGCGAGGTCGTCGCCGGCGTCGACGGCTTCCTCGCCGTCTCGCACTTCCTCGCCGAGTTCGAAGGCGAGCCGAGCCACGCCGGCGGCCACCCCGAGCAGGGGAAGAACACGGTGCAGGCGATGGCAGCGGCCATCCAGAACCTCTACGGGATTCCGCGGCACGCCGACGGCGCGACCCGCGTGAACGCCGGCCTCGTCGGCGGCGGCACCGCCACCAACATCATCCCCGAGGAGTCGTTCGTCGAGGGCGAGGTCCGCGGCGAAACCACGGAGCTGATGGAGTACATGGACGAGAAAGCCGAAACCGTCCTCCAGTCGGCGGCCGACATGCACGAAGTCGACGTGACGACCGAACGGCTCGGCCGCGCCCCGTCTGCGACCTCCGACCAGGAACTCGTGGACATCGTCGCCGACGCGGCCGCCGACGTCGACGGCGTCGACTCCGTCCTCGACCGCGACACGCTCGGCGGCAGCGAAGACGCCACCTACCTCATGCAGGAGGTGCAGAACAACGGCGGCTACGCCACCTACGTCGGCGTCGGCACCGACCACCCCGGCGGCCACCACACCTCGACGTTCGACGTCGACGAGGAGTCGCTCGACATCGGCGTCGGCCTCCTCTCGAACGCCGTGCTCGCCGCCGCCGAACAGCGGCCGTAACGCCGTCGACGCCGAACAGCAGCCGTAGCCGTCGACGCCGCAACACACCCGGTTTCTCTCCGTTTTCGTCGCGACGACGGAGCAGCGTCCAGCCGAGGCTGCAGACGCAGCCGTCGAGACGGAGGGAAACTGTGAGAAGTCGTCGTCGCCGCCGGTCGCCGCGTGGTCAGTACTTGGGGTCGGCGCCGGTGACGTCGTAGACGCGGTCGAGCAGGTCGTCGCGGCGGTCCTGCCACGCGCCGAGCGCGGACGGCCGGCTCGGGTAGCGCTGGTAGTGGCTCAGCAGGTCGTCGGCCGCGCGCTTCGCCTTGTAGAAGTCCCAGATCTGGCTCCAGTAGCCGTAGCTGTCGCGGGCGACGCGGGCGGCGAGCCGCGGCCCCATCGACGTCGTCCCGGAGTAGAGCGCCTCCGCGAGCTTCTCGCCGGGGAGCGACGCGAGCAGCCCCATCAGGTCGTCGACGTCGACCGCGGTGGCGAGGATGTTGTAGACGTCGAGGGCGGCGTAGCGCGCGCCGAAGTGGTCCATGACGCGCTCGTTGTACCGCCACAGCATCTCCTCGGACGCGTCGCCGGCGTCGATTGCCTTGGCGGCCTGCTCGGCTGCGTACTTCCCGGCGTAGGCGGCGCCGGCGATACCGCCGCCGGTCGTCGGATTGACGTGGCCGGCCGCGTCGCCGACCGCCATGAACCCCGGCGCGACCGCCGAGTCGTACGGGCGGCGCGTCGGCAGCGCCGCGCCGAGTTTGTCCTTCACGGTGGCGCCCTCGAACTCGGGGCGGTCCCGGAGGTCCTGTTTGAGGTCCTCGACGAGCTTCATCGGCTCTTCGGTCATCTGGAAGCCGAGCCCGGCGTTGATTTCGGTGTCGGTGCGCGGGAAGTACCAGACGTAGCCGGCGGCGGTCCGCGTCGGCTTGAACACGAGCGCGTCGGTCCACTCGACCGGCTCCGGCACCTCGACGACCTCGCGGTACGCAGAGCAGAACTGCGAGTACGAGACGTTCGTGTCGAACGTCGCGGCGTCGAGGTCGGCGTTGTCCTGCAGGATCGAGAGCGCGCCCGCGGCGTCGATGGTGACGTCGGCGTCGTACTCGACGACCTCGCCGTCACGTTTCCCGCGGATGCCGGTGACGCGGCCGTCGTCCGTCTGCGTGACGTCCTGGACGACGGTGTCGTAGTGGAAGTCGACGCCGCGGCGCTCGGCGCCGTCGATGATGCGGCGGCCGTACTCCCACCGGTCGATGACGGCGAGTTCGCCGGGCACCGGGATTTCGAGGACGGTGTCCTCGCTCGGAATCTCGAAGCGGCCGTGCGTGACCCCGGTGTTCGTGAACGCCGGCTCGATCTCCGACTTCGGGATGGCCTCCGGGAACGCGTCCGCGCCCTTCAGCGCGTCGCCGCAGGCGATGTGCCCGGCTTCCTCCGCGGATTTCCGCTCGACGACGACGACGTCGAGCCCCGCGTTCGCGGCGGTCGCCGCCGCGTAGCAGCCGGCGGTGCCCGCGCCCACCACCGCGATGTCGGGTTCGTGCGTAGTCATTACCCGGTTCTCACTCGCCGCGCGGCAAAAAACTCGTTATTCGACCCGGCAGTTCCGTCGGCGCCGAGCCGACGGATTCCGCGGCAGAGAGTCGAGGCGGCGCGGAGCGACACAGCGCCGGCGACGCGGCGTGATTCGGAGGGACGCGGGGCGGCGAAGAGCCGGACGCGAGGCGACGGGGAGTGAGGCGCGCTACTCCTCGCCGGACTCGTAGTGCTCGCCGGCCGCGTCCGGCGTCCGGGTGCGGCCGAACAGCGCGAGCACGATGACCACTGTGACGTACGGGATGGTGCGGACGAGCGGCTTCGGAATCGCGACGACGTCGCGCGCCTGCAGCGTGAGCTGGAGCGCGTCCAGCCCGGCGAACAGCATCGTCGACAGCAGCGCGCCGACCGGGTTGTAGTTCCCGAACAGGAACGCGACGATGGCGATGAACCCCTTCCCGTTCACCATCGTCGGGCCGCTCCCCGTGAACTGGCCGAGGCTGAGTGACAGCGCGGCGCCGCCGACGCCGGCGAGGACGCCGGACAGCAGCACCGCGGCGTAGCGGACGCGTTTCACGTCGACGCCGGCGGTGTCGAGCGCCTTCGGGTTCTCGCCGGCGGCGCGCACCCACCGGCCGAACGTCGTCCGGTTCAGCGTCCACCACGACGCCGCGACGGCGACGAACATCAGGTACACCATCGGCGACGCGTCGAACAGCGCGCCGAAGAACGGAATCTTCGACAGCACCGGCACCCGAATCGCCTCGAACGTCTGGACGCTGGTCGTGTTCGAACTGCCGTAGACGACCTGGGAGACGAACGGCGCGAGCCCGAGCGCGATGAGCCAGACGGCGAGCCCCGCGATGATCTGGTCGGCGCGGAACCGGATGCAGACGACCGCGAACAGCGCCGCGAGCAGCGTCGACGCGAGCACGCCGCCGGCGACGCCGACCCAGATGCTGCCGGAGACGTCGGTGACGTAGACGCCGGCGAACGCCGACACGATGAGCAGCCCTTCGAGGCCGATGTTGAACACGCCCGACTTCTCCGCGAAGATGCCGCCGAGCGCCGCGAACGCGATGGGGACCGACAGCCGGAGCGCCGCCGCGAGCGTCGAGTCCTCGAGGAGCACGCCGAGGACGGCGGCCAGCGTCGCCGTGAAGGCGCCGAACGGCGTCCCCGGGAACGCGAGGCCGACGAGCGCCGTCGTCGCGACCACCGCGAACACGAATCCGGCGACGAGCACGCCGACGCGGTCGCGCAGGTCGGTCATCCCGACTCACCTCCGTCGGTCGCCGCCGGGCCGCGGCCGTCGACGCCGTCACCGAGGTTGAGCCGTTTCCCGATCATCCGGAAGAACTCCGGCATCGCGACGAACAGGACGATGAGTCCGCGGAGCACGCCGACGAGCTCCGGCGGCACGCTCGTGGAGACGTCGACGACGATGCTGCCGGACTTCAGGACGCCGAACAGCAGCGCCGCGCCGAGCACGCCGACCGGGTTGTTGCCGGCGAGGATGGAGACGGTGATGCCGTCGAAGCCGTAGTCCGGGACGCCGGTCTGGAAGTTCCCGAGCACCATCAGCGCGTAGACGGCGCCGCCGAGCCCCGCAATCGCGCCCGACAGCGCCATCGACGTGACGACGGTGCGGGCGGCGTCGACGCCGCCGTACTCCGCCGCGTCGGGCTGGAGGCCGCTCGTCCGGATGTCGTAGCCGACGCTCGTCCGGGTGAGCAGGTAGGCGATGGCGAGCGCGAGCACGACGGCGAACGCGGTCGCGTACAGCGAGACGGACGCGCGCTCAGGGAACACCAGTTTCGGGAACAGCGCGTACTCGGGGAGCGTCCGGGTCTGGTTCGCGAAGCTCTCGGGGTCCTTGAAGTGGTCCTGGACGAGGTACAGCGCGACCGACGTGGCGACGAAGTTCAGCATGATGGTCGTGATGACCTCGTTGGCGTCGGCGTACGCCTTCAGCGCGCCCGGGATGGCGCCGTAGACGCCGCCGACGACGGCGCCGACGAGCAGCCCGAACGGGACGAGCAGCAGCGTTCCGACGACGCCGGAGACGAGCGGCGAGACGGCGAACACGATGACTGCGGTGGCGAGCGCGCCGAGCACCATCTGCCCCTGCCCGCCGATGTTGAACACGCCGGCGCGGAACGCGACGGCGACCGCGAGCCCCGTGAACACCAGCACCGTCGCCTCCGACAGCGTCGTCGCGAACTGGCCGTTCAGCGGGTTCGCGAGCAGGTTCCCGAACGCGCCGAGGAACAGCTTGTCGTACACCGTAATCGGGTCGTAGCAGAAGCCGACGCCGAGGTACGTCGTCGCCGCGGCGTCGCAGGTCGTCATGCGGCCGGCGGCCAGCACGAGGAAGAAGCCGATGACGACCGACAGCACCAGCGCGGACGTCGAGATGAGCAGCCGCTCGGTCGCGGACGCCTCCGCGAGCCGGTCGAGCCACGACAGCGCCCGCGCCCGGACCGTCGACTCCGGCCCGCCCTCCGGGGCGCCCTCCTCGCCCGACGACGGGTCGTCACTCATTGTCGTCACCTCCGGCGGTTGCGGCGTCGGTGCCGGGCGTCTCCCCGGCGGCGTCGGCGCCGTCCGCGTCCGCCCCGTCCGCTTCCTCCGCCCCGTCTGCGGCCGCGTTCGCGTCGGTCCGGATGCTCGGCACGTCGTCGGGGCGTTCGCCGGCCATCAGGAGGCCGAGCTGCTCTTCGGTGACTTCGTCGGGGTCGACGACGTCGACGACGCGGCCGCGGTACATGACGGCGAGCCGGTCGGAGAGCCCGCGGACCTCGTCGAGTTTCGACGAGACCAGAAGCACCGCCTTCCCGTCGTCGCGGAGGTCGATGAGCCGGTCGTGGATGAACTCGGTGGAGCCGATGTCGACGCCGCGGGTCGGGTGGGAGGCGACGATGCAGTCGGGGTCGCGGGCGAACTCGCGGCCGACGATGAACTTCTGCTGGTTCCCGCCGGAGAGCGACTTCGCGTCCGCCCCGGGGTCCGGCGGCCGGACGTCGTAGGTGTCGATGACGTCGGCGGCGTGCTCGGCGGCGTACTCCCAGTCGATGCGGCCGGCGTGGGCGAACGGCGGGTCGTGCTGGCTGCCGAGCACGCCGTTCTCCACGAGGTCGAAGTCCATGACGAGCCCGCGCTCCTGGCGGTCCTCGGGGACGTACGCCATGCCGGCGCGGGTGCGCTCCCGGCGGGAGTCGTCGGTGACGTCGTCGCCGTGGAGCCGGACGCTGCCGGCTTCGGGGCGGCGGAGGCCGGTGACGACCTCGACGAGTTCGGACTGGCCGTTGCCGTCGACGCCGGCGACGCCGAACACTTCGCCCTCCCGCACCGTGAAGGAGGCGTCGTCGACGGCGGTGACGCCGCGGTCGTCCTCGGCGGAGACGCCGTCGACCGACAGCACCGGGTCGCCGGGGGTCGCCGGCGGCGTGTCGGTTTCGAGGACGACCTCGCGGCCGACCATGAGCTCGGCGAGCTCCTCGCGGCTCGTGTCGGCGGTCTCGACGGAGCCGACGTTCCTGCCGTCGCGCAGCACCGTCACTTCGTCCGCCGCCTCCAGCGCCTCGCCGAGCTTGTGGGTGATGAAGATGATGGTCTTGCCGGCGTCGGTGAGTTCGTCGAGGACCGCGAACAGGTCTTCGACCTCCTGCGGCGTCAACACGGCGGTCGGCTCGTCGAGGATGAGGACGTCGGCGCCGCGGTACAGCGCCTTCAGGATCTCGACGCGCTGCTGGACGCCGACGGAGACGTCGGCGACCGTCGCGTCGGGTTCGACGTCGAAGCCGTACCGCTCGGAGAGTTCGAGCACCTCCTCTCGGGCGGCGTCGCGGTCGATGGCGAGCCCGCCCCACTTCGTCGGCTCGTTGCCGAGCGTGATGTTCTCGGCGACCGTCATCGGGTCGACGAGCATGAAGTGCTGGTGAATCATGCCGACGCCGGCGTCGATGGCGTCGCGCGGCGAGTCGAACCGGCGGGGGGCGTCGACGTACTCGCCGTCCTCGTCGCGTTCCAGCCCGTCGCCGTTCACGTACACGTCGCCTGCGGTCGGCTCGTACAGGCCGTACAGTACGTTCATCAGCGTCGTCTTCCCGGCGCCGTTCTCGCCGAGCAGGGCGTGGACCGTCCCCTGCTCGACGGAGAGCGTCACGTCGTCGTTCGCGACGACTCCGGGGAAGCGTTTCGTGATCCCGTCGAGGCGGACGGCCTCAGTCATTCAGGTTCGGCTTTCACCGGTATCGGCATAAACGACGCGTTTCAGCGCGCCGCGCCGCCGGCGCGACGGCTCGCCGGGGAAGAAAACGTGAGAAGCGTCGGCGGCGCGGCGCCGTGGCTCCGGCTCAGCCGGAGACCTGGTTCGGGTTCGTCGGGACGCTGATTTCGCCGTCGATGATGGCCTGCATCGACGCCTCGATTTCGGACTTCACGGACGAGGAGATGTCGGCGCCGAGCTGCTGACCGTAGACGATTGCGACGCCCTCGTCGGCGAGACCGAGGCTGACCGAGGTGCCGCCCTGGAAGTTCCCGTTCACCTGCGCTTTCACGGCGTTGTAGACGGCGGTGTCGACGCGCTTCACCATCGACGCGAGGATGACGTCGGCGTAGTCCGGCTTCGTCTTCGACTGGTCGCGGTCGACGCCGATGGCGAACCGGCCCTTCTCCTGGGCCGCCTGGAAGACGCCGGTGCCGGTGTTCCCGGCCGCGTGGAAGACGATGTCGGCGCCGGAGTTGTACATCGCGAGCGCCGCCTCCTTCCCCGCCGACGGGTCGTTGAACGAGCCGACGTAGCTCGTCGCGACGTCGACGTTGGAGTTCGCGTACTTCACGCCGGCCTTGTAGCCCGCCTCGAACTTCTGGATGAGCGAGGACTTCACGCCGCCGACGAAGCCGACGTTCGTGGAGTCGGACTGCGTCGAGCCGCTGCCCGCCGAGAACGACTTCGTCGTCAGGATGCCGGCGAGCTGGCCGACGAGGAACGAGCCTTCGTGTTCGGCGAACGTGTACGACCGGACGTTCGGCTCGTCGACGACGGAGTCGACGATCATGAAGTCCTGGTCCGGGTAGTCGGGCGCCGTCTTCGAGAGCGAGTCGGCCTGCAGGAAGCCGATGCAGCTCACGAGGTCGTAGTTCGGGTTCGTGGACTGGGCGTACTGCTGCTGGTACTGCGCGAACTGCGACACCGAGTCGGGCTGGGACTCGTCGTAGCTGACGTCGAACTCCTCGGCGGCCTGCTGAATCCCGATCTGCGCCTGGTCGTTGAACGACCCGTCGCCGAGGCCGCCGGTCGCGTACACCATGCCGACGTTGACCGTGGCGGAGCCGCCCGCGGAGCCGCCGTCGGACGTCGTGGTGGTGCTGGTGCCGTCGTCGCTGGTCTCGGTCGGCGTGGACTCGTCCGGGCCGCCCGAACAGCCGGCCAGGCCCGCGAGCCCCGCCGCTCCGGTGCCTTTGATGAACGTGCGCCGATTGAAGTTCCGGTCCATGCTGGTACTCCCGACGCAAACGCGGTTAAAATCGTCGGCTTTCGACGTTCCCGACTCCAGACACGTCCAGCGTCAGCCGGACGTTTCGCCGGAAACCGCGGATTCGACGACCGAGACGACGTCGTCGACGAGCGCGTCGACGTCGTCGCTCTCGGCGTACACGCGGACGTACGGCTCGGTGCCGGACGGGCGGACCAGCGTCCACGAGTCGTCCGGGAACGACAGCCGGACGCCGTAGTCGGTGTTCACGGACGCCTCGGGGAACGCCTCGGGGAGCGCCTCGTCGAGCCGCTCCATCACCGCCGCTTTCGCGTCGTCCGGGCAGTCGACGCTCACCTTCCGGTACGGGCGCTCCGTCACCGGCTCGCGGAGGCCGTCGAGCCCCTCGGCGGCGACGAGCCGCGTCAGCACCGCCGCGGACGCGACGCCGTCTATCCAGCCGCCGAACCGCGTGTGCACGTGCTTCCACGGCTCCGCCGCGAACACGACGTCGCCGCCGCCGTCTCGGGCCGACGCGATGCCGTCGTGGAGGTAGCCGAGCGCGACGCGCTCGACGCGGCCGCCGGCGGCAGCGACCTGCTCGTCGATGCGGCCGGACGCGTTCGGCGTCGTCACCACCACCGGGTCCGCCGCGTCGCTGACGCGGACGTAGTGCGCCGCCAGGACGGCGAGGACGGTGTCCTCGTGGACGACGTCGCCGTCGGCATCGACGACGACGATGCGGTCGGCGTCGCCGTCGTGGCCGACGCCGAAGTCGGCCGCGCCCTCGCGGACGAACTCGCGGAGGTCCGTCAGCGACTCCGGCGTCGGTTTCGACTCGCGGCCCGGGAAGTGGCCGTCGACGTTCGCGTTCAGCGTCACGACGTCCGCGCCGAGTTCGCGGAGCACCTGCGGCGTCGCCACCGACGCCATCCCGTTGCCGCAGTCGACGGCCACGCGGAGGTCGTCCGGCGACGAGCCGAACGCCGCGGCGTACGCCGCGACGGCGTCGCGGTAGGCGTCGAGCGCGTCAGCCGCCTCGACGTCGCCCCACTCGTCCCACGCCGCCGGCGGCGTCCCGGCGGCGACGCGTCGATCGACGTCGGTCTCGGCGGTCTCCGCGTACTCGACGCCGTCCACGAACAGCTTGATGCCGTTGTCCGTCGGGGGGTTGTGCGACGCCGTGAGCATCACGCCGCGCCGGCCCCGGGAGGCGTACGCGAGCCCCGGCGTCGGGAGCTGGCCGAGCCGAACCACGTCGGCGCCGGCGGATTCGAGGCCGGCCTCGACGGCCGCCGCGAGCGCCGGCCCCGTCACGCGGCCGTCCCGCGCCACGACGAACTCTCGGTCGCCCGCCTCCCGCGCTGCCGCGCCGACCGCGCGCGCCACGTCCAGCGCCAACTCCGGCGTGACGCGGCTCTCCACGCTCCCCCGGATACCGGCGGTGCCGAACAGATCCATACCGGTTCCTCCACCGCGACGCCCAAGACTCCCTCGGTCCCGCGCGGCCCGAAACGCCCGGTGGTCCACGGAACCGATTGCGTCGTCAGCGCACCCGAGCGAACGGAACATGCGTCGCCGTCGCGGAACGGCTCACCCGGCCTCGCGGACGGTTCATCCGACGTCGCAGACGATTCCCCCCGCCGAACGGCCGAACGTTCAAATCGGAGGACGCGGGCAGGACCGCCGTGACGTGACGTTCGCCCGAGGGCGCACGCGGTTGTGCGGCGGGACGCTCTCGGGAAACACAGCCCCGCGAGACGCCCTCGCCGCCTGTCCGCTACTTAAATCACCGACGGTCGCCGGGTCCGAGGCGAGCGACTGCAGTGACCGTCGGGTTTTCCCTGCGCCGGACGAACCGTCAGGTATGAGCAGCCGCGACGACGACGGCGATGCCGCCAGCGACGACGGAGAGAGCGACGCCGACCGGGTCCGCGCACACGTGTACGTGTCCGGGAAAGTCCAGGGCGTCTTCTACCGCGCGAACACGAGGGACACGGCCCGCGAACACGGCGTCGACGGCTGGGTGAAGAACCTCGACGACGGCCGCGTCGAAGCCGTCTTCGAAGGGCCGCGTTCGGACGTCGAGACGATGATCGAGTGGTGTCACACGGGAAGTCCGGCCGCGTCCGTCTCCGACGTCGACGTCGAGTACGGCGAGCCGACCGGCGTCACCGGTTTCGAAGTGCGGCGGTAACCAAACCGTCCGCGAGCGACGCGTCTCGCGCGGCCCGCACGCACAGAAACCGCACGCGGCGGCGAGGTGCTACGCGGCGGTGAGGTACCGCTCGTGGAGGTGTTCGAGCGCGTCGCGAATCAGCAGGGAGTCGTACGTCCAGAACCCCGAGAACCGCCGGTCCTCCCCCGGGCACTCCTCGGCGAGCAGCGCGCAGGCGTTCGACAGGTCGCCGCCGCCGTCGAACACCACGAACCAGACCTCGCGGAGTTCCGCCGTGTCCGCCTCGTGGACGCTGACGTTGTCGATACCGGGGGACTCGGTCGACGGCGCACAGTAGACGTGGATGTCGAGCGGCTTCTTCGCGAGCGTCTCGTAGACGTCGGCCTGCCGCGAGAGCGCCGTCGCGGTCTGGAAGCCGGCGTGAAGTTGCCCGCTGCCGACGCGCCACGCGCGGTCCTCGATCTCGCGGGACGCCGCCACCATCTGGTCGATGCTGTACGACGAGAACGTCGTGTCGTCGAGGTGTTCCAGCAGCGGGGAGAACGGCCGTGGTTCGCCGACGCCGGCGGTCGCGTCGCCGTCGAGCCGGTCGAGGTCGACCGCGGTGAGAACGTCGCCGGCGTCGTCCGAGAGCACCGCGTAGCCCGAGAGGTCGCTGTCCGTGCTGCCGACGACGACGTCGACCTGCTGGGAGGCGAAGTAGTCGCGCAGGTCGTCGACGACCGCCGAGGAGTCGGGGTCGAACACCGTCAGCCGCTTCTCGCGGCTCTCCATGTCGCGGATGACGTCCCGGAGTGCCATCGTCTTCGACCGGTGAACTTCGCCGGGGCGTATTAAGCGCACGGTCGGGTCAGGCCGGGTCGGGACCGACCGGTTCGGCCACGGTCAGGACCGACGGCTACAGCGTGTTCGTGAACATGACGTCGTACCGGGAGCCGCGGAGGTACTGCTCGAGCGTCCCGTCGCAGACGACGCCGGAGGAGAACGTTCGCTCCGGGCCGAACGCGATGACGTGTCCGGTGGGCGGCACCTCCCGCGTGTACAGCACGGCGAGGCCGACGTCGCCGGCGTCGACGGTCGCGTGCAGCCACGACAGCGCGACGAGCGCGTAGTCCTCACAGTCGCCGCGACCGGACCGGATGACCTGCTCGACCGGCCGAACCGTGTTCTTCAGCCCGTTCCAGTCGTCCGGGTCGTACTCGTACGTCTCCGTCGACCAGCGCAGAAAGTCGAACGAGCCCCAGTCGACGGAGCGGTCGATGAACGAACTCGGCGCCGTGAGGAACGCAGGTGCGAGTCGGAGAGCCATGCGCGACGGGACGGCCGACAGGGGCAAGGTTCGGCACGATTCGTGACGCACCGCCGGAGTCCACGAATCTCCGGCGGGCGTCAGCGGCCGTACCGGTCGTCGTCGGCCGTCGGCTCCTCGTCGTGCACCCAGTGTGTGGAGCCGAGTTTCCCTCGCACCACCGCTTCGCCCTCCTCCGGACTGTAGCCGCGTCCGCGGAAGTGTTCGAGCGCCGTCGCCGGGTTGATGGCCGAGTATTCGCGGTGGGCGAACACGCGGGTCTGTCCGTCGGCTTCCGCGGGGAACAGCACGACGTGGGTCTGGTGGGTCGCGAGCAGGCCGTCCCGATAGACCCACGACCCGAGTTCGGCAGTGCCGTCGGGAAGCGTCTTGTACGCCGCGAGCGGGTTCCGGCGGAACCCGGCCTGCCACAGGAGCCGTTCGGCTTTCTCCGGGGGGACGGAGAGCGTCCCGGCGTACTCTCGTTCGCCGAGCGTGTACGCGGCGTAGCCGACGCCGAGCCGACGCGCCAGGTCGTCGAGCGGCGGCAGCACCGTCTTCCTGACCCGCTCCCACACCTCGGCGAGCGGCCCTCGCTTCCGGAGTTTCAGCCGATAGTAGCTCAGCGCCAGCCCGGCGAGCGCCACGACGGGCGCCGCAGACCGAATCGGGTGGGACCGTATCTGCGTGACGAACTCGAACATCTGGAGACCTGCGTCGACGTACGCCCCGATTCGTGTAAATAGTTCGAGACGTTGTGGCGAGATGGACTATCTCACGAGACCGACCGTACCGTCAGTCTGGAGTAACACCGGTGTCACCCGGTAACCGTGGTGTCGGCAAACAGATAAGTGAGTGACTCGTGTAGGTCAGGGGGCGATGGAACTTACAACACTCCTTCAGGGTGCATCGGCGTTCACGGGCGCAGGCGCAGGCGTCGCGTTCCTGCTCGGCCGAGTCCTCTTCGGACTCGTCGTCGCGTACATGGGTCTCGGGCACTTCCAGGCGCTCGACAACTACGCCGGCTACGCCGAGGCGAAGGGCGTCCCGGCTCCCCGTCTCAGCGCCGCCTTCTCCGGCGGGATGCTCGCGTTCGGCGGACTGGGCATCGTCCTCGGCGTCCTGCCGGTGCTGGCGTCCGGGGCCGTGGCGCTGTTCATGCTCGTCTCCGCCGTCATGATTCACGACTTCTGGGCCGTCCCCGACGACCAGAAGCAGGACCAGATGACGCAGTTCCAGAAGAACGTCATCATCCTCGGCGCGGCGCTCGTGTTCCTCTCGCTCGCGAACACGACGTGGCCGTACGCGCTCAACATCAGCGTCCTGTAATCGGCGCAGAACCCCCACAACTCAGTTTCTTCGACGGCCGACCGGACAGCGGCGGCGCCGTCTCTCGCTGCCGGGGTCCGGCGGGGCGTCCGCGACTCCGTGGAATCACTCGCCCATTAGGAGCGCTCAGCCGTCAGGCGGACCCGTATGGGACTCGCCTTCGGCTTCGTCACGGCGCTGCTGTTGGTGTACGGGACGAGCTACGCGCTCGGCTTCCTCGAACGGTTCGACGTCCCCGTGCTGGTCGCCGAAATCCTCGCCGGAATCCTGTTCGGCTCCGTCCTCGGCGTGGTCGGCCCGGGGATGCACGGCTACCACTTCCTCGTCAGCCTCGCGTCGTTCGGGCTGCTGCTCATCATGTTCGAGGCCGGCGTCGAACTCGACACGGAGCCGCTCCGGCAGCGCCCCCGACAGGTCGCCGTTCTCGGTCTCCTGACGTTCGTGCTGCCGTTCCTCGGCGGCGCCGGCTTCGCGCTCGCGATGGGGCTCGGACACTTCGCCGGCTTCCTCGTCGGCGTCACCGTCTCCACGACCTCGCTGGGGCTCGTCTACCCGCTGCTGGAGGACTTCGGCTACATCTCGACCGACCGCGGCCAGCTCATCCTCGCTGTCGCCGTCCTCAACGACATCCTCTCGGTCGTCGCGCTCGCGTACGGTATCACGCTGACGTCGGAGACCCCGGTCGTCGGTTCCGTCGCCGTGAGCGTCGCGCTCGCCGCGTTTCTCGTCGTGATTCCGCGGTACCTCGTCGGGCCGGTCAAGCGCGCCCTCCCGGATTCACTCGGCGCGTCCCCGACGAAGGTCGGCGTGCTGTTCGCCGTCGCCGTCGCGTGGCTGATGGAGGCGGTCGGGGTCCACGCCGTGCTCGGCGGCTTCTTCGCCGGGTTCCTCATCGGCGAACTCACCGACGAGCGCCACGCCGTCGAGGCGGAGATGCGGCCCGTCGTCAGCCTCGTCGCGCCGGTGTTCTTCTTCTTCGTCGGGATGCGCGCGAACGTCCCGCCGCTCACCGACGTCGACGCCGTGCTGCTGCTCGCGGCCGTCGTCGCGCTCGGCGTCGGGCTGAAAGTCGTCGGCGCGGCCGTCGGCGGCGCGCTCACCGGGACGGACCGCCGGACCACGGCGCTGCTCGCCGCGGCGGTTCCCGGCCGACTCTCCATCTCCGTCGCCGCCGCCGAAATCGGGCGGCGACGCGGCCTCATCGCCGACCCGCTGTACGACGCCTTCATCGTCCTCTCGGTCGTGTCCGTCTTCGTCGCCGCCGTCGCCTTCAGGTTCGTCGCCGGCGACCACCACCCAGAGTCCGGCGCGAACGCCGCCGCGCAGTAGCCCGGCGCCGACCGCGTCGACAGATTTCACGGCCGCCGGCCTCGCCGACCCGTCACCGCGGCTTCTGTGGCGGCACACGGCGGCCGTGGCACCAGCGGTGGCGCGCGGCGGCCGTGCTGTGTCACGGCCGCGGACGCGCGAGGGGCGGCGGCGCGGCCGAGCGCAGCGAGGGAGCGCCGGAGCCGGCTGGGGAGGGCGAGGCCGCGGCGACGGCCCGCCGGCATCGGCGGCCTTTTTCCGGCTGCCCGCCCCGGGTACCGACATGCGAATCGGGTTTCTGCTCAACCCCGTCGCCGGGATGGGCGGCCGCGTCGGCCTCAAAGGCACCGACGACAAGGTCGCCGAAGCCCGCGCCCGCGGCGCCGAGCCGCGCGCCCCCGACCGCGCCCGCCGCGCGCTCGACGCGCTCGCCGACCACGCCCCCGACGCCGACCTGCTCACCTGGGGCGAACCGATGGGCGCCGCGGTCGCGCGCGCCGCCGGCTTCGACCCGGTCGTCCTCGGAACTCCCGACGACAGCGGCGACGACACCGGCGCCGCCATCGACACGGACGCCGACGACACCCGCCGCGCCGTCACCGCGTTCGTCGACGCCGACGTCGACCTCGTGCTGTTCGTCGGCGGCGACGGCACCGCCGCTGACGTCGCCGACGCGCTCGACGGCACCGACACGCCGATGCTCGGCGTCCCCGCCGGCGTGAAAGTGTACTCGTCGGTGTTCGCCGTCTCGCCCGAAGACGCCGCCGTCGTCGCCGCGACGTTCGACCGGACCGAGCGCCGCGAAGTGCTCGACATCGACGAAGACCGGTACCGCGAGGGCGACGTCCACCCGGAGCTCCGCGCCGTCGCGTCCGTCCCCGTCGCCGAACAGCTCCAGTCGTCGAAACAGACCGCGAGCGGCACCGTCGAGTCGCTCGCCGAAGGCGTCGCCGCCGAAATCCGGTCGCGGCCCGAAACCACGTGGGTGCTCGGCCCCGGGTCGACCGTCGGCGCCGTCAAGGACGAACTCGGCGTTGACGGCACCGCCATCGGCGTCGACGTCTACCGCGGCGGCGACCTCCTCGTCGCCGACGCCACCGAACAGGAAATCCTGGACGCGCTCGGCGACGACAACGTCATCGTCGTCTCGCCCATCGGCGGACAGGGCTTCGTGTTCGGCCGCGGCAACCCGCAGCTCTCTCCGGCCGTGATTCGCCGCTGCGACATCGAAGTCGTCGCCTCCCGCGCGAAACTCGACGACATCCGGACGCTCCGCGTCGACACCGACGACCCCGAACTCGACGAGCGGCTCCGCGGCTGGGTGAAAGTCAGAGTCGGCAAGTTCGAGCGCCGCATGATGAAAATCGTCTGACCCGCCGCGAACCGACCGCGCCACACTCTCCTCTCCTCTCCTCTCCTCTCCTCGTCCCTTCCGCGCTGCTCGTCCCTTCCGCGCTGCTCGTTTCCCCTCCCAGCTCCTCCGCTCGACCAGAACCGACCGAATCCGGCGTGGTAACCCCACCCACTAAACGTGTATTATGGGAACGGAGACAAGGTTAAGGTCATATGGACACATCCCTCCGATATGGTCGAGACTCGGAAAGTTCAGCGGTTGGGGCCGTCCACGCTGGCCATGACGCTGCCGGCTGAGTGGGCGAAAGAACACGACGTGGAGAAGGGCGACGAGGTGTCCCTCCGAATGGGCGGCAAGGGGACGCTCACGGTGCTGCCGGAGTCCGCGAGCCGCGAAGACGCCGAGGCGACGCTGCACGCCGACAACCTCGACGCCGACGCGCTCGAACGCGCCATCCTCGCCCAGTACGTCCTCGGGCGGCGCGTCATCAACATCACCACCGAGGAGGGCGCGCTCGACTCCGACCACATCAACGCCGTCTACAAGGCCGAAACGCAACTGATGGGGCTCGGCGTCATCGAGGAAACCCCGGAGAACATCGCCATCCGGTGCTCGGTCGACCCCGAGGACTTCACGCTCGACAACCTCCTCAAGCGGCTCGAAAACACCGGGTCGACGATGCGCGGCGAAGCCGTGAAGGCGCTCGCACACGGCAACGCCGACCTCGCCCAGCGCGCGCTGAACCGCGAGCGGCAGGCGAACAAGATCTTCGTGCTGCTGCTCCGGCTCATCTTCACCGCCTACCAGAACCCGAACCTGGCGCGCGCCGTCGGCCTCGACTCCGGGTTCCCGCTCATCGGCTACCGCTCCATCGCGAAGAACCTCGAACTCATCGCGGACAACGCCGAGGACATCGGCGAAATCGCGCTGGAAGCCGACGACAACACGCTCGACATCGACGACTCGACGATGCGCCGCATCCGCGATTTCACCGACCAGGTCGACGAGGTCACCGAGATGGCCGTCGACGCCGCGGTGCAGCGCGACTACTCGCTCACCATCGAGGTGAAGTTCCTGTTCCGCGAACTGAAAGACCGCGAACGCGACATCCTCAACGACCTCCCCGAGATGGAGAACCAGCAGCTCCTCCAGATACGCGAAGTGCTCGTGAGCCTCCAGGAGACGGCGCAGTACGCGATGCGTATCGCCGAAGTCGCCGCGAACCTCGCGCTGAACGAGGAGAACGAACACGTCTCCATCGAGTAACACAGGACCGCCGAACCGAGAGCCGCCGAACGCGGGCGGATTCGGCCGAAATCGGCCGAGGCCGGCCGAACTCGGTCCCTCCGCCTACTCCTCCGCTTCCTCCGCGTCGGACTCCGACGCGGTTTTCCTCGCCGTCAACGGATTCCGGCGGTGAATCGAGCAGTCGAACGCGGGGTGCTCGGCGAAGTGCCGGACGAGCATGTGTCGCCGGGAGCCGGTGATTCCGGTCCGGCCGATTTCGTCGGCGGTGAACTCCGACGGGAGCCGGTCGTACAGCCGGCGGAGCTCCTCGAAGGAGTCGAACACCTTCGCGTTGCCGGCGGAGTCGGCGGCCTTCCGGGAGACGACGTAGCTGCCGTCCGCGCGGTACTCGCCGACGGTCCGGAAGAACTCCCGGCGCTCCGTGAGGGCGTCGCCGAGCGCCTGTTGCAGGTCGGCGGCGGCGTCCCTGCTCAGTTCGCAGGCGTCGCCGTCGATGTCGACCAGAATCGTGTCACCGTCGGTGTCGGTCGAGACAGTCACGTTACCGTCCGAGAACTCGACCAGGAGCAGAGATACTCCGAGGCATACCTCACCGTGACACCGCGGTCCCTAAAGCGTTGTCGGCGTCCGCGACTACTGCAGACCCGAGCGGTCGACCGTGAACAATCCGTCGTCCGTGGTCGTCGTCCCGCCGCTCGGCGTCGCGGTGCCGCCCGGCGTCTCGGTCGGCGCCGGCGTCGGAGTCGGCGTCGTCCCCGGCGTCGCGGTGTCGCCGCCGGCGGCCGTCCCGGCCGGCGTGTCCGTTCCCGCACCGGACGGCGTCGCAGTCGCGGTTCCGTCGCCGCCGGACCCGGCCGCCGCCGACCCGGACGTCCCGGTCTCCGACTCGTTTTTCGTTCCGAACATGTCCGTCTCGATTGTCCGGGTGACGTCGGTGAGGTCGATGCGCTGCTCGCCGGCGCCGGCCGTCGACAGGTCGAACACGAGATAGAAGCTGACCCGGAGCTGCGTCACCTGGTTCCGCTGCAGGTGGGACACCCACCACTCGTCGAGTTTCTGCGTGTCGATGACGGTGGTCGCCGGGACCGCCACGGTCTCACCGGGCGGAATCGTCGTGGGTTCGCCCGCCTCGCCGCCGCCCATCGAGATGTTGTTCATCGTGATGTTGTAGCCGACCGTCGACAGCGTCACGGGGTACGACTTCGGGTTGTACAGGTGCAGCGTCATCTCGACCTCGGTCGTGTCGTTGTCGACCGTCCCCCACTGCGCCTCCGTCCGGTTCAGGTACAACACCGGGTCGGACACCAGCGGACTGCTCGCGTTCAGCGGCCGCGTCTCCGACGACCGGAACGCCGAGATGATGCTGGTGTTGACGTCGCGCGTGATCTGCGGGCTGAACGACCGGCCGAGCAGCGACGAGTGCACCGACGCGTCCACCTGCAGCGTCGTGTGCTCGCCGTTTCGGACGTGGCTCACCCACCACGCCGGAATCTTCGAGTTGTTCATCCGGGTGCGGAACGGCACCGAGAAGTTCCCCTGTTCGACCGCGAGCCCGGACTTGCTCCCGCTCGCCATCCGGATGCCGTTCAGCGAGACGGCGTAGTCGGCCGAGACGCCGCCGAGCCGAACCCCGACCGGATTCGGGTTGTTCACGACGAGGGTGCTCCGGATGACGGTGTGCTCCTCCGAGACGTCGCCGAACCGGTTCTGGACGCCGACGACGCTCGGCGCGCCGACGACGCCGAGGAGGTACGCGCCGCCCACGGCGCCGACGAGCAGCACGGCGACCGCGGCGACGACTTTCACGGTTCTCGCGAGCCCGCGTGTCCCAGCCATTGGGGGACGGTCGGCCCGGCGGCAGTTAAGTCTGACAACCTCGGTCGGCGGCCGGCCGACTCCCGTCCGACAGACGCGGTGTCGGCCGGTGGGGGCGCCTGCCCCGGGTTGTCTCCCCCCGGGTCGCCTGCACAAGGTCGCTCGCCCGGGCGGGGCGCGTCGCTCGCGCGGTTGGCGGTTTCGGAAGAACTACGTGCGTACCGGCGAACCGTCGCGTATGGCCACGGACACCGTTTCGACCGACAAGAGCGTCGGGCTGGCGCTCGTGTTCGGCGCCGCGGCGACGGTCGGCGCCGGCATGATGCTCGCCGGCGCGACCCAGGAACTGAAAGCGTGGGGCTTCGCGCTCGCGATGGTCGCCGCCGTGCTGGCGGTCACCGCGATTCACGTCTACGACACCTGAGCCGCGCCCGCACGCCTCCGGCCGCGCCGACGCCGACCCGCCGCACGACGCGGCGTCGACGTCGACCTGCAGGAGTGTCACAGCGGCGCTCGAACGCGTAAAGCGTTAAGCCACAGGGAACCAAATTCACTGTAGAAGCGATGACGGACTACACAGACGAGGAGAAACGAATCGTCGCGTACCTCCGCGACAGCGTCTCCCGCGGGGAGGAGTACTTCCGCGCGAAGAACATCGCCGAGGCCATCGGGCTGTCGGCGAAGCAGGTCGGCAGCCGGCTGCCGCGGCTCGCCGAGAAGTCCGAGGAGGTCGACATCGAAAAGTGGGGGCGCGCCCGGTCGACGACGTGGCGCGTCGAACTCCCCTGAACTCGTCCGTGAACCCCCCGCTTTTTTCGCCGGCGGTTCGTATTCGGGTGCAGTAATGACCGTGCGGGTGAGCCGGGAACTCGTCGTCGACGCGTCGCCGGAGGACGTCTGGGCGTTCATCGCCGACCCCGCCGAACGAGCCGGCGCGATCAGCGTCGTCGACAGCTACGACCTCCACGGCGACGGCGCCGCGACGTGGCACGTCGAGATTCCGGTGCCGATGGTCCGGTCCACGATCGCCGTCGAGACCGAGGAGGTGGAGCGCGACCCGCCGCGGCACGTCAAGTTCGTCGGCCGGTCGAAGGCGTTCCGCGTCACCGGCGAACACGT
Organism: Halobaculum sp. P14; assembly: GCF_051195155.1. NCBI lineage: Archaea > Methanobacteriati > Methanobacteriota > Halobacteria > Halobacteriales > Haloferacaceae > Halobaculum > Halobaculum sp. P14. The sequence continues at coordinate 152,755 of NZ_JBNTKB010000006.1, forward strand.
CGTCGAGCCGACGGACGACGGCCGGACGCGGCTCCGGAACGAGTTCGTCATCGACGGGTCGCTCCCGGGCGTCGAGCGCTTTTTCGAGCGGAACTTCGAGGCGGAGTTCGACAACCTGAAAGCGGCGCTCGAGGAGGCGCTCGACGCGTGAAACTCGCGCTCGCCCAGCTCGACGTCGAGGCGGCGCGGCCGGCGGCGAACCGCGAGCGCGCCGTCGACGCCGTGGAGGCGGCCGCCGACCGTGGCGCGGACCTCGTCGCGCTCCCGGAGCTGTGGAACGTCGGCTACTTCGCGTTCGACGCGTACAGCCGGCAGGCCGAGCCGCTCGGCGGCCCGACGCTCACCGAACTCCGGGACGTCGCCGCCGACAACGACGTGGCGCTGCTCGCCGGCAGCGTCGTCGAGGACCTCGAAGCGTCCGCCGACGCCGGCGAAGCCGTTCCGGCGGACGAGGGGCTGGCGAACACCGCGGTGCTGTTCGACGCGGCGGGCGACCGCCGACTCGTCTACCGGAAACACCACCTGTTCGGCTACGACTCCGCGGAGACGGAGTTACTCACCGCCGGCGAGACGCTGCAGACCGCCGACGTCTGCGGGTTCACGGTCGGCGTGACGACGTGTTACGACCTCCGGTTCCCCGAGCTGTACCGGCGGCTCGCCGACGCCGGTGTGACGCTCACCGTGGTGCCGAGCGCGTGGCCGTATCCGCGCGTGGAGCACTTCGAGACGCTGCCGCGCGCCCGCGCCGTCGAGAACCTCGGGTACGTCGCGACGGTGAACGGCGCCGGCGAACAGGGCGACGCCGAACTGGTCGGGCGGTCCACCGTCTACGACCCGTGGGGGACGACGCTCGCCTCGGCGGCCGACGACCCGACGCTCGTCACCGCCGACGTCGACCCGGGCCGCGTCGACGACGTCCGCGACGACTTCCCGGCGCTCCGCGACCGGCGGGACGACTGACGGAGAAGCGGGCCGCGACCGCCCCGGCGATTCGAAGGAGTCGAGCATCCGGCGGTCGGCGTCGTCGCGTCCGCGGTCGGCGCCGCCGACGCGGCTACTCGACGTGGTGGACGTAGATGGTGCGTCGATCACCGAGGAGATGCGGGAGCCGCTCGCGCTCGTCGGGCGCGAGGTCGAGGTGTGCGAGCGGGACTTCTTCGACGGCGACCAGCCGGGCGCCGTCGCCGAGGACGTCGCCAGGGTCGCCGAGCCGGTTCGGGTCGACGACGCGGCGCGGCTCTTCGAGTAGTTCGTCCGCACCGCCGAGCAGGGCCTCCGCGCGCACCTGCGGCATGGCCGAATGGTTCGGTCGGGGCGGTATAGATGTTGCGTCGGCGGTAGGGGTTGCAGGTCCGGCGGGACGGGCCGGCCGGCCCGCCGAGGTCGGCGGCCGAACCGGGCTGTCGCAGGGGGTCGGAGAGGCGGCGGTGGGGCGGCAGTAGGTCGGTTCCGGGTGGCCAGTGCCGGGCGGCCGGTGCCGGAGGGTTTATCACGCAGACCGCACTAGCAACTGGTGCCGACGAACCGACGCTTTTCTCGTCGTGAGTCGGCGAAATCAACTCCGCGCCACCACGCCGCCACCGCGCATCGTCCGCCCCACGATCAGGGGTCCATCGTGGCCGGACACTGCGCATCCGCCTCCCGCCTCCGCCACACCTTTCGCCTCTCGCTTTCGGAACCCGGCCAGCAGCGGCCGTCTCCTCAGAGTTCGACGGTACGCCCGGTCTCGTCCGACTCGTAGACGCCGGCCATCGTCCGCATGTCGACGAGGCCGTCCGCCCCGTCGGGTTCGACGGCCGCGCCCGTCAGCACCGCGTACGCGAAGTAGTCGAACTCTTCGCGCGCGTCGTCGACGCCGACGCCCGAGAACTCGACGTGGCCGTCGGCGGTGTCGAGTTCGACCTCGCGGGCCGCGTTCGGCTGGTAGGCGGACCGGACCGTGAGCCGGCCGTCCGAGCCGTGAATCGACAGGTGGGCGTGCTGCCGCCCGGAGTACGACGCCGCGAAGTGGCCGACCGCGTCGCCGAAGTCGACCGTGAAGTCGACGTGTTCGTCGACGTCCGCGAAGGCGTCCCCGGACGACCGCGTCGACCCGGACACCGCGACCGGGTCGTCGTCGAGCAGGAACCGCGCCGTGTTCAACGGGTAGACGCCGACGTCGTACAGCGCGCCGCCGCCGGCGAGTTCGTCGTCGAGGCGCCACTGGTCCGGGCCGCTGTCGCCGCCGAGCAGCGAGAAGGAGAACTCGCCGAACGCCCGGACCGGGTCGCCGATGCCGCCGGCGCGCACGAACTCGCGGAGCCGCCGCGTCACCGGGTCGGTCTGGACGCGGTAGGCGGTCATGAGCGTCACGCCGGCGGCGTCGCACGCCTCGACCAGCCGTTCGGCGCGGTCGACGGTGGCTTCGAGCGGCTTCTCGCAGATGACGTGCTTGCCGTGTGCCGCCGCAGTCTCCACCTGCGGGAGGTGGAGCCGGTTCGGCGTCGCGACGTAGACGGCGTCGTACTCGTCGGTCGCGGCGCCGTCGCCGTACTCGTCGTAGCCGATGGCGGTGACGCCGTGCTCGTCGGCGAGGCGCCGTCGCTTGTCGGCGTCGCCGCTGACGACGACCGTCGGCTCCGCGTAGTCGGCGGCCTGCATCGCGGGGAGCGACACCGTTCGGGCGTAGCCGCCGCAGCCGACGAGCGCCAGCCGGACCGTCCCGGTCGGCTGCGTCGACCCCGCGGTTCGGTGCGGTTCGCCGGCGGCGGTGCCGGCGGTCGCGGCCTCGGCGTCCTCCCAGTCGCGCCGTGCGGCGTCGTCGAAGAAGTCGTCGAGCATGCACCGAACTGCGCGTGTCGGCGTGAAAACACCGGCGGCTCGGCGAGAATCAACCGCGAAAATCGGGGCGCTACGTTGAAGTTACGGTGCCGTGCTCCTCCGTGTACCGCGGCCCGAACCGTCTCATTGCGGGGCACCCCTCCGCACCGGGACGGCGCCCCACAGGGCGCTGCCCCCGAACCCACTCCGGGTCCGAACCGGTCCGTGCCGCGGATTCCGGGGCTCCCCACGCCCCGACGCGAACCTGGGTCGGCCCCGCGAGGGTGGCCGGACCGGCCGCCCACCGCGGCGTTGCCGGGCTTCACTCCCGCTCCCACTCCCGCCCGGCGCGCCGACTCACGGTTCTGCACGAACGCGACGCCTTCCTCCCGAACCGACCGAAGAACAGCGGCAGCGGCAGCGACGGAGACGGACCCCCGGCAGCGACGACAAAAACCGGCCGCCGGCGACGACGACGGAGCCGAACTCTCGTCTCGGAGCTACTCGTCTCGGGTCTTGATGTCGGCGGAGAGCCCCTGCGCCATCTCGATCTCCTTCGAGTTGTTCAGCGTCCACGCCGTCCGCTCGGTCACCGCCTCGATGACCTCCCGCGCCGACGGGTAGCCGTTCCCCGACTTCTTCACGCCGCCGAACGGCAGCTGCACCTCCGCGCCGATGCACGGCAGATTCCCGTACGCCAAGCCGACCTCGGCGTTGTCGCGGTAGTAGTTGATTTCGCGGTAGTCCTCCGAGATGATGGCGCCCGCCAGCCCGTAGTCCGTGTCGTTGTGAATCTCGACCGCGTCCTCGATGTCCCCCGAGTACTTCATGAGCGCCACGTGCGGCCCGAACACCTCCTCGTGGGTGCAGCGCAGGTCCGCGTCGGGGTCCGCCTCGTAGACGAACGGGCCGACCCAGTTGCCGTCCTCGTGGCCGTCCGGAATCTCCGACGGGTCGAGCGCTTCGCGGTCCACGAGCACGTTCACGCCCTCGTCTTTCGCCAACTGGTTGTACTCGGACACCTTCTGCTGGTGCTCGGGCTCGATGAGCGGCCCCATGAACGTGTCTTCGTCCAGCGGGTCGCCGACCGCGACGTCCTCTGCGACGTCGACGAACCGCTCTTTGAACTCGTCGTAGACCTCCTCGTGGACGATGAGTCGCTCGGAGGAGACGCAGCGCTGCCCCGTGGTTTTGAAACTCGACATCACCGCCGAGTGGACCGCCGTGTCGAGGTCCGCCTCGGCCGTGACGACGATGCCGTTCTTCCCGCCCATCTCGCAGGCGGCGAGCTTCCCGGGTTCGCCGCCGACCTTCGAGGCGATCTCGTGGCCGACTTCGGCGGAGCCGGTGAACAGCACCGTGTCCACGCGGTCGTCCTCGACGACGGCGTTGCCGGCGTCGCCGTACCCCTGGACGAGGTTGAACACGCCGTCCGGGATGCCGCTGTCGTCGAACATCTCCGCGAGAATCTGCGCGCACCACGGCGTCTGTTCGGCCGGCTTGAACACGACCGTGTTCCCCTCGACGAGCGCGACGGCCATGTGCCAGAACGGGATGGCGACCGGGAAGTTCCACGGCGTGATACAGCCGACGACGCCGCGCGGCTTCCGCCGCATGTACGCGTCCTTGCTCGGAATCTCCGACGGCACCACGTCGCCCTTCGGGTGCCGGGCGTCGCCGGCGGCCCACTCCACCATGTGCCACGCCTCGGTGACGTCCGCTCGCCCCTCGCTGATCTCCTTGCCGCACTCTTTCGTCACGATTTCGCCGAGCTCGTCGTGCCGCTCTTTCAGCTCGTGGTAGATGTCCCAGAGGTACTCCGCGCGGTCGATGTGGCTGAGCTCCCGCCACTCCTCGAAGGCGTCGTCGGCCGCCGCGACCGCCCGGTCGACGTCCGCCTCCGTGCCGCGCCGGAACTCCCCGAGCACGTCCCCCGTCGCCGGGTTCACGCTCTCGAACGTCTCCGCGCCTGCGCCGTCGACCCACTCGCCGTCGATGTAGTGTTGGAACACTCCGTCGGAGCCTGAACTCATGGGCAAAACTTGCGCTGCGGAGGTGAAATAGATGCGGGAAACGCGGCCGGTCGGACCGCGCCGCGACCCCGAGTGGTTTCGCAGCACCCGCTGGACGTCGGCGTGTCATCGGCCCGACACCGACGGACCGACGATGGTGTGGCCTCCGGCGGCGCGGCGCGCCTTCGTCAGCTGTCGTCGCCCGCGGTCGGCCGGGAACCGTCGTCGGAGTCGGCGTTCCGACGCTCGTCGGCGACGTCGTCGTCGCGGTTGGGTGCTGCATCGCCGCTGCCCTCGTCGGTAGTTCCGTCCACGAAGCCGTCCGCGGGGGTCGCTGCGGCGGCAGCGTCCGCGGCGTCTGCGGCGTCTTCGTCGGCGGCGGCGCGGCGCTCGATTTCGCCTTTGAGTCCGGGCGCGTCGAAGTCGTGGTCGGGGCGGATGGCGACGAAGTCGAGGTAGTCGCGCGCGGCGAGTACGTCCCCGGTCGGGTAGGCGGTGAGCGCGGCGTCGACGGCGTCGCGGACGCCGATGAGCGGCGCGAGCGCGGCCAGCCCGCACGCGAGGTCGTACAGTCGGGCGCCCTCCTGGCCGTCGGCGCGGACGTTCGTGGCGTCGATGAAGTAGAGGTCGCCGTCGAGAATCAGGACGTTCTCGGCGCGGAGGTCGCCGTGGGCGAGCCCGTGTTCGTGCATCGTCGCGAGCGCGTCGAACATCGCCGGCGCCAGCGTCCGCTCGCGGTCCGCGTCCAGTTCGTCGAGCGGCCGGAACGCCGGCAGGTACTCCAAGACCAGGACGCCGAGGCCGTCGATTTCGAGCGCCTCGACCGGCTCCGGGGCGTTCAGACCGATGGCGCGCATCCGCTCGGTCGCCTCCAGTTCGTGTTCCGCCATCTGGTACGGCGTCCCGAAGTGCTCGAAAAAGCCCTCCGTGCCGGAGGTGAACGCGCCGATGTTCCGGCCCGTGGTGAACAGCGCGTGCACCAGCGAGTTCTGTTTCGTGATGACCTTCACGAAGTACTCCTCGTCGCCGGCGCGGAGGACGAACGGGGTGGACAGCCAGTTGTCGGCGTCGAGAAACCGGACGTGCGCGTCGCCGCGGCCGTACCGCTCTCCGAGGTCGCTGACGACGGCTTCGAGCCGCGGCCAGTCGACGCTGCCGCGGACCAGTCGGCGAAGCTCCACTACCGAGAAATTCGGGCCGTACCGCATTAAATCGTCGCCCGGGCGTCGGGCGACGCAGCGACAGGGATTCGCGGGGGACACTCCGCGCCCTTTATCATGGATGTTCCGCAAGTTTTGCCCATGGAGTTCGACCTCCCCGCGGAGCACCGGATGGTTCGGGACCAGGTCCGGGAGTTCTGCGAGGCGGAAATCGCGCCGATCGCGCAGGACGTCGAGGACGACCACCGGTTCCCGGCGGAGATATTCGACCAGCTCGCCGACCTCGACATGCTCGGGGTCCCCGTCTCGGAGGAGTACGGCGGGCTCGGCGGCGACCAGCTCATGTACGCGCTCGTCACCGAGGAACTCGGCCGGGTGTCGGGCGGCATCGGGCTGTCGTACGCCGCGCACGTGTCGCTCGGCTCGAAGCCTATCGAGCTGTTCGGGACGGACGAGCAGAAGGAGACGTGGCTCCGGCCGCTCGCTGAGGGCGACGGGATGGGCGCGTGGGCGCTCACCGAACCCGGCTCCGGCTCGGACGCCTCGAACATGGAGACGACCGCCGAGCGCGACGGCGACGAGTGGGTCATCAACGGGACGAAGCAGTTCATCACGAACGCGTCGGTCGCGAATTCGGTGCTGGTGAAAGCCGTCACGGACCCGGAGGCGGGCTACGACGGCATCTCGACGTTCATCGTCGACCCGGACGACGACGGCTTCGAGGTGACGACGGTGTGGGACAAGATGGGGCTGAACTGCTCGCCGACCTGCGAGATTCAGTTCGACGACGTCCGCGTCCCGGAGAGCCGGCTGCTCGGCGAGGAGGGCGACGGCTGGACGCAGACGATGAAGACGCTCGACGGCGGCCGCGTCTCCATCGCGGCGCTGTCGACCGGGCTGGCGCAGGGCGCCTTCGAGGCCGCCAGGGAGTACGCCGGCGACCGCGAGCAGTTCGGCCAGCCGATCTCGAAGTTCGACGCCATCCGCGACAAACTGGTCGACATGCACCGGAAGACCGAGCGCGCCCGGTTGCTCACGCACCGCGCCGCCGCGAAGTACGACGCCGGCAACTCGGTCACCCGCGAGTCGGCGCTGGCGAAACTCGACGCCTCCGAGGCGGCCCGCGAGGTCGCGGAGGACGCCGTGCAGGTGCTCGGCGGCTACGGCTACACCACCGACTTCGCGCCCCAGCGGTTCTACCGCGACGCGAAACTGATGGAGATCGGCGAGGGGACCAGCGAGATTCAGCACGTCGTCATCGGCCGGGAACTCGGGCTGTAAGCCGCCGGCCGCGTCGGCGCCGGCGCGCCGCGACCGCCGACGCCGCGGTCCGGTATCTCGGCTGATAATTTTGGAGGTGCGTTTATACCCGGTGGGTAGACAGTAACCGCAGACAGCCGATGGTGGCCCTCCCGACACTTCCGGTGCTCGCGGCCTGCTCGTTTCTGGCCGGCGCCGCCTGTCTCGGGATTGGGCCCGTTCTCTACCGCGCGACCCGCGGCCACGGCTCGGAGGCGCAGCTGCTCGTCGGCGGCGCCGCGGTGGTGGCGGCGCTGTGGGCCACCGCGCACGGCTTTCACCTCACCGCGACGGCGCCGGCCGCACAGCTCACGTGGGCGCGCATCGCGGTCGCGCTCGGCGCGCCGACGGCGACGTGCTGGGCCGTCCTGGTGGTCACGCAGACCCGTCCGAACTGGTCGCTCCCCGCCGGCGCCGCGCTGCTGCTCGCGGCCGAGCCGGCGGTCACCGCGGCCGCCGCGCTCGGCTTCCCGCGGTTCGTGTTCGCCGGCTACCGCGGCGTCGACGTCGCCGGGACGCCGGTCTTGGTGCTCGTCCCCGGCCGGTGGCTCGGCGTTCACGGCGTCTACACAGCGGCGCTGTGTCTGTTCGCCGCGGCGCTACTCGTTCGCGGCGCGGTCGGCGCGAACGGCCGCGACCGGAGCCGGTACGCGCTGCTGTTCGTCGCCGGCGCGGTACCGACGGTGACGGAGGCGCTCTGGTGGCTACCGCTTCCGGGCGTCTTCGGCGTCAACCACACGCCGATCGCGCTCGCCGTCTCCGCCGCCTGCCTGTTCGCGGCGTCGCGGCGGTACGCCCTGTTCGGCGAGCAGTCGATGGCGCGCGACGCCGTCTTCGACCAGATGCGCGACGGCGTCGTCGTCGTCGACGGCGCGAACCGAATCGTCGACACGAACGCCGCCGCGCGGGCCGCCTTCGACGTCGACGACGCCGACGTCGGCGCGCCGGCCGACGAGGTGCTGCCGGACGACGCAGCGGCGCTCACCCGCCGCGGCGTCGACGAGGACGAACCGCTCACGATTCCGGGCGACGACGGCGACGACCGGGTGCTCGAACCGCAGCGCGAACCGCTGCCCGGCGGGACCGACGGCAGCCTGCTGTCGTTCCGCGACGTCACCGACCGGCGGCGCGCCGAGCGGCGCTACCGGGCGTACGTGGAGTACGCCGACGACATCGTGGTCGTCAGCGACGCGGACGGCAACCTCGACTACGTCAGCCCGGCGGTCGAGCGCGCGCTCGGCTACGCGAGACCCGACATGGAGGGCGACCCGCTGTTGCAGTACGTCCACCCGGACGACCGACGCGGCGTCGCCGAGCCGTTCGCGCAGGCGCTCGACAACCCCGGCGAACGCGTGGAGGTGACGTTCCGTGCGCGGCACGCTGACGGCGGCTGGCGCACCCTCGAAGGCGTCGGCGTCAACCGGTTCGACGACCCGGACGTCGCCGGCTACCTCGTCACGCTCCGGGACACGACGACGAACGACCGGTACGAACAGCGGCTCCGCGTGCTCACCCGCGTGCTCCGGCACGACCTCCGGAACGAACTGAACGTCGTGCTCGGCTACGCAGACGTCATCGTCGACGAGGGCGACGAGCAGCTCAGCGAGTACGGCGACAACATCCGGCGGGCGGCGAAGCGGCTCGCGACGCTCGGCGAGCGGGTGCGCGGCGTCGACCGGACCCTCTCGGACACCGACCACGGCGGCCGCCCGGTCGACGTCGGCGACGTCGCGGAGGAGGTCGGCGCTCGCGCCGAGGCGCGCTTCCCGGACGCGGACGTCGACGTCGAGGTCGACGACTGCACGACCGGGTTCGCCGACGAGTTGCTCGCGACCGCGACGTGGAACCTCGTCGAGAACGCGGTGCAGCACCACGACGGCGAGGAGCCGGCGGTTCGGCTGCGCGTCCGACGCACCAACGACGCCGTCGAACTCCGCGTCGCGGACGACGGCCCCGGGATTCCGGCCGACGACCGCGACGCCGTCGAGTCCGGCCACGAGACCCAACTCAAGCACGCCAGCGGCATCGGGCTGTGGCTCGTCCGGTGGATAATCAACGGCGTCGACGGCGAACTGACGTTCGAGGGGAACGACCCGCGCGGCTCGGTCGTCGTCGTCCGGCTCCGCGCGGCCGACGCGGCGCCGACGGGCGACGCCGCACAGATGGACCCGTGGGCCGTGTCGTCGCCCGTCCCGGAACAGTCGGACGGCGGCCGGGACGTGTGGCCGGACGGCGACGGCGATGGAAACGACGATGGAAACGGCGACGGCGGTGACGACCGGGTCGACGACGCCCGGTGACGAAACGGGGCTGTGCGGTCAGTCGGCGACGACGACCAGCGGCTCCCAGTCGCCGCGCGCCAGTTCGCCGACGGCGTCGTCGAACGCCCGCGAGTGAACCGCCCGCATCGCCGCCAGCATCGCGTCGTCGACGCCGAGCGCGCCGCCGAACTCCGGCCAGACGCGCGGCGGCACCAACAGCAGGTACGTGTCGCCGTCGCGCTCCACGAGCGGGTCGTGGCTGAACGCGAAGCGGTACTCGAACACCAGGTCGGCGACGCCGGGGTACTCCTGTACGGACCGCTGCATCTCGGCGAGCGTCGCCCGGAGCGCGGCCGCGTCGACGTCGCGGCCCCGCGCGACCGCCTCGGCGTGCGGCGTGAACACCGTCGGAAGCGTCGGCTCGGCGGCCGGTTCCTCCGCGCTGTCCCCGGCGTCAGTCATGGTTCGGGGTTCGCGCTCGGCGGACAAGAGCCGTCCGGTGGGTCGAAGTATCACCGGCGCGGACGACGCCGCATGAACGGAACCGCAGCCCGACGCAGCCGGGGCAGCCGGCGCGGCCGGCGCCGCCGGATGGGCGGGCAGCGCGGGGTGGCGCGGTGAAACTGGTCGTCGGCGAGTGCCTCGTCGACCTCCACCCGGCACGGGAGCCCGCGGAGAACTCGGCCGAGTCAGCGGACGCAGGCGAGGCCGTCGAGACCGGCGTCGGAGTCGGCGGCGCGGCGGCGTACCGGCGTCGTCCGGGCGGCGCGCCGGCGAACGTCGCGGTCGGCCTCGCCCGGCTCGGCGCCCCCGCGGCGCTGTGGACCCGCGTCGGCGACGACGGCTTCGGCGACTTCCTCGCGGAGCGGCTCGACGCCGCGGGCGTCCCGGGCCGGTTCGTGGAGCGCGACCCGGACGCGCCGACCGGGCTGGCGGTCGTCGGCCGCGACGCCGACGGCGACAGGCGCTTCTCGCTGTACCTCGACGGCACCGCGGCGACCCGGCTCCGGCCCGGCGGTGTCGACGACGCGCTCGCGGCGGTGTCGTGGCTGCACGTCGGCGGCGTCGACCTCGCGTACGAGCCGGCGCGGACCGCCGTGTTCGACCTGCTGGAGCGCGCCCCGGCGGACGCGACGGTGTCGTTCGACCCGAACGCGCGGCCGAGCCTCTGGACGGCGTTCGACTACGCCGACACGCTCGACCGGGCGCTCGGCCTCGTCGACGTCGTCGTCGCCTCCCCCGAGGACGTCGCGCCGGCCGGCTACGGCGGCGACGCGGACTCCGAGACGGCGCTCGCGGCGGCGCTGACCGGGGCGGGCCCGCACACGGCGCTCGTGACGCGCGGCGGGGCCGGCGCTGTCGCGGTGTCGACGCCGGAGGCGCCGTGGGGTGCCGCGACGGTCGAACACGCCGGCTTCGACGCCGACGTCGTCGACACGACCGGGGCCGGCGACGCCTTCACCGCCGGCGCCATCGCGGCGCTCTCGGCGGGGCGCGACGTCGATGCGGCGGTCCGGTTTGCGAACGCCGTCGGCGCCGCGGCGACCACCGCCGAGGGGGCGATGACGGCGCTGCCGACGCGAGACGAGATCGACCGGCTGCTCGACCGGTAGTCGGCCGGCGTCCAGACATCTGCTGTGTCTCCGGCACCCGCGAACCGGACGGATTCAGCGGCTCGCGAGCAGCAGCGCGATGCCGGCGAGAACCGCGGCCGCGGCCACCGCGAACGCGACGAGGTAGCCGGCGGCGCCCGCGACGACGCCGCCGACGGCCGAGCCGACCGCGGTCGCCGCCCCGGCCGCTGCGGCCTGCAGTCCGAGCGCGCGGCCCCGGGACGCCTCGTCGGAGAGCCGCGTGACGATGCCGGTGGTGGTGACGGCGATGACCGCCCAGGTGACGCCGATGAGCCCGAACCCGACCGCGTACACCGGGAGGAGCGCGCCGGCCGCGGCGGCGGTGACGAGCGCCACGCCCGGGAAGAGGACGCAGCGGACGGCGAGCGCGGCCGCCTGGAGCGTCCGGTGCGGGACGCGGCCGGCGAGCCGGCCGACCGGCGTGTAGCAGGCGGCCGAGCCGAGGTTGCCGGCGAGGTACACCGCGAACACGGCGCCCTCGGCGAGGTCCGCCTTCAGATACGCCGGGACCGGCCCCCAGAACACCGCGAAGCCGAACGAGAACACGGCGACTGCGAGCAGGTAGCGGCGGAGCCGCGTCGGCACGCCGACGAGCAGGCTTCGGAGCGACCCGGTGCCGCCGCGGCCGCCGGCGGCGGTGAGCGCCCAGTAGATGCGGGAGGGGCCGTAGAGGCTGCCGCGGAGGACGCGGCCGGCGCCCCAGTCCGTCCGGGAGAACCGCCGGGAGACGCGGCGGTAGCGGTCGGGGTCGACGCTTGCCGGCTCCGGGTACCAGGCGCGTGCGAGTACGAGCGCCGTGGCGGCGACGGCCGCGAGCACGAAAAAGAGGAGCCGCTGGCCGGCGACGCCGTCGACGCCGAACCGCGGCGCGACGCCGGTCCAGACGGTGCCGACGACGAGGCCGCCGACCCAGCCGTACCCCTGCCAGGCGTTCAGCGACGCGATGCGGCCGTCCCACTCGTCGACCGGCGCGCCCTCGACGACGATGAGGTTCAACACGGGGACGGCGGCCGAGACGGCGAACCACAGCAGCGCGTTCAACAGCAGCACCGCCGCCGGCGACGACGCCAGCGGGACGAGCGCGAGCGTGCCGGCGGTGGCGGCGAGCGTGACGAGGACGAACGGCCGGCGGCGCTTCGTCCGGGCGGCGAGCCGGCCCCACAGGAGCGCGCCGGGGACGCCGACGAGCGCCGCGGTCGCGGCGATGAGGCCGACGAACGCGAGGCTGGCGTCGAGCGCGATGGCGTACAGCGGCACCAGCACGGACGCGCCGCCGACCGCCGCGTAGCCGACGCCCCACGCCACGAGCCACCGGTCCTCAGAGTTCACTGTCGGACCGACAGCCGGCGGCGACTAATCCGTTGGGGAGACGGCGAAGCCGCCGCGGCGCTGCCCGCGGTGCTGCCCGCCGCGCCGCGCAATCCAGATGTTGATTTGTGGAGGCGCGAAACGGGCCTGCATGGACGCTTCGACTCCGTACGAGCGCCGCACCCGGGAGGCGCAGCGCCGCCTCCGCGACCGCGGCGTCGACGCGCTGGTGCTGTTCCCGAGCACGAACCTGCTGTACACGTCGGGGTTCGACGAACACCCCGGCGAGCGACACCTGCTGCTGTTCGTCCCGGCCGCCGACGGCGACTCGGACGGCGGCGCGGAGTCGCTTCCGGACCCGGTGTTTCTGGTGCCGGAGCTGTACGGCGAGCAGGTGCGGGCGGAGTCGTGGGTGCCGGACGTGCGGACGTGGGCCGACGAGGACGACCCGATGGACGCGGTCCGCGGCGCCGTCGCCGACCTCGGACTCGCCGGCGCGGACGACGTCCTCGTCGACGACACGATGAACGCGCGGTTCACGCTCGACCTGCGCGCGGCGCTTCCGGACGCCGAGTTCGGGCTGGCGTCGTCCGTGCTGTCGGCGCTGCGGGTCCGGAAGGACGACACCGAACTGGCGGCGATGCGGCGGGCGGGCGAGGTGGCCGACGCCGTCGTCTCGGACCTCCGCGGCCTCGGCGCCGACGCCGTCGGGATGACGGAGACTGAGCTGGCGGGCTACGTCGAGAACCGGCTGTCGAGCCGCGGCGGCGACGGCGTCTCGTTCGACACCATCGTCGGCGCCGGGCCGAACGGCGCGATGCCGCACCACACGCACGGCGACCGCGAGATTCGGGCGGGCGAGCCGGTCGTGCTGGACTTCGGGACGCGCGTCGACGGCTACCCGTCCGACCAGACCCGGACGCTCGTCTTCGGCGGGGAGCCGTCGGACGAGGTGAAGCGGGTCCACGAGGTCGTCCGGGAGGCGCAGGCGGCCGGCGTCGACGCCGTCGAACCGGGCGCGACGACCGCCGAAGTCGACGCGGCGGCGCGCGACGTCATCGAGTCGGCGGGCTACGGCGACGAGTTCGTCCACCGAACCGGCCACGGCGTCGGCCTCGACGTCCACGAGGAGCCGTACATCGTCGCCGGCAACGACCGCGAACTCCGCGAAGGAATGGTGTTCAGCGTCGAGCCCGGCGTCTACCTGCCCGGCGAGTTCGGCGTCCGCATCGAGGACCTCGTCGCGGTCACCGACGACGGTGCAGAGCGGCTGAACCGCACCGACCGCGGCTGGCGCTGCGAGTAGCCGCCAAATCGGCTGCCCGCGTCCGCCGCTCGGATTCGGCGCGCCTAAACGTATCACTTATCAGATAGTCTTTTGGCCGGTCGGCGTCACCCGCCGACATGGTCACGCTCGGGAACGTCGCGCTCGTCACGGCTGCCGGATTAGTGACGGCGCTCGCGACCGGGCTTGGGGCGCTCCCGTTCTTCTTCGTCGACGACTTCTCCGACAGGTGGAACGTCGCGCTGTGGGGCGTCGCCTCCGGCATCATGCTCGCCGCCTCCGGGTTCGGGCTCGTCGTCGAAGGGCTCGCGGCGGGCGGCCCGCTCAGCGTCGGCGCCGGCGTCCTCGTCGGCGTCGCGCTCGTCGCGGTCAGCCACGACGTCATCGTCGACGCCGACGTCGACCCGCGGGAGTACGAGGCGGGCGACTTCCGGAAGCTCGTGCTCATCCTCGGCGTCCTCACCGTCCACTCGTTCCCGGAAGGCGTCGCAGTCGGCGTCTCCTTCGCCGAAATCGGGCTGGAGGGCGGCGTCGCGGTTCCCGGCGTCGCCGCCGCGGTGCCGCTGCTCGCCGTGTTCATGACCGTCGCCATCTCCGTCCACAACGTCCCCGAGGGGCTGGCCGTCTCCATCCCGCTGCGCGCCATGGACGTCCCGAAGTCGCGGATGGTGTGGTGGGCGGTCTTCTCCAGCCTCCCGCAGCCGGTCGGCGCCGCGCTCGCGTTCGTCTTCGTCCGCGTCGCCCGCCGGTTCCTCCCCGTCGGCTTCGGCTTCGCCGCCGGCGCCATGACGTACCTCGTCCTCACGGAGTTCATCCCGGAGGCGCTCGACGCCGGCGACGACCTCCCCGGCGGCGGCAGACGGGAACTCGCCGCCGGCCTGCTCGTCGGCGTGCTCGCCATGCTCCCGCTGCTGTTCGTCGGCCCCTGACCGCCGTTCGTTCGGCTCCGTTCACGTCTGAGACATCCGATATCGGTGCATTCGGAGTCCTACACGAACGTTTCCGGGGTAGATGTTCTCTCCGGGCGCCGTCTGGAATCCGAGACGCCGACCGTTGAAATTACTTCACTTATTCACACGATTCACACTTTATCTTTGATGATAGCCGCAGACGAAGTCCTAAATACCACATTTTCAAAATCCGAGGTAGACCCGAGATGACTGTCAATATGCAGCCGACCTCCGAGATAGCGCCTGCGGGCGACGCGGACCCGGCGACCTTCTGGCGGCACGCCTTCGAGACGCTCGTCGACTCCTTCCCGGAACCGGCGTTCGTCGTCGAGGAGTCCGGCCACATCACGCGGTGGAACAGCGGCGCCGAGGAGATGACCGGCTACCCGGCCGACGCCGTCATCGGCGAGCACGCCTACGACGTCTTCGGCACCGAAGGCCAGACCGAGACGCTCGCCGAGGAGGTCATCCGGACCGGGGACGTCGTCCGCGAATCCGAGATTCGGTCCGCGGAGACGGCCGACGGCTCCGTCAACCACGCCCGCGCGATGGGCGTCCCGATCACGACGCCGACCGGCGACGTCGTCGCGGCGGTCGAGGTGCTCACGCAGGTCACCGAACTCATCGACCAGCAGCGCCGCATCCAGGAGCTCCAGTCGCAGATGACCGACGAGGTCGACGGCGCGGTCGGGGAACTCCGCGACCTGACGGACGGCGTCGCCGAGAACTCCGCGGAGATCAGCGAGACCGCCGACGAGCAGTCCGAGAGCCTCTCCGAGGTGCAAGGCGAGGTGTCGACGTTCAGCGCGACGGTCGAAGAAATCGCCTCCAGCGCCGACGACGTGAGCAGACAGAGCGAGCAGGCGAAAGCGCGCGCCGAGGAGTCCGCGGCGACGGCGCGGGAGACGCTCGACACCGTCGACGACGTCGCCGCCGAGGCCGAGCGCGTCACCGACGACGCGTCCCGGCTCGCCGAGCAGGTCGAAGAGATCGACGAGATCGTCGACGTCATCAACGACATCGCCGACGAGACGAACCTGCTCGCGCTGAACGCCAACATCGAGTCCGCCCGCGCCGCCGCCGGCTCCGGCGACGGCTTCGCGGTGGTCGCGAACGAGATCAAGTCGCTCGCGGAGCAGTCGAAAGAGCGGGCGAACGAGATCGAACGAATCGTCGACAGCGTCCGCGAACTCACCCACGGCACGGTGAGCAGCGTCGAGGCGACCACCGACGAAATCACGGCGGTCGCCGAGGAGATTCAGACCGTCGTCGAGAACCAAGAGGAGATCCTCGACTCGATTCAGGAGACGAGCGCCGGAATCACCGAAATCGCGAGCGCGACCGACGAGCAGGCCGCCAGCGCCGAGGAGATCGCGAGCACCGTCGACTCGGTGGCCGACCGCGGCGCCGCGGTCGCCGACTCCATCGAGGACGTCGCGGCCGCGAACAGAGAGCAGGTCGCGATGGTCGACGACATCGCCGACAGCATCGACGCGCTCGAACGCGACATCGAGCGCGTCCTCGAATAGCGTAGCCGGCTTCGGCGGCGGCCTCGAATCGCTCGCCCCGCGGCCGGCGGTCGCCGTCAGCGTGGCCGTGGAGCCGCGGCTGGACGGGTCAAAACAGCAGTGGTTCGGCTGCGCGGCGGCGACGCGGCTCGCCGCGGCGACGGTTCAGTGCTGGTGGCCCATCGCGTCCTGGAGGCTCTGACCGAACCGCTCTTCGAACAGCTCCTCCGCTTTCGCGTTGATCTCCTCGACCTCATCCGGCGTCTCGCCCTGCGAGTGGTGCGCCAGCGCGTGCGCCTGCTGTGCGAACGCCTGCAGCACGACGTCCGTGATGACGCGCGTCGGATTCTCGCCCTGCTCGGCCATCATGTCGACGAGGCCCGCCGGCAGTTCGACCGTGTCGCTGTCGCCTTCGGGGCCCTCGACCGTGTACGTCTCAGTGTCGACCATGGCCGTCACGTGGAGTCCCCGTCATAAATGTCCGCGGTATTCCGGCTGCCCGCCGCTCCGGCGCCGACTCGGCGGCGCAGCGGTGCGGCGACTCGACGACGACCAGCGGCTCGACGACTCGGCAGCTCCGCGCGGCCGACGCCGCGACGTCCGAGAGTGCGGCGAGGCCGTCGGACAGCACAACCTACAAAGCGCCGTGAACCGTAGTTCCGGTAATGACTGATTCCGCCGACGTCGTCGAGCACAGGCCGCTCATCATCGCCGGAACGGGGTCCGCGGGGCTGACCGCGGCCATCTACGCCGCCCGGTCGAACAACGACCCGCTGGTGTTCGAAGGCGACGAGCCCGGCGGGCAGCTCACGCTCACCTCCGAGGTCGAGAACTTCCCGGGGTTCCCGGAGGGCATCAACGGCGCCGAGTTCATCAACAACGCGAAAGAGCAGGCGAAGCGGTTCGGCACCGACGTGAAAAACGGCGTCGTGGAGTCCATAGACGACGACGTGCGGCCGTTCCGGGTGGAGCTGTCGAACGGCGACGTCTACACCGCCGACGCCGTCATCGCTGCGTCCGGCGCGTCCGCCCGCACCCTCGGCGTCCCCGGCGAGGACGAACTGATGGGGTACGGCCTGTCGACGTGTGCGACCTGCGACGGGGCGTTCTTCCGCGGCGAGGACATGCTGGTCGTCGGCGGCGGCGACGCCGCGATGGAGGAGGCGAGCTTCCTCACGAAGTTCGCGGACACCGTCTACGTCGCCCACCGCCGCGAGGAGTTCCGCGCGGAGGACTACTGGGTCGACCGCGTCCAGGAGCACGTCGACGCCGGCGACATCGAGATCATGAAGAACACCGAGGTCACGGCGCTGCACGGCTCGAAGGAGGACGGCGTCGACTCCGTGACGCTGGTCAGCCACCCCGAGGGTCACCCGACCGACCGGCTCGACGACCCCGAGACCGACGAACGGGAGTTCGCGGTCGGCGCCGTGTTCTACGCCATCGGCCACACGCCGAACACGGCGTACCTCGAAGACACCGGCGTCGAACTGGACGACGAGGGCTACATCGTGACGCAGGGCGGCACCGGCGGCGGCCAGACCGCGACCGCCGTCCCGGGGCTGTTCGGCGCCGGCGACGTCGTCGACTACCACTACCAGCAGGCCGTCACGGCGGCCGGCATGGGCTGTAAGGCCGCCCTCGACGCCGACGACTACCTCGAAACCGAGGCCCGCGCCGGCGCCGCTGCCGCCGACACCGCGGCCGCCGAAAGCGACGACTGAGACGACCGAGCGGCGACTGAGCGGCGACGGTTCTGTTTCTCCCGAACGTCGGTCCGGGCCGGAGTTCGACTGCCAGCCGAAGCACTCAGGGCGACGCGGAACGCCACGTCCCGGCAGGATGCCCGCCGACCTGGAGGAGAAGACGACGCGGTACGGGGAGATGCTCGCGGAGGCGCTCGCGGCCGCCGAGGTGTGCGTCCCCGCGGGGACGCCGATGCACGAGGCCGCCGAGGAGTGCCGGGAGATGGCGCTGTCGTACCTGGAGGACGGCCGCCACTTCCGCGAGGCCGACGACCCAGTGAACGCGCTGGCGTCGTACTCGTACGGCTACGGCTGGCTGGACTGCGGCGTCCGCATCGGGCTGTTTTCGGTGCCGGACGACACCGACCTGTTCACGACGTAGCGCGGGCGCCGGTCGGCGCGCCGCAGGCCGCCGCTTTTTCCATCGGGTGTCGCGTAACGCCGGGTATGTCGACGCTCGCGTTCGACGACGTCGTCGTACCGATGGACGGCAGCGACTGCGCGGAGGCCGCACTCGACGCCGCAGTCGGGCTCGCCGACCGCACCGGCGCGCGGCTGCACGTCGTCTCGGTCGTGAATCCGTACGTGCTCTCGAAGACCACGGAGCTGGAAGACGAGCGG
This sequence comes from Halobaculum sp. P14, assembly GCF_051195155.1. NCBI lineage: Archaea > Methanobacteriati > Methanobacteriota > Halobacteria > Halobacteriales > Haloferacaceae > Halobaculum > Halobaculum sp. P14. Next base: position 171,337 of record NZ_JBNTKB010000006.1, read on the forward strand.
CACGAGGCCCGCGCGACGGTCGACGGCGGCGTCGCGCACGCGGAGGACGCCGGCGTCGACGCGGCCGGCGAGGTGCTGAAGGGCGTCCCGCACGAGGAGATCACGGACTACGTCGACGAACACGGCGCCGACGCCGTCGTGATGGGGACGCACGGCCGCAGCGGCGTGAAGCGCGTGCTGCTCGGCAGCACCGCCGAGAACGTCGTCCGGTCGTCGACGGTGCCGGTGTTCACGGTGCACGGCGAGGAGGGCGTTCCGGGCGGCGCCGGCCGCGGGAACTACGAGCGGGTGCTGCTGCCGACCGACGGCAGCGACGCCGCCGAACCCGCCGAGGACGTCGCCGTCTCGTTCGCGTCCACGTTCGACGCGGCGCTCGACGTGCTGAGCGTCGTCGACAGCGCGTCGCTCGCGACGAGCACGACGCCGGACGTCGGCGGAATCGGCGGGCTCGGCGAATCCACCGTGACCGCCGTCGAAGACCACCTGGAGGCGCTCGCCGAGCGCGCCGTCGACACCGCACGCGAGAAGGCTGAGGCCGCCGGCGTCGACGCCGACGGCGACGTGGTCGTCGGGCGGCCGCACGAACGCATCCTCGAACGGGCCGAGGAGACCGAGGCAGACGTCATCGTCATCGGGACGCACGGCCGCGGCGGCATCGAGCGGTTCGTGCTCGGCAGCGTCGCGGAGAAGGTCGTCAGGCTCGCCGAGCGGCCGGTGCTGGTCGTGCCGTCGGTCGCCGCCGAGGCCGACGCGGACGCGACGGACGCGGACGCGACGGACGCCGACGGCGACGAGTCGTAGACTGCGGCGGCCGTCGGCGTCGACGCCGGCGGTGCAGAGCGGGGCGGTCGGCCCGCGGCGTCCCGGTCAGTCGAATCGGGCGACGGGGCCGTCGTCGCTGTCCTCGACGGTGACGCCGATGGCTTCGAGGTCGTCGCGGAGCCGGTCGGCGCGTTCGTAGTTGCCGGCGTGGCGCTCCTCCTCGCGGACGTCGAGGACGAGGTCGGCGAGTTCCCGGGCGAGTTCGACGTCGCCGCCGGCCTCGCGGCCGAGTTCGAGGCCGAACACGTCGCCGCCGAGTTCCTCGAACGTCTCGACGGCGCGGCGGAGCCCGCGGTAGTCGTAGCGGTCGGCGTCGTCGACGTGGCGGTTCACGGCGTTCGCCAGGTCGAGCAGCGCGTTGAACGCGGTGCGGACGTCGAGGTCGTCGTTCATCGCCGCCGCGAAGTCGTCGCGGGCGTCGTCGACGGCGCCGCGGAGCGCGTCGTCGACCGCCTTGGTGCGGGCGTCGACGGAGTCGCAGGCGTCGACGGCGGCCTCGTAGCCGCGTTCGAGCCGCTCCCAGCGCTCTTCGGCTTCCGCGACGGCGCCGTCGCTGAACGTCTGGTCGCCGCGGTACTGCGCGCCGAGGTAGAAGGTGCGGAGGACGTTCACGCCGAACTCGTCGAGGGCGTCGGCGACCGTGAAGAAGTTGCCGAGCGACGACGACATCTTGTCCGCCTCCGTGCGCAGCAGGCCGTTGTGGAGCCAGTAGCGCGCGAACCGTTCGCCGGTCGCGGCCTCGCTCTGAGCGATCTCGTTTTCGTGGTGCGGGAACACGAGGTCGCGGCCGCCCATGTGGATGTCGAGGGTGTCGCCGAGGTGCGTCATCGACATCGCGGAGCACTCGATGTGCCAGCCGGGCCGCCCCTCGCCCCACGGCGACTCCCAGGTCTCGCCGGTCGGCAGCGAGCCGTCGTGGTCGTGCTTCCGGTGTTCGCGGACCGCGGACTCGTCGACGCCGCCGGCCTTCCACAGCGCGAAGTCCGACGGGTGGCGCTTCTCCGAGCGCTCGTCGACGTCGCCGCGCGCCTCCAGTTCGTCGAGCCGCTGGTTCGACAGTTCGCCGTAGTCGTCGAACCGGGTGACGTCGAAGTAGACGGAGCCGTTCGACTCGTAGGCGAAGCCGGCGTCCACCAGCCGCTCGACGAGGTCGACGATTTCGGGGACGTGCTCTGAGACGCGCGGGTACACCTCGGCGCGCTTCAGGTTCAGCCCGCGCATGTTCTCGATGACTTCGCGGGTGAAGTGCCGGGCGACGTCGGCTTCGGACTCCCAGCCGTCGCGTTCGCCGACGCGCGCCGCGATTTTCTCGTTGACGTCGGTGACGTTCTCGACGTGGCGGACGTCGTAGCCGAGGTGGTCGAGCCAGCGGTGGACGACGTCCGCGTGGAACCACAGCCGGGCGTGCCCGAGATGCGGGTCGTCCGACACGGTGAGTCCGCAGACGTACAGCAGAACCTCGTCGCCCTCCGAGGCGGCGCCCGCCTCGAACTCCTCGCGCTCACCCGTCAGGGTGTTCGTCACGGACAGCGTCATTCGGCCGACGCTACGCGCGCCTCCCGTTTAAAACGTCCAAGTTCGGCGCGGCGGAGCGGGACAGGTGGGACAGCGGCCGAGCGTTCTCGGTGACGGGCCGCCGGGCTACTCCAGGGCCGCTTCGATGCAGCGGACCGCGCCGGCGCCGTCGCGCCGGCCGACGACGACGCAGAGCGCGCCGTCCGCGACGCCGGCGGCGGTCACGTCGACCTCGGCGGTTCGGAGCCTGCCGAGCGCGCGTTCGAGCGTCCGTGGGTCCGCGTCGCCGGCCGCGAGCACGGCCGTCAGGTCGCCGCCGTCGGCGACGAAGCCGGTTCCGCCGACGGCGAGAAGCGGGTCGGCGGCGTCCGGCGCGGCGGCGACGCCGCTGCGCATCGTGACTCGGGCGTCGCGGCCGGCGTCGGCGGCGTCGGCGTCCGCCTGCAGGTCGGCGGCGTAGCGACGCAGCGCCGTGGCGACCGCGTCCGTTTCGGCGTCGACGTCGAGCGACTCGGCGGCGGCCGTGTAGTTCACGACGCCCGCGCGGAGCGCGTCGAACAGGAACGGCCGGGCGCGGACCGCGTCCCGTGCCTCCTCGGCGACAGTCATGGTCGACCGGTCCGTCGCCGCCGCGATAACCGCGACGGTTCGCCGCCGGGGCGACCGGTCCCGGCGACGGGTCCCTGCGACCGTTCCTCGCGGCGGTTCGCAGCGTCGGTCCGCCGCGGCGACCCGCGACGCCCGCTCCCGGCCGCGGGTCCGCGTCGTTTCCGCGTCGAAGCCGATAAGGTGCGCGCGTCCCTGTGTTTCCGTATGAGTCAGGCGCTGGTCATCGTCGCCCACGGGTCGCATCTGAACCCGGATTCGAGCGCGCCCACCTACGACCACGCGGACACCGTTCGCGCGACCGGCGCGTTCGACGAGGTCCGCACCGGCTTCTGGAAGGAGGAGCCGCACCTGCGGGAGGTGCTGCGGACCGTGGAGTCCGAGGAGGTGTTCGTCGTCCCGCTGTTCGTCTCGGAGGGCTACTTCACCGAGCAGGTGATTCCGCGGGAGCTCCGGCTCGACGGCTGGGACGTCGACGACTGGGGCTCCGACGGCCTGTCGGCGGACGTCGCCACCTACACCGCCGCTGACACCGGGCAGACGGTGCACTACTGCGGCCCGGTCGGCACCCACTCGTCGATGACGGACGTGCTGGTGCGGCGCGCCGAGTCCGTCACCGACGACCCGGACGTCGGCGACGGCTTCGGGCTCGCCGTCGTCGGCCACGGCACCGAGCGGAACGAGAACTCCGCGAAGGCCATCGAGTACCACGCCGACCGCGTCCGCGACCGCGGCCGGTTCGACGAGGTGCAGGCGCTGTACATGGACGAGGAACCGGAGGTCGACGACGTCACGGACCACTTCGAGAGCGACGACGTCGTCGTCGTGCCGCTGTTCATCGCCGACGGATTCCACACCCAGGAGGACATCCCGGAGGACATGGGGCTGACCGACGACTACCGCACCGGCTACGACGTCCCCGCGGCCGTCGACGGCCACCGAATCTGGTACGCCGGCGCCGTCGGGACGGAGCCGCTGCTGGCGGACGTGGTGCTCGAACGCGCCGCGGACGCCGGCGCCGACGTCGACGCCGCGGTCGAGCGGGTGCGGGAGTCGACCCGGGTCGCCGCTCCGGAGGCTGACGACTGAATGCGCGCCGCTCAGTTCGACGCGCTCGTGGACGCCGCGAGCCGCGACGACGGCGTCGACTTCGAGGGGCTCCGCGTCGGCCGCGACGACGACGGCGGCTTCCGGTTCGAGACGCCGGAGACGGAGACGACCGGACTCGCCGAGTCGGAGCTGCACGCGCTCGCGGACGGCTCGCCGTACGTCACGAACTGGTACTTCTGGGAGCGCGACGTGAAGCGGCACGGCTCGCCGCGCCGCGCGTTCCTCCGGCGCGCCGAAGCCGCCGACGAACGCGGCGTCGCCGACCGGTACGACGCGCTCCGCGGCGGCCTCGTCACGGAGTGGGGCGAACTCCGCATCGAGGCGACGCTCGGCCCCGACGGCGCCCGCCGCTACGACGTCCGGCACGTCGCCGACGCAGACCGCGACGCCGACGCGCTGGCGACGTACGACGACCCGCTGGACGCCCGGGAGCTCGCGAAGCTCGACGACGACGGCCGGTACCGGCCGCTGAAGACCGCGCCGACGCTCCGGACCGGCTGGGCGTTCCCGGAGCTCGACTGGCACGCCGTCGTCGAAGTGGTCGAAACCGTCTACCCGGCGACGGTCGCGAACTGGTACCGCGAACGCGAGGGCGAACTCGACGTCGACCACTGGCGCGCCGCCGCCGAGCGGCAGACCGGCATCTACGACGTCGTCGACGAACTGCCGCGGGAGGCCGTCGACTACGTCGCGGAGGCGGCCTGCGTCGACTCCCAGTGCCTGAAGCGCCGCGAGTGGGAGTACGACGACGGCGACGAACTGGCCGCCGACGGCGGCGCCGGCGTCTTCCCGTGCCGCGAGCCGTGCTCGCTCGTCGTCGCCGCCGCCCGGAAGTGGACGAAACTCGAAGCCGAGGAGGAGCGCGAGTACACCTTCACGCTGACGCCGAGCGAGAAGGAGCAGCTCGAAGCGCTCATCGACGCCGTCGCGGACGACGAGGTCGACGAGGTCCGCGAAGCCGACGTGTACGAGGGCGCGAACCGCTACCGGACGCGGTACCTCCGCGCGAAGCGCGTCGACGACGACGGCCGGCTCTGCGGCGTCCCGACCGACCCCGAGGAGCCGGCCGAGCCGACTCCGGAGTAGACCGGTAGACCGGCAGCCGACTCCCGGGTCGAAGCCGGGCGCAGAACGTCGACGCAGCGGTTCAGGATGAGGACACAGCGTTTTCGTGGCGGTGAAAAATTACGGCAGCAGCACGTACAGCGCGACGGCGACGGCGACGACGACGGCGACCAGTCCGAGCGTCACGGCCGTGCTGTCCAGCGCGAGCGCGGCGAGCGCCGCCGCCGCCAGGACGACGACCGCGAACGCGGCGACGAGCAGCGTCGCGGCGTCCGGCGCGGCGGCGACGACGCCGTCCACCGGTGACCCCGACTCGTCGCGGCCGCCGGACGCTCCGCCCGACGCGCGGGAGCCGGCGCCGGAACCGGAATCGGAGCCGAGACCTGCGGACGCGCCGGAGCCCGAATCGGTCCGTTCGGGCGGCTCCGAGAGCGATTCGTCGACGGCGACGCTGTTCTGTTGCTCCGGCGGCGGCGTCACCGTGACCGCGACGTCGGTGGTCTCGGCGCCGTGACCCGTCACCAGCGAGAGGGTCCCCGTCACGTCCTCGTCGACGTCCGCGACGTCCACGTGGACGTGCCGGGTCGCGCCGCCGTCGACGTAGTGGTTCGTGCTGTCGACGGCGGTGACGGCGGCAAGCGGCCCGGAGAACCGGAGGTGGACGTGGACCGGTTCGCCCTCGTTGTGCAACACGACGGGGAACTCGCCGCTGGCGGTGTACGCCTCCGGTGCGAGCGCCTCGTTCAGGCGGTCGCGGTTCAACACGACGTCGAGGGGCTCAGCCGACACGGCGGTAGGTCACGCCATCGCGGCAAAAAGGTTCGCTCGGGGTCAGTGTTCGCGCGAGTCAGTCCCGCATGTCCGGCGGCAGCAGGTTCGGGATGCCGTCCTCGATGGGGTACTCCTCGCCGCAGTCCGTACAGACGAGCGTGCCGGCGAGCACCTCGCCGTCCTCGTCGTCGCGCTCGTCGACCGTCAGTTCGAGGTCGTGCTTGTCGAGCGGACAGCAGATGATGTCGAGCAACGACTCCTTCATTACCGGGTGGAAGACTCGGGGCCGCCAAAAGCCTACGGGTTCGGCCGGCTGCGACCCCGTCGGGCGGTCAGCGCGGCGCGCCGCGCCGGCTCAGCCGTCGCGCTCCCACGGCGACGCGCGAATCACGGTTTCGGCGCGGTCCGGGCCGACGCCGACGGCGTAGACGGGCGTGTCGAGTTCGTCCTCGATGTACTCGAGGTAGTCGCGGCCCGCCGCCGGAATCGCCTCGTAGCCCTCGGCGGCGACGGCGTCCCAGTCGACCTCCGGCCACGGCTCGAACTCGCGGAGCACCGGCTCACAGCGCGCCCACCGCTCGGTCGTCGTCGGCATCGTCTCGGTGGTCTCGCCGTCGAGCTCGTAGGCGTGGCCCACCTTCACTTCGTCGAGGCCGGCGAGCACGTCGAGGTGGTTGACGGCGACGCCGGTGAAGCCGTTGACGCGGGCGGCGTGCCGCAGCATCGGGACGTCGAGCCAGCCGATGCGGCGCGGCCGGCCGGTGACGGTGCCGAACTCGCCGCCCTTCTCGCGGATGAAGTCGGCGAGCTCCTCGGCGCGGTCGTCGCCGTCGAGCTCCGTCGGCAGCGGCCCCTCGCCGACGCGCGAGAGGTACGCCTTCACGACGCCGACGACTTCGCCGCGGCCGACGACGGTCGGGCCGACGCCGGAGCCGACGGCGGCGCCGCCGGCGGTCGGGTTCGACGACGTCACGTACGGGTAGCTCCCGTGGTCGACGTCGATGAGCGTTCCCTGCGCGCCCTCGAACATGACGGAGTTGCCGGCGTCGCGCTGCCGGTGGAGGAAGTCGCTGCAGTTCACGGTCATCTCCTCCTCGCGGAGCCGTTCGCCGATGGCGGCGAACTCCTCGTGGAGCGCGTCGACGTCGCACTCCTCGCCCGCTTCGAGGCCGTACACCTCCTCGATGAGCGCGCGCTTCTGCGGGACGACGTACTCCAGCCGGTCGCGGAGCACGTCCGGGTCGAGCAGGTCGCCGACGCGGACGCCGCGGCGACCGGCCTTGTCCTGGTAGGTCGGGCCGATGCCGCGGCCGGTCGTGCCGACCTCCATGTCGGAGTCCGCCTTCGCCTCCTCCTCGATGCCGTCGAGCCGGCGGTGGTACGGAAGGATGACGTGCGCGCGGCGTGCGACGCGGACGTCCGGGTCGAGTCCGCGGTCGCGGAGCGTGTCGAGTTCGTCGAACAGCGTTCGCGGATTGACGACGCAGCCGTTGCCGAGCACGCCGACGTTGCCGCGGACGGCGCCGGACGGAACGAGCGAGAGCGCGTACTCCTCGCCGCCTTCGACGACGGTGTGGCCGGCGTTGTCGCCGCCCTGATACCGGACGACGACGTCGGCGTCCCCGCCCCAGAGGTCGACGAGCGCGCCCTTGCCCTCGTCGCCGAGTTGGGAGCCGACGATGGTGACAGTCATACCGTCGCTCCCTTCCGCTCCCCCCGGTAAACCGGTTACGGTCCGCCGCCGACAGATGGGCACGGATACGCACACATACCGCGTCTCCCCTCGCGGTGAATCCGCGTGCGTGTATCAAACCACGGTCAGTGCCGACCGAAGCGCTGCCTCCCTCCGGCGGCAGGGTGTCGAGCCGCGGCGGCGCCCGGCCCCCGTGCCGGCTGGCCGTGAGCGGAACCGTTAACCTTTCTCATGCTGTACACCGTGACAGCACTCTTCGGCGCTCCGCGTCGGCGGTCTGGCGTGACAGCGCGCTGACCGACCGCCGGGCGGAGGGGAACGTTTAAACCCTGTACGCACGAGTTAACATGTGGCATGATAGATCGACTTGAGAAGGAGGTGGATATGCTCGAACGGCACCTCCAGGTCCTCCGGATGGTCATCGAGAACGAACCCATCGGCATCGTGAAGATGTCGAACGAAACCGGCTACCCCCACCACAAGGTGCGGTACTCGCTGCGCGTCCTCGAAGAGGAGAACCTCATCGAGCCGTCCAGCCAGGGAGCCATCACGACAGAGCGCACCGGCGAGTTCGTCGACGAACTCGACGACAAACTCGACGAGATCATCGACAAGATCACCGGGATGCGCATCGAGTCCGCGCCGGAAGCCGAGAACTGATCGACCACCCGGAGCGGCCCGTTCTCTCCGCAATCTCTCCTCGCGGACGCAGCCCCGATTCCGACCGAAAATGACGCGTGCCGGCCGGCTTACAGCTCCGGCACGGTGACGTGGAACTCGCTCTCGCGGGACTCCACGAGACAGAGGTGGAAGCCGCGCTTCCGCGCGAGCTTCACGAAGCTCTTGCGTTTGCTCCGGCTGAGCAGGCCGCCGCCGGTCGCGTCCGCGGCGGCTTCGAGCGCCCCCGGCTCGAAGAACGACGCCGTGACGTAAAACGCGGCGCCGAGGTCGTCCTCCTGGTCTGCGACGTCGCTCGCGTCGCCGACGAGGCCGTCGAGGTCCGACTCGGTCGTCGCCTCGCGCGAGTCCGTGACGTCGGCGACGACGAGCGGGTTGCCCATGCGGTCGCGGAGCACGACGTCGAACTCGCGGCTGCCGGCCTTCTTCCCCTCGTCGTCGGTGAGCGTCACCGCGCCGTGCAGTTCCGCGCGGTCGACGTCCGGGATGGCGTCGAACAGGTCGCGCATCGACCCCTCGTTCCCGGTGTCTTGAATCTCGTAGAGGAGCCGCCGGACGACCCACTCGACGAAACTGTACTCGATGGTGCCTTCGAGGAACGCCGTGAACGGTTCGCCGTCGACGACGACGCCGTCGGCGTCGAACTCGGTGTGCTGCTCCAGCCGGAGGTTGTCGTTGACGTCGCCGCGGTCGGCGCCGCCGGCGTGCGCCTTCTCCAGGGTGGCGCCGCCGCGGGAGTCGTACCGGACGAACAGGTTCGTGCCGGCCAGCACTTCCTCGGGCGAGAGCGACCGGCCGCTCGGCGCGTCGGGCGCCCGGCTCCGCGCCTCCGCGAGCTCCGTCTCCAGCTCCTCGACGCGCTCGCGGAGCCGTTCGGCCTCGTCGCGGAGCTCCGCTGCCTCGGACTCCGCGGATTCGAGCTCCGCCGCCTTCGACTCCAGCTTCTCGCGCGCCTCGTCGCGCTCGCGTTCGGCCGCGGCGAGTTCCTCGCGGAGCGACTCGACCGCCTGCGACGACTCGTCGGCGGACGGCTCCGCCTGCTGCGGGTCGGCTGCGGGCTCGGCGGACTGCGCCGACTGCGGCTGCGTCCGTGTCTGCTCGGCGCTCGCCGCGCGGCCGTCCGCGTCGGTCGACGACCCTGAGTCGGACGTGCTCGCCTGTGCGCGTCGGCGTTCCGCCCGGTTCCGTTCGGCGCGCTGCCGCCCGGCCGACGACGACGTCGAGGACGCAGAATCGGCGGAGCCGGCCTCGCCGTTCGTGCTCGTCCGGTCCGGGTCGAGCGACGGAATCGACCGCGTCTCCCGCCACTGCTGCTCGGCGGAGAACGGGTCGCCGTCCTGCGACGCCGCCGCGTCTGCCGAGGTTCGGTCCGCCCGCGGGCCGTTCGAATCGTCGGCGGAGCCGGCGCCCGGCGCGTCGGCCCCGGCCGGTTCGGCGTCGTCGACAGCGCCGGACGCGGCGTCGACGGCGCTCGGCCGCTCGGACTCGTCGACGTCGGCCGGCTCCGCCGCGTCGGCGTCGGCCACGACGTCGCTCGCGGTCTCCGTATCCGCGTCCGTCGCCGCGCCGTCGTCGTTCGCCGCGTCGACCGACTCCGTCGCGGCCGCGTCCGCGTCGGTGGACCGCGACGCCGACGCGGACTCCTCGTCTGCGGTGTCGACGTCGGCAGCGTCGGAGTCCGCGTCCGCGACCCGGTCGGACGAGCCGATGGTGATGCTGTCCGGCGACTGCTCGCCGGCAGCGGCGTGCCGGTCGTCAGCGGCGTCAGTATCCGCGTCGGCCGCAGCCGCAGCGTCGGATTCCGCGTCCGAGTCGGCCGCGGCCGACGCGGTTCCGGCGGCGGTCGCCTCGGTTTCTGCGTCCCCGGTGTCGTCGGCGTCGCGGTCCGCCGAAGCAACCTCCGACGCGGCGCTCGCAGCGCCGGCGGCTCCGGCGCCGCCGAACCCGGCCGAACCGCCGACGGCGTCGTCGCTTCCGGCGTCGTCGCCGCGGTCGTCGCGGTCGTCGCCGGCGTCGTCCGTCGGTTCCGGTTCGTCTGGTTCGTCCGGTTCGGCCGGCTCCGGGACGTCGACGACGTCGATGTCGACGTCGTTGACCTCGTAGATGCCGACCTCGTCGTCGGCGCGGTCGAACGCCTCGTCGCCGGTGAGCGTCTCGCGGCTGTTGCCGACGAACGCGCACGGCAGCGCCCGGCCGCCGTAGTAGACGACGTAGTAGTCGCCCGAGAGGACGTTCTCCGAGAGTTCGACGTAGCCGGTGAAGTTCCCGGCCGAGAGCTTCTCGTTCGCCGCCGACAGCGGCGTGTCGTTCGTGTAGTACTTCGCGCGGGTCTCGCCGCCGGCCGCCTGCATCGCGAAAAGCAGCGGGAGCGACGGGTCCGGAGCCGTGTACGCGGTCCCGTCTGCGTCCTCGAACGACTCGATGGAGCCGTCCGCGGCGCCGACGACGCGGCCGTTCAACACGAACAGCCACGCCGCCCCGTCGGTGACCGCGCCCGTGAAGCCGCGGTCCGCGAGCGACCGGAGCCCCGCGTACCCGCCCGAGAACGGCTCGGACTCCCACCCGGTCACCGTCTCGACTGTCTCGCTGTCCATTGCCGGTATCTCACTGCGTGCCACGCAAATACTTTCCGCTCGGTGTGACGGGCGTCTTGCGCCGCGAGCGACACGAACGGCCGCCGTCGCCGCCGGTCGGCGCGCCCGGCGCGTCAGTCGCGTCAGTCGCGTCGGTCGTGTCAGTCGCCGTCGGTCGGGTCGGCACGCCGAACGCGGCGCGCACAGCGAGGCGCCGCCGCGACGACGAGCAGCAGCGACGAGGCGGCGTCGGCGGATTCGCCGCCGAGGCCGCTGAGCGCGTACAGGAACAGGAACCCGAAGTACAGCAGGACGAGCAGCCCGAGCCCGACGATGCGGAACCGCCGGAGGTCGTCGGCCTCCGCGGCGGCAGCGTCGTCGTAGGCGGCGCGTTCGGCGTCGCCGAGGCAGTCCGGGTGCGCGAGTCCGCGGTGGAGGTCGCGCGGCCGTTCGCGCGCGAACACGTCGCCGCAGTACGGGCAGTCGTACCGGTCGGCGCCCGACGGAACGACGTGGTCCACGCCGCGGACCGCCGACGCGTCGTCGCCCGCGCCGTCGGCTGCGCGGTCTGGGGCGTCGTCTCGAGTCGCGGTGTCAGTTCGGGTCATCGGTGGTGCGGTGGTCAGATGAACGGCGGGGCGCCGGCGGGCCGGGTGACGATCCAGAGGCTCACCATCGTGTACGCCACCATCGCGGCGGTGACGCCGTACTGGCTCCGAATCGCCTGCAGCCGGTCGGGGAACAGGGCGTAGGCGGTGGCGTGGGCGACCCAGACGGCGAGCAGGTGCCCGGCGAGCACCGCGGCGATGCCGACGCCGCCGAACCACGCCGGTACGACGAGTTGCGGCAGCGTCGCCGGCGGCGACAGCGGCGCGGTCAGCGCGACGAGCAGCGTCGGGGCCAGCGCGACCGCGGTGGCGGCGTTGTGCGCGAGGTGGTAGCCGGCGGCGATGGCGAGCAGCGACGGCGCGAACCGCCGCGCCAGCGTCGCCGCGGAGACGAAGGTGTCTGCAGTTCGGCGCGCCGACCGCGCAGCCGCGAGGTACAGCGCGAGGAAGGCGGCGTAGCCGACGAGCAGCGCGCCGAGGTACGCGACGCGCGGCGGGACGCCGGCGTCGACGACGGGCGTCGCGACGGTCCGCCAGAGGCCGGTTCCGACGAAGCCGTCGTACGTCGTCACGAACACGACGGCGACGACGAAGCCGACGTCGCTTCGGTCGCGCACCCAGTCCGTCTCCGTCAGCCCCATCCCGGGGACGCGAAGCCGGAGCCGCCGGGCGTCGTCGCCCCGGTCGCCGTCGACGGCGGTAATCGGCGCGACGCGGCCGTACGCGGCGAGCAGCCGGGACACCGGGTCGGCGTTGCCGAACCAGTCGTCGGCGCCGAAGACGGCGCTGCCGGCGACGGACACCGCGAGGTAGGCGGCGACGACGCCGGCGAGCAGCCGCGGGTCGTCGGCGAGCGGCGTCACGACTTCGAGGAACACGAGCGCGAGCAGCCCGGCGACCGCCGGCCACCGGGCGAGCGCGTCCGGGTACGGCCGGTTCAGCGACGGCACGGCGGCGGCGACCGCTCTGAACGGGTTCACGGCCGGCCACGCGTCGCCGACGAGGTAGGCGGTCGCGACGAACGCGCCCCACCAGCCGACCCAGACCAGCATCACGGCGGCGTTCCGGCCGGCGCGCTCCGGGCCGGCGACGCCGACGACGATGACGGCCGCGAGGCCGGCGACGCCGAGGACGCGGCCGGCGAGCACCGCGGCGCGGCCCGGCGACGGCAGCGGTCGTCGCCACGCGTCGACGGCGCGGATGAACGCGCGGTCCGTGACGAACGACGCGAGCAGGAACGACGCGCCGATGACGGCGCCGCCGGTGGCGAGAAACAGCCACGTCGGCACCGCGAGCGACTGCTCGGCCGCGCTCCGGATACCGCCGGCGTGAGCGGCTGCGACGCCCGAGCACGCAAGTATCGTCGCGGCCGCGGTGACGGCGGCAGCGACGCTGCGGGTCGACCGGCGGAGAGCGGTGGTCGGGCGGTCGGGGCCGCGGCGCCAACGACTCATCGGTCGGGGTTCGGCGAGGCGCCGCCTGTACCTTGCGGAACGTCGCCGCGGACGCGGTCCGCCGAATCAGCCAGTCAGTCAGGACGGATCGAGGGCGTGAGAAACCGTCCGGGGGCAGCGGGAGCGGCGGCGTCAGCGTTCGAGGTACTCCCGGAGCGTCGTGCGGTGACAGCGCTTCTTCGCGGTGTTCTCGTAGCAGACGAGCGCGACGTCCTCGTCGCGGTCGAGCGCCGCCCGCAGGTCCGACAGCGCCGCGGCCGCATCCGGCGACGAGTCGAGGTGGTCGCGGTAGCGGTCGTCGAAGTCCACCTCCTCGAAGGCGGCGTTGTGCGCCTCCTCCTCGCACATCCCGGCCATCTTCAGGTCGTCTTCGGTCCGCTGGGCGTCGTCGAGCAGGTCGTCGGGCGGGGCGAGCGCCGGCCGGTTCTCGTCGACCGCGGCCGAGAACCACGACGTCGGCCGGCGGACGACGCCGACGAGCCGCGCGTCGTCGGGGAGGTCTGCCAGCCCGTGCTGGAGGGCGGCGACGTAGGTGTCGAACAGCGCCATTACTCCGAATGCGGGCCGAGCCAGCAAAAAGTCGGTGCCGAGTTCAGACCCGTTTCGACCGCGCTTCCCGGACGCTCGACCCGTCGCGAACCATGTCCTCACACGACGGGCAGACGCGGACGTCGCTCATTCCTTCCGGTGCGAACACGGCCACGTATCGTTCGGTGACGAACGAGCTGCAGTTCCGACACTCCGGCATACGGTGCCACCTCGTGACCGGATTGCCCTATGTTTGTCGGCCGACCCCATGTCAACGATTGCCGGCCGGCCCGGCGCAGTTGGGAGGATTTTTGGTGCCCGGCCGGTTATCCGCGGCCATGGCTACCGAAACGGACGACGCCCACGACGACGGGCACCACCTCCCGGCGGTGCAAGACTGGCCGCGTGGCTTCGGGGAGGCCTCGTGGTGGCCCTTCGTCACGGCGCTCGGCGCCGCGGGCATCTACGTCGGCGCGGCGCTGTTCTTGATGGGCCACGGCGACACGAACATCGTTCCGGCGATCACCGGCCCGGCCGTCGTGGTCGGCAGCATCGCCCTGTTCCTCGTCGGGCTGTACGGCTGGCTGTACCACGCGTTCGTCGCGCACTTCTGGGAGCGCGGCACGGACGAACACAGCGCGAACAAGCTCCGGTGGGGGATGCTCGGCTTCCTCGGCTCCGAAATCGCGACGTTCAGCGCCGGCTTCGCCTACTTCTTCTTCATCCGGACGAACTGGCCGCCGACCGGCGCCGAAATCCCGGACCTGCTCGGGTCGCTCGTCGTCGTCAACACGGCGCTGCTGCTCGCGTCGTCGGTGACGCTGCACTTCGCACACGAGGCGATTCGGGAGGGCGACCGGAACCGGTTCATCGGGCTGCTCACCGCGACGCTGCTGCTCGGCGTCGTGTTCATCGGCGGCCAGGTGTTCGAGTACTACGAGTTCATCGTCCACCACGGCTTCACGCTCACGTCCGGCGTGTTCGCGTCCGCGTTCTACGGGCTCACCGGGCTGCACGGGCTGCACGTCTCGATGGGCGCGGTGCTGCTCGCCATCGTCCTGTTCCGCGCCTTCCAGGGGCAGTACTCCGCCGACCGCCACGTCTCCGTGACGACGGTGTCGATGTACTGGCACTTCGTCGACGCGGTCTGGGTGTTCCTCGTCATCGTCCTGTACGTCGGCGCCGACCTCGGCACCCCGGGCGGCGTCCTGTAACCGGCGGCGACCGCGACACGACCCGCCCCAGTATTCCGGCTGCTCTGACCGCACTCTGACCGTACCCCGACCGTACTCCGACGGAGGTTTTGCTGCTGGAGACGCTCGCGGGAAGCGACGTCGGCGAGCCGTCGGGCTTTAACTCGGCGCGGCCGCTACAGCGGATATGACTTCGGCGAGCCGACGCGCGGCCCAGTACCTCCTCGGGGCGCTCGGCGTGATGCTGGCGCTCGGCTTCGTCTACCAGTGGGGGTTCGAGACGTTCGAGGGGCGGCAGGTCGACTACGTCCACTCGCTGTACGTCGTCGTCGAGACGTTCACGACCACCGGGTTCGGGCTGCACGCCGGCGAGTGGACGAGCGACCGGATGCTGCTGTTGATGATCGTGATGCAGCTCGTCGGCGTCGGCCTCATCTTCCTCGCGCTGCCCGCCGTCGTCGTCCCGCTGGTCGGCGACGCGCTGTCGGCGTCGCTGCCGACGGAGACGTCGCTGACCGACCACGTCGTCATCTGTTCGTTCACGCCGCGCGGCGAGACGCTCGTCGACGAACTGAAGGCGCGCGGCCAGCCGTACGTCGTCGTCGAGCCGGAGCGCGACCGCGCCGAGGCGCTCGCCGACGAGCACGACGTGGTGTACGGCGACCCGGAGGAGGTGGAGACGCTTCTGGCGGCGAACGCCGACGAGGCGGCGGGGCTGGTCGCCGACGCCGACGACGAGACGAACGCCAGCATCGTGCTGTCCGCGCGGGAGGTGTCCGAGGAGCTGTACGTCGTCAGCCTCGTCGAAGACGAGTCCACGGAGGACTACCACCGGTACGCCGGCGCCGACGAGGTGGTGTCGCCGCGGCGCACCCTCGGCGAGAGCCTCGGCGCGAAGGCGACGACGACCGTCTCGGACGAGCTCGGCGAGAGCATCGAAATCGGCGAGGACTTCCAGCTCGCCGAGCTGCTCGTCCACCACGGCAGCCCGCTCGCCGGCCGGACCGTCGCCGCGAGCCGCGTCACCGAACGCACCGGCGCGAACATCCTCGGCGTCTGGAGCGGCGGCGAGTTCGAGTCGCCGCCCGCGCCCGACCGCCGCATCGACGAACACACCGTGTTGCTGGTCGCCGGCCGCGAATCGCAGCTCGAAGAGCTGAAGGAGCTGACGCTGTCCGAGACCCGCGAACACCGCCGCGGCCGCGTCATCGTCGCGGGCTACGGCGTCGTCGGCCAGGCCGCCGCGGCGGAACTCGCCGCCAGCGAGGACACGCTCGTCGTCGACGCCGAGGACAAGCCCGGCGTCGACATGGTCGGCGACGCCACGGACAGCGTCACGCTCGAAGAGGCGAACGTCTCCGACGCCCGCGCGGTCGTGCTCGCGCTCGACTCGGACACGACGACGATTTTCGCGGCGCTCGCCGTCCGGAACGTCGCGCCGAACGTCGAAATCATCGCCCGCGCGAACGACGCCGACTCCGTCCAGAAACTGTACCGCGCCGGCGCCGAGTACGTCCTGGCGCTGTCGACGGTGTCCGGCCGGATGCTGGCGTCGCATCTGCTCGACGAGCAGGTGCTGCGCGCGGAGACACAGATCGAACTGGTCCGGATGGAGGCGCCGAAACTGGCCGGCCGGACGCTCGCCGACGCGGACGTCCGCGCCCGCACCGGCTGTACGGTCGTCGCGGTGCAGCGGAACGGCCACCTCATCACCGACCTCGACCCGGACACGGCGGTCCGCGACGGCGACACCCTCGTCGTCGTCGGCACCGACGACGCCGTCAACCGGTTCACCGAGCAGTTCGGCTGAACCGCCGTTCGCGGCGTTCGTCAGTTCGACCTCGGCCGGCCGCTCTACCCGTCGAGCGGCGCGACGGGGGAGAGCGTGACGACCCAGACGAGCAGCGCGACGGAGCCGACGAGTTCCGGGATGGCGAGGCCGGGGCCGAGCCTGACGCCGGCGCCCCACAGCAGCCAGTAGCCGAGGTGGACGACCGCGAGCGCCGCGGACACCCGGCCGGTGGGCGTGTCGCGTCGGAGCGCGCCGTCGACGGCGAGCGTCGCCGTGATTCCGAGGAACGCGCCGATGGCGACGGGGGCGTGCAGCGCCGTGTCGGCCGGGAACGCGCCGACCCCGGCGAGCAGCAGCGCGGTGGCGGCGAAGCCGACCGGGACCGCCCGGTCCGCGCCGTCCGCGGCGTCCCACAGCGCCCAGGCGTACGGCAGCGACGCGACGCCGCCGACGAGCAGCGCGCCGTTGAACAGCGCCGCGCTGCCGGCGGTGACGCCGAGGTCCGACAGCGCGTTCGCCCGCCACGAGAACCACGGCGCCAGCATCGCCGCTGTGACCACGCCGACGAACGTCGCGACCGTCGCCGCCGTCCCGACACCGACCGCGACCGACCGCGCGTCTCGGCTCATCGTTCGTTCGTGTACCGTCCGTGATAAAATAGTCGCGGTCACGGGTCGACGGAATCGTACGGCGAGGGCGGGGAGGCGGGAGGGCGGTGGCGGGGAAACGGAGCCAGAGGCGGTTGCGGGGAAACGGAGCCAGAGGCGGTGGCGGAGAGGCGGCGACGGCCGCCGAAACCGTCGAGCGCGTCGCCGCACCGACCGCCGAGCGCGTGGGCTGTACGGCTCGTTTCACCGCGTCGTTCGGTGTGCTTAACATCGCGCCGTGCGGACGGTCGGCCATGACGAGTCGACGGGCGTATCTCGCAGCGGTCGGCGGGGCAACGGCGTCGCTGACGGGCTGTCTCGGTCTCGGCGGCGACGGGAGTAGTTACAGCTGTTCGGGGAGCGACCCGGACACGGTCGAGGAGCTTCCGCAGCCGACGATGGGGAACCCCGACGCCGACGTCGTGGTGAAGGCGTGGGAGGACTTCTCGTGTCCGCACTGCCGGACGTTCAGCCTCCAGGTGCTGCCGAAACTGAAGTCGGAGTACGCCGACCCCGGCACCATCCTGTTCGAGCACCACGACTGGCCGATTCCGGTGCGCGAGTGGGCGTGGGAGGCCGCCAGCGCAGCGCGGAGCGTCCAGGACGCCGCGGACGACGCGGCGTTCTTCGACTTCGCCCACCAGTTGTTCGAGAACCAGGACAGCTACTCGACGGACCTGCTCGGCTCCGCCGCCGAAGCAGTCGACCTGGAGCCGTGTACCGTGATTCAAGACGGCACCAGCGGGACGTACCGGCCGGTGGTGGAAGCCGACAAGCAGCGCGGCACCGAGGCGGGCGTGCAGGGGACGCCGTGGGTGTTGGTGAACGGCGAGTACGTCTCGCCGACGTACGAGAAGATCAGCGCGAAAATCGAGTCGGCGCTGTAAGCCGCGGGTTTTTGCCGGCGCCGTCCCCAGTTCGTGTCATGACTGGTCTCGACCTGCCGCCGCTCGGCCTCGGCACATCCGGCAACGACGACTTCGAGCAGTGCGCGGACACCGTCGCCGCGGCGCTCGACGTCGGCTACCGGTTCGTGGACACGGCGCAGATGTACGACAACGAGGAGGCGGTCGGCGAGGGAATCCGGCGGAGCAGCGTCGACCGCGACGACGTCGTCGTCGCGACGAAGATTCACCCGGAGAACCTCGCGTACGACGACGCCAAGCGCACCGCGAACGCCTCGCTGGACAGGCTCGGCGTCGACTCCGTCGACCTGCTGTACGTCCACTGGCCGACCGGTGCGTACGACCCGGACGGGACGCTCCGCGCGATGGACGAACTGTACGACGACGGCGTCACCGACCACGTCGGCCTGTCGAACTTCACGCCGCGGCTGCTCGACGAGGCGCTCGACCGGCTGGACGCGCCGGTCGCCGCCCACCAGGTGGAGTGCCACCCGCGGTTCCGGCAGCGCGAACTCCGGCGGTACGCCCGTCAGCACGGCCACGCGCTCGTCTGCTACTCGCCGCTCGGCCAGGGCGACCTGCTCGACGACCCGGTCATCGTCGACGTCGCCGACGAACACGACGCCTCGCCCGCCGCCGTCTGTCTCGCGTGGGCGTTCGCACAGGAGACGCTCGTCCCCATCCCGAAGGGGACCGGCGACCACGTCCGCGCGAACTACGAAGCCCAGTCGCTCACCCTCGACGACGACGCGCTCGCCCGCATCGACGACCTCGACGAGAACCGCCTCATCGACCCGGATTCGGCCGCCTGGAACCAGTAGGACCCGCCGTCGTCGGGCCGAGCGCGGTCCGAGTACAGCCGGAGACCGACCGGACCCCGAGCGCATTTACGCGGGGGCCGCGAAGCGGACGGCGTGTACCGGAAGGGCCACCTGGGAGTGTCGCTGCTGCTGTTCGCGCCGGTCGGCTACTGGCTCGTGACGGCGGGCTACGGCGCGCTCGCGTTCCTCACCGGGGCGACGATGCTGTACCTCGCGATGCTGCCGGACGTCGACCACCGCGTCCCGGGCGTTCCGCACCGCGGCCCGACGCACTCGCTGCTGTTCGCCGCCGCGGTCGGCGCCGCGTTCGGCTACGCCGCGACGCTGCTCGAACCGGTGTTCTCGGTGGCGGTGCCGGCGGGGCTGTCGATGCCGGCGTTCGGGTTCCTGCTCGGCTTCGGGTCGGTGACGGCGCACCTCGCCGGCGACGTCATCACGCCTTCCGGCGTGAACTTCCTGTGGCCGTACCCGTACGAGTGGTCGCTGAATCTGACGCGCGCGGACAGCACCGCCTGGAACCTCGGGCTGTTCGGCCTCGGCGTGTTCGCCGTCGCCGCCGCGGCCGCGCTCGCCTTCGGCGTCGTGTAGACGGCTGCCGGCCGACTCGGCCGGCCGTCCGGAGCCGAGTTTTATGCTGTCCGTCGGCGAACGCGGAGTCGTGACAGACTCCCAGTCGCCGACCCTGAACGACGACGCGCAGCGCCGATTCCCGGTGCCGGACTACGACGACCTGCCGGCGGACCTCCGTGACCGAATCGCCGAGGAGGCGGACCGCGCCGGGTTCACGCCGAACGTGTTCGCGGCGCTCGCGTACAGGCCGAGCCACTTCCGGGCGTTCGTGGCGTACCACGACGCGCTCGTCGACGACACCGCCCTCGACCGCGAGGAGGTCGAAATGATAATCGTCGCCGTCTCCGGGCGGAACCACTGCCTCTACTGCAACGTCGCCCACGGGGCGCTCGTCCGGATTTACGCGAAGGACCCCAAGCTCGCAGACCAACTGGTGTCGAACCACCGCACCGCCGACGTCAGCGACGAGCGGATGGCGATGCTGGAGGTCGCGGTGAAGCTGACGGAGGAGCCGGACGCCGTCACCGACGACGACCTCGACATGCTGGTCGAGGCGGGCTACTCGCGGGAGGAGGTGTGGGATATCGGCGCCGTCGCCGCCTTCTTCAACCTCAGCAACAGGCTGGCGACGTTCGCGGACTGGCGGCCGAACGAGGAGTTCTACACGATGGGGCGCTGACCGGCGCGAGCGGCCAGAGCTCGCAAAATCGGCCGACTCCGCCGAATCGGCCGGGTCAGCAGAATCGGCCGACTCCGCCGAATCCGGCGACTCAGCAGAACCAGCGGAATCAGCGGAGTCGGCCGAGCGGGGCGGTGGCGTTACTGCGTCGATTCGACTTCGTACGGCTCCGGGACGGCGGCGACGAGGTCGAGCGGGTCGGCGTCGCCCTCGACGGTCGCCGAGTCGGCTTCGTGGTCCGCGGACACCGACGTGACGCCGTCGACCTCGCTGAGCGCCGTCTCGACGGAGTCCTCACAGCCGCCGCAGGTCATGCCGCTGATGGTGAGTGTCGTCGACATAGCCGTTCGTTGGAGCCGCGGCTTGATGCCCGTTACGGTCCCGGGCCTCTGTGCGCAGCCCGGTTTGGATTCGAAGAAATTTCTCGATATCGCCTCTGAATTCCGAAGTCGAACCGCGGGTTCACTGAATCGGAACAGTGGAAAGCCGCTTGAACGGGGAGCACGTATCTGTTCGTAATGACCGACACGCACAGAGTGACAGTCGAGGTGCGCGGGATGACCTGCGCGAACTGCTCGGCCACCATCGAGGACGCGCTGGAGGGGCTCGACGGCGTCTCGGCGGACGCGAACTACGCCACCGACGAGGCCACCGTCGAGTACGACCCGGAGCGGGCGTCGCTCGCCGACGTCTACGACGCCATCGAGTCCGCCGGCTACGACCCGGTAGCGGAGTCCGTCACGGTCGGCGTCACCGGGATGACCTGCGCGAACTGCTCGGCCACCATCGAGGACGCGGTCGGGTCACTGCCGGGCGTGATTTCGGTGGACGCGAACTTCGCGACGGACGAGGCGACCGTCCGGTACGACCCGGCGGCGACCCGGCTGTCGTCGGTGTACGACGCCATCGAGGACGCCGGCTACGAGCCGATTCGTGAGGGCGGCGACGGGGACGCGGACGAGCGCCGGGACGCCGCCCGCGAGGCGGAGTTGGCGCGGCAGCGCCGGCTGACGCTGTTCGGCGCCGCGCTGGCGACGCCGCTGGTCGCGATGCTGCTGCTCGAACTGTTCGCGGCGGGGACGCTCCCGGAGCACGTCCCGGGGACGGCGCTGCCGTTCGGCTGGGTCGCGTTCGCGCTGGCGACGCCGGTGCAGTACGCGCTCGGCCGCGAGTTCTACGAGAACGCGTACAAGGCGGTCGTCGTGAACGGCCGCGCCAACATGGACGTCCTCATCGCGCTCGGGTCGTCGACGGCGTACGGCTACTCCGTGCTCGCGCTCGTCGGCGCGCTCCCGCAGGCCGGCCTCTACTTCGACACCGCGGCGCTCATCCTCGTGTTCATCACGCTCGGGAACTACCTCGAAGCCCGCTCGAAGAGCCAGGCGAGCGCCGCGCTCCGCTCGCTGCTCGAAATGGAGGCGGACACCGCGACCGTGGTCCGCGACGACGGGACGGAGGAGGAAGTGCCGCTCGAAGACGTCGCCGTCGGCGACCGGCTGAAGGTGACGCCGGGCGAGAAAATCCCGACGGACGGCGTCGTCCGCGAGGGCGAATCCGCCGTGAACGAGTCGATGGTGACCGGCGAGTCCGTCCCGGTGACGAAAGAGCCGGGCGACGAGGTCATCGGCTCCACGGTGAACGAAAACGGCGTGCTGGTCGTCGAGGCGACGAAGGTCGGCGAGGAGACCGCCATCCAGCAGATCGTCCAGCGCGTGAAGGAGGCGCAGTCGCGCCAGCCCGAGATTCAGAACCTCGCGGACCGCATCTCGGCGTACTTCGTCCCGGCCGTCATCGGCAACGCGCTGCTGTGGGGCGCCGTCTGGTTCCTCGCGCCCGAGGCGCTCGCGTCGTTCGTCGGCGGCCTGCCGCTGTGGGGGCTCGCCGCGGGCGGCCCGGCGGCGGTCGGTGCCACCGAGTTCGCGGTGCTCGTGTTCGCCTCCGCCGTCCTCATCGCCTGCCCGTGCGCGCTCGGCCTGGCGACGCCGGCTGCGACGATGGTCGGCACCAGCATCGGCGCCCAGCACGGCGTCCTGTTCGAGGGCGGCGACGTGCTCGAACGCGTCAAGGACGTCGATGCGGTCGTCTTCGACAAGACCGGGACGCTGACGAAAGGCGAGATGACGCTGACCGACGCCCGCGTCGTCGCGCCGGCGACCGACGGCGCCGCGGCGACGACCGACGACGCCGCGGACGGCGCGTCGGCCGGCCAGGACCGCGACCGCAACGTCGACGGCGACGGTGACGCCGCGGCCGCCGGAGCCGTCACCGAGGAGTTCCTGCTCGCCGTCGCCGCGACCGCCGAGAGCGGCAGCGAACACCCGATCGGGGAGGCGGTCGTCGCCGGCGCACGCGACCGCGGCGTCGACGCCGGCGACCTCGACATCCTCCAGAACGTCTCCGGGAAGGGCATCCGCGCCCGGACGGAGCACGGCACCGTCGTCGTCGGGAAGCCCGAGTTGCTCCGCGAGGACGACGTCGACCCGGCGCCGGCGCTCGACGCGATGGCGGAACTGGAGTCGGAAGGGAAGACGGCGATGCTGGTCGCGCTCGACGGCGAACTGCTCGGCGTGCTCGCGGTCGCGGACGAGGTGAAGCCGAGCGCCCGCGACGCCGTCGCCGCGCTCCGCGACCGCGGCGTCGACGTCCACATGATTACCGGCGACAACGAACGCACCGCCCGCGCCGTCGCAGAGTCGGTCGGCGTCGACGAGGAGAACGTCCGCGCCGGCGTGCTGCCGTCGGACAAAGCCGACGCCGTCGAGGCGATTCAGGCGGACGGGTCGCGCGCCATGATGGTCGGCGACGGCGTCAACGACGCGCCGGCGCTCGCCGCGGCGTTCGTCGGCGTCGCCATCGGCTCCGGCACCGACGTCGCCATCGAGGCGGCCGACGTGACGCTGATGCGGTCGGACCCGCTCGACGTCGTGAAGGCCATCAACGTCTCGGAGGGGACGCTCGCGAAGATCAAGCAGAACCTGTTCTGGGCGCTCGGCTACAACACCGCGATGATTCCGCTGGCGTCGCTCGGCCTGCTCCAGCCGGTGCTCGCCGCCGCGGCGATGGCGTTCTCGTCGGTGTCGGTGCTGGCGAACAGCCTGCTGTTCCGGCGGTACGACCCGGACGACCGGTACCGGCTGTTCGGCTGGCTCCGGTGACGGCGCGTCGCCGGACGCCTCAGAGCACGCCGAGCAGGAAGCCGACGCCCATGGCGACGAGGACGACCGCCGACACCGTCGGGAAGTGCTCGGAGTAGCGGTCCATCCGGTCTTCGAAGCGCGTGTAGCCGGCGACGAGCAGGAGCGTGAGCGCGGTGATGACGCCGACGACGGTGCCGGCGTACGCCAGCATCAGCCCGAGACAGTGCTGTGACCCGGCGCAGATGGCGATGATTTCGAACTCCTCCTCGTGGGCGAAGCCGAGCACGAACGCGGAGACCGCGATGCCGTACAGGCCGTCGTCCGCCGACAGCGCGTCGTGGCCGTGGCCGTGGCCGGAACCGCTGCCGTCGCCGCCGACGAACGGGAGCGCCGCGGTCAGCCGCCCGAACACGCCGCCGTCTCCGTGCGAGTGGTCGTGGTGGCTGTGGTCGTCGTGGGTATGGTGACCGGAGTCGTCGTGGTCGTGGGTATGGTGGCCGGAGTCGTCGCCGTGGCCGCCGTCACCGTGGCCGTCGTGGCTGTGCGAGTGACCGACGCCGTGAGCGACGTCGACGTCGCGGTGCAGGCGGCCGGGGCCGTCCGCCGGCTGCTCGTCCGCCGACGCGTCGCCGTGTGAATGGTTCTGGCCTTCGTCGTGGCCGTGCGAGTGGCCGTGTGAGTGGCCGTGTGAGTGCTGGTCGTCGTGGCCGTGCGAGTGCCCGCCGCCGCGGTACTCGCGGACGCCGAGCAGGACGAGGAGGACGCCGGCGAAGACGCCGATCGGGGACCCGATGGCGACGCCGAGCACGTGCAGCGGGTCGGAGAGGCCGTCCATCGGTATCTGCGTCTTGAGGAGGAAGAAGATGCCGACGACCGCGAGACTGGAGACGAGGTGGCCGACGCCGATGACGAGGCCGGCGGCGAGCCCGGAGAGCCAGCTGTTCGTGCGGTCGAAGGCGTACGCGGCGGCGACGGGCCAGCCGTGGCCCGGTTCGGCGCCGTGGACCGCGCCGAGCGCCAGCGCGCCGACGAGTAAGCCGGGAGCGACGTCGTGAATCACGACGGACCGTCGGCGGCACCGACGGAAAACGGCTGTTATGACCGAATCGCCGGGTCGGTAATACCGAAACGCCGAACCGGCGGCGGCACGGAGGAGGAGGCATGCGGACCAGCCTGAACGTCCCGGACGACGTGCTCGCGGCGTTCGACGACGTCGCCGACGCGGAGGGGTTCGACTCGCGGTCGCGCGCCGTCCGCGAAGCGATGCAGGAGTACGTCGAGCGCCACACGCGGCTCGAAGACGCCGCCGGCGACGTCACCGCCGTCGTCGCCTACGACTACCTCCACGACGACGTGGTCGGCCAACTCCACCGCGTCCAGCACGACTACCAGGACGTCATCACGACGACGAGCCACGTCCACCGGGAGGGCTGGTGTCTCGAAACCGCCTTCTGCGCCGGCGACGCCGCCCGCGTCCGCGAACTCGTCTACCGGCTCCGCGACTTCGACGAGGTGCAGCGCGTCCGCGTCCTCTCGCTCGTCGCCGACGGCAGCCAGAACGGCGACGACGAAAGCCACGACGACGACGGCCACAGCGACGAGAGTGACGGCCACGGACACAGCCATGGCGACGACGGCGACGACGGCCACAGCCACGGCCGAAGCGACGCTTAGAGGTCGCCGTTCGCGGCGTCGGCCCTGACGTCGGCGGCGCGGTCGCGGATGGCGCGCCACTCAGCGTCGTCTTTGTCGTCGACGTGGTGATAGACGAGCCCCATCCGGCCGGTGCCGCGCAGCGTTTCCTCGTGTTCGCGCAGGAAGTCCCAGTAGAGGCTGTTGAACGGGCAGGCGTCCTCGCCGGTCGTCTCGTCCGGGTCGTACGGGCAGGACGCGCAGTGGTCGCTCATCCGGTTCACGTAGTTCGCGGACGCCGCGTACGGCTTCGAGGAGACCAGGTCCGTCCCGAAACTCCCCATGCCGACGACGTTCGGCGTCGTCACCCAGTGGAACGCGTCGACGAAGCCGAGGTGGAACCACCTGTTGAGCGCCGCCGGGTCGACGCCGTACAGCAGCGCGAAGTTCGACAGCACCATCAGCCGCTCGATGTGGTGAGCGTAGCCGCGCCGCCGCACGTGCCCGACGGCCGCGGAGAGACACGCCATGTCGGTGTCGCCGGTCCAGTACAGCGGCGGGAGGTCGCGCTCCTGGCCGAGCTGGTTCGCGTCGGCGAGCCCCGGCATCGCCTCCCGGTAGGCGTGCCGCATGAACTCGCGCCAGCCGAGTAGCTGCCGGACGAACCCCTCGACGGACTGCAGCGGGACGTCCGCGTCGCCGTCGCGGTAGGCGGCCGTCGCGGCGTCGACCACCTCCCGCGGGTGGAGCAGGCCGAGGTTGAGCGCCGGCGACAGCAGCGAGTGCGCGAGCGCCCACTCCCCCTGCAGCATCGCGTCCTGGTACGGCCCGAACGCGGGGAGCCGCGTCTCGACGAACTGGTCGAGCGCGGCGAGCGCCTCCGACCGGGTGACGGGCCACGGGAAGCCGTCGAGGTCGGCGTCGCCCCAGTGGTCGCCGTACCGCTCGGTGACGAACGCGTGGACCTCGCGGGTGAGGTCGTCGGGCTCGAACGTCGGCAGCGGCGGCGCGTCCCAGTCGTCCGGCGGCGTCTCGCGGTTCTGTTCGTCGTAGTTCCAGTCGCCGCCGACCGGGTCGTCGCCGTCCATCAGCACGCCCGTCTCCCGGCGGACGTGCCGGTACCACTGCTCCTGGCGGTAGCCGTCGCCGCGGCCGTCGGTCCACCGGTCCCACTCCGCCGGCGACGTCACGAACAGGTCCGAGGCGACGACCGAGAGGCTGCCGCCGCGCGACTCGACGAGTTCGCGGAGCCGGTCTGCGGCGCCGTGGCTGGACGGCCGCATCACGGTCAGCGACGCGCCCGGGTTCGCCGCGAAGTAGTCGTCGAGCGCGTCGCCGAACGTCGCCGCCCGCAGGTACGTCACGTCGACGCCGCGGTCCCGCAGGTCGTCGCGGGCGTGCCGCATCGCGGCGAACAGCAGCGTCAGCTTCTGCGGGTGGTACGCCAGCCGGTCGGCGAACTCGTGCGCCTCAACCAGCAGGACGGAGTCGTGTCGCTGGAGCGGGGCGGCCTCCGGGTACAACTGGTCGCCGAGGAGCCAGAGCGTCATTCGCGTCGACCGGCCGTCGAAGCCATTACTCCCGCGTCGGACGCCGCCCTCAAAACCGTTGAGGGTGACCCGGGACCGAGTGCACGTGGCCGGGTCGCCGCCGGGGCCGCACGAACCTCGCTCGGCAGCGCCGTCAGCGGTCGGGTCGGTCGTCGTCGACGTCGCGCCGGGCGGCGCGCTCGGCCGACTCGCGGTCCGAGACGGTCTCCGCGTCGCGTCGGCGTTCCTCGCGGACCAGCGCGTACAGCACGAGCGGCGCGCCCACCCCGAGCAGCACGAACAGCAGGACGGCCGCCGCGGCTTCGACCATCAGCCGAGGAACACGTCGACGAGGTCGCCGCCGCGGGAGCCGACGTCGCGGTACAGCTCGGAGTAGCCGCAGTTCGTACACGACACCACCTTGAACTTATTTGTCTGAATGTCGAACATTTTGCTGAGGCCGCCGCCGGTCGTCGACATCGTGCCGACTTCCGCGTCCGTGTGGCCGCACTTCGGGCAGCCGCTGTCGTCGCCGATGGAGGGCTCGGATGCCATACGGGGCCGACGTTCCGCGTCCGTGATAAGTTTTCTTCCGGCTTCGCGCCGGGACGGCAGGTATTCCCGGCTTCGGCACCGACAGGCGGGTGATGTCTGCGGACGACGCGCTCGCGGCGGTGCTGGTCGACGACCCGGAGCCGGTCGACACCAACGGGAACGGCCTCGGCCGCTACGACGCCCACGGCTTCCTCTCGCGGTACGACCGACGCATCGGCGTCGACTCGCGCGGCCTCGTCGTCTACCTCGACGGCGACGACACCACCCAGACCGCGCTGCTGGACGCCGACGGCGGCATCACGAGCCTCGTCGAGGGCGACCTGTACGGCGAGTCGGCCGCGGCGCACGTCGTGAACGTCGCCGACGAGTACGGCGCGTGGCGCTTCCTCGAAGACTGGGTCGCCGACGAGGTCCGCGCGGCGTTCGGCGACGACCTCGACGTCGACGCCGGGGACGCGGCGCCGCACCTCTCCGGGCACGCCCGCGACCGGTGGCGCGAACGGGTCGGCGGCGACCCGCCCGACGCGGCGGCGCTGCTGGACCGGTCGGTCCACGTTGACGTCGACTACGACCGCGAGGTGTACGTGGACACCGAGACGGAGGCCGTGCTGCTCGTCGACCCGCCGACCGTCGTCACGGTGTACCCGCGGCTGTCCGGCATCGACGACTTCGACCTCCGCGACCGCATCCGGCGCGCCCTCGTCGACGCCGACGTCTACTGACGCCGGGAGAAACCGAACGCGGCAGAAACCGAACGCGGCGGCGCCCGGCGGCTTACTCGCCGAACTTCCGCTCTTCGCGCTTCCGCAGTTCGATGCGGCGCGTCTTCCCGGACGACGTCTTCGGGAGTTCGTCGACGTACTCGATTCTTCGCGGGTACTTGTACGGCGCCGTCTCCGCTTTCATGTACGCTTGGAGCTCCTCGGTGAGCGCCTCGGAGCCGTCGCGGCCGTCGGCGAGGACGACGTACGCCTTCACGACGTTCCCGCGCTCCTCGTGCGGCGACGCGACCGCGGCCGCCTCCGCGACGGCGTCGTGCGAGACGAGCGCGTCTTCCACCTCGAACGGGCCGATGCGGTAGCCGGCCGAGAGGATGATGTCGTCGGCGCGGCCCTCGAAGAACAGGTAGCCGTCCTCGTCGACGCGGGCGAGGTCGCCGGTGCGGTAGTAGTCGCCGGCGAACGTCTTCTCGTCGAGCGCCGGCTTCTCGTAGTAGCCGTCGAAGATGCCGGGGCAGTCGACCGGCACCGCGATTTCGCCGATGGTCCCCGGCTCCACCGGCTCCTCCTCTTCGGTGTCGATGAGCGTCGTGCCGAGCCCCGGCGTCGGCTTCCCCATCGACCCCTCCTTCACGTCGATTCCGGGGTAGTTCGTGACGAGCGCGACCGTCTCGGTCTGCCCGTAGCCGTCCCGCGGCGTGATGCCGAACGCCTCCTGCATCGCCTCGATGGGTTCGCGGTTCAGCGGCTCGCCGGCCGACACCGCCTCGGTCAGCGACAGGTCGTACGCCGAGAGGTCCGTCTGCGTGAACATCCGGTACTGCGTCGGGACGGCGCACAGCCGCGTCACGCCCTCCTCGGCCATCACGGAGAGGAACGCGTCCGGGTCGAACTCGCCGTCGTACAGCAGCTGCGACGCGCCGACCGTGAGGCCGACGCCGACCGGCGACCAGAACCACTTCGCCCAGCCGGTGCCGGTGGTCGCCCACAGCAGCTCCTCCGAGAGGTCGACGTCGCCGTCGCTGCCGGGCGCGGACTCGCCGTCGGCGGTGACGCCCCACCAGTACGGCGCGTTCACGAGTTCGAACGCGCGCAGCCACCGGTGCTTGTGGAGCACCGGCTTCGGCTGCCCGGTCGTCCCGGACGTGTAGTTGATGCTCATCGGGTCGGCTGCGCCGACGTCGGGGCCGTCGTGGCTCGTGGACTCGCCGTCGAGCAGCGCCGCGAACGACTCCCAGTCGCCGGCTCCGTCGTCGGCGCCGTCGGCGTCGTCGCCGCCGAGCCGGATGAGTCGGTCGAGCGGCGTGTCGTCGACGACCGGCTCGACCATGTCGGTGAGGTCGTCGTGGACGACCGCCGTCGTCGCCTCGCAGTCCGACGCGCGGAACGCGATGTCTTTCGGCTTCAGCATCGACGAGCACGGGACGACGAGCGCGCCGCGTTTCAGGACGCCGAGCTGTACCGCGAACGCGTCCGGGTGCCGCGGGAACAGGTGCATGACCCGGTCGCCCTCGCCGACGCCGCGGTCCGCGAGCGCGTTCGCGAACCGGTTCATGTCGTCGCGGACGTCCGCGTACGTCCGCTGCTCGCGGGCGCCGTCGTCGTCGAGGAACGTCACGGCGACGCGGTCGCCGAACTCGTCGGCGTGCCGTTCGATGACCGACGGGAGCGTGTAGTCGTCCGGGATGTCCCACTCGAACTCCGCCACCGCCTCCTCGTAGCTGACTGCCATACCGGACAGTGGTTTCTATCCGGAATAATAATTTGGGTGGTGATGGCACGCCACAGGGGGACGAACCACCGGGCGACGCGTCGGGCCGAGCGGGCAGCGCGAAGAAGTCGGGGCATCTGCGACGACGGCCGCTACTCGTCCTCGTCGAACAGCGCCGCGTCCTCGTCGGTCCCGTCGCTGTCGCGGTAGACGTAGACGTCGCTGCTCCCCTTCAGCCGCCGCAGTTGCTCGACGCTCAGGTCGTCGAGCGCCCGTGCGTTCGGTCCGGACGGCTGCCCCCCGCCGGTCGACGACCCGGAGCCCGACTGCCGTGACCCGTCAGCCGACGAATCCGGCGAGCCGTCCGACGTTCCGCCGGCCGTGCCACCCGACGTGCTGCCTGACGTATCACCCGATGTTCCCCCCGACGTATCTCCCGACGTTCCGCCCGACGTTCCGCCCGACGTATCTCCCGAGGAGCCACCCGACGACCCGTTCGGCGCGCCGTCGTCGGCGTGCCGCGAGGTGCCGGATTCGCCCGCCTGATACTGGTCGGCGTCCTGGTTCTCGCCGGTGTCGTCGAAGTTGTCGCCGTCCGGGCTGGTGCCGTGCTGGCGCGGCGCGGCCGCGCGCTCGACGACGGTGCCGCTGGCGCCGACGGCGACGTCCGTCTCGCCGAGCGACAGCGAGTAGAGGTCGGCGGACACCGGGGTGTGCACGCGCTCCCAGCGCTCGTCGCCGGTGCGGTGGAAGATGGCGCCGCTGTTGCCGAGCACCACCATCTCGCGGCTGCCGTCGTCGTGGGGTTCGACGTCGAACGAGCGGAGCGCGGTCTTGTCGGTCACCGAAATCGGCGTCCAGCCGTGGTAGGAGTCGTCGCGGCGGTACAGTCGGCCGTCGCCGCCGGCGACGTAGACGCGGTTCTGTCCGGCGTAGACGTCGTAGAACTTCACCTGGGCGTTGACGATGCCGATGTCTTTCCAGCCGTCGTCCTCGGTTGTTCGGTAGGCGTTGCCGGAGGTGTCGATGGCGTAGCCGACGCCGTCGGACGACGCCGCGAGCGCGGCGACCTTCGAGGCCTTCCCGGCCGGCGTGGCGACCTGCTCCCAGTCGACGTCGAAGCCGTCGATGACGAACGGCATGATTTCGCCGGAGCCGTTCGCCATCAACCCCTTCTCCGTGCCGGACTCGCCGGCGACGGCGATTCCCTCCCACGTCGACGTCTTCTGTTTCGGGTAGGAGTAGTCGTACTTCTTCTGCTGGGTGACGTCGTACATGCCGACGGCGCCCGACGAGCCGAGGAACCAGACGCGCTTCCCGTCGTCGGTGACGTCGAGCGCGCGGAGCTGGTTCTCGCGGGCGTTCGGGCCGTCGTCGAGGACGACCTCCCAGCCGTCGCCGCGGTCGGCGACCAGCGTGCCGCCCGCGCCGATGGCGTACGGGCCGTCGGTCGTGTCGACCACGTCGAACAGCGTCTGGCTGAACGGCGTCGGGACTTCGCGCCACTCCGGTTCGTCACGGTCGGGACCTGTTTCCCACATGACGGCTGAACCGTGACGCGGCGCGTCCGTCAAGCCCGAAATTCCGTCGGCTCCCGTCCCCGGCCGCCGGCCGCTCACGGACGCCCGGGTTTTTGGGGACTCCGGCCGTCCGGCCGCCCATGGAGTACACGACGCTCGGCGACACGGGCATGGAGGTGTCGAAGATCTGTCTCGGCTGCATGAGCTTCGGCGACCCGGACTGGCGCGACTGGGTGCTCGACGAGGAGGCGGGAAAGGAACTGGTAGAGCGCGCAATCGACCTCGGCGTGAACTTCTTCGACACCGCGAACATGTACTCGGCCGGCGAGTCCGAGCGGGTGCTCGGCGAGGCGCTCGACGGCTACGACCGCGACCGGTTCGTCGTCGCCACCAAGGGCTACTTCCAGATGGACCCGGACAACCGGAACTCCGGCGGGCTGTCGCGGAAAGCCATCGAGCAGGAACTCGACGCGAGCCTCGACAGGCTCGGCATGGAGACGGTCGACCTCTACCAGACGCACCGCTGGGACGACGACACGCCCATCGAGACGACGCTGCGGGCGCTCGACGACGCGGTCCGGCGCGGAAAGACGCGGTACGTCGGCGCGTCGTCGATGTGGGCACACCAGTTCGCGGAGGCGCTCCACGCCAGCGACCGCCTCGGGCTCGAACGGTTCGTGACGATGCAGAACCACTACAACCTCCTGTACCGCGAGGAGGAGCGCGAGATGCTGCCGCTGTGCGACCGGGAGAACGTCGG
Organism: Halobaculum sp. P14; assembly: GCF_051195155.1. Lineage (NCBI taxonomy): Archaea > Methanobacteriati > Methanobacteriota > Halobacteria > Halobacteriales > Haloferacaceae > Halobaculum > Halobaculum sp. P14. The sequence goes on from NZ_JBNTKB010000006.1 coordinate 202,930, forward strand.
CGTCATCCCGTGGTCGCCGCTCGCGCGCGGCTGGCTCGCCCGGCCCCACGAGGAAGCCGAGTCGACGACGCGCGGCAAGAGCGACTCGTACGCCCGCGAACACCCGTACCTGGAGGGCGGCGGCCGCGAAGTCAACGAACGCGTCCAGGAGCTCGCCGCGGAGAAAGGCGTGAAGATGGCGCAAATCGGGCTGGCGTGGCTGTTCCAGAAGGACAGCGTGGACGCGCCCATCGTCGGTACGACGAGCGTCGAACACCTCGAAGACGCCGTCGAAGCGCTCGACGTCACGCTGACGGCGAGCGACGTCGCCTACCTCGAAGAGCCGTACGAGCCGGTCCGCGTCTCCGGCCACGAGTGACCGCCGTGCGGCGAACCGCCGGGGTCGGCGCCGTCGCCGCGGCGAGAACCGGCGGATTCAGGGGCCGCGGCGGCGACGCGTCCGTATGAGCTGGGACTCCGTCGACGCCGACGGCGACTACGAGGAGTGGGAGCGCGACGACGGCTACGCCACGATTCGGCTCCGCGAACGCGCCGACGGCGGCTACACGGTCAGGGTCGACCGGCTGAAGCAGGCCGCAGACGGCGCCGCCTACCGCCACGAAACCGTCGCCGACCGGGACGCCGCGGTCGACCTCGTCGAGGCGTGGAAAGCCGAGTTCGACACCGAGTGACCGGCGACCGGTGAGCCGAAGACGACCCGCCTGACCTGCGCGCCGCCTGCGCGCCGCCGCTCCGGGTTACTCCTGGAACCGCTTCGTGGTCTCCACCAGCGGGTGGCGCGCGTAGTCGACGACGTCGATGTCGTCGATGGTTTCGAGCCCCTCTTTCTCAGCGGTCTTCAGCATCCCGAGGTCGACGGCGTCGTCGATGACGATGACGTACGCGTCCATCTCGTCGACGTCGAGCCGCGCGGCCGCCTTCACGCGGTGGTGGCCGTCGGCGAGCACCAGCGTCCCGTCGTTGTCGATGACGACCAGTGGCTCCGAGAGGCCGCGTTCCAGTTCGTACCGCCGCCCCTCCAGTTCGTCGGCGTACACGCGCGCCTGCGTCGGCACCAGTTCGGACAGGTCGACGGTGCGGCGCTCCTCGTCCACCTCGATGCCGTGAATCTCCTCGAGCGTCCGCATCAGCTTCCCGACCTTCTCCGGGGTCGCCCGCTCGATCTGGCTGCGGATGACGTCCGTGTTCGAGATGATGCCGACGAGGTTTCCGGCGTCGTCCACCACCGGGAGCTTCTGGATGCCGGACCGCAGAATCACGCGCGCCGCGTCGTTCACCTTCATGTCCGGGTGCGCCACGATGATGTCGTCGGTCATCACCGTGAACAGCCTCGCGTCCTCGTCCGCCAACAGCAGGTCGCGCGCCGACACGAACCCGACGACGGTTCGGCCGTCGGTGACCGGGAAGCCGTTGTGCTCGTCGCTCTCTGCGATGCGCTCTGCGACCTCCCGCACCGAGTCGTCCGGCGACACCGTCGCGACGTCCCGAGTCATGTACTCGTCGACCGTCGGCCGCGACACCGCGTACCCGGAGTCACTCATCACGTGCCGGAGAGACGGCCCCGACGACGGTAATGGTTTCCGTACGGAGCAGCGCGTCGCGGCCGCCCGGAGCCGCCCGAACCGCGGCCGTCAGTCCTCCTCGGGGAAGGTGACTGCGCGGTCGGCCGCCGGGGTCGGCGCCGCCGGGGCGTCTTCGAGCGTCTCGAAGAACCGGCCGGCGATGATGTCGCGGACGACGTCGGTGAGCGTCTCCTTCGAGCCGTCCTCGACGTCCGCGAGGATGCCGAGCGGGACCTGCGCGCCCGCCATGTCGGCGTGGCCGCCGGCGGAGCCGATCTGGTCGAGCGCGTCCCGGAGCGTCTCGCCGAGGTCGACGTCGGCGCCGCGGGTCCGCCCGGAGACGTAGACGACGCCGTCGCGGTAGCCGTACACCAGCGTCGTGTTCACGCCCTCCATGTTCAACAGCTGCTCTGCGGCCTGCGCGAGCGCGTCGCGGTCGCGGAGTTCGCCGACGCAGGAGGCGACGGCGGAGCCGCGCTGTTCGCGCTCCTCGATTGCGCGCGCCAGCACGTCGAGCACCTCGGCGCTCACGCTCGGCGACTCCACCCGTTCGAGCACCGACTTGTCGGTGTGCGGCAGCAGGTACGCGGCCGCGTCGAAGTCCGCCTCGGACACCTCCCGCGTGAAGTCCTTCGTGTCGATTCGGACGCCGTACAGCAGCGCGGTCGCCGTCGTCTCGTCGAGGTCGACGCCGAACCGGTCGAGGTACTCCGCGAGGAGCGTGGAGGTGGCGCCGACCTCCGACCGCAGGTCGATGAAGCCGCCGGCGACGGGCTGACGCGGCGGGTGATGGTCGACGACGACCGCCGGCCGGACGTCCTCCGGGAGGCTGTCGTTGACGCCGGGCCGGGAGTGGTCGACGAGCGCGAAGCCGCCGAACTCCTCGCGCGGGTCGGCGTCCGGGTCGAGCTGCCGCATCTCGATGCCGAGCAGGTTCACGAGCGCCCGGTTCTCCTGGTGGGAGATGTCGCCGTAGTAGCACGGCTCGGCGTCGACGCCGGCGAACGACGCGAGCCTGACCAGCGCGACCGCGGACGCGATTGCGTCCGGGTCGGGGTTGTCGTGCGCCATCACCGCGAGCTTCCCGGGGACCGACCGGAGCGCGCGGAGCAGCCGCCGCATCCGGCTGGCGTGCTCGCCGGTCGCCGCCGCCAGCACGCGCTCTGACGTCCGCGCCACCGGGTCGACGACGCGGTCAGCGTCGTCGTCGAGCGCCGCCAAGTCAGCGTCGTCGGCGTCGTCGCCGGCGTACGCCAGGACGAACGCGTCCGGGTAGCGGCGCCGCGCGTTCCGCGTCGCCGCGACGTTGACGGCGGCGCTGCTTCCGCCGACGACGACGACGTCCGCCCGGTCCGGGTAGTTCGACGGGTCGGACGGGTCGGCCTCGACGGCGCTGACGTTCTCGTCGCGCAGCGCGGTCGCCCGGCCGCTGTCGGCGGTCACGACGTGGAGCCGGCCGGACTGGCCGACCAGCGACTCCACGATGTCGTGGCCGACGGTGCCGCAGCCGAGCACGAGCCGTCGCATCACAGCGTGTCTGTGGGACGCGCCGGGAAAACCCTACCGTCCTCCGAGACGGGGCGAACGGGAACGGAGCGAAACGGACGGAAACAGAACGAACCGAACGGGAGAGCGGAACCGCGGCGGGTCAGCCGATGAGCGCCGCGGCGGCGGCCTGCGCGGTCTCGATGACCGGGCCGAACGCCGGGAGCAGCAGGACGGTGCCGACGCCGGCGAAGATGACCGCGGCGTACAGCGCCGTCGGGGTGCCGCCGAGTTCGCGCTCGGCGGCGGGCTCGTCGATCCAGAGCGCCTTCACGACGCGGCTGTAGTAGAACAGCGACAGCGCCGAGTTGACGGCGCCGACCGCTGCAAGCCACCAGAAGCCGGTCTGGATGGCGCCCATGAACAGGAAGTACTTCGAGAAGAAGCCGCCGAACGGCGGCAGCCCCGCGAGGCTGAACATGAAGACCGTCATCGCGACGCTCGCGACGGGCGCCTTCTTCGCCAGCCCGGCGTAGTCCTCGAAGGTCCGGCCGACCCCCCAGTGTTCCGCGAGCGCGACGAACAGGAACGCGCCGGTGTTCATGAACCCGTAGACGAGCAGGTGCGCCATCGACGCGCCGAGCGCGTTCGCGCCGGCGGCGCCGCCGGTCCAGGCGGCGAGCCCGATGAGCGCGTAGCCGGCGTGGCCGATGGAGGAGTACGCGAGCATCCGCTTGACGTTCTCCTGGGTCGCGGCCGCGAAGTTACCGAGCGTCATCGTGACGACGGCGAGCACCTGGAACAGCAGCACCCAGTCGATGGCCGGAATCGGCGTGCCGGTGGCCGTCGTGAAGCCGACCGTGAACACGCGGAACGCGAGCGCGAACCCGGCCGCCTTCGACGCCGACGACAGGAAGCCCGAAATCGGGGCGGGCGCGCCCTCGTACGCCTCCGGCGCCCAGAAGTGGAACGGGACCGAGGCGGTCTTGAACGCGACGCCGCCGGCGACCATCAGGACGCCGACCGCCGCGACGCCGGCGAGGCCGCCGCCGGCTTCCACTTCTGCGAGCGCCGTGGCGACGTCAGAGAGCAGCAGGCTCCCGGTCGCAGCGTACACCAGCGAGATGCCGAACGCGAACACCGCAGAGGAGAGCGCGCCGATGAGGAAGTACTTCAGCCCGGCTTCGACGCTCCCCTTGTTGTGCTTGAGGAACGCGACGAGCGCGTACGACGGCAGCGACGCGAGCTCCAGGGCGACGAACGCGGTCGCCAGGGAGTTCGCGGTCGCCATCACCGCCATCCCGGAGGCGGCGAACAGCACGAGGCTGTAGAACTCCGCCTGGTACTGCCGGCCGCGCAGGTAGTCGTAGCTCGCGACGACGACGAGCGCCGTCACGGAGGCGAACACGGCCTGGAAGAACAGCGCCATGCCGTCGACGACGATGGCGTCGGCGAACAGCGTGATGGCGCCGCCGGTGCTCGGCTGGCCGGTGCCGGCCGACAGGAACCAGCCGGTGAAGCCGAGCGACGTCAGCGACCCGACCGCGGCGACCGCGGCGAGCACCGCCGGGTTCGAGTCGTCCGGGTTGACGGTGTCGACGACGAGCAGCACCAGCGCCGTGACGCCGAGCGTGATCGCGGGAGCGAGCGCCGTCCACTCGGGGAGCGCCATCAGGCACCACCTCCGAGAATCGGAACCACTGCGTCCGTGATCATGTTGAAGAACGTCTCGGGGGCGACGCCGAGCCAGATGGTGCACAGCAGCAGCACCGCCAGCGGCAGCGTGTCGTGCAGGTCGGCCCGCGTCACCTCGTAGTCGGTTTCGAGGCTGAACTCACCGAACAGGGTGCGCTGCATCGCGTACAGCAGGTAGCCGGCGACGATGACGATGCCGAACATCGCGGCGGCCGTGAACAGCGGCGCCGACGGCAGCACCGTCGACGCGAACGCGCCCTTGAAGATGAAGAACTCGCCGGCGAAGCCGGCCATCAGCGGCAGCCCCATGTAGCCGAACGCGCCGGCGATGAGGATGCCGACGGTTACCGGCATCCGGTCGGCCATGCCGCTCATGTCGCCGACCATCCGGGTGTGGGTGACGTTGTAGATGACGCCGACCGCCATGAACATCAGCCCGGAGATGAGACCGTGCGCCACCATCTGGAAGGTGGCGCCGCCGACCCCCCACGTGTTGTACGCGACGAGCCCGAGGATGACGTACCCCATCGACGACACGGAGGAGTACGCGACGATGCGCTTGAGGTCCTGCTGGGCGAGCGCGAGCATCGCGCCGTAGATGACGGAGACGACGGCGAAGATAGCGATGAGCCCGGCGTACTGGTTCGCGACGTCGGGCAGCATCGTGAAGTTGAACCGGAGCAGCGCGTACGTCCCCATCTTCAGCAGGACGCCGGCCAGCATCACGGACACCGGCGTCGGCGCCTCGACGTGGGCGTCCGGCAGCCACGTGTGGAACGGGACGACGGGCACCTTCACGGCGAACCCGGCGAACATGGCGGCGAACGCGGCGGTCTTCAGCGCCGTCGGCGTCAGCCCCAAGAACCCGTCGAGCGCGCCGTCACGGAGCGCCATCGCGATGGCGGGCATCCCGAAGCTCGACACGTCGAGGTTGAACACGAGCGCCATGAACCCGATGAACATGACGAGGCTCGCGATGTTCGTGTAGACGAAGAACTTGATGGCGGCGTACTTCCGGCGCGGGCCGCCCCAGACGCCGATGAGGAAGTACATCGGGACCAGCACGGCCTCCCAGAAGACGAACCAGACGAAGAAGTCCAGCGCGGTGAACACGCCGAGCAGGTTCGCCTCCATGAACAGCATCAGGCCGTAGAACTGGCTCTGCCGCGTGTCGATGGGCGTCCACGCGGAGACGATGGCGAGCGTCGTCAGCAGCGTCGTCAGCACGAGCAGCGGCAGGCTGATGCCGTCGAGGCCGACGAACCACTGGAGCGTGTAGCCCGACACTTCGAGCCACGTCACCTGCGACTTGAATGCGATACTGCCGCCGAGCAGCGCGTTCCCGGTCGCGTCGAACTGCGACCACAGATACGCCGCCCCCGCGACCGGGGGGAGGCTGAGCAGGAACGCCAGTTTCCCGGCGTATTCGTCGGGCGCCAACAGCGTGACGAGCGCCGCGACGAACGTGAATCCGATGAGTGCTTCGATTGGGCCAGCGATCATAGCAACCACCCCTCGTAGAGACCGAACGCAAGCAGCAGCGCGGTCAGGCCGAGCGTCAGCAGCGTCGCGTAGTTACTGACGACGCCGGTCTGGACGCGGCGGAGCCGCGACCCGCCCGAGAGGCTGACGCGCGAGACGGCGTTGACGACGCCGTCGACGACGCCCTGGTCGAACCGGTCCGCGGCGGCCGACAGCGGCAGCACGACGTTCCGGGCGAGGTACACCTGGAACTCGTCCTGGTAGTAGTTGTCGTACAGCAGGTCCTTCACGGAGCCGAGCTTGTCGGTGTGCTCCTCCGGCGTCGGGACCGCGTACAGCTTGTACGCGAGGCCGACGCCGCCGAGCGCGAGCAGCAGCGACACAGCGCCCGGCAGCAGCGGCGACAGCCCCGCGGCCGTCACGTGCGCCGGGTTCACCTCGTGCAGCAAGTGGTGGTAGTGCTCGGCGGACAGCCCCTCCATGACCGCGGACTCAGCCGGCCCCTGCAGCCACTGGTGCAGGAACTCGATGTGCGCGCCGGTGAGCTCCGCGACCGGCGTCATGTTGACGAGGCCGATTGTGGCGGCGAGCACGCCGAGGACGGCGAGCGGCGCCTTCACGTTCCACCGGACCGGCTTCGGGTCCTCCGCCTGCCCGGTGCGGGCGTCGCCGTGGAAGGTGAGGAACACCATCCGGAACGTGTAGAAGCCGGTGAAGAACACGGCGATGAGGCCGAACGCGTACGCGACGAGGAACACCGTGCCGAGGCCGCCGGCGGTGCCGAGGCCGTGGACGAGCGCCTCGTACAGCACCTCGTCTTTCGACCAGAAGCCGGCGAACGGAACGATGCCGGCGAGCGCGAGCGACCCGGAGAGGAACGCGTAGTAGGTGACGGGCATCCGGTCTTTCAGGCCGCCCATGTCCCACATGTTCTCGTTGTGGTGCATCGCGATGATGACCGAGCCGGCGCCGAGGAACAGCAGCGCCTTGAAGAAGGCGTGCGTGAGCAGGTGGAACGTCGCGGCCACGTAGCCGCCCGCGCCGAGCGCGAGCATCATGTAGCCGTACTGACTGATAGTGGAGTACGCGAGCACCTGCTTGATTTCGCGTTTCACGACGCCCATCGTCGCCGCGAACAGCGCCGTGAAGCCGCCGATGAGCGCGATGACCGCGAGCGCCGTCGGCGACACCGCGTAGAAGCCGTACATCCGGGCGACGAGGTAGACGCCGGCCGCCACCATCGTCGCCGCGTGGATGAGCGCCGAAACCGGGGTCGGACCCTCCATCGCGTCGGGGAGCCAGGTGTGCAGCGGGAACTGCGCGGACTTCCCGACGACGCCGCCGAGCACGAGCAGCCCGACGACCGTGAACCACGCCTGCGGGTCCAGCCCGAAGAACGTCGTCACCTGCGCCGGCACCTCGCCGGACACCGCCTGCTCTGCGAGGTGCGGGAAGGCGTGTTCGCCGGCGAACTGCGCCGTGCCGAACGTCGCGAACACCGCGGCGACGCCGACGAGGAAGAAGTAGTCACCGAACCGGGTGACCAAGAACGCCTTCTTCGCGGCGCTCGGCGGCGCGTCCTCGCGGAACCAGAAGCCGATGAGGAGGTACGAGCACAGCCCCACCAGCTCGAAGAACATGAACGCCATCAGGAGGTTGTCGGCGACGACGAACCCCAGCATGGACGCCGTGAACAGCCCGAGCCCGGCGTAGTACCGCGGCAGCCCGGTCTCGTTCTCGTCGTTCATGTAGCCGAGAGAGAACACGTGGACGAGCAGCGCGATCGTCGAGACGATGACGAGCATCATCGCCGCGAGCGGGTCGAGCAGCAGACCGAACGACAGCTCGACGCCGTCGGCGGCCGCCCACGTGTACAGCGTCTCGTCGTACACTTCGCCGCCGCTCACGGTGAGGAAGACGGCGATCGACAGCACCAGTGAGCCCGCGGTCGCCGCGATGCCCGGGATGGCGCCGCCCTTCGGCAGCAGGTCCCGGCCCCAGATGGCCGAGCCCAGCGCGATCAGGAACGACACGAACGGGAGCGCGACGATCGCCGGCGCGAAATCGAATACACCTGCCATCTTACCACCTCATTGTCGTCGGGGACGTCACGTCGACGCCGCTGAAGTTCCGGTACAGCACCAGGACGATGCCGATGCCGACCGCGACTTCGGCCGCCGCGAGCGTCATCGTGAACAGCGCGAACGTCTGCCCGGTCACGTTCCCCCAGTACTGCGAGAACGCAACGAAGTTGATGTTCGCGGCGTTCAACATCAGTTCGACCGACATCAAGAACAGCAGCGCGTTCCGCCGGGTGAGCAGCCCGAACACGCCGATGCAGAACACGGCCGCGGCGAGCACCAGGTACCACTGGACGGGCACCATCAGCGCTCACCTCCGCGGAGCCGGTCGGCGACGTCGCGGCCGCCGTCGGTGAGCGCCGTCTTGACGTCGCCGGCCGCCTCGGTGCGGCCGAGCATCACCGCGCCGGTGAGCGCCGCGACGAGCACGACGTCGACCAGTTCGAACACGGCGAGGAACCCTTCGCTGGCGACGTCGCCCCGGCCGATGTTGAACATCGCGTAGCCGATACTCGAGATGATGGCGGCGCCGTCGGGGAATCCTCGGGCGGCGTCGAGCGGGAACGTCGAGCTGAGGAACACCACCGCCAGCACGACGAACAGTGCGACGGCCGCGAGGCCGGGGACGAGGTGCGAGCCGAGCTTCAGCGACGGCGTGGACACGCGGCGGCTCACGTCCGCATCACCTCCGAATCGGTTTCGTTCCGGTCGGTCCGCACGAGCATCACGGCGAACGTAATGAGGATGAGCACCCCGCCCACGTAGACGAGGATCTGCATGGCGGCGTTGAACTCCGCCTGCAGCCTCACGTAGTGCACCGCGACGCTCAACAGGGCGCCCCCGAGCAGGAGTGCGGAGTGCCACACGTCCTCGACCAGGACGACGCCCAGGCTGCAGCCCACGGTGATGAGGGCGAACAGCGCGAACGCGATAGTCTCTACAACCATTACGCGACACTCCCGTCGGAGGGCGTTTGAAGGTTTCGAGACTGTTCGCGCGGACGCGTCCACGTGAACGAATTAGCGGCGGCTCCCCGACCGTCCGTCGAGCCGTCGAGGCGAAAAGCGAGCCGCGGCGTGCCGGCTGAGCGGCGGGCGGCGCTACTGGTAGTCGATTTCGCCGTCGCCCTCGCCGATCCACGCGCCGCGGTCGGGCTCCCGCGAACTGAGCGGGTCGATGCCCTTGTACCACGGGACGTTCTTCAACTGCTCTTTGTTGTACACGAAGTCGTCTTTCGTGTCGGCGGTGAACTCGAAGTTCTGCGTGAGCAGAATCGCGTCCACCGGGCACACCTCCTCACAGAGCCGGCAGTAGATGCACTGGCCGATGTGGAGGTTGTACTGCTCGCCGTTCCGCTGGTCGTCCTGCACGATCTGAATCGTGTCGTTCGGACAGACGTTCTCGCACTGGCGGCACCAGATGCACCGCTCTTGGGAGAACTTGTGAACCCCGCGGAACCGGGGGCTGACTTCGGGGGCGACGTCCGGGTACTCCACCGTGAACGTCTTCCCGTCCAATGCGTGTTTCATCGTCGTCGCCATGCCTTTGAGGATTCCAATCATGGTTATGCGAGCACCCCCACGATGACCGCGGTGAGGACGAGGTTCGCGAACGACAGCACCAGCATGCCTTTCCAGCCGACCTCGATGAACTGGTCCACGCGGAGCCGCGGCACCGCGGCGCGCAGCCACTGGGTGAACACGTAGAACGCCCAGATTTTCGCGGTGAACCAGACGATACCGAGGATGGCGGGGCCGGGGCCGGCCGGCCCGCCGAGGAACAGCGTCGCCGTCAGGGCGCCGCCGAGGAAGATGTGGATGAACTCACCGAGGTAGATGAGCACGAAGTACACCGAACTGTACTCCGTCTGGTAGCCGGCGACGATCTCCGTCGGCGCCTCCGGGACGTCGAACGGGTTCCGGCCGACCTCGGCGACGTTCGCGACGAGGAACAGCGCGAACGCCAGCGGGTTCACGAACGCGAACCACTGCGGAATCGTGACGCCGGCGACCGTGACGAGCGCCTGCGTCTGCTGGGCCACGATTTCGCTGGTCTGCAGCGACCCGGCGAGCAGCACGACGGAGACGCCGGTGATGACCAGCGGAATCTCGTAGGCGATGTTGGACGCGACGGCGCGCAGCCCCCCGATGAGGCTGTACTTGTTGTTCGACGCGTACCCCATCATGATGAGGCCGATGGAGGCGATGGAGGAGGCGGCGAACGCGAACGCGATGCCGATTTCGGGGTCGGCGACCTGGATGCCGCTCCCCATCGGGATGACGGCGAACCCGAGCATCGCGGAGAACGGGATGAACAGCGGGCCGATGTCGTACGCCGGCCGGTCGACGCCCTCCGGGATGACGAGCTCTTTCGACAGCAGCCGGACCGCGTCGACGACGATGGTGAGGATGCCGGCGGGGCCGACGCGGTTCACCGAGATTCGGTCGGTGAACGCGGCCGTGATCTTCCGTTTCGCCCACGGCCCCGCGACCGCGGTGTTGATGAGCAGGAAGTTCGCGACGAGGAACGTCGCGATGAGCGCGCCGACGACGTCGGCGGCGAGCCCGCCGAACGGGAGCATGCCGGCGATGGTGTCCGGCAGCATCTGCAGCGGCGCGACCATTACCGGTCCACCTCGCCGAGCACGATGTCGAGGCTACCGAGCGCCGCGACGAGGTCCGGGACGTACTCGCCTTCGGCCATCTCGGGCAGCGTCTGCAGGTTCGAAAAGCACGGCGACCGGATCTTGAACCGCGCCGGCTTGTCCGTGCCGTCCGACCGGATGTAGATGCCGAGTTCGCCTTTCGCGCCCTCGACGGCGCGGTACACTTCGGCGTCGTCGTCCGGGCGGAGCGTCCGCGGGACGTTCGACTGGATGGTGCGGTCCTCCTCGGGCCAGTCCTCGAGGAGGTCGACGCACTGCTCGATGATCTTCGCGGACTCTTCGACCTCGCGGAGCCGGACGAGCAGCCGGCTGTAGTTGTCGCAGCCGTCGTCGGTGACGACGTCCCAGTCGAGTTCGTCGTAGTAGCCGTACGGGTCGTCGCGGCGCAGGTCGTAGTCGATGCCGGAGCCGCGGGCGACCGGGCCGGTGGCGCCGTAGTCTTTCGCGACCTCCGGCGGCAGCACGCCGGTGTCGACCGTCCGCATCTGCAGGATTTCGTTCGCCGAAATCAGGTCGTGGAACTCCTCGAGCGCCTCCGGGAGGTCGTCGAGGAAGTCGCGGGTCTTCTCGAAGAAGTCCTCCCGCGGCTCCGGGAGGTCCCAGACGACGCCGCCGAGCCGGAAGTAGTTGAACATGAGCCGCTGGCCGGTCAGGTCCTCCAGCAGGTTCTGGACCTTCTCGCGCTCGCGGATGCCGTACATGAAGATGGCGGTGAAGTCGCCGTACACGTCGAGCGCGAACGTCGCGACCGCCAGCATGTGCGAGGCGATGCGGCACATCTCCGCGCCCATCGTCCGGATGACCTGCGCGTACTCCGGCACCTCGATGTCCGCGAGGTCCTCCGCGGCGCGGGCGTACGCCCACTCGTTGAGCAGCCCCGCCGAGATGTAGTCCCAGCGGTCCGGGTACGGCATGATCTGGTGGCGGTACGTCCCGTTCTGACACATCTGCTCCTCGCTCCGGTGGAGGTAGCCGATGTCGGATTCGACGTCCGCGACCTGCTCGCCGTCGAGCGTCGTCTTCAGGTGGAGGACGCCGTGGGTCGCCGGGTGGTGCGGACCGATGTTGAGGAACATCGTGTCGGCGTCCTGCTCGGCGCGGGTGTCCTCCTGCAGCGGGTTCGCGTGTTCGCGCAGCGGGACGACCTGCGGCCGGTTCTGGTCGTAGCTCTCACTGAGCGGGTGGCCCTGCCAGGTCTCCGGCAGCAGGATGCGGCGGAGGTCCGGGTGGTCGTCGTACTCGACGCCAACGAGGTCGTACGCCTCCCGTTCGTGCCAGTCGGCGGTGCGGAACACGGGCTCTGCGGACTCCGACACCGGGTTCTCGCGGTCGGTCGGGACGACGACGCTGACCTCCTGGGTCGGGTCGTCGAACTTCTTCAGGTGGTAGATGGACTCGTAGCGGTCCTCGTACTCCTGGGCGGTCACGCACGAGAGGTGGTCGAAGCCGGCCTCCCGTTTCAGCGTCGACAGCGCGTCCTGCACCGCGTCCGGCCGGACGACGTAGCCGGGCGCGTTCAGGTGTTCCTCGCGGCCGATGACGGCGTCACCGAGCAGCGCCGCGAGCTCGTCCGCGGACTGTTCTTCGACGACGTCGGGCGCCGTGGGTTCCGGTTCTTCGAGACTCATTGTTAGGGTGAATCAGCCCAGTTGTACCGCATGACGAGGTCCTCCTCGTCGATGTCGTCGGCGAGCTGGTCGATGACTTCGTCGCTGTCCAGGTCCCCGAACTGTTCGAGCTCGTACGGCTTCACCGTCACCGGCGACGACTCGCCGTTCGCGATGCGCTCTTGGAGCTTCGCGACGCCGTAGACCAGCGCTTCGGGGCGCGGCGGGCAGCCCGGCACGTGGATGTCGACCGGGATGACCTCCTCTGCGCCCTTCACGACGTTGTACCCCTCCTGGAACGGGCCGCCGGAGATGGTGCACGACCCCATCCCGATGACGAACTTCGGCTCGGGCATCTGGTCGTACACGCGCTTCATCCGCGGCGCGAACTTCGAGACGATGGTGCCCGGCACGATGATGACGTCCGCCTGCCGCGGCGACGCCCGCGGGACGCCGGCGTGGAAGCGGTCGAGGTCGTGTTTCACCGAGTAGGTGTGCATCATCTCGATGCTGCAGCACGCGATACCGAACTGCAGCATGAACATCGACGAACCCCGCACCCAGTTCATGAACTTGTCGAACTTGGTGAGGATGAACGGCGAGGAGCCGAACGCTTCGCGCAGCTTCGAGTTGAAGCGGTCGTCCGACCCCGCCATCCGGGCGTCCCGGGTGTCGGTCAGTACCTTCGAGTCGTCCGTGTTGAACGGCCTGTTGTCACTACTCATGATTGACGCTCCGTTTTCTGTCGTGTGGCACGCGGACTCTCCGCCCACTGAATCGCGCCCTGCCGCCAGGCCCACACGAGGCCGACGACCAGCACCGCGATGAACACGAGCATCGGGAACAGCACCGTCGCGAGCCCGACGCCGGCCTCGAGAGCGGGGCGGTAGATGAGCGCCCACGGGAAGATGAGGACGGTCTCGATGTCGAAGACGAGGAACAGCAGGGCGACCATGTAGTACTGGATGTTGACCTGGACGCCGATTGCTGACTCCGTGGGGACCTCGCCGGACTCGTACGTGGCACGTTTCCCCTGTTCGGGCACGCTTGGGCGAAGAATCCAGGACGCAGCCATCATCCCCAGCGGGATACCTACGCCCATCAACGCCAACGCGCCGATCGCTATCCATGAATTCATACCGGGTTCTCCTATCGTTCGACGGTTTGGAGGCCCCGTACATAAGCGCTTCACCTTTGCGCGCCCCGATTCCGGGCGGAGCCGCGCGCCCGCGCTACTCGTCGCGGTCCGCGCGGAAGCCGTCGACGCCGCGGTCGTGCAGCGCCGCCGACACCGCAGCGACGTCGCCCTGCAGCCCGTCGTGGTAGTCGACGAGGCGGTCGCGCAGCGTCTCGTGTTCGCGCGCCAGAATCTGTGCGGCGGACAGCGCGGCGTTGAACGACTTGCCGGCGTCGACGGCGACGATGGGGGCGCCGGTCGGCATCCCGATGACCGAGTCGACGGACTTCTCCTGGACCGGGACGCCGACGACCGGAATCGGGTAGGCGATGCTCGCGGTCATGTTCGGCAGGTCGGCGGACTTCCCGCCGGCGCCCGCGATGACGACGTCGAGGCCGCGGTCGGCGGCGGTCTCCCCGTAGGCGTACAGCAGCTCCGGGGTTCGGTGCGCGGAGACGACGTAGCTCTCGTAGGTGAACCGGGCGTCCGGCGGGTCGGCGAAGTCGGTCTGTTCGGCGAAGCCGAGTTCGTCGAGCGCGTCGAAGGCGCCCTGCATCACGTCGAGGTCGGAGTCCGACCCCATGATGACGCCGACGTCCGGCGTCGTCGCCGGGTCGGCGTCGCGGTCGGCGTCGGATTCGAGTCGGTCGACGAGGTCGTGAACGGTCGGCGGTGTCGAGGAGGTCATTGTGGTGAGTCTGGTTCCGCGCGCTGGTCGGCGGCGTCGGAGTTGGTGAACGTCAGTCCGTCGCGGAGCCCGCGGACCGCGTCGAGGAGCTCCGTCGGGTCGGCGTCGGCGCGAGACACCGTGACGTGCCCCATCTTGCGGAGCGGCCGCGCCTCTCGCTTCCCGTACCAGTGGAGGTGCGCGTCGCCGGCGTCGTAGACGTCTTCGACGCCGCGGAGCGCCGCCGTGGTCGGGTCGGCGACGTCGCCGAGGAGGTTCGCGGAGACGGTGGTGCCGCGGAGCCCGGTGTCGCCGAGCGGCCAGCCGAGCACGGCGCGGACGTGCTGTTCGAACTGGGACGTGGTGGCGCCCTCGATGCTCCAGTGGCCGGAGTTGTGCGGCCGCGGCGCGACCTCGTTCACGAGCACGTCGCCGTCGGCGGTCTCGAACAGTTCGACCGCGAAGACGCCGCGGCCGTCGAGCGTGTCGAGCGTGTCGAGCGCGACGTCGCGGGCGCGCGCCGCGACCGCGGTGTCGGTGCGCGCCGGCACCACGGTTTCACGCAGGATTTCCGCCTCGTGGACGTTCTCCGCGAGCGGGAACGCCCGGGTCTCGTCGGCGCCCGCGGCGACGACGACGGACAGTTCGCGCTCGAAGTCGACGAGTTCCTCCGCCATCGCGCCGCCGTCGCCGGCGCCGACCTCGGCGAGCTTCGCGTCGTAGTCGTCGCCGGGCCGGACCGGGACGTTGCCGCGGCCGTCGTAGCCGCCGGTGCGGGCTTTCAGCATGCAGCCGCCGAAGGTGTCGACGGCGGCCTCCAGGTCCGCGGCGTCGCCGACCGCGACGAACTCCGGGACCGGGACGCCGGCGTCCGCGAACGTCCGCTTCTGTACGAGCTTGTCCTGAATCGTGCGGAGCGACGCCGGGGACGGCTGCACCGGCACGTCGAGTTCGGCGCCGACCGAAGCCAGGACGTCCGGGTCGGCCAGCTCGATTTCGAGCGTGAGCGCGTCGGCCCGGTCTGCGAGTTCGCGCACCGCGTCCGGGTCGTCGAAGGCGCCCTCCACCTGGTCGGCGACGCGGGACGCCGGGCACTCCGGCGTCGGGTCGAGCACGACGACGTCGACGCCGAGCGGCGCGGCAGCCTCGGCCAGCATCCGGCCGAGCTGTCCGCCGCCGACGACGCCGAGCGTCGGGCCTGGACACGTCGGATTCACGTCCGCCGATTCGGCAACTCGGTGCATAACTCTTGCGTCCGGACGCACAGAGTGTACAGGAACGTGAGTATCCAGGTGGCCGATGCGGACAGCACGGCGGCGGCGACCGGGGTGACGACGCGGACAGCGGACCGCCGGGCTACGGAGCCGGCCGGAGCCGCGCGCCCCGGTTCGGCTGCAGGTCCACCGGCAGCCCCGAATCGGTCGGCCGGAGGTCCGTGGACGCTCGCAAGTCCGTCGGCGCCTGCAGTTTCGACGCCCGCGAATCCGTCGCTTCACGTGACTCCGTCGACGCCTGCGGCTGCGTCGCCGCGTCGAGCGCGGAGCGGTCGACGAAGACGACGACGTGTTCGCTCCACAGCCGGAACTTGTACTCCCGGGCCTGGTAGCCGTCGAGCCGGACTTCGAGTTCGTCGCGGTCCCACGGCTTCGCGATGACGACCGGCGGCGGATCCTCGGGGAGCCCGTCGAACCGCGCCTCCGGCGCGGTCGAGTTCACGGTGGCGCCGTGGAGTTCGAGGTACCACGGCAGCGGCAACCGCGAGTGCCAACTCGGACCGCCGGCCGGCATCCGGCTCGTGCTGGACTCGTTCGCGACGTAGAACAGCGTGTTGCCGCCGGACTTGGTGCCGACGAACAGCACGTCCGTCCCGTCGTTGTTCCGGGCGACGGCGCCGACGTCCGCCATCGCGCCCTTCAGGTCGTTCTCCGGCTGCGCCCACTGCAGCACGGCCTTGTCCTCCACGGACGCGGAGTTCCAGTAGTCGACGTTCGGGCCGACGACGCCGCCGACCGCCGCGAACACGACGAGCGCCGCGAGCCCGACGCCGACCGCGTCGTCGGCGCGGAGCGACGACTCGAACGAGTCGACGACGGCGACGAGGCCGACTGCGGCCGGGACGGCGAGCGGGAGCGTGACGTGGACGGCGGCCCACGGCGCCTGAATGTCGGTCGCGACCGGGTAGCCGACGACCGACGCCGCCGCCCAGTACGTCGCGAACGCGACGAGCGCACGGTTCCGCCCCGAGCCGTAGCTGTCCGAGAGGAAGCCGATGGCGGCGAGCGCCGCCGTGACGCCCGAGCCGTACGCGATGGTTTCGGCGATGTCGCCGAGGTACGGCAGGTACGGGTGGTCGGAGTGCGTCCCGGAGGCCCACGTCCCGTAGAACTTCTCGGCGGCGCCGATGGTCGCCTCCTCCAGCACCGACCCGGCTGACGCCGTCGGCGGCGTCGGGCCGGCGCCGACGAGGCCGCCGAGCGCCTGCCACAGTTCGGGCCGCGGCGCGTAGAAGAACGTCGTCACGGCGAGGAACGTCGCGGCGACGCCGACGGCGCCGAGCGGCACCCAGACGGCGAGATGCACCACCAGGCCGACGGGGGAGGCTGACGGCGGCGTCGCGTCGCCGTCGGTCCGGTCGGCGAGGAACCGCTCGACCGCGCCGCGCGTCCGCGAGCCGGCCGTCCAGTCGTCGAGCCAGCGGACGCCGCCGATAGCCGCGCCGACGAGCGCGTCGAGCAGCGACCCGGTCCGGGACGCCGTCCGGACGAGCCGGTGGTCGAACAGCAGGAACGCGGCGCCGGCGAAACAGAGGACGTACACCAGCGCGTTCTCCTTGGCGGTGAAGCCGAGCGCGAGCAGCACCACCGCGGGGAACACCGGCCGGACGTCGCGCGTGTCGACGGCGTACACCGTCAGCGCGAACGCGGCGACGCAGAAGGAGCCGACGAGGACGTCCCCGCGCATGAACCGGGCGTAGTAAATCAGCAGCGGGTCGGCCGCGAGCACTAGCGCGAGCGCGACCTGTTCGCGGCCGCGGAGCCGGTACCGGAAGCAGAGCGCGGCGAGCGGGAGCAGCGCGCCGACGACCGCCACGGGGAGCCGCGCCGCGAAGTCGGAGGCGCCGACGAGGTCGAACAGGACGTTGTTGACGACCGGCAGGAACGGCCCGTGGATGATGGGCCGGTAGAAGAACTCGCCGGTGACGTCGAACCGGAGAATCCAGTAGGCGACGCGGCCCTCGTCCCAGTGGAAGACCCGGCCGCCGAGGCCGACGACCCGGACGACGAGCGCCAGCGCGGTGACGAGCAGCACGCCGCCGGTCGCCGGCGACCCGGGCAGCCGCCGCGTCAGCGCGTCGAACGCCCCGGCCGTGTCGGCGTCAGCGACCCGCGAGGCGGCCGCCGGCGCCGACTCCCCGTCGTCGACCGGGGCGTCCGAACCGCTGGAGTCGACGCCGTGACTCATTGCCACAGGCTCGCTCGGCCCCGGTAACAACTCTTGTGATTGCTCGTGGGGGCTCGCGCAGTCCGCCGGTCGCGCGCCGGACACGTCCGTGCTCCGTCCGGCGACGGCGACGGCAACGACACCGGAACCGCGGCAGCAACGACGCTGAAACCGCGGCAGCAACGACGCTGAAACCGCGGCAGCAACGACGCTGAAACCGCGGCAGCAACGACGATTGCCTGCGGAAGCGTTCGTCGCGAAAAGACGGTCGGGGGTCGTCGCCGGCGCGGTCAGTCGAAGAAGCCGCCGTCGGCGAGGCGGCTGATGCCTTCGCGGAGCCGCGCCTCGCTGGCGGCGTAGCTGATGCGGGCGTAGCCCGGCGAGCCGAACGCGGAGCCGGGGACGGTGGCGACGTGCGCCTCCTCGATTGCCCGCTCGGCCCACGTGGCGTCGTCGTCGTCCACCGGGAGCATCATGTAGAAGGCGCCGTCCGGCACCGCGACGTCGACGCCCTCGTCGGCGAGCAGGTCGACGACGAGGTCACGGCGCTCGCGGAACGCCTCCGCCATCTCGTCGACCGCGGTGTCCGTGTTCTCGAGCGCTTCGACGCCGGCGTGCTGGACGAAGTTGACGGCGCAGGAGACGGAGTGGCTGTGGAGCTTCCCGGCCTGCCCGACCAGCCCGCCTTTCGCGTGCAGGTAGCCGAGCCGCCAGCCGGTCATCGAGTACGCCTTCGAGAAGCCGTTGACGGTGACGGTGCGGTCGGCCATGCCGTCGAGGCTCGCGAGGCTCGTCGGGTCGACGCCGTACGTGATCTGCTCGTATATCTCGTCGGAGATGACGGCGACGTCGTGCTCGACGGCGAGGTCGCGGACGCCTTCGAGCGCGGCGTCGGAGAACACGGCGCCCGTCGGGTTCGCCGGCGAGTTCACGACGAGCAGTTCGGTGTCGTCGGAGACGGCGTCGCCGAGCGCGTCGAGCGCCGGTTCGAGCTGGAAGTCGTGCGGCGCGAGGTCCACGCGCGTCAGGTCGCCGCCGGCGAGTTTCACCATCGCCTCGTACGACACCCACGCCGGGTCGAGCAGCACCACTTCGTCGCCGTCGTCGACGAGCGTCTGCACCGTCTCGTACAGCGCCTGCTTCGCCCCCGGCGTCACGATGACTTCGTCGGCGTCGGCGTCGACGCCCTGCCCGGTCAGCTTCGCCGCGATGGCCTCCTTCAGCTCCGGGATGCCGTTCGAGGACGTGTAGCCGGTGTGGCCGGCCTCCATCGCTTCCTCGGCGGCCCGGGTGATGTTGTCCGGCGTCGGGAAGTCCGGTTCGCCGACCGAGAGGTCGACGACGTCGACGCCGTCGGCCTCCAGCTCCGCGGCGGCGTTCCCGATGGCGAGCGTCGCCGACGGCTCGACGCGGCCGACGCGCTCGGTGAACTCGAAGCCGCTCATGCCGGGAGCCCCTCCACAAGGTCGACGGCGGCGTCGACGGCTTCGGCGCCCTTGTCGACGCGTTCGCGTGCCTCCGCGCCGCTCTGTCCGGGGCCGGAGACGCCGAACGTCACGGGCTTGTCGCGGCTGAGGCTCACGTCCGTGAGCTTCTGGGCCGCCGCGTTCCCGATGACGGCGTCGTGGTCCGTGTCGCCGGCGACGATGGCACCGACGACCGCGACGGCGTCGACGTCCTCGCGGCGCGCGAGCCGGTCGGCGGCCAGCGGCGTGTCGTACGCGCCGGGGACGCGGACGGTGTCGGTCACTGCGGCGCCGCGTTCGGCGGCCGCCTCCTGTGCGGCTTCCTCCATCGGCTGGGTGACGGACGAGTTGTACCGCGCCACCACGAGCCCGAGTGCGGGGTCGCTCATACACGAGCGGTCGGCGGGCCGCGTCAAAGGCGTACCGCTCCGGGCCGATGTCGCACGAACAGCGTCCCGCGGACCGGCGAGGGTTTTTATCCGAGAGCGGCGCAGGGACCGACGAGCACCGATGCGAGTCGCCGAGTTGCCGCTGGCCGACGAGTACGTCGCCCACTTCGAGGGCCGCGGTATCGACGAGCTGTATCCGCCGCAGGCGGACGCCGTCGACGCCGGCGTCTGCGACGCCGAGAACGTCGTGGCGGCGGTTCCGACGGCGTCCGGCAAGACGTTCGTCGCGGAGCTGGCGCTGCTGACGGCGGACGGGCCGGGGCTGTACATCTGTCCGCTACGCGCGCTCGCACGAGAGAAGTACGAAGAGTTCGCGGCGCTGCCCGGCGTCGACGTCGGGATTTCGACCGGCGACTACGACTCGTCGGCGGCGGAGCTCGGCGAACACGACGTCGTCGTCGCGACCTCGGAGAAGGTCGACTCCGCGATTCGGAACGGCGCGGCGTGGGTGGATTCGCTGGCGTGCGTCGTCGTCGACGAGGTACACCTGCTCGGCACCGAGGGGCGCGGGCCGACGCTGGAGGTGACGCTGGCGACGCTGCGCCGCCGCATCGGCGACCCGCAACTGGTGGCGCTCTCGGCGACCGTCGACAACCCCGAGGACATCGCCGAGTGGCTGGACGCCGAACTGGTGGAGTCCGACTGGCGGCCCGTCGACCTCCGGACCGGCGTGTACGCGGACAGAGCCGTGTCGTTCGACGACGACACCGAACTGTCGCTCTCCGTCGAAGCCGCCGCCACCCGCGACGGACGTATCGACGACGACGGCAACGGCGGCGACAGCGACAGCGACGGCAACGCCGATGGTGATAGCGGCAACGACAGCGACGGCGTCGACGATGGCGGGAGCGGCGCGGACGACACCGGCGACGAGGACGTCGAGCCGGACGACACCGACGCGACGGCCGCGCTGGTCCGGGACGCCGTCGACGGCGGCGGGCAGGCGCTCGCGTTCGTCCGGTCGCGTCGGGAGGCCGAACGGCTCGCGGAGCGGCTCGCCGGCGAAGGACTCGCGGCGGCGGCGGACGTGGAAGCGGGCGCCGCGGCGACCGCCGACGAACTCCGCGGCGTCGACGGTACCGACACCGCAGCGCGGCTCGCGGCGGCCGCGGACGGCGGCGTCGCGTTCCACCACGCCGGGCTGCGGTCCGCACACCGCGCCGCCGTCGAGGAGGCGTTCCGCGACAGGCGGCTCGCCGTCATCTGCGCGACGCCGACGCTCGCCGCCGGCGTCAACGTCCCCGCGCGGCGCGTCGTCGTCCGCGACCAGCAGCGGTACACCGGCTCCGGCACCGAGTGGCTCCCCGTGCTCGAGGTCCACCAGATGTGCGGCCGCGCCGGCCGACCCGGCCTCGACCCGTACGGCGAAGCCGTCCTCGTCGGCGACGCGGACACGGCGGCGGAGCTGTACGACCGGTACGTCACCGCCGACCCGGAGGCGGTGGAGTCGAAGCTCCGCGACCGCGCCGCGCTCCGCACGCACACGCTGTCGCTCGTCGCCAGCGGCGTCGCGGACTCGCAGGCGGAGCTGCTCGACGCGCTCGGCGAGACCTTTTACGCCTCGCGGACGCCGAACCCGGACCTCGGCGGCGTCGTCGGCGACGTCGTCGCCGAGCTCATCGACGAGGAGCTGCTGGCGCCGAGCCGCGACGGAGACGGCATCGAGGCGACCGAACTCGGCGCCGCCATCTCCCGGCAGTACGTGAAACCGGAGACCGGCACCAGAATCGTCGACGCGCTCCGCACCGTCGCCGCCCGCGACCCGGCGTCCGTCACGACGCTCACCGCGTTCGAGCTCGTCTGTGACACCCCGGACATGCAGGACACCTACCTCGGCGAGCGCGAGCGCGCCGACACGTATCAGTTCGCGCGGCGCCGCGGCGACGAGCTCGTCACGTCGATGGCGGACGCCGAGGACTTCGAGGCGTGGCTCGAATCCGTGAAGACCGCGCGCATCCTCGCCGAGTGGGTCGACGGCGCGTCGCTCGCCGACCTCGTGGACGCCTACCGAATCGGCCCCGGCGACCTCGAATCGCGGGTGGAGCGCGCCGAGTGGCTGCTGGGCGCCGCCGACGCGCTCGCCGACGTCGTCGGCGTCGACCTCCCGGTTCTGGCGGCCACGCGGTCGAAGCTCTGACCGGTCGCGGCGCGCCGCGTCCCGCGTCAGTCACCGCCCGCGGACCCCGCGCCGTTCTCGTCGCGGACGCGCGGGTCCAACACGGCGTGGAGGACGTCCTGCAGCCACGACCCGGCGACGCCGACGAGGACGATGACGAACGTCGTGCCGAGGACGAGCGGGACGTCGCGTGCGCGGATGGCGCTGTAACTCAGCGCGCCGATTCCGGGGATACCGAACGCGTACTCGACGACGTAGACGGTGACGACGAGCGCGGCGAGCAGGTCGCCGTACAGCAGCGTGAACAGCGGGACGACGGCGGGCCTGACGAGGTGGCGCGCCGTCGCGACGGAGCCGGCGCCGGTCGCAGCCACCAGCTTCGCGTAGTCGTCGTCGCGGCGCGCGAGCGCGTTCGACCGCGTCTGGCGGTGGGCGGCCGCGAGCGTCCCGGTCGCGGTCACCAGCGCCGGGAGCGCCATCCGGAGCCAGTACTTCGCCGGCCACGGCCCGGACTCCCAGCCGGTCGCGTCCCAGCCGAACGCGGTGCCGACGAGCGCGAGCAGCACCGCCGCCAGCCAGAAGCTCGGGACGCCGGACGCCGTGTACGCGACCGCCGAGACGACGCGGCCGACGCGCTCGACACCGGGTCGTCGCTGACCGCCGACGAGAACTGACCGACGCGGCGCACGGGCAGCGGGACCGGGGGCAGACGGCTCCTGCGCTCACCGGTCGGTCGTGCTGCCGCGTTCGTCGAGCAGCGTGGCGGCGCGGCCGAGCCAGTCGGCCCGGCTCACTCCCCAGGCGGAGACGGCGAGCATCAGGACGTAGCAGGCGACCAAGCCGGCGTACGCGCCGACGACCCCGAGGTGGAGGCCGCGTGCGAGCGCCCAGGAGACGCCGACCATGCCGCCGACCATGCCGAGGAGCCGCGACGCGAGCGGGATTCGGGTTTCGCTGCCCGCGTCGAGGACGGCGGACGCCGTGACGTTCGTGATGCCGACGGCGGCGACGACGCCGTGAACCGCGATGAAGGCGGCTGCGGACGCGACGACCGCGGCGTCGTCCGTGAGGAGCGCGGCGAGGGGGCGGGCGGCGAGAACGGTGCCGGCGCCGAGCGTGACCGCGACCGCTGCGCCGAGCGCGAGCAGCGCGCGAACCGCCGTCCGGGTCTCCTCGCGGTCGCCGCTTCCGACCGCCTGCCCGACGATGACGCTCGTGGCGGTGCCGACGCCCGACCCGATCGGGCCGATGAGCTGCGAGTAGACCCGCCACGCGAGCTGGTAGCCGGCGTTCACCGCGGTGCCGAACCCGAGCAGCAGCGTGTTGAACGGGAACACGGCGAGCGTCGTGACGGCGCCGGCGGCGCTCTTGGGGGCGGCGAGCCGGACGAGCTGGCTCGCGACCGTCCAGTTCGACGGCCACACGAACTCGAGCGGCGACCGGAACACGGCGTATGCGACGAGTGCGACCGCGGCGAGCGCCGTGGAGACGAGCGTCGCGGCCGCGACGCCGGCGACGCCGAGCCGCGGCGCGCCGAGGACGCCGAGGCCGAACACGACGGAGCCGGCGGCGTTCAGCGCGTCCGTCGGGACGCTGACGTACATCGGCGTCTTCGTGTCGCCGGTGCCGCGGAGCGCGGCGGCGACGGTGCCGCGGACCGCGTTCATCGGGAGCGTCGGCGCGATGACGGCGAGGTAGACGCCGCCCTTCCGGGCCGCCTCGGCGTCGGTGCCGACCAGCCGCAGGATGCCGGCGCCGAACCCGAATCCGACGACGGCAAACGGGAGCACGACCGCCGCCGAGATGAGCGCGGCCTGCGTCAGCGTCTCGTCGCGGTTCGCGTCGGCGCCCGCCCCGGTGTCCTGCGCCGCGAGGATGCTCGCCGCGCCGACGACGCCGCCGCCGATTCGCTCCGGGAGGCTCGTGTAGAGGTCCGCGATGCCGATGGCGACGACCGCGGCGGGGGAGAGCGCGGCGGTGACGACGACGTCGATGGTCCGCATGAGTTCGTGGGCGACGGACTGGCCCGTCGCGGGGACGCCGAGTCGGAGGGCGCGCCGCCAGAGGCGACGCCACGCTGCGGGAATCATCCGAGGATTCGTGTCTGTCGCGATACGTTAACGGTTTTGCTTGACCGCCGAAGGCCGCCGGAAGTGGCGGCGCGGCCTACTGCACGCGAGCCGTCGCGTACCGTCAGCGTGGCGTGCCGCACTGGGGGCACACCGGTGGGCCGGCTTCGGGGAGCGCCAGCCCGCAGTTGGGGCAGGCACCATCGCCGTCGGGTGACCTGAGTTCGTCGACGGCGTCGGCGGTCGTCTCCCGGATTCCCTCGACAGTCCCGATTTCGTCGGGCGTCGTCTCCCGGTTCTCTCGGGGGGTCGAGGCGCTCAGAGCGAAGCGTGCCCGCGCCGTGACGAACGGCTCGTCGTCGTCTTCCAGCGCCGCGAGCGCCGATTCCGGGAGCGACGCGCCTCCGGCGTCCGCGCGGGCCAGGACGCCGAACGCCTCGGCGGCTCGACCCCGAACGAAGGCGTTCTCGTCGCCGAGCCGCCCGCTGAGCTCCGCTCGCACGTCGTCGAGCGCGGCCGGATACTCACAGCCGACGACAGTCGCGGCCGTACACAGGTGGTATCGGACGAGTTCGTTCCCGTCGGCGACGTGTTCGAGGAGGGCCGAGACCTGATGACGGAGTCGGCGCGGGCTGCCGAGCGCCACGTATTCGAGGGCTTTCGCCAGCTTCGCTTTCACCTCGGGTTCGTCGAACGAGAGCCCGACGCGCAGGTCAGCGAGCATCTCCGGCGACGCGACCGCGTCGGGGTGTTCGAGCGCGACGTACCCGAGCGCCTCCGCGGCCCGGGCGCGGACGTAGTAGAATTCGTCCTCGTCGGCGAGCCGCTCGGCGAGCGCCGAAACAGCGGGGACGACCGCGTCCGGCTCGCCGTCCGCGACGGCGACGAACAGCTTCGTGGTGGTGAGACGGACGGGCCGCTCGTCGTCGGTGAGATACGGCGTGAGCGCACCGCAGAGCCGGGAGCAGGCGGTCGGGCGGTCGTCGGCGAGGCGCCGCAGTTCGCGGAGCGCCTCCTTCCGGTCCGCTGGGCCTTCCGCTTCGAGTCGGGCGAGATACGCTCGTGCGTCCTCGTTTGCGCCCTCCTCGACCAGCTCCAGGAGGTGCTCCGCCGGCGAGTCGGGGTCAGACTCCTCCATGTCCTCGTTCTCCTCCTCGGAGCGTATCGCCGTGGAACGCGGATAAGTGGCGGTGGTCGGCGCGCCGGCCGCGCCGAGTCCGTCGCCGGCCGCAGGACGGTTCCCGACGCGCCGGCGATTCACGCCAAATTTCCGCCCGCTCGGTGGCTCCGAAACGTTCGACAAGTTCGGATGCGCGGGGCAGCGACGGCCCGTATCGGAACCCGAGCGGTTCGACCCGGAGGCGACTCCCGCTCCGCCCGACGACCGGCTTCCGGGTGTTCCCTCCTCTAGATGTCCCCATTTCGGATGTCTGCGATCCGCTGGCGGTCGAAGAGCCGTTCGTCCCGACCGAACTCCTCGGAGAACAGCTGTTTCGCGGCTCGCTCCGTCTTCGAGAGGTTGATGATCGGCCCCTGATACATCCCGCCAGCAGGATAGACCTCGCCGTTCTGCACCGCCGTCAGTTCACGAGCCGTGTCGTGGTTCCGAAGGAACTCCAGGTACTGGCCTCGGAACTCCGTCCGACTCCAGTGTTTGTCGGTGTAAAACATCAGCACTTCCGGGTCGACCTCCAGCAGCGCCTCGTAGTCGATGGTGCCCCGGTTCGAGGTGAAACTCCGAATGTCCGTTCCGTCCAGCGCGTCCGCAACCCCAAGGTCGTGCCAGTGTTTGTACGCGGTCGTCTCGCCGAGCCGGTACGGATAGAACTGTTCGGGCTCGGTGGACCCCGGGGAGAGGAGCGCGATTGCGGGCCGCTCGCTCTCCGGGGGGAGCCGCTGTTGAATCCGCTCGAGGAACTGGCTGTGTAGTTCGACGAGCGCGCGATACCGGTCCATTCGTCGGAAGACGCGAGCGACCTTCTCGGTGGCCTCGTACAGGCTGAAATACGGATAGTTCTCGTGCCAGGGGTACGTCGAGAAGCTCGTGTTCCCGCAGAACGGACCGACCCGGTCGCTCATCTCTTCGACGTCCGCGCGCTCCCACTTCGGGATGAGATTGACCATGTAGTTCGGGTCGATGAAGTGGACGCCAGCGTCGATTTCCAAGAAGAGTTCCTTCGCGATTCCGTCCTGCCAGAGGGAGACCATGTCGTCTTTGCTCGCGGAGAGACCCGGGACGTCCGCGTAGTGCCAGGTTCGGTACTCGCTGGTGAGCACCACCGCACTCGGTTTGTCGAGCCCGAGGGCGACGCCCATGTCGGCCCAACTGGCGTTTTCTGCGACCCACGTTTCGGGGACGGACTGAAAGGTTACTTCGCCAGCGGGCTCGATTGTCACGGAGTACGGCGTGTCTGCTGCGGTCGTTTCCCCGGCCTCACCGGTCGTCGTAGTCGCGGACTCGGCGCCGGTCGCCGTTCCCGGCGTCGACCCCGCCGGTGCTGTCCCGGAGCCAGACTGTCCCAGACAGCCGGCGAGACCTCCGCCTGCGACGAGCGCAGCGCCGTATTTCAGGTACTCGCGTCGGGCGACTCCCTCGTTTGAGTCGTCAGGTTCGGACACGAGGATTAGGCTAGCCTAAACAGATGTAAAAGCCACCGATTTAGGCACGCCAAAACGGAGAGGGACGAGAAACGAGCAGTGGTGGCTGCGCGCTTTGCCCTCGTCCCCTGAAAATCGGGTCGAAGCGTCCGAGTAGCTCAGCGCGAAGTCAGAACTGGTGCCGCTTCAAACAGCCGCTGTACCAATCGCGGAAGTTGAGACTACGGCGGGTTTAGCGGGGCTGTAATGCGTGGTTTCGGGCGAATTTGTGAGTGGAAACTGCTTCAGAACGCTCTCTAAACTACCATTCCTGTTGGATTTCTTACTATCTGGGCGATTTTCTACAACTTTCGATAGCGTTGCCACTCAGACGACGCTCTAACACGAGTAGAGCACCGTACTACCCAATTCCTGTCTCCTTCTTCAACAGCGTAAGCGTATTATCGGCCGTCACAATGGGTGAGTGTTCGTACTCACCCGTCAACTCGACTTGGACGAGTAGATCGACCGCTCGCCAAATCGAGTACAACAAACAGGCGAACGCGAAGTAGAAGAACCGCAACCCGAAATCCGTAGATGTCGTCGCAGCCATGAATCGCTTGATCGACCGATAGCCGCTCTCAATCTCCCACCGGTAGCCGTACTCACTGAGAAAACCGCCACCCCGGTTGGACATGAACACCGAGTACTGTCGATAGTCGTCGTGCTCAGAGTCTTCTTTCCGGCGGTAGATCAGCGTCGTCTCGTGCCACTCGTTGTTCCCGAGATGGAGCTTCCGGTCGGTCTCGTACCGGTCTTGATCGCGCTGGAGCAACCGCTTGGCCTGGGCTTTTTCGCTGGTCTGCATCCGTTTCGGCACGACGTAGGAGAGTCCACGCTGGCTGATCATCTCCAGGATGTGCTGACTATCAAACTCCCGGTCCATCAGGACGTTATCGACGTGAACGAGGTCCTCAGCGGATTCGAGCAGGTCCTCGACGATCTCCTTACGTGACTCGCCTTTCCGTACCGGGCGGGCATCAAGGACAAGTGGAACAGCGTTGCCGACCAGCTGGACTGTCGCCCACTGGTAGGCGTATTCGTCGTTCTTCTCCTTCGTCCCGATAATCTCGTCCTCGTGGCCGGTGCGGTCGCCGGTAAAGGGGTCGTCCTCGGTAATGTCGATCGCGACGATTCCAGCTCGGAAGAACTCCTCCGTCCCCGCAAGTTCGTTGGTGAGTTGCTGGACTGCCTGTCGGTACATCTCGCGGATCTGCTCGATCGGGAGGTCACGAATCTGGTCGCGGTGGCCGTGTCCGAGTGGTGTCCGATCACGCGTCGACTCGTGGAGGAAGCTGCGAGCGCCCTCGTTGGCGGCCAAGTTCTCTCGGAGCCCGAGATAGGTCTGTAAGCCCCAGTAGGCGTTCTCGTGTATCTCACAGCCCTCGCCACGATTGAGCGAGAATGCGGGGAACACGACGCGGTTGACGTGCTTGGTAACCGTCCCTGCCTCGTCGAGGATGGCCTGGTCGTCAGGGTCCGATTCAGTAGCGTCGTCGCCTCGTTCCGGGAGGTTTCGTTCTGGTTTGCGTGGTACAGCGACACCCGCGTGGTACAGCGACACCCGCGTTCTGCGCTTTGATCAAGATCGTTCGAGCCGCTTTCTGGACCGTCTCGCGGAGATCTCGCGTAAAGCGCTCGTGCCAGCTGCGCCACAGCGTCGACTGATTCGGAATTCTATCGAGCTCGAGTTGCTCGCGAAGTTCAGGGTGGCACTCGAGGAATTCGACGAGTGCCGTCTCGTGGTCCCATCCGTGGAGTTCTTTCAGCACGAACACGCGAAAGAGGGTGTCCATCTCGTAGCATGTCGATCTTCCGTAGCGGTCGTGGGCCTCGAATCTGAAGTAGGCTATTGGGAGTGTGCAGATGAACTGCTCCAGTGAGTCGTGTTCGTGGTGAGTAAACCAGACTTCCGAGACGATTTGAATATCCGATTCTAAACCGGCGAGTGAGGTTCGATCGTACAACGGCGTCGAATCATAGACTGGCCACTGGACGTACGGCTGTTGAGCGATTCGTCGAAAGACCGTGCGCTGTGACTCACAGGTCGCAACCACTACGAGATACTCGCCACGACCCGGCCAAGAATCCGTCTAACTGATCAGTATAGAGGAACTAATTAACATGCCGTGGGTTGAACCATCTAGTGACTGTCAAGAACAGCGTGCAAGATGTCATCCGTGTTCGGTTAGGGTCGAGAATGCCAGATTGTCCCCGTACCGGCTCTGACTGAGTCCGTTCAAACTGCCGAATTCGGAGAATTCAGCGAATAAGTACAGTCACACCTACACGGAAAATATTGCTGGCAGTGGTAACCGAACACGAATAGAAGTATTAGGATAGTCTCCACGATTACTGTTTGAAGGCAAATATTTTTCAACATCTGTCTTTGTAGGGTACAGACACCGAGAAGAGGATATACATGCCAGAAATGGAAACAGCAGCATTCGAAACAGATCTTAGTTTATTCAAATACGACAATCTTGAACAGTTACCTTCCGAGTACAGAACACTGGAAGAGACCGAGCGAACGGACCGCATCGAAGCGGCGCTCGATGAACTTGGCGACGACGTGGTGATTCTCGGTCACAACTATCAACGCCGCGAAATCGTCGAACATGCCGACTTCGTGGGTGACTCCTACCAGTTGAGCAAGCAAGCCGCGAATGCCGACGCGAAATACGTAATCTTCGGAGGGGTGACATTCATGGCCGAGTCAGCGGATATCATCACGAGTGAGGCCCAGACTGTGATTCTTCCTTCGATGGAAGCGTCATGTCCGATGGCAGGCATGGCGGAAGCGCTTCAGGTCGACGCTGCGTGGGCAGAGATAACCGCCGCGACGAACGAAGAGATCATCCCAATCACGTACATGAACTCCTATGCGGACTTGAAGGCATTCTGCGCCGAACAGGGCGGATTAGTTTGTACGTCCTCGAACGCGCACAAGGCCTTCGAATACGCCTTCCAGAAAGGCGACAAAGTGCTGTTCCTCCCCGATAAGCACCTGGGGGAGAACACGGCTCACCGGTTGGGAATGGAAGATGAGATTGTCGAGTGGGATCCGTGGGATCCCGAGTCAAAAGATGCCCGAAAGGCGGTCGAAAATGACATCATCCTCTGGGAAGGCTACTGCCAGGTCCACGAACGATTCCGCACGGACCACATCGAGAAGATTCGTGACCAGCATCCCGACGCGAATGTCGTCGTCCATCCGGAGTGTCGCCGAGAGGTCGTCGAAGCCGCTGATGTCGTCGGGTCGACCGCGACAATTACCCAGACTATCGAGGAGGCAGACCCCGGCGAGACGTGGGCAATCGGAACCGAGATCCATCTCACGAACCATCTCGATCGCTGGCATCCCGAGGTTGAGGTGCTACCGCTCTGTGGGGAGGCGTGCATGGACTGCAACGCCATGCGCCAGATCGACCCCAACTACCTCGTGTGGGTGCTCGAAGAGTTGACCGAAGGTCGCGAGCGAAACGTTATCGAGGTCGATCCTGAGACGAAAGACCTCGCGCAGGTCGGTCTCGACCGCATGCTCGAAATCTAATCACCATGAGTGAACGAACCACCGAGGTACTCGTTATCGGGAGTGGGATCGCAGGTCTTGCCGCCGCTGTCGGTGCAGCCCGGGAGGGAACAGAAGTAACACTCGCCACAAAGGCCACACGTCCAGAGGGGGCCTCCTCGTGGTGGGCCCAGGGCGGGATCGCAATTGCGCGAGACGACCCTGCGCAGTTTAAGCAAGATATCCTCACGGCGAGTTCGGGAACAGCAGATCCTGAAGCCGTTGAGGTTCTCGTCGAAAACGCCAACGAGGCCGTCCGAGACATCCTTGTCGAGACGCTTGACGTGAAGTTCGATACCAACGGCGATCGGTACGATTTCGGGCGTGAGGCCGCCCATGATGAGGCGCGTATTCTTCACGTCGACGCCTCGACTGGGAAACATATCCACGTCCCCTTCCTCAACTACGCCGCTGACCACGACCACATCGAAGTATTAGAGGACACCGCAGCTCTCGAACTCATACACCACGAAGGGCGGGTTCACGGTGCGATCCTCGAAACCGATGGTGAGTTCGAACCCTACTATGCTGGGGCTACAGTACTCGCGACCGGCGGTATCGGTGATCTTTATCCGCGTACTACAAACCCCAACGGGTCGACAGGCGACGGGATCGCCATGGCCGCACTAGCAGGGGCCGACACAGAAGATATGGAATACGTTCAATTCCATCCGACGGTGTGTGTGGCCGACGACGATCCGTTCCTCGTAAGCGAAGCAGTACGAGGGGAAGGTGCCGTCCTCCGCAACGGAACTGCGGAGCGCTTCATGCCTAACATTCACGACGACGCAGAACTTGCGCCCCGAGACGTGGTCGCTCGTGCTGTGAAACACGAGCGTGATCACACCGGCGAGGTCGTTCTCGACGTCTCGCCGCTGGACTTTGAAGAGGAATTCCCCGACCTCGCTACAAAATGCGAGGAGCGGGATATCGAATGGGACGACGGTATCCCAGTTGCCCCTGCCGAACACTTCCTGTGTGGCGGTATCGCCGTCGACGAATGGGGCCGGACGACGCTTGATCGCCTCTATGCTGTCGGTGAGTGTTCCCGCACTGGTGTGCACGGTGCGAACAGGCTGGCGAGTACCAGCCTGCTCGAGGGGCTCGTCTGGGGACTGCGAGCAGGAGAAGACGCAGCTGGCTCGGATGTCGAAATAATCGAAGCGCCCGAACTCCTCGAACGGGATCCCAATCTCCCTCCAAACTTTGCTCGCGAGAAGTTCATCCGGCTTCGAAGAGTCATGGACGAATACGTCGGCCTGGAGCGTGATCCCCAGGAGTTGAACCGTGCGCTGTCGGTCCTTCGTAGACTGAAAGGAGAGGTCGATGCGTATGTGCGGACGCGGACTTCACGATCACTCTATGAACTCCGTAACGCTTCGATAACGGCACTGATGATTGCGCGGGCCGCGTCCGAGAACGGCAAGTCGGTTGGCACGCACAACCTGATAACTACCGAGTCCCGAATCGAGGGCGACTGAATAAGGACCTATATGATAGCCGATTCACAAATCGAATCTTGGCTGCAGGAGGATCTCGGTCATCACGACGTGACAAACGACGTTCCAGGCACGACGACGGGACGGCTCCTCGCGAAGGAGTCAGGAGTGGTTGCCGGACTCGACGCCGCGTCGGCAGTCTTCGAGTATCTCGGCCTCGATGTGAGGATGCCTGTCGACGTTGGAGACCAAATCGATTCGAGAACAGTCGTCCTTGAAGTGCAGGGGAGAGCCCGCGATGTGTTGCGTGGGGAACGAGTGGCTGTGAATATCGCGGGACACGCTTCGGGGATCGCAACTCGGACTCGAACAGCCGTCGAGTCCGCCAGAGAAGTCGACGATACTGTCCGAATCGCTTGTACGCGCAAGACGACACCAGGTCTTCGGGGAATCGAAAAGCGTGCCGTCGTGGCTGGTGGAGGTGACACTCATCGACTCGACCTCTCACATATGGTCATGGTGAAGGACAATCACGTGGCCGAACTGGGTCTGGAAGACGCGATCCATCGCTTCCGCGAACGAGCATCCTTCAGCACTAAAGTTGAAGTTGAAGTCGAGACGCCGGAAGATGCCTTACGGGCTGCCACCGCAGGGGCTGACGTTATTCTTCTCGACAATATGTCGCCAGCGGAAACGAAGCAGGCAGTGGAATCGCTCACCGGACTTGACACGGAGGTGCTCACAGAAGCTTCTGGCGGCATCACCATCGAGACACTTCCTGAGTACGCTGGAACAGGCGTCGATATAATATCACTAGGTAGTTTGACACACTCTGCTCCCGCACTCGATTATTCTTTCCGAACTGTATAGAGTACGAAGAGCCATTTTAACCCGCGATCTATCCGAACCTGTCACGAATTGTCTGCTGAATAGGCGGGAGAGTTTAGCAGGAGATTCGCTAGTTACTACCCCGAAAGAAACTGTGCGTGAACTTTTCTATGACACGCTCACAGAAAGTAGTTTACTCAAATCTCACTCCGCTACGGAGTGCGAATACAAGTCGTCCTTCCCATAGGCTATATTACTAAGTAATACAACCTAGTTATTGATGGCAAAGACTCAGATCCAGCTGGCCAAAGCAGGCGAAATCACGTCCGCTATGAAACGAATTGCCGAGCGCGAAAACTGTGATCCGGACTTTGTTCGACAGCAGGTTGCCGACGGACAAGCCGTCATTCCGAACAATCATGCGCACGAATCGCTTGACCCGATGATTATCGGACGGGAATTTTCTACAAAGGTCAACGCGAACATTGGCAATAGCGACACGACTAGTGGTATCGAAGGCGAACTCCAGAAACTTCACACTGCAGTTCACTATGGTGCCGACACTGTGATGGACCTTTCAACCGGCGAGGATCTTGATGAAATCCGTAGCGCTAATATCGAGCATTCTCCCGTGCCGGTCGGAACTGTCCCGATTTACGAGGCTGTCAAGCGTGTTGACAGTCCCACCGAGATTACCCACGAACTGCTGCTCGACATTATCGAGAAGCAAGCCACGCAGGGCGTCGATTATATGACAATCCATGCAGGCGTGCTGATGGAACATCTTCCACTGACAGACGGCCGAAAGACTGGAATCGTCTCACGAGGGGGGTCCATTCTATCCCAGTGGATCGAAGAAAATGGGATGCAGAACCCGCTGTACACGAAGTTTAAGGAAATCTGCGAAATTTTTGCGGAACACGACGTGACGTTCTCATTGGGCGACGGACTCCGTCCCGGTTGCCTCGCTGATGCGAGCGACGAAGCCCAGTTCGCCGAACTCGACACACTCGGCGAACTGACTCGGACCGCATGGGACCACGGCGTCCAAGTCATGGTTGAAGGCCCCGGACACGTCCCAATAGACGAGATCGCCGATAACGTCGAACGCCAACAAGACGTCTGTGACGGTGCACCATTCTACGTCCTCGGTCCGCTAGTCACCGATGTCGCGCCGGGCTACGATCATATCACAAGCGCGATTGGGGCGACCGAGGCTGCTCGTGCAGGAGCGGCGATGTTGTGTTATGTTACACCAAAGGAACATCTCGGGCTCCCTGACGAAGAGGACGTGAGAGACGGTCTCGCAGCCTATCGGATTGCAGCCCACGCTGCTGACGTCGCGAATGATCTTCCGGGTGCACGTGACTGGGATGATGCACTTTCCGAAGCGCGCTACGAGTTCGATTGGCGCAGGCAATTCGAACTCGCACTGGATCCCGAGCGTGCCCAAGGATACCACGATCAGACATTGCCTGGCGACAACTACAAGGAAGCTCGTTTCTGCTCGATGTGTGGTGTCCAGTTCTGCTCGATGCGAATTGATCAGGACGCACGGGATGCCGACGGTGAGATGTCTTCGATTAATGACGAGACTAACCTTGACACTTCGCCTGCTGCGGATGTGAATCTCCCGCCGGTTGGAACCCATGACACGAGTCGCGTTCCTGATGAAGTAGAAATCAATGGTGTCACATTTACTCCTGTAGAATCACACGCAGACGATTAACCTTCAATAGTTCTGAAATTTATTTTTGGGTTACTCAATACGAGTGATCGCGACTTCGAAACCTGTGCTGACTATGTATCCTGTACTTAGCGATTCTTCTCGGTCTATTTCAACCATTGTAGCGTGACCGACTCAGAGCGTCTATCTATCAGTCTGGACACTAGTGATTTCGAATCGTGCGCCTCCCTCGTCGCTGTCGGTCACGGTGATCTCCCACCCGTGAGCGTCAACGAACTGCTTGACGATATACAGCCCAGGCCCTCACCGTTGGTTGAGTCCTCCAATTCAAACACCTGCTCACCTACGTCTTCAGAGATACCCGGCCCATCGGCTGCCACGTAGAAGCCGTCCTCCAACTCACCAATCGTCATAGGCACGTCCGCAATCCCGTATTCGACCGCATTCCAAATCAAATTCTCCACCACTTGCCGGAGCCGACTCGCATCAGCTTGAATCGTTTGCTCTGTGTCGGTGACCAGCGTCGTATCGGCTGTTGGAATGGTCTGCCAGCACTCACTCACTGTCTTCGACAGATCAATCGCCTCGACCTCGCTCCGCCTCACCCTCCATCCTTATCTGAGCACTGCCGTGAATGGAAACCCAAGAATTATATCTTCGTCAACTGGCTTAGCTAGCGTGGTTTACGAGACAGGAAATCGCACCGTCGACGACGCTGTCGCCCGCGTACTCGACGGCGAGACACTCGACCGCCGGGATGGACTCGCACTGATTGCCCAGCCGGTCGAGCCCCTCGCCGAGGGAGCGGACGTAGTCCGCTCCCAGCTTGGCGACGACACTGTCGACGCGTGTTCCATCGTGAACGCGAAGGCGGGCAACTGCGCAGAGGACTGTGGGTTCTGTGCGCAGTCAGTCCACTTCGACACTGGTATCGACACCTACGGCTTTCTCGATCCCGAAGAAATCCTCAAGGCGGCCAAGCAGGCCGAACGCGACGGCGCCCAGCGCTTTGGCGTCGTCGTCGCCGAGAAAGGCGTCTCCAAGGAAAAACGCCCCGACGAGTGGGACGACGTCATCCGCGCAATCCGCTTAGTACGAGACGAAACCGACGTCGAAGTCGACGCCTCCCTCGGGATCCTCACCGAAGAAGAGGCCGCGATTCTCGCGGACGAAGGGCTCAATCACTACAACCACAACATCGAAACCTCGCCGCGTTTCTTCCCCGAAATCGTCGGGACCCATGACTTCGAAGACCGCGTGAAGACGCTCGAAGTCGCCAAGGAAGCCGGTATGGACCTCTGTGCCGGCGTTATCCTGGGCATGGGCGAATCGCCTACCGACCGCGTGGACGCGGCCATCGCGCTTCAGGACATCGGGGTCTCCTCGCTCCCCGTCAACATCCTCAATCCGGTCGCCGGGACGATGTTCGACGACCGAGAGGAAGCACTCATCTCGACGGCGGAGACCATCAAGACCATCGCGGTCTACCGACTGCTCCACCCGCACGCGCGAGTGCGGCTCACCGGCGGTCGCGAGGTCAACTTCGCTGAGGACGAGCAACACCTTCCCTTCGAGGCCGGCGCGGATGGCATCCTCACCGGGAACTACCTCACAACCGAGGGCCAGTCACCCGGCGACGACATCGAGATGATGGAGCAGGCCGGCATGGAGCCCAATACCGAGGTCAACGATTTCGACCCGGAAGAAGTGAAATCCCGTGATGGCGACTCGGCCGACCCCGCGGATACGGCGGTCGGGACAGCCACGAGCAAGGCGGAACTGTCTGATGACTAACACAGAGATACAGCAACAGCTATGAACGACATCAACTTCGCCGTTCTCGGCACTGGTGGTATCGGCCGTCGCGCACTCGAAGTCTCCGCGGACAAAGACGAACTCACCCCTATCGCAGCCTGCGACCGCCATGGGGTTGCCGTCAACCACGACGGCCTTGATGTGGACGAACTGCTGGCCGCAACGGAGGGAAACATCGCTTCCGACGGCGGGACTACCGTTGAATCCGGCGGTGACGGCATCAAGGAACACGGCGACGACAAGGGCGTCGTCGCCTCCGCACACGCCGAGCCGACGGAGACGCCCATCGAGGACATCATCGCCGAACACGAGGCCATCGACGCGGTACTCATCGCGCTGCCGAACCTCGAACACGACTTCATTCCGACTGTCGCCGAGCGCTTCGCGAACGCAGGCTACGAGGGCGTCCTCGTCGACGTGCTCAAACGTTCACGTGTCATCGGCATGCTCGACGACCGCGAGGAACAACTGGAAGAATCAGGCATCACATTTGTCTGCGGTGCGGGCGCGACACCCGGCCTCCTCACGGGAGCGGCGGCACTCGCCGCCCAGTCGTTCATCGAGATCGAGGAGGTCGAAATCTGGTGGGGCGTCGGCCTCAAGTCCGGCTACGAGGACAACCGCGGCACCGTCCGCGAGGACATCGCCCACCTCCCCGACTACGACATCGAATCGGCACGCGCCCTTTCGGACGAGGAGATCGAGGAAATCGTCGACGCTCACGACGGCGTCATCGAGTTCAACGACATGGAGCACGCCGACGACGTGCTTCTCGAACGGGCGGGCATCTGCGACGCTGAGGACGTGACCATCGGCGGCGTCCTTGACCTTCGCAACGACGAGAAGCCCACAACGACGACCGTCAAAGTCACCGGTCGCACGTTCGATGGCGAGATCGGTACCAACACGTTCGAACTCGACGACGACACGAGCATGGAAGCCAACGTGAACGGCCCTGCACTTGGCTACCTGAAGGCTGCCGTCCGCCGCAACTGGACCGGCGATTACGGCGTCTACGGGCCTGCCGAGCTCATGCCCGGGTTCTGAACAGTGCAGCAGCAGATGGATCGAGGGTTCGACCTCGAAGCACGCCTCCAGTCCCGGGAAGAGCGTGGGCTCCGTCGCGACCTCGCTCCTGTCGACCGTGTCGAGCCGAGGGCTCGCCGGGTGCCCGACCCCGGTGCCGACGTACCGGCCTTCGACGCCGATGCCGAGGAAATGCTGGTGTTCGCAGCCAACGACTACCTCGGGCTCGCGGGAGACGCCAGACTGGCCGAGGCAGCCGCCCGGACAGCCCATGAAGTCGGCACTGGCGCGGGCGCCAGCCGGCTCGTCGTGGGCGATACATCCGCTCACCGCAAGCTCGAACACGCACTCGTCAAATCGAAAGAAACCGAGCGTGCGCTGGCGTTCTCCTCGGGGTACGCCGCCAACATTGGGACGATTACGGCGCTCGCCCCCGACGCGATCTTCTCCGACGAACTCAACCATGCCTCCATCATCGACGGCTGCCGGCTCTCCGGCGCCGATGTCGAGGTGTACGACCACTGTGACGCCAGCGACCTCCAGGCGACCATGGATCGCCGTGCCCGCGAAGCAGATGGGGAGGAATCCTGGCTGGTCGTGACAGATTCGGTATTCAGCATGGATGGCGACATCGCTCCACTCAGAATGATATGTTCGGCCGCCGAGCGCCACGACGCGTGGGTAATGGTCGACGAAGCCCACGCGACGGGCGTGTACGACGGCGGCATGGTCGGTCAGCTGGGACTCGAAGACCGGATTCATGTCCAGTTGGGGACCCTCTCGAAGGCGCTCGGTGCCCAGGGCGGGTTCGTCGCCGGGAATGAGATGCTCATCGAGTACCTGGCGAATGCGGCCCGTTCGTTCGTCTTCTCGACCGGGCTCTCCCCGCCTGCGGCGGGTGCCGCACAGGAGGCGCTACGTATCGCACGGGAGACGGACCGCCCCCAGACGCTCCAGGATCACGCCGATTACCTCCGGTCGGGGTTTGAGGACCTCGGCTTCGAGGTGCTCGGTGAGACCCACATCCTGCCCGTGCTGGTCGGAGACCGGGAGGATGCGGTCGCGCTCGATGAAGCGCTCCGCGACCGCGGGGTGCTCGCCCCTGCCATCCGCCCGCCGACCGTTCCGGTGGGGATGTCACGGCTGCGCGTCGCTCCCACAGCCGCACACACGCGCGAGCAACTCGACCGCTGTCTCGACGCGTTCGAGGCCGCCGGCGAGGAGGTGGGGCTGCGATGAGTCTCTTCGTGCTTGGCACCGGGACAGGTGTCGGCAAGACTGTCATCACTGCCGGCCTCGTGGGCTGGCTCCGCGACCGCGGCCGCGATGCAGTCGGTATCAAGCCCGCACAGACTGGCTTTCCACCGGACGACGACGCTGGCTTCGTCGCCGAAGCCGCGGGAAGCGAGGACGCCAGTGTCTGCCTGCGCTATCTCGAACCCGCGCTTGCCCCGGCAGTTGCCGCAGACATAGAAGATGCCGCCCTCTCTTACGACGAGATCCTACAGGGTTGTCGGAGCGAACTAGAGGCTGCCGACCTGGGTGTCGTCGAAGGGGTTGGTGGTCTCCGGGTGCCGCTCGCTGAGGGGAAGGAGGTCGTCGACCTAGCCGCCGATCTCGGATTACCGACGCTCGTAGTCGCACGCTCGGGACTCGGCACGCTCAATCACAGCGCGCTGACCGTCAAGGCTCTCGAACGACGCGGTCTTGACGTGTGCGGTGTCGTCCTCAACGATTACGCTGGCGAAACGCTCGCCGAGCGGACGAACCCCGACGTACTCGAATCGATGGTCGATCTGCCTGTGTACACAGTGCCGGGACTCGACCTGGACACGCCGGGCAAAGCGGTGACAGCGGTAAAGGAAAACCTTCCGCCGAGCGTATTACCTGAATAGCGCCTACGACGGACGCAGATGAATTGACAGATTCCGGGATTGATTCGCCTCAAAGCCGTATGCATTGAGAAGAACAGTCTCAACTTCTGACCAATCGTCTTTGATATCGCGACATACGGTTTACTACGTCTGAGTAGACCCGGCGCTCCGACGGACGAAGGACGGCCTCATTCGGCGGAAAACGCGGTTCGGCGCGCTACTCCCCGGACTTCCGGCCGTGCGGGTCCGTCGCGTCCGGATTGTCGACGGCGGGGTCGTGGCGGTCGTACCACGCGAACAGTTCGTCGAGGCGGTGAATCGCGCGGTCCGGCGTCCCGATGTTGTGGTGTTCTCCCTCGTACAGGACGAGTCGGGCGTCGACGCCCTGCTTTTTCGCGGCGACGTACAGCTGCTCTGACTGGCCGGGCGGGCAGCGCCAGTCTTCGGTGCCGGCGGTGACCAACAGCGGCGTCTCGATGGCGCCGGCGTCCGTGATGGCCGACGAGGCGTCGATGGCGTCGGGGTTCTCCCACGGCAGGCCGTACTCGTTCTCCATCCAGATGTGCGAGTCGTCGGTGCCGTACGCCGATCGGAGGTCGTAGATTCCGTGTTCGGGGGCGGCGGCGGTGAACAGGTCCGGTTCCTGCGTGACGAGGAACCCCTGGGCGATGCCGCCGTAGCTGAAGCCGTAGCCGAACACGCGGTCGTCGTCGACCCAGCCGCGGTCGGTCAGCGACTCGACGCCGTTCGTGATGTCTGTGACCTCGTGGGTGCCCCACTTGCCGCGGAGCGCCTCCGCGAAGTCGCGGCCGTAGCTGGAGCCGCCGCGGTAGTTCGGCCGCAGGACGACGTAGCCGCGGGACGTGAGCGC
The DNA here is from genome assembly GCF_051195155.1 of Halobaculum sp. P14. Lineage (NCBI taxonomy): Archaea > Methanobacteriati > Methanobacteriota > Halobacteria > Halobacteriales > Haloferacaceae > Halobaculum > Halobaculum sp. P14. The sequence goes on from NZ_JBNTKB010000006.1 coordinate 242,640, forward strand.
CGCGTGGTCGAAGCTGAACACCGGTTCGTCGTAGCTGAGCGGGCCGCCGTGGATGGCGACGACGAGCGGGTGGTCGCCGGCTTCGAGGTCGACGTCGGGGTCGTGGTAGACGACGCCGGAGATGTCGTGGCCGTCGCTCTCCCACTCGACGCGCCGCACCGCCGGCATCGAGTACTGGTCGATGAGGTCGTCGTTGACGGCGGAGAGCCGGGTCAGCGACGACGGCTCGTCGCCCGCATCGCTCGCGGCGGCCGCGTCGCCCGTACCGGTCGCGCCGCCGTCCGCGACGTCGACGTGGTCGGCGTCGACGGCGTACACGTCGCGGCCGTCCGACGGGTGGCTGAACACGAACGCGCAGCGGTCGTCGTGGTAGTCGAAGGCGGCCATCGCGCGGTCGTCGCCCTGCGCCTCGAAGACGCGGGTGACGCCGCCGTCGGCGTCGACGCGGCAGAGCCGGGTGCGGGCCTCGTCGGCGAACAGCGCGTACAGCGTCTCCTCGTCGGCCCACTGCGGGGCGGCGCCGCGGGCGAGCGTCCGGTCGAACGCGGCGGTCACGGAGCCGTAGTCGCCGCCGTCGTAGACGTACACCTGCGTCGGGACGCACCAGTTCTCGGGGTCGCCGGCGGCGAACGCGAGCCGGTCGCCGGAGGGCGACCACGCCGGGCTGTTCGCGGAGCGGTCCGAGTCGGTGAGCTGCCGCAGCCCGGTGCCGTCGGGGGCGATGGTGAACACGTCGCGGACGAGCGTGTCGTCCGGGTCGTCCGCGCGGCACGACGTGAACGCGATGCGGCCCGAGTCGCCCCACGCCGGCTCCATCCCGGAGAGGTCCTGGTAGGCGCCGCCGCCGTAGGCGTCGTCGAGCCGGTCCGCGTCGCCGGTGTCGACGTCGACGACGTGGAGGTACGTCGTCACCGAGTCGGTGTAGCCGACGCCATCGAGCTTGTGCTGGAGCCGCTCCGTTTCGACGGGCTCGCCGTCGGTTCTGCCGTCGAGGTACCGGCGTTCGGCGTCGGTCGGGTCGCGCGCCGCGACCACGAGCCGGTCGCCGTCGGGGCTCCAGTCGAACTCCGCGGCGCCCTCCTCGAAGTCGGTGACCTGGCGGGCGTCGCCGCCGAGCGCGAGGTCGAACAGCCACACCTGCGGCGTCGGCTCCTCGTCGCCCGCGGCACCGTCGCTCGATTCGTCGGCTTCGTCGGTTTCGTCGGCGGATTCGCCGTTCTCGTCGGCGTCGTCGCGGCCGACGCGGCGGTCCACGTCCTTCTCGCGGGCGGCGATGAAGGCGAGTCGGTCGCCGTCGGGACCCCAGGTCGGGGCGGAGGCGCCGTCGACGCGGGTGAGTCGGTGCGGGTCGCGGGCGCCGTCGGTCGGAGCGACGAACAGCGACGCGACTCGGTCGTCCTCGTCGGCGTCGAACTCGTGGGCCGTGAAGGCGACCCGGTCGCCGGCGGGGTCGACGGCGACCGACTGAATCTGCGTGAGGTCGGCGAACGCCTCGGTCGGAAGTGCTGTCACGGCCCTGCGTGCCGCTGCCGCCGGGAAGTAGCTTCTCCATCCGGCCGTCCCGGCCGGCTCTCAGCGGCCGGACGACGCCGAACACGGAGAAACTGGCCGGCGAATCGTCAGCGCCGCGCCGGCGACGTCGCGGCGTCCGGTGCGGCTGCCGACCGATCGGCGGGCGACGACAAGCCGGTGCCGCTACGGCAGGTCGACGCGGCTACGGGAGGTGGATTCGGTTACGGCAGGTCGATGCCGCGCCGGTACAGCAGGACGGCGGCGAGCGTCGGAACGGCGAGGACGGCGAGGTACGGCAGCGCGTACGCGGCGAGCACGACGGCGGCGCGGCCGGCGACGACGACGCCGTGAATGGACTCGACGAACGCCTGCGTCACCGGCGTGTCGTACCAGTTCGTCGTGTCGCGCGGCTCGGGCTCCGGCCGCGGCTCGCGGAGTTCGACCGTGATAGTGGCGTACGCGACGCGGTTCTGGAGGCTTTCCAGCCGCGCCTCGATGCGCTCGATTTCGGTCTGCACCTCGGACAGTTCGCGCTGGACCGCGAGGACGTCCTCGGTGTCGTTCGCCTGCTCGTACAGTTCGCGGAGCTTCTTCCGCTCCGCCTTCAGGCTCTTCAGTCGGGCGCGGAGGTCGACGACCTGCCCCGTGACGTCTTTCGTCTGCTGGGCGGACGACAGCACCGTGCCTTCGGCCTCGATTCGGGCGAGCGCGCCGGAGTAGTTCCCGGCGGGGACGCGCAGCGTCAGCGTCCCGGTCGTCCAGGTGTCGTTGCCGGAGCCGTGGACCTCCTGGGTCGCGCTGCCGACGTAGCCGCCGTTCCGCCGGACGAGCCGCGTGAGGTTCCGCCGCGACTCCTCGAAGTCGTCGACGCGGACCGTCAGCTGGGCGGTCCTGATGAGCTTCCGCGTGTCCACCTGCGCGTTCACGCCGCCCGAGCCGCCCCCGGAGTCGCCGGCCGCGGGCGTCGGCGTCGCCTCCGCCACCTCGGTCGCGGCCGGGGTGCCTCCGGCGAGCTGCGTGTCCGCGTCGCCGGCCGACCCGCCGGCTGACCCGCCGCCCGCCGAACAGCCCGCGAGCGCCACGAGGACGACGAGCGCGACCGCAGCCAGCCCGTGTTCGTGCGTCTCCATACCACACCCTCAGCCGGCCGCCCCTGTAACCGTTCGCGAAGGTCAAAGGGCCGTTTGAGCCTCGGGCGCCGCCGAAACGACGTCGACGCCGAGTCGCTCCGTCTCGCCGCGCAGTCTGCCGGTTCGTCTCAAAAGTAGGTGCCAGCCAGATTCCCGGCGCAGTGCAGGCAGAGCGAGGCCCGGTTCGTCGAAACACGAACCCGCGTCGGCCGTCGGGAGGGGTCGTCGCGCGGGCGGTCAGTTCCGGGCGTCTTCGATGACGGCGCGGAACTCCTCGGCGCGCGCGGTGAGTTCGTCGAAGTCGCCGCGGTCGACGGCGTCGCGGTCGACGAGCGCGGAGCCGGCGCCGACGCACTCGGCGCCCGCCTCGATGTAGTCGCCGGCGTTCTCCGGGGAGACGCCGCCGGTCGGCATGATGGGAATCTGCGACAGCGGGCCCTTGATGGCGGCGACGTGGTCGGGGCCGACGGTCTTCGCCGGGAACACCTTCACCAGTTCGGCGCCGGCCTCGAAGGCGTCGACGGCCTCCGTCGGCGTCATGACGCCCGGGGCGACCGTGACGCCGTAGCGGTTGCAGGCGTCGACGACGCCCTCGTCGAACGACGGCGCGACGACGAACTCGGCGCCGGCGGCGATGGCCGACTGCGCCGTCGGCTCGTCGAGCACGGTTCCGGCGCCGACGAGCGCCTCGTCGCCGAGTTCCTCGCTCAGCGTCCGAATCATCTCGGTCGACCCGGCGGTGTCGGCGGTCACTTCCAGCGCGGTGACGCCGCCGGCGACGAGCGCCTCCGCGGTGTCGACGACCGTCTCCGGTTCCGCGCCGCGAAGCACCGCCACGACGCCGCTCTCCCGTAGTTCCTCCAGCGTACTCATGGCCGAGTGAAGATTCTCGGCTCGCTTAAAGCCGGGTGGTCGCGGCCGCACGCACGGCGTACCGCCTCCATCAGCGCTCCGACTCCTTCCGCCTCCATCAGCGCTCCGACTCCTTCCGCCGGTACCCTCCCCGGTTATTCTCCGAATCGTCTCTCAGTCGTGCAGTTCCACGCTGATTCTGGTTTTCGAGAAACCACTGTACAGTACGCCGAATCGGAGCGTCAGTCGGTCCGGGGGATGGCGTACGCGCCGGCGGCGAAGAACAGCGCGGCGAGCGCGGCGAGCGGGACGCCGTAGTCGGCGACGATGCCGAGCGCCGACGGGTCGGCGGCGGCGACGCCGGCCGGGTAGACGACGGCGCGGACGCCGCGGGCGAAGTAGGTGAGCGGCGAGAGGTTCATCGCCGGCAGGAACCACGACGGCAGCAGTTCGGGGCCGACGAAGGTGTCCGAGAGGAACAGCAGCGGGAGCGCGATGGTGTTCGAGGCGGCGATGACGCCGTCCTGTGAGTCCGCGAGGCTGCCGAGGACGGCGCCGAAGCCGCAGAACAGCACGACGTCGACGACGACGAACGGGACGAGCAGCAGCAGCGTCGGCGTCAGCGGCAGCGTCGCGCCGGTGAGCAGCAGCGTCAGCGCGAGGATGAGCGCGGCGGCGACGCCGATGACGCCGACGTTGACGGCGGTGTGCGCCAGCAGCCAGTCCGCCCGGGTGAGCGGCGTCGTCGCCAGCTTCTCGAACCGGTTGCCGTCGCGGTGCCGGGCGATTTCGCTGCCGACGCGGGACAGCGGCGTGAACAGCACGACGGTCCCGAGGTAGCCCGGGACGTAGTACGCCGCGGGCTGGGCGAACAGGCCGCCGCCGCCCGGCCGCGTCCGGACGAGCGCGCCGAAGATGACGACCAGGATGACCGGGAAGAAGAACGTGAAGAACATCGCCGTCTTCCGCCGGAGGAACGACCGCGCTGACGCCGTCGCCTCCGCCCGAACCCGGTCGATTCGGCTCACTCGTCCACCTCCGCGGCGCCGGCGGCCGCCTCGTGGGGCGTCCCGTCGCGGCCGCCCTCGACGACCGTCGCGCCGGGCGTGTAGGTGCCCTCGAACTCCTCGCCGGTGAGCCGGAGGTAGACGTCCTCCAGCGACGGCTCGGTCCACGTCAGCGAGTCGTAGTCGACGCCGGCGTCCGACAGCGCGTTCGCGGCGTCGCCGACGTGGGTCGGGTCGAGCCCCTCCACGACGAGTTCGTCGACGCCGACGTCGACCGTGAACCCGGCGTCGCGCAGCGGGTCAGCGCCGGATTCGACGGCCTCGCCGCCGACGACGAGCCGCGCCGGGCCGCCGTGCTCCGCGACGAGTTCGGCGGGGGTGCCCGAGGCGACGATTCCGCCGTCGCGAAGCAGCGCGACGCGGTCGGCCAGCCGCTCGACCTCGTCCATCGAGTGGCTCGTCAGGAACACCGTGGTGCCGCCGTCGGCGAGGTCGTCGAGCAGCCGCCAGAGGTCGCGGCGGCCCGCCGGGTCGATGCCGGTCGTCGGCTCGTCGAGGAACAGCACGTCCGGGTCGTTCACGAGCGCGAGGCCGACGCAGGCGCGGCGGCGCTGCCCGCCCGAGAGCCGCTCGTACCACGTGTCGGCGTCCGCGGCGAGCCCGACGTCCGCGAGCACGTCGTCGACGGGGCGGCTCCGGTCGTAGAGGCCGCCGTAGTAGTCGAGGAGTTCGCGGGCGGTGAGCCGGTCCGGCGGGGAGAACTCCTGCGGCAGCAGGCCCAGCGCGGCGCGGTCCACCTCGGCCGGCGGGTCGCCGAGCACCGCGACGTCGCCGTCGACCGCGGTGGTCCCGGTGAGCGCGCGGACGAGCGTCGTCTTCCCGGCGCCGTTCGGCCCGATGAGCCCGAACACCTCGCCGCGCTCGACCGCGAGGGACACGCCGTCGAGCGCGACCGTCTCCCCGTACGTCTTCCGGACGTCTGCGGCGTGAACCGCCGCGTCGTCGCTCATGCGGAACCGTCGGGACGGTTCGACCGTAAGCGCGTCGAACCCGGGACACCGCCTCCACGTCCGAAACAAACCCGGGGACTGCGCCGGAGAACGGAGCGAAACGGAACGAGACTGGGAGCGGTAGTCGAAGCGCCGTCGAAGCGAGTCGGAGCGCGTCAGAGCCGGTCAGAGTCAGTCGGCGGCGGCGTCACCGCGTGGGTGCGGCGGCGCGCATCGTCCCGCGGAACGGTCCGTAGCCGGCGGCGGTTCGCTGCGCGCGGTGCGTGGCGGCGCCGCGTCCTGGGCCGCGGTCGGCGGCGTCGCGGTCGCGGACCCACAGCAGCAGCCCGGTGAGGAACCGCGCGGCGACGACGAACAGCAGCAGCGCCCCGACCGCGTTCTCGGCGAAACCGAGCCCCCCTGCCCACTCGGAGACGGTCGGAAGCGCCGGCAGCGACAGCGGCGCCGTCACCGCCATCACGGCGCCGGCGAGCTGACGCGACACGACGTTCGGTCCAATTCCCATATGAATACTTTGTGGTGACGCCAGGGACTAAAAAGTTCGGCGTTCGGCCGATTCCGACGTCTCCGGAGCCGTTCGCGCCGATTCGGCCGAAGACATTTACCGCGCTCCCGTGATTTCCGAGCGATGACGGACGACGACCGGAGACAGCGGGCCGCGGTCCGTGACGGCTACGACGCGATGGCCGACGACTACGTCGCCGAGCGGGAGGACGACCCGACGGACGTCGCCGTCGTCGAGTCGTTCCTCGCGGACGTCGACGCCGGCGCTCGGGTGCTGGACGTCGGCTGCGGGCAGGGGTCGCCGGTGCTCGACCGGATGCCCGCCGGCGCGGACGGCGTCGGGCTGGACTTCTCGGCGGCGCAGTTGGCTCACGCCCGCGGGCGGACGGACGCGGCGCTCCTCCGCGCCGACATGACGTCGCTCCCGCTCGCCAGCGACGCGTTCGACGCGGCGACGGCGCTGCACTCGGTCATCCACGTTCCGACCGCCGAACACCCGGCGGTGTTCGACGGGCTGGCGCGCGTGCTCCGGCCGGGCGGCCGACTGCTGCTGACCGCCGCCGTCGACGACGAGGGCTGGGCCGGCGCGAACGACGACTGGCTCGGCGGCGGCGCCCGAATGGAGTGGTCGTTCCCGGGGCGGACGACGACGGAGTCACAGCTCCGCGACGCGGGGTTCCGCGTCGCCGCCGAGCGCGTCGTCGACGAAGGCGTCAGCGACGCCGACGAAGATGCCGAGTGGCTGTACCTCACCGCGGAGCTGGACGGGTCCCGAGAGTAGCCAGAAGCGGAGCGACGCGGAACGGAGTGGAGAATCAGCGCGGCGGCCACGCAGCACCGACGAGACAGTGACATGTCGCCGCGACGGCCACGCCGAGTCGGCCGCCTGCCCGAACTCCGAGAGCACGGCCGCCTGTCCCTCCCGTGCGCGGTCCAGCATGGCGCACGGAACGCAGTACTCGATTTCTACTGTGGTCGTGAGTCCCGATTCGTGGCTCGACCGCACCGTCTATAAACCACATGCCGCGCTATCAAATCCGGATTCGGCCGGTCGAGGCCGGAATCAGGCGGCACAGCAGCGGCCAGTCACGGCCCGGTCGCGTGGCGGAGCAGCGGCTGCCGCGGTCGCGAACGTCGCGAAAAAGCCCGGATAGCGTCGCCGTCGGCGGCGACGCGCCGGCAGAGGGGTGCCCAGGTCGCGGTCGACGCGGGAGTTACTCGAACAGTTCGACGGCGTGTTCGTAGCGGTCGGCGGGTTCTTCCCAGTCGACGACCTCGAAGAACGCGTCG
>NZ_JBNTKB010000007.1:0-171273 GCF_051195155.1 Halobaculum sp. P14
TGCGTCACGTCCCGAATCGCGCCCGCAGACGACGACACGTCCCCGGACTCACGGTTCGCCTCCAGCGTCTCCTCCGCGCTGTTCCAGCCGTTCACGTACCCCTGATGGTGCGTGTCGTGATGCCACGTCAACACCTGCTCGGAAATGTGCGGCTCCAGCGCATCGTACTCGTACGGCAACGGATCAAGTTCGTACTCGCTCATGTGCAGTTGAACCAACGGCCCTCCGCACAAAGAGCGTTTTCTGAAGCCCGATTTAGTACAGGAGTTGACAGGTGTGCGGAGCGGCTCGAAGTGCCGGCTCGGCCGCCATCGCAAACGGCGGCTGGACGCGGTCGACTACGCCGGCTGTCCAGTCAGTCCCGACCGGGATTGGCCAGCCGGCTGCGACACGAATTGTCCGACCGGCCGCGTCCGTCGTCCGGACCTACCCGCGCGTGAAGAAGCCGGCACCGGGGCGCCACCAGAGGAGCGCGACGGTGACGAGGAAGACGAGCGTGGACGGCCCGTAGCCGAAGCCGGTGGTGGCCGCGACGAGCGCGCCGCCCCCGCCGAGCAGCGTCGCGGCGGCGCCGGCGACGAGCGGGAGCGTACAGGAGACGCAGGAGAACAGGCCGAGCACGCCGGCGACACCGGCGCCCGCGGCGTCGGCGACGGCGCCGTACAGCAGCAGTGCGAGCGCGGCGTAGCCGAGCACTTTCGCCGGCATCAGAATCGCGTCGACGCCGAACCCGGTGACGAGCAGCGCCGGCCCCCAGCCGGGCGGGAGGAGCGCGACCGAGAGGCTCGGCGTCGCGTTCGCGGACGCGGCGCCGACGACGCCGCCGACGGCCGCCAGGACCGCGAAGTACGCGACGGCGACGGCGGCGGCGCGGCGGCGCGTCGACCGGGCCGCGTCGGGGGCGTCGAACCCGGCGAACACGACGAGGGCGGTGTTCACCCAGACCAGCCCGTACAGCGTGAACGCCGGCGAGGTCATCGCGGCGTTCGTGAACGCGAAGTAGGCGACGACCGCGGCGAGTTCGACGTTGACGACGAGCGTGCCGAGCAGGACGGCGCGCCGGGAGAGCGAGACGTCGCGGCCCGCGAGCGAGACGGAGACGACGGCGTCAGTCATGGCGGGTCAGACGACGAGGGCGTCGACGACGACCGCGAGCAGGACGGCGCCGAGGTAGGCGTTCGACGCGTGGAACGCCCGGAACGCGGCGCGTTCGGTCTGTTCGTAGTGGAGCCGGACGACAGTCCAGAGGAAGACGGCGCCGACTGCGGCGCCGGTGAGCGCGTACAGCCAGTCGAGTTTCCCGATGCCGACCATCGCGGCGCCGACGGCGAGCGTCGCGCCGAAGTACCAGACGATGTGTCGCCGGGTCGCGGTCTCGCCGCGCACCACCGGCATCATCGGGAAGCCGCCGCGCTCGTAGTCGTCCTTGTAGGCGAGCGCGAGGTTGTAGAAGTGCGCGGGCGTCCACAGGAAGATGAGCGCCGCGAGCGCGAGGCCGCCGACGCCGACGCTGCCGGTGACGGCCGCCCAGCCGATGAGCGCCGGGAGCGCGCCGGCGGCGCCGCCGATGACGGTGTTCTGGACCGTGTTCGGCTTCAGGACGACCGTGTAGACGACGGAGTAGAACGCGATAGCGACGAGGCCGAGGACGGCCGCCAGCAGATTCACGGTGGCGAACAGACCGACCGACACCGCGGTGAGCAGCAGGCCGAACGCGACCGCGCTGCGCACCGAGACGAGGTCGACCGCGAGCGGCCGGTCGCTGGTGCGCTGCATCTTCCGGTCGACGTCGCGTTCGAGGACGTGGTTGAACGTCCCGGAGGCGCCGATGCTGAGCGCGCCGCCGGTGAGCGTCGCGGCGACGACGCCTGGGGAGAGCGCGTCGCCGCCGGCGAGCGCCATCGCGGCGGAGGCGACGAGACAGAGCAGCCACATCAGCCGCGGCTTCATCAGCCGGAAGTACGCGGCTGCGGTGAGGCGGCCGCGGCGGAGCGGCGCGTCGGCCCACGACGGGACGTCCGGCGCGCCCGCGTCCGCGGCGTCGAGGTCGTCGGCCTGCTCCGGGTGGCCCGTCGCCGGCGCGTCGTCGGCGCCGGTTTCGGCTTCGAGTTCCCACGCGAGCGCGGCGAGCAGCCCGGCGAACAGGGCGAGGCCGCCGAGCAGGTGAATCGCGGAGACCGTGACGGCGACGCCGGCGACGGTGAGGAGCGTCCCCGCGCCGCCGGTGGCGACGTAGGCGCCGAGCAGCGACTGCGCCGGGTACAGCGCGGTGGAGGCGGCGAGCGCGGCGGCGACGCGGCGGGGCGGCCGGACCCGAATCGCGGTGACCGCGGTGGCGACGACGAGCAGGCCGACCGCGGCGGCGACGACGCGGTGCCCGACGGCGACCCATCCGGCGCTGGTCGACGGGGCGGTGAGGCCGTCGCCGCAGGCGGGCCACGCGGCGCAGGCGGACGCGGCGTCGGTGACCGCCGTCGTCGCGCCGACGACAAGCAGGAGGTACACGCCCATCGCCGTCGCGGCGAGCAGGGCGGACAGCCGGGACCGGTTCATTGTTTGAGGCTACGTGCGGCGACATATCAACCCCGCGTTTCCGTCGTGAAACACGGCGACGGCCGTGCGAACCAGGCGACAACAGCAGCTATTTACGTCCCCTATTCCAAGCCGCCGGTAATGAAGGGCAAGCGTCTCGGGACCCTCTTCGCGGCGCTGGTCGGCTCGCTGCTGTTCGCCGGTACGGCGGCCGCGCAGCCGTCCACGACCGCGGGACTCATCAACGAACTCAACGTGGAACTGCTGTGGGTCGCGGTTCCCGTCACGATTTTCGTGGAGGCCGTCCTCATCTACACCGTCCTGAAGTTCAAGGACGCGGACGAGGCCAAGCCGACGAAGGAGAACCGCCGGCTCGAAGTGACGTGGACCATCGCCACGGCCGTCATTCTGCTGTTCGTCGGCGCCGCCTCCTACGGCGTCCTCGCGGACCCGGCCGTGACCCACACGAAGGACATGGAGATCGCACCGGACGAGAACGACGTGCACGTCGAAGCCGTCGCCTACCAGTGGAACTGGCGGATGAACTACCCGGAGCACAACATCACCGAACTCACCGCTGAAGAAGTCAACGTGAAGCGGGCGCAGGGACTCGAAGGCCCGACCATCGTGGTGCCGAAGGGGCAGCAGGTGTACTTCACGACGACCTCCGAGGACGTCATCCACTCGATGCACGTCCCGAAACTCGGGCTGAAACAGGACTCGGTCCCCGGGCAGCGGAACACCATCATGACCACGCCGCTGAAGACCGGCGTCTACCAGGGGTACTGCGCCGAGTACTGCGGCGTCGGCCACTCCCGGATGTACTTCAACGTCGTCGTGGTGACCCAGGACACGTACGACACGTTCATCGAGAACCAGACGCAGCCGGAGTCAAGCGGCAACAGCACGTCCACGTCCTCCGACCTTGCCGCGCCGTCCGGCCTCGCCGCGTAACGCCGCCCGCTGTTCTCTTCGACGCCAGTTCCGAACGTCGGCTCCGCGACTGCCTCAGCGACCCGCCGAGGCAACCTTCCGGGACGACCCGCCGACTCGGCTGACCGGATTGAAGTCCGCGTCCGCACAACGTGGCGCTATGCGAGACGAAGAGGAGATCCGCGAGCAGTACGAGTTCGTCCAGGAGCAGTTGGCGTCCGAGGAGATGCGCCACGAGGGCGTCAGGCAGATGTTTACGTACTACAAGCGGGCGCTCGGCTGGGTGCTCGAAGAGGAGCACATGTAGCCGCGTCGCGATACCCCGATATCTTTATCCGTGTACCGTCGATACGGAAAGGTGACGCTTCGCTTTGGAGGGCCGAAGCGTCAGCGGGGACCAGAAGGGCGACTGCGCCGCGGATTCGCGGCGCACTCCCTTTCACTTTCACTTTCGCTGGTTCGACGCCGTTGGTGACGCTACTCGATACGGACCGGTGAGTCGTCGGTGTCGGCGTCGCCTTCGTGCCACTCCAGTTCGAATTCGACGCTGAGTTCGTCGGCGCCGCCGGCGCCGGTTTCCCGTTCCGCTTTCACTTCGAAGTCGACGGTTCCGGGGACGTCGAGGGTCAGCGAGTCGTCGCCGGCCGCGAGCGTCACGGTGCCGTCGTCGAGGCGGTCGGCGGCGTCGCGGAGCAGCGCCGCGGCGTCGGTTCGGTCGAGTCGGTCTTCGCTCTCGAAGAGGACTTCTTCGGGCATACGCGTCACCAGGGGCGGCGACGTGATAACGTCGTTGGCGTGTCGACTCGCGGATACTCCGGCTCTCCGAATCGTTTCAGCGTGCGTAGTAGTTCGATGTGCCTCGGAGCGCCGGTTCGAACGGGGGAGCGGACGGTACGTCCGCCCAACTCCGATATACTTATTTCGAACCGACACGAATCGGGATGCAGACAGTACAGATGTACGACCTGACAGGGTTCCAGCGAGACCTCCTGTACGTCATCGCGGGGCAAGACGAGCCGCACGGCCTCGCCATCAAGGACGAACTGGAGGACTACTACGAGAAGGAGATTCACCACGGCCGACTGTACCCGAACCTCGACACGCTCGTCGACAAGGGCCTCGTCGAGAAGGGGCAGCGCGACCGCCGCACCAACTACTACACGCTGACGCGGCGCGGCCGCCGCGAAATCGAGGCGCGCCGCGACTGGGAGTCGCAGTACGTCGACCTCGAATAGCCCGGCTCACCACCGCCTTCTCTCCCGCCCTCCGCTGCCTGCCGTCTCTGTTCCCCGCCGTCCCCGCTCCCTCCCGTCTCTGTTCCTGCCGCCTGCGTCCTCTTCCGTCCCGCTCGCCGCCCTTACTCCTCTTCGACGTCGCCGAAACGGAACGGCCCCTCCGCGGTGAGATACGACGGGTCGACCGCGTACGGCTTGATCGGTTCGCCGGTGAGCAGCTCCGGGAGCACGATGCGCGCGAAGTGCACCGCGAGCACCAGCAGCATCGGCATCAGGAAGATGCCGTACCAGCCGAACAGCAGCGGGCCGAGCGTGTACGCGAGCATGACGGCGCCGACGTGCAGCGACCGGCCGGAGACGTACGGCCGGAGCACGAGGTCCGGGATGGTGTCGACGACGACGAACGACGCCAGCGCGAACACGGCGACGAACCACAGCGTCCCGACGTCGCCGTTCGCGGCGGCGCGAATCGCCATGAAGCCGGCGACCGGGAAGTACACGAGTTTCATACCGACGATGGGGACGAGGCTCGCGACGCCGGCGAGCAGGCCGACCAGCGCCGCCGCTGGGATGTGGTTGCCGGCCGGCGCGGCGACGTTGAGCAGCGAGTAGACGATGACGCCGATGGTGCCGGTGAGCATCGCGTTCAGAATGTTGCCGAAGAAGATGCTGCGGTAGTCCCGGTCGACGGCGCGGCCGTACGCCTGGATGACGCCGTTCTGGTCGGCGAACCGCGTGAAGAACCGGGAGAGCCGGCCGCCGTCGCGGAGGAGGTAGAACGCGAGCGCGAGCATCACGAACAGGTGGATGGCGCCGGTGCCGAAGAACGCCACCGCGTCGAGCACGTTCGAGACGGACCCGGCGAGCCGACTGATGGTGTCGACGGTGAGATACTGCCCCCAGTCGAGCGCGAGAATCGCCTCGGGGTCCGACAGCGTGTCGAGCAGCTCCTGGTCGATGCCGGGGATGCGCGTCGGGTCGAACACGCCGCGGTTCGTGAGGTCGTACAGCTGGTTCGCGACGATGAGGAGGGCGTAGCCGACGAGCAGCATCGCGGGGAGCGCGAGCGCGAAGATGGCGACCGCGGCGGCGACGCTCGGCTGCGGAATCCGGCGGCGGATGCGGTTGTACACCGGCCGGGTGGCGTAGTAGATGAAGACGCCGAAGACGAACGTGCCGACGAACGAGTAGACGACGTAGGTGAGCGCCGCCACGAGCAGGCCGCCGACCCCCCACCAGACCGCGCGGGACCGGTCGACGTCGTTGAAGGGCATACCGTGACACCTCCGCGGAACCGACTAAAGTGTATCGTGGCCGAGAACCCGGCGGCGTCGACGAGCGGTCTCGGAGCGGCGTCGACGAGTCACGTCTGCAGCGGTGTCGGCGAGCCGCGTCTGCGGCGGCGTCACAGAGTCGCGTCGTCGCCGGCGGCGAGTCGCCACGGCCCAATTTTAAATACGGTGGTCGAGTCAGACACAGCCCATGGCTACGGTGGAGACGTTCCTCGCGGCGCCGCTGTCAGAGCCGGTCGTCAGGCTCGTGTTAGCGGCGGCGCTCGGGCTGTTCTTGGGGCTCGAACGGGAGTGGTCCCAGAAGTCCGCCGGCATCCGGACGTTCTCGCTGACGAGCCTCGTCGCCGCCGTGTTCACGCTGCTCGCCGAGCGGTCGACGGTCGGCGAGTCGCTGCTCGTCGTCGGCGGCGTGCTCGTCATCGTGCAGGGCGTGCTGCTCGCCGCCCGCGGCCTCCGGATGGGCTCGGAGTACGAGTCGCTGTCGCTGACGACCTCGGTGTCGCTGCTGGCCGCGTACGGCGTCGGCGCGCTCGTCGCCGCCGGCTACATCCTGGAGGGCGTCACGGTCGCCGTCGTCTCCTCGACGCTGCTCGTGTTGAAGCGGGAGCTGCACGGCTTCGCCGGCGGGCTGCGACGCGAGGAGCTCCGGTCGATGACCGAGTTCGCCATCCTCGCGTTCGTCGTCTACCCCTTGCTGCCGGCGGGCGAGATGGCCGTGTACGGCGTCCCGTTCGATCCGCGGGTCGCCTGGCTGATGGTGGTCACCGTCGCCGGCATCGGCATGGCGAACTACGCGCTCATCCGGACGTACGGCGGCCGCGGCATCGCAGTCACCGGGTTCTTCGGCGGGCTGGCTTCGTCGACGGCGGTCGTCGGGTCGATGCTCGACTACGTCACCGAACGCGAGGACGCCGTCTCGTACGCCGTCGCCGCGGTGCTGTTGGCGGACGCCGCGATGGCGCTGCGGAACCTCGCCATCGCCGTCGCGTTCACCGTCGGCACGGACGCGCCGGTGCTGGTGGGCGCGCTCGTCCCGCTCGGCGTCGTCGTCCTCGGCAGCGTCGCGGTCGCCGCCGTCACCGCGGACTGGCGCGAACACGTCGACGTCGACCTGGAGTCGCCGTTCTCGCTGCGGAACGCGCTCGCGTTCGGCTCCGTGTTCCTGTTCATCCTCGCGGGCAGCACCGTCGCGCAGTCGGAGTTCGGCACCGCCGGCCTGTACGTCACCGCCGCCGTCTCCGGGCTGGTGTCGTCGTCGGGGGCGACGACGTCGGCGGTGCTGCTGTACCGCGGCGGCGCCATCGACTCACACACCGCGGTCGTCGCCGTGCTGCTGGCGACCGCCTCGAGCGTCGTCGTGAAGGCCGGACTCGCCGCCGCGGGGCCGCGGACGTTCGCGCGCCGCGTCGCCGCCTGGAGCGCCGCGCTCCTCGTCGCCGCCGGCGTCGCCACCGTCGTCACCGGGCTGCCGTGACCGGGTCCGCGGCGTGAGGCGCGCCGGCAACATTTACCACGGATTTATCCGGAGGCCACGCCTGCGGTCGGTATGGACCGCGACACTGCCGAACCTCGGGTGACCGAGATGCCCGGCGAGCGCGCCCGCGAGTGGGCCGACTACCACCGCGACGTCGCCGCGACCAGCACCTACGTCTACGACTTCGTCTGGGACATCACCGCCGACGCCGAAGGGCCGTTCTGCACCGACGTCGACGGCAACGTCCTCCTCGACTTCACGAGCCACGTCGCCGCCGCGCCGCTCGGGTACAACAACCCGAAGATCGTGGACAAGATGGCGGAGTTCGACCTGACCGACCCGACGAAGATCGCGGGGCAGGACTTCTACGTCTCCGACGGCGCCGACCCCGGCGAGTCGACGCTGCCCGGGCCGACCGACCTGATGCACCGGCTCACCGACCGCACCGGCCACTACGGCCTCGACACCGTGTTCCTGTCGAACTCCGGCGCCGAAGCCGTCGAGAACGCCATCAAGATCTGCTACGACAACAGCGGTGGCGGGAAGTACGGCGTCACGTTCGACGGCGCGTTCCACGGCCGGACGCTCGGCGCGCTCTCGCTGAACCGCTCGAAGTCCGTCTACCGCCGCGACTACCCGGAGATTTCCGGGGTCAGCGACGTCCCGTTCTGCGACTCGCGGACCTGCGGCGACGACGCCGGCGACTGCACCTGCGGGTTCTTCGTCGACGGCGGCGACAGCTCCGCGCTCCGCGAGAAACTCCACCCGGAGCGCGGCAACGTCGACCCCGAAGACGTGTCGTACATCATCGTGGAGCCGATTCAGGGAGAGGGCGGCTACCGGTTCCCGTCGGACGCCTTCATGGAGGAGCTCGCCGCCGTCAGCGACGAGTACGACGTGCCGCTCGTCGCCGACGAGATCCAGTCCGGGATGGGCCGCACCGGCGAGCTGTGGGGGTCGGACCACTACGCCATCGAGCCGGACGTCATCACGGCCGCGAAGGGCGCCCGCGTCGGCGCCACCATCGGCCGCGACGACCTGTTCCCCGACGAGCGCGCGCGGCTCTCGTCGACGTGGGGCGCCGGCGACGTCGTCTCGGCGATGCAGGGCGCGTTCACCCTCGACGCCATCGACGAGTACGACCTGCTCGACAACGCCGTCGCCCGCGGCCGGCAGTTCATCGAGACGGTGCGCGACGCCGACGCCGCCGGCGTCGACGACGTCCGCGGAAAGGGGCTGATGCTCGCCGTCGAGTTCGACACGAAACAGCGCCGCGACGCCGTCCAGGAGGCGGCGCTGAAACGCGGCCTGCTCACCCTCGGCTGCGGCCGGTCCGTAATCCGCATCCTCCCGCCGCTTGACGTCCGCGAACGCGAAATCGACATCGGCGCGTCGATGCTGCTCGACAGCATCGCCGACGCCGCCTGAACGCGACGCTCGTTCGCTCCGGCCGCACCGACATCCCGCCTCGCGTCTCCGACCGCGTCGCCGCCGCGGACCGCTGCGCCGTTACTGCTGGTAGCGCCGCTCGTCGCTGCGCTGCGGGTACTGGTCGGCGCCGGTCATCTCGTCGTACGTCATGCCGGCGAGGTACTCGTCGTAGGTGACGTCGAACGCCTCCCGGAGGTGGAAGTCGAGGTCGCCGGTGTCGACGGTGCTGCGGAACAGCTGGTGGATGCCGCGGCGGAACAGTTCGTCGCGGTCGCCGCCGAACGCGGCGACGAGCAGCGCGAGCTCGTTTTTCGTCTCGCGGTCGAGTTCCACGTCGACCTCGTCGTTCATGTCGCCGTACGCCTCGGCAACCGCTTCGTCGAGCGCGTCGAGTCCCATACCGGGCCGAGCGGCGGACGCCGGATACCGGTTACGCTCCAGAATCCGTCCCGTCAGCCGTCGGTGGTGAGCGCCGCCGCGACGGCTGCAGAGCCGGCGAGTCCCGCGAGCACGCCCGCTGCACCGAACGCGGCTCCGGCGGCGAGCGTGAGCGGAGCGCCGAGCGCACCGACGCCGGCACCGAACGAGACGGGAGAGTCAGACACGTCCGAGAGGGAGGCGCCGCCACTGGTAAGTCTTGTGCGCGCAGCCGACGCGGACTCTGACGCCGACGCCGCTTCGGCCGCTCCGCCCCCGGACCGAGAGCCATAAACGCCGGGCGGCGTACCTCCGCGTATGACCGACCGCCTCCCCGACGGCGCGGAGCGCGACCGGGTTCGCGAGGCGCTGGTATCGTGGTACGAGGCGGACCACCGCTCGTTCCCGTGGCGCCGCACCGACGACCCGTACGCGGTGCTGGTGTCCGAGGTAATGAGCCAGCAGACCCAGTTGAGCCGGGTCGAGCAGGCGTACGAGGCGTTCCTCGACCGGTGGCCGACGGCGGCGGACCTCGCGTCGGCCGACCGCGGCGACGTCGTGTCGTTCTGGTCGGCGCACTCGCTCGGCTACAACAACCGCGCGAAGTACCTCCACGAGGCGGCCGACCAGGTCGTCTCGGAGTACGGCGGCGAGTTCCCGGAGTCGCCCGACGAACTGCAGGAACTGATGGGCGTCGGCCCGTACACCGCCAACGCCGTCGCGTCGTTCGCGTTCAACAACGGCGACGCCGTCGTCGACACGAACGTCAAGCGGGTGCTCCACCGCGCGTTCGACGTCCCTGACGACGACGACGCCTTCGAGCGCGCGGCCCGGGTGCTCATGCCGGACGGCGAGTCCCGCGTCTGGAACAACGCCGTCATGGAGCTGGGCGGCGTCGCCTGCGGGAAGACGCCGAGCTGCGACGAGGCGGGCTGCCCGTGGCGCGAGTGGTGTCACGCCTACGAGACCGGGGATTTCACGGCGCCGGACGTCCCGGAGCAGCCGAGTTTCGAGGGGAGCCGCCGGCAGATGCGGGGCCGCGTGATTTCGACGCTGAAGGAGTACGACGAGCTCCCGCTGGACGAGCTCGGGCCGCGCGTCCGCGTCGACTACGCGCCGGACGGCGAGTACGGCCGGGAGTGGCTGCGCGGCCTGCTCGACGACCTCGACGGCGACGGCCTCGTGGACGTCGACGACCGCGGCGACGACGCGGTCGCGAAACTCCGGCGGTGAGCCGTCGCAGCCGGGCGGCGGCCGCCCCTCGAAGTTCGTTGTGTGACGTTGAGATGTTCGGTCGCCGGGCGCGCGGTTCGGCCGTGTCAGCGCGACCCAAGTGACGGCGTCACACCGACGCCGTGGACCGGAAACGGTTTATTCGGCGTGTTCCCCGGACGTGGTATGCCGACCTGCCAGAACTGCGAGTCGTTCGTCACCGAACGATACGTGAAGGTGTTCGAACCCGAGGGAATCACCCGTCCCCGCGCCTGCCCGCACTGTGAGGACATGGTTCGCCGCGGGAAGGACGTCCGCGCGAAGAAGAACTGACGCCGCTGCCGACGCCGACTCGACCGCGCCACCGACTCGACCGCGCCACCGACTCGACCTGGCTGCCCCATCGACTCGACAGCCACGTCACCCCGAACGCCCCGTCGACTACCGCACCGCTCTCCGCTCCCGGTTCTCTCTGCTTGGCTCGGCGAATCGACGCCCGACCGACACCTATTCGTAGCGGTCCAGACAACGCTCGGACATGTCCGGTCCCCCCTCCAGCGACCAGTCTGCGTTCGGCAGCCTCCACCGCCTCGTCGAGCACTACACGCCGGACGGCACCCTCGGCCGGCTGCTGCTCGGCGTGCCCGCGCTCCTGTGCGCGCCGGTGCTGTTCCTCGGCGGCATCGCCACGATGGGCAGCGCGGTGTCGTTCGTCCTGTTCCTCATCGGGGCGCTGTCTCTCGCGGCGTCGGTGCCGGCGCTGGTGGTCGGCGTCGCGACGCTGTGGCCGGTGTACCTCTCGCTCATCGGCAACGTCGACTCGCCGGCCGACTACCCGCAGCGGTCGGCGCCGAACCGCCAGCAGCCGTCCTCGAATCCGCAGGCGCCGTCGCCCGCCGGTCGCGACGATGACGAGCAGGGGCCGGAGGCCGAGTTGAAACGCCGGTACGCCGCCGGCGACATCGACCACCATGAGTTCGAGCGCCGGCTCGACGACCTGTTCGGCGCCGGCGAGGACGGCCGGCGGAGCGGCGTCGACGAGGGCGCCGAATCCGAGCAGGAGTCGTCCCGCGACAAGCAGCGAGAGCCGGAACGGTAGCGGAGGTCGGCAGACCGAAACGGTAGCGACGCCGGCGGACCGAAGCCACAGCGGCGCCGTCAGACCGAAGCAGCAGGACGGCCGGCAGGCCGGTGAAAAGTCGGCGTCGAGACGCGGTCAGCCGGTCAGGGCTCGAT
Source organism: Halobaculum sp. P14 (assembly GCF_051195155.1). NCBI lineage: Archaea > Methanobacteriati > Methanobacteriota > Halobacteria > Halobacteriales > Haloferacaceae > Halobaculum > Halobaculum sp. P14. The sequence goes on from NZ_JBNTKB010000007.1 coordinate 11,763, forward strand.
GACGAGTTTGCCGAGGAAGCTGTCGGCCATGACGTCGCGCTGGGCCTCGACGGCCTCGACGATAGGGTAGGTCCGGGCGACGTCGACGGTGAGGTCGCCGGCGGCCCACAGCGCGGCGACGTCGGCGAGCGGGTCGGCGAGCCGCGGCGTGTTGAACATCGACAGCAGCGTCACCTGCAGGTCCTTGCCGCGGGCGGCCGAAGAGCGCGCGAGCCCGATTTCGTCGTCGTTCTCGCCGATGCCGACGACGCGGCCGCCGGCGGCGGCGACGTCCGCGTCGAACTGGAGGTAGTCGTCGAGCCGGTGGTCGAGCGTCACGTCGACGCCGTCGCCGCCGGTGGCGTCGGTCACGGCGTCCGCGAGGTCGTCGCGGCCGTAGTCGAAGACGGCGTCGGCGCCGAGCGCTTCGAGCCGGTCGTGGTACTGCGGCGCCGCGGTGGTGATGACGCGGGCGCCGGTCGCGGCGGCGACCTGGACGGCGACGTGGCCGACGCCGCCGGAGCCGCCGTGAATCAGCGCGGTCTCGGCGGGCCGGAGGCCGCCGTGGTCGACGAGCGCGCGCCACGCGGTGACGGACGCGACGCCGGCGCCGCCGGCGGCCGTGAGGTCCGCGCCGTCGGGGAGGACGGCGATTCGGTCCTCGGGAACCGCGACGTACTCGGCGTAGCCGCCCGGCCGGTCGCTGGACAGCCCGGTCGCGAACACGGCGTCGCCGGCGGCGATTCGGTCGACGTCGGCGCCCACCTCGACGGCCTCGCCGGCGGCGTCGACGCCCGGAATCGCGGGGAGGCCGTACGGCGTGTACGACCCCTCCCGGAAGTACGTGTCGACGGGGTTGACGCCGGCCGCGGCGACCGCGACCAGCACCTCGTCGGAAGCCGGCTCGGGCCGGTCGACGTCGTCCACCTGCAGTACCTCGGGTCCGCCGTGCTCGTGGAAGCGTACAGCGCGCATCACCGGACGATGGGCGGCAGGCGGCATAAATCCGGCCGCGCCCCCGACGAAGACCGCTCGGCTGACTGCACGGGAACGGCTTACTGCACGCTGCCGGCGGCTCGCGCGGGGTCGGGAGCGAACGGCCGAGTCGCGCCCGGACGCCGCGGTGTGCGGGAACCGACGGAGTGAACCCGGAGGCCGCAGAACGGCCGCCCATGACCCTCCGCCGCGTTGGCGTGACGACGTTCGCGGCCGGTTTGCTCGTCGCGACGGTGCTGTTCGTGCTCGGCCCGGTCGTCGCCGCGACGCAGGCGTACTGTCCGGGGCCGGAGCCGCTGAGCGCGTACGCGCTCCAAGGCGTCCAGCTGTGGCCGCCGCGGGTGACGTACACCAACGGCTGCAACGACTTCGTCGTGAGCGGCCTGCTACTCGTCGCGTCGGCGGCGTCGCTGCTCGGACTCGCGGTCGCCGCCGGGTCGCAGGCGGCGGCGTCGCTCCGGGCCGACTGAGCCGGGACGCGGCGGACCGAATCGGACCGGACAGCGTCGGGCGGGCCGAACAGCGCCGAGCGGGCCGAACACGACCGGGGCGTCCCGGGAATCGGGCGACTGCGGGCGGACTGGTTCTGGGGGTGTGACGGCGGGGCGTGGGACGGCAGCACGTGACCGAATCGGCGGGATTTAAGCGCGCGTCGTCCCGGTTTACGGACGCATGAAACTCCACGAGTACCAGGCGAAGGAGATCTTCGCCGACGCCGGGATTCCGGTGCCTGACTCGCGGCTCGCGTCCACCGTCGAGGAGGTCATGGACGCGGTCGACGACATCGGCTACCCGGCGGCCATCAAGGCGCAGGTCCACGTCGGCGGGCGCGGCAAAGCCGGCGGCATCAAGATCGCGACCGACGCCGAGGAGGCGCGCGACGCCGCCGAATCCATCCTCGGGATGGACCTGAAGGGCTACACGGTCGAAGAGGTCCTCGTCGAGGCCGGCGTCGACTTCGAGAACGAACTGTACGTCGGCATCACGATGGACCGCGGCGAGGGCGAGCCCGTCGCGATGGTATCCACCGAGGGCGGCGTCAACATCGAGGAGGTGGCCGCGGAGACGCCCGAGGCCATCGCGCGCGAACACATCGACCCGGCGTTCGGGCTGCACCCGTACCAGGCCCGGAAGGTCGTCTACGACGCCGGGATTCCGCGCGACGTCGCCGGCGACGTCGCCGGCATCCTCACGACGCTGTACGACCTCTACGAGGCGCGCGACGCCTCCGAAATCGAGATCAACCCGGTCATGATTACGGCCGACGGCGACGTCGTCGCCGCCGACGCCGTCATGAACATCGACGAGGACGCGCTGTTCCGGCAGCCCGAACTCGCCGAGATGGAAGACGAGACCGCCGGCGACGAACTGGAGGCGAAAGCCAACGAGTACGGCTTCGACTACGTCCGGCTCTCCGGGAACGTCGGCATCATCGGGAACGGCGCCGGCCTCGTCATGACGACGCTCGACCTCGTGGACTACTACGGCGGGTCGCCCGCGAACTTCCTCGACATCGGCGGCGGCGCCAAGGCCGAGCGCGTCGCGAACGCGCTCGACATGGTGTTCTCCGACGAGAACGTCGACTCCGTCGTCTTCAACATCTTCGGCGGCATCACGCGCGGCGACGAGGTCGCGAAAGGCATCAACGAGGCGCTCGAGCAGTTCGACGAGATTCCGAAGCCGGTCGTCGTCCGCCTCGCCGGCACGAACGCCGAAGAGGGAATGGAGATCCTGAACACCGACCTGGTGCAGGTCGAAGGGACGCTGGAGGACGCCGTTCAGCGTGCGGTCGAGAACGCAGCGGAGGTGAGCCAGTCATGAGTGTATTCGTCGACGACGACACCCGCGTCGTGGTGCAGGGCATCACCGGCGGGGAAGGGAAATTCCACACCGAGCAGATGATCGAGTACGGGACCAACGTGGTCGCCGGCGCCGTCCCCGGGAAAGGCGGGCAGGAGGTCCACGGCGTCCCGGTGTACGACACGGTCCACGACGCCGCCCGCGAGGAGGACGCCGACGCGTCCGTCATCTTCGTGCCGCCGGCGTTCGCTGCCGACGCCATCTTCGAGGCGCTCGACTCGCCCGTCGACCTCGCCGTCGCCATCACGGAAGGCGTCCCGACGCAGGACATGGCGAAGGTGAAAAAGCGGCTCTCGGAGGTCGACACGCGGCTCATCGGCCCGAACTGCCCCGGCATCATCACGCCCGGCGAGGCGAAACTCGGCATCCTCCCCGGCAACATCTTCGAGTCCGGGAACGTCGGGCTCGTCTCCCGGTCGGGGACGCTGACCTACCAGGTCGTCTCGAACCTCACCGAGCGCGGCATCGGCCAGACCACCGCCATCGGCATCGGCGGCGACCCCATCATCGGGACGTCGTTCGTCGACGCCCTCGAGGCGTTCGAGGCCGACCCCGACACGGACGCGGTCGTGATGTGCGGCGAAATCGGCGGCGAGGACGAGGAGGACGCCGCCGCGTTCATCGCGGAGAACATGGACACGCCGGTCGCCGGCTTCATCGCCGGCCGCACCGCGCCGCCGGGCAAGCGGATGGGTCACGCGGGCGCCATCGTCAGCGGCTCGGGCACCGGCACCGCCGAGTCGAAGATTTCGGCGCTCAACGACGCCGGCGTCCCCGTCGGCGACACCCCGAACGAAGTCGCCGACCACATCGAAGACTTCCTGTAAGCCGGCCGCAGCGCCGCAGACACCCGGTTTCTTTTCGGACTCGCGACCCGGCAGCGCCGTCTGCGGCGTCAGCGTCGCCGCCGCGACGACGCGGAGACGACGCGACGACGGACTCGGCGTCCTCGTCGACGCGGCCTCGTCCGCGACCGTGCCGCCGCTCGCCCGGACGTGTGAGCCGTCCGTCAGTTATTCCCACCACGTATTTACCGTCGAATCCCTACGTGCGGACATCACGGTTCGTACATCCATGACGGCAACACGCGTTGGCCGCGGCGCGCCGGCCGGTGACGCCGGTGAGTGACGCCGCCCGCATCACGGTGCTGCACGTCGAAGACGACGCCGGCTTCGCCGACCTCACCGCCGAGTTCCTGCGGCGGAACATCGGCGACGTGGAGGTCGTCACCGCCGCGTCGCCGGCGGAGGGCGCCGACGTGCTCGCGGACCGAGCGGTGGACTGTCTCGTCAGCGACTACGACATGCCCGGGCGGACCGGCATCGAGTTCCTCGAATCCGTCAGGGAGACCCACCCGGACCTGCCGTTCATCCTGTTCACCGGGAAGGGAAGCGAGGAGGTCGCGAGCCGGGCGTTCTCGGCCGGTGCGACCGACTATCTGCAGAAGGAGCCCGGGACCGACCAGTACATTGTGCTGGCGAACAAGGTGACGAACTACGTCGAGAAGTACCGCACGGAGCGGCAGATGTCGCGGCGCGCGCAGGCGATGGAGACCGCGAACGATGGAATCGCGATTCTGGACGCCGACGGCCGGTACACCGAGGTGAACGAGGCGTACGCGGAGCTGTCCGGCAGGACGCCGTCGGCGATGGTCGGCGACCACTGGACCGTGACGGTTCCGGACGCGGAGGCCGAGCGGCTCCGCGCGGAGGCGTTCCCGGAGATGGAGGAGACCGGGTCGTGGACCGGCGAGGCGCTCGGGCTGCGCGCCGACGGCGACACGTACGCGAAACTGCTCTCGCTGTCGGCGCTCGAGGACGGCCACGTCTGCGTCATCCGCGACATCACGCGGCGGAAGGAGCGCGCGACGGTCATCGAGGAGCTCCACGAGACGGCGCGGTCGTTCATGGCGGCGCGGACCGCCGAGGCCGTCGCGGAACGCAGCGTCGACGCCGTCCGCGACGTCCTCGGTATGCCCATCAACGGCGTCCACCTGTACGACGAGGCCGAAGACCGGCTGCTTCCGGTGGCGTGGACCGACGAGGGCGAGGCGCTCGTCGACGAACTCCCGTCGTTCGCCCCGAACGAGGGCATCGCCGGCTCGGTGTACGAGTCCGGCGAGGAGCGGCTGCACAACGACGTGTCGTCGGACCCGGACCGGTTCAACCGGGACACGGCGGTGCGGAGCGAGATTTACCTGCCGCTCGGCGACCACGGCATCCTGCTCATCGGGTCGGGCGAGCCGAACGCCTTCGACGAGGCGGACGCGTCGCTCGCCCGGATTCTCGCCGCGCACGCGACGACCGCGCTCGACCGCATCGACCGCGAGCGCGAACTCGAACGGCAGAACGAACGGCTGGAGAAGTTCGCGTCGGTCGTCAGCCACGACCTCCGGAACCCGTTGAACGTCGCCGAGGGCCGGCTCGCGCTCGCCCGCGAGGACCCCGACGGCGGCCACCTCGACGGCGTCGCCGACGCGCACGACCGAATCAGGGCGCTCATCAAGGACCTGCTGTCGCTCGCACGCGCGGGCGAGCGACCGGCGGACGCCGAGGAGGTGTCGCTGGCCGCGCTCGCCCGCGACTGCTGGCAGCGCGTCGACGCGCCGGAGGCGACGCTCGTCGTCGAGACGGACCGCGTCGTCCGCGCGGACCGCAGGCGGCTCCAGCAGGTGGTGGGGAACCTGCTTCAGAACAGCGTGGAGCACGGCGGCGACGCGGTGACGGTCACCGTCGGCGACCTGCCGGACGGCTTCTACGTCGCCGACGACGGCGTCGGCGTCAGCGACGCGGACCGCGACAGCGTCTTCGACACCGGCTTCTCCGGCAGCCCCGACGGCACCGGCTTCGGGCTGAGCATCGTCGAGGAGGCGGCGCGGACGAGCGGCTGGACCGTCTCGCTCGCCGACGGTGACGGCGGCGGCGCGCGGTTCGAAGTCACCGGCGTCGACCGCGCCGATTCAGTCGAACCGGCCGAGTAGCCGGGGCTCGGACGGGCGTCGTCACTCCGCGGAACGGGGTCGGTTCCGTCGAAAGGGGGAGACGCGAGCAGGGGGGCTCGCGTCCGGTGCCGCATGTCAGAGACGTTCACGTGTGGATGACCCACCAGTGAACGGGACAGTGTACCGCGACAATCCCCGTAAATCTATGGTCACGCTGATGACCTGACCGGACCCGGCCCGACCGCGTCCGACCGGGTCCGCCGAGTCGGTCGCACCTCACCGACCGTCCGGGCTGGCTCCGGTCCGCACGGGAGCCACCCCCACGCCGTATGCGGACTTTCCGCATTCGGTTCCGACGGCCTCTTTACAGCCAGACCGGTAGGGCGCGGTACACGTCGACGCGACCGCGTCGATGCACGACTACCAATGAAGGGACGCTATCTGCTCTCCGCGATGGTACTGCTCTCCGCGCTGACCGTTCTGGCCCCCGCCGCTGCGGCCGCCGACACCGCGACCGCGACGCCGGCCGCCAACGAGTCCGCGAGCATCGACTACCCCGACCAGCAGGCGACCGAGTCGGTCACCGTCGAGTCCGCGACGCTGCCCGACGGCGGCTACGTCGTCGTCTACAACGAGTCCGGGCAGCCGGTCGGCCACACCGGCTACCTCGACGCCGGCGCCCACGAGAACGTCACGGTAGAGGTGACGCCCGCGTTCTCGCGCAGCCAGATATCCGTCGCCCAGGTCCACGCCGACGACGGCGACCAGACGTACGAGCAGGCGAACGACACCGCCTACGGCACCGGCGCCGGTGCGGCGGTCGCCGACACGGCGTTCATCCGCCTGAGCGACTCCGCGCGGACGACGACCGCGGCAGCGACGACGTCCGCGGACGCGGGGACGACCGCGGCCGCGACGTCCGCCGAGACGACGTCCGCCGGCACGACGACGGCGACGACGCCCGGCTTCACCGCCGCGCTCGGCGTCGTCGCGCTCGCGGGCGCAGCGCTGCTCGCCCGCCGGTAACGGCGACGCGGCGCCCGCCGTCGACGGCGAGACACCGCCGCAGGAACCGACTGTTCTTTGCGACGACGACGGACCGCCCGTGAGAGCGCGGGATTGAACCGGCCGCGGCCGCTACCGGACGGTATGACCACGAACGGCGACGCCGCGGCCGACGCGGAGACGGTCGGCGCGGCGAGCGACGCAGACTGGGAGGCGCAGATTCGCGCGAACCGCGACGAGAAAGACGAGTTCTTCGCGGAGCACCCGCAGTCGCCGCTGGACGCCGCCGACCGCGACGGCTTCGACGGGCTGGACTACTTCGAGCCGGCGCCGGAGTACCGCGTCGAGGCCGACGTCGCGGTCCACGACGACCCCGAGCCGCTCGAACTCACCGTCGACGACGCGCCGAACCAGCGGTTCCTCCGCGTCGCGACGTTCACGTTCGAGCTGCCGAACGCCGACGGCGAGCCGGTGGAGCAGTCACTGTGCGCCTACCGGCAGGAGGGCGCGGACGCGCTGTTCGTCCCGTTCCGCGACAAGACCACGGGCCAGCAGACGTACGACGGCGGCCGGTACATGGACCTGCATCCGGACGGCGACCTCGGCGACGACGACCCGGTGACGGTCGACTTCAATCTGGCGTACACGCCGTTCTGCGCGTTCAACGACGCGTTCGCCTGCCCGCTGCCGCCGACGGAGAACTGGCTCGACGTCGCCGTCCCCGCCGGCGAGAAGGCGCCGTAGCCGGGCGGCCGACGGCGGCGCCGAGGACGCGGTGAGGCGACACCGCCGCGGCTCGCGGCGGGCGACAGCAAGTCTCATTAGCCACGCGGACGGCACACCGGGTATGAACCGTCAGGTGCTCATCGGCGTCGCTCTGATGATCGTCGGCACGGCGCTGTTCCTCCCCAGCATCCAGCCGCTGTCCAGCCAGCTCACCGCCGTCGCGCTCGCCCCGGCAGCCATCCTGCTCACGGTCGGCACGTACCTCGTCGGCACCAGCGAAGGCGGCCGGCCGGTCTGAACGGGGCGCGTCCGGCGCGGTCGACAGTGCGGTTCGACCGCGGACCGCACCCGGAACCGCGACGGCAACCACACCGACTCAGTACCGGTCGAGCGACGCCGCGACGCCGCGGGCGAGCGCGTCCGCGTCGGTCGCGACGATCTGATAGTCGAAGCCGAGTTCCTCCCAGTAGTCCACTTCGTCCGGCGCCGTCGCCAGCGTCCCGACCGGCACCTCGCTCTCCGCGAGCACCTGTTCGACCGCGGCGACGAACCGGTCCGACTCGTACTCGCCGAAGACGCCGAGCGACGCCGACAGGTCAGCGGGGCCGACGAACAGCGTGTCGACGCCGTCGACGCGGCTGATGGCGGCCGCGTTGTCGACGGCGCGCCCCGACTCCACCTGCAGGACGGCGGCGACGCGGTCGTTCGCGGTCGCGACGTAGTCGTCGAGGTCGCGGCCGTACGCCGACGCGCGGGTGCCGGCGACGCCGCGGCTCCCCTCGGGCGGGAAGCGCGTCATGTCGACGACCGATTCGGCCTCGGCGGCGGTGTCGACGTTCGGCACGACGATGCCGCGGGCGCCGGCGTCCAGCGCGTACTTGACGCGGACGAGGTCGTCTTCGGCGACGCGGACCAGCGGTGCGACGCCGCCGGCGGCGTCGACGGCTCGAATCATCGACTCGACGGTCTCGGTGTCTGTCGGCGCGTGCTCCGTGTCGACGACGACGAAGTCGACGCCGGTCAGCGCCACCTGTTCTGCGACCTGCGGCGACGGCACGGAGAGCCACGCGCCGGCGGGTCGGCCCTCGCGCAGCGCCGCGCGGATACCGGAGTCGTCGGTCATACAGTCGGGTTCGTCGCCGGCGGCGTAAAGCGAGGGGTGACGGTCGTCCGTGCCGGAACGTCGGCGGCCGGCGGCGACGCTGGACGGGCGAACGCGGGAAACAGGGGTACTCGCGGTGGCCGCCGAGTCGGCCGGCTACGACGCCGAGGCGTGTCTGACCAGTCCGGCGACGAACGCCGCGCCGCAGACCGCGACGACGACGACCGCGGCGGCGACGACGACCTCCGGGGAGTTGTCGATGTACGCGACGACCGCGGCCGCGGTCGAACGCAGCCACTCACGAATCGCCGGGCGGAACGGTAGGTGGAGGTACGCGAGCGCGGTGACGGCGCTTACCAGCAGATAGTCCACGACGTCCCGCTCCCGAACCCACATGCGTCTCCGTCCCGCTCGGGCGGGCAAAAGGGTTCGCTCCGGGTTCTCAGCCGCGAGAAGCAGACGTGACGGCGCAGCGAACGGATGCGGCGGCGGAACGTGGGGCGGCGGAGAGAGCGGTGGGGCGACGGAGCGGCGGCCGTTGGAGCGGTGAAGCGGCGGTCAGTTGTCGCCGCCGTCGTCGTTGCCGCTGCCGTCGCCGCTGCCGCTGCCGTCGCCGCTGCCGTCCCCGCCGTCGTCGGACTGGGCGGCATCGACGCGGTCCGCGTACGACTCCAGTTCGGCGGCGAGTTCGCGGGCCTCGTCGGCGGACAGCGTGACGCGGTCGGCGTGCGCCGGGAGCGCCTCCAGCCCGGTGTTGTCGAGTTCGAGTTCGAGCGTGACGTGGTCGGGGTTCTGCCGCGGCGCCGTGACGTTCAGGACGGCCGGCGCGGACTCCTCGAATCCGTGGCCGGTCGCCGTGCCGTCGAGCAGGTCGAACGTCGTGTAGGCGTTCACGCGGATGAGCCGGTCGGGCATACTGTCCGGTCAGTCGTCCGAGGTGATGGGCGTTCCGTCCGCCGTCGCCGGCGCCGGGCTGCTCCCCATGTCGTCGTCCTCGGCGTACGGGTACCACGTCATCTTCGTGTTGTGCATGTACGGGTCGTCGTAACTCGTCTCCTCCGGCTCGATGAACGCTTCGAGCGCCTCCTCGTCGTGCCGCTCGACGAAGTCGCGGAACGTCTCGTCGCCCTCGCGGTGCTCCGTGAACGTCTCGATGAGGTTCGCGATGGCGCCCGGCACCTCGTCGGCGGGGACGCGCTGGCCGACCCAGTCGACGAACCGCGGGTTCTCGCCGAGGCCGCCGCCGAGGCCGATGTCGAGCGCCTCGACCGGCTCGCCGTCCTTCCGGGTCTTCATGCCGCGAAGGCTGATGTCGGCAATCTGCGGCTGCGCGCAGGAGGCGGTGCAGCCGGACAGGTGGATGTGGAAGTCCTCGACGCCGTCCGGGAGGTCGACGTTCTCCTTCAGCCAGCGGGCGTACCGCACCTGCCGGTTCTTCGTCTCCACGATGGACAGCGAGCAGAACTCGGTGCCGGTGCAGGCGATGGAGCCGCGCATGAACGGGTGCGGGTCCGGCGAGTAGTGCTCCAGCAGCGGCTCGTCGAGCAGCGCGTCGAGGTTCTCCTCGGGGACGTCGGTGACGATGACGTTCTGCCGCTGGGTGAGCCGGACTTCGCCGGAGCCGTACTCGTCTGCGAGTTCGGCGAGCTCGTATACGTCGTCGACGCCCATCCGGCCGACGAGGACGTTCAGGCCGACGTAGTAGTTGCCGTCGTTCTGCTCGTGGACGCCGACGTGGTCGTGGTGGCCGCCGGTGGCGCGCCCCGAGTTGTACGAGTAGCTCTCGCGGAGGTCGTCGCCGGCGGTCTCCAGTTCGAAGTCGACGAAGTCCTCCTGGAGGACGCGCCGGACCTTGTCGGCGCCCCACTCGTCGACGAGGAACTTGATGCGGGCGGAGTAGCGGTCGTCGCGGTTGCCGTGTTCGCGGAACAGCGCGGACATGCCGCCGGCGACGGCGTCGGCGTTCTCCGGCCGGACGAACACGTCGATGTCGCGGGCGAACCGCGGCTCGTTGCGGGCGAGGCCGCCGCCGACGCGGACGTTGAAGCCGCGGACCTCCTCGCCGTCGATCTCCTTGGTCGCCGGCTCGAACGCGAGGTCGTTGATGTCGCCCTGGCCGCAGCCTTCGCGGCAGCCGGTGACGGCGACCTTCCACTTCCGCGGGAGGTTCGAGTGGTCGTCGTCGCCCTTGAACGTGTCGTGGAGGTCCATGGCGACCGGGAGCGCGTCGACGTGCTCGTGTTTGTCCTTGCCGGCGACGGGGCAGCCGACGATGTTCCGCCAGGAGTCACCGCAGGCCTGCTGGGTGGAGAGGCCGGCGGACTCCAGTTTGTCCCAGATCTCCGGGATGTCTTCGAGCCGAATCCAGTGGAGCTGGATGGACTGCCGGGTGGTCCAGTCGCAGTAGGCGGCGCCGAACTCGGGGTTCTCGCCGGGGCCGCGGGCGTACTCGTCTGCGACCTCCGCGACGACTTCGAGCTGGTCGGGCTTCAGCACGCCGTTCGGCGTCCCGATGCGCATCATGAAGTAGCTCTCCTGGCCGGAGCGCTGGTGGTACAGCCCCCACCACTTGAAGCGCTCGAACCAGGCGTCGTGTTCGTCCTCCGGGATGGAGTCCCAGCCCTGCTCGGCGAACTCGAGCAGGTGCTCTCGTATCTCGTTGCCGTACGTCTCCGACTTCCACCGCTCCACGTCCGTGGGCATGTTCGGTCACACGCGCCCGTCCCCGGTAAAGCACGCCTCGGCGTCAAACCTCCCCGGTACACCCCCATACAGGACAGTGTTGCCCCTTCTCAGTTGGTCGGCGGAGAACGGACGGCTCCGGCCGCGAACGGCTCGAATTCGCCGTCCACGATGCGGCCGACCGGGAGCGGACCGGTGGTGACGGCCTCGCCGCACTCGATGCACTGGCCGTACGTCTCGGCGGCGACGGTGCGGCCGTCGACGGCGACGTCGGTGAACCCCTCCACGACGAAGTCGGTGAGCTGGCAGCCGCACAGCCCGTCCACGTACCAGAGTTCGCTGACGCTGACCCGGCGAGAGTCGTCGACGGACACCCACGCACCGTCGTCGAGGACGCGAAGCGAGACAGTCATGACGCGACGGTACGCGCTCCGACCGGGTAGGGGCGTCGCCGAACGCAACGCAGTCGTTTTCCGGTGACGCCGCCGTGAATCAAACCCCGTCGGTGTCGGGCGATTCCGGCCGTCTCGACGCGAACCAGATAGCGGCAACAGTATCCTGTACCGGGGAGCGCCGGTAGCGATTGTCCGGGTGGGCCGCCTTATGCGTGCGGGACCCGTGGACTACACTGATGACCGACGCCACCACCACGACCGACGCCGCCAGGGCGGTTCAGCAGGCGTCCGCCGACGTCGCCCCCGAACTGCTCGACAGCGACGAGGTGCGGACGGAATGAGCGCCGACGCCCCCGACGAAGACGGCGACGACGTCGACGACGCGACGGCCCACCTCGACGACGTCCCGACCGGCGCCGGCTGCACCGAAATCTGGGAGACGCTCAGCGAAGGCCGCGACGAGGACGCCGACGGCGACGACGCCGACGACTGACCGGCGACCCACCGCGGACGGGACAGCCACGATTTTCTCGTGGCCACAGCACCAGCGCCGTGTTCGACAGCAGTAGTCGACGATACGGTTTCTTTACTCAGTGTACTAGGTGAAACAGCCGGTTAGTTCAGGTGAACGAGTTAGTAGCCTACTCTCAGATTCCAGATGAATTGAGTAAACTTCGACTGTCGAAATCGCCCGCTGCTACCAGGATTGAGCGACGATCTGGTACGTGGGAGTCCGCGATATCTTGGTTCTGGGGAGTAGCAGCGTACTGTCAGTCCGAGTCGTTGTCTGTCAATGCAACGACGGTCCCCTGTTGGCCACCGACGTAGAGCCGGTTGCCTGTTCTCATTACGTCTTGGGGTGCAATCGAGAGGGTGGAACGCCACTGGACTTGGCCCGCCGCACGCGAGAGTGCAACTACCTCGCCATGGCCTGTCCCCTGCTCAGGATTCGTTCCGTATCCGACGACGAGCGTCCCCCCGGTAACCGCAGGCTGGCAGAGCCTGAATTCATCACCAGCACCGACCGACACGTTCCGGTCCAAGAGTGATTCACGGTGGAGCCACTCCAGTTTCCCCGTTGCCGCCTGCAACGCGAACACGACCAATTGCTCCTGCTGTTCGTAGCTCGCAGCAACGAACACGTGATCGCCGTCAGTCGCCAACGGTGAGTAGGCTGCCGCGCCCTCGCCCGCATACCCGGGGAACTGCCATTCAACGTCCTCGCCAGCTACACCGACGGCCAACGTCTCCTGGGGGCTCGTCGCCCACACAATATCGTGTGTGAGGACCGCTTCTCGGTCACCAGTAACCACCGGATGCGACGGGAATTCGAGCGGCAGACCCGTCCGCTCAATTTCGAGGGTCCCGTCAGACAGTCGGACCGTGAACAGCGCCTGAACGTTGCCACCGTAACTCGCCCACACCCGCCGGGGAGTCACCGCTAGGCCGTAGGGATACTCAAGGGCAGCTTCGTCAATTTGATCCCCCAGATACAACCGCCACCGTTCGCTTCCATCGCCGGGGTCGATCCCGTGCAACCCGTAACTACTCTGAATATACACGGTCTCCGGCGTCGCTACTGGAATGGGGGAAAAATCCACCGCAGAGTTAGACGGGGATAAGAACCTCTCGGGCACGGCGTCGGCGACCTGGTCGTAGAGGTTTCGTCGCCACTGAATCGTGCCGTCACTTGCATTCACGGCGATAACATCGGTGCCGCCGTCAGTCATGTAGAGCGATCCATCGACGAGGCCACCGAATCGCGGTACTCGACGCCCCGACTGATACTGGATACGGCGGTTCCATTGGCGCTTGCCATCGATGGCATCGTAGGCACGCAGGTGGAGTTCGCTGTCGAACCGACCCACAGTAATCACCTTGTCCGGGGTTGCAGCGACGAGTTCGCCAGAGATCAGGGGGGCGGCGGAGGTATCAGTAATGCGGTCCTGCCACTTGATGGTCGGTGGCGTCTGAATCTCCTGGGGGCTCCTTGCTGTGTTCTGTAAATCAGCGTACTTGAAGCGCCAGGTATCCGTTGAGGGCGACCAGGAGGTTCCTAGTGTATCTGGTGGGCGTTCGTTCGGGCCATTTCTGAGTGGTAACGAACTGCACCCAGCGACGCTCGCTACACCGGCGAGACCGATTGTTCGGAGGGCATCACGACGAGAGAGGGAGGGCATTCATAGTTGGATTTACACCAATTGGCAAAATATCTGGTGAAGGCCGTACGTATGAGTACTATCGCCAGTTAGTGCGCACACCTTCGTACCGATTTAGCCGTTTCAGGCACCTTTTGAATACAGAAGTCGCGCTAACAACTACTGATAGCCGACCGCCCCCGTCAGCGACCGCGACACGGAGGTATCCGCGACGAACAGCCACGGGCTGGTGGCGCGCGGCGGCCGCGCTGCGTCGCGGCCGGAAGCGCGAGGGGCGGCGCCGCGACCGAGCGGCAGCGAGGCCGCGGCGGCGTCGGCTGGGGAGGGCGAAGAATCGAGCACCGACCAGCCGCAATCGACAGTCGAGCGAGACGCACCGCTGCTCAGAAATCAGTCACAGACGGCGGTCTCGGCTCTCGGAGTCCAGGTGTCGACGGGAACGAAGAGTGACGGTTGCTGCTCCGAACCTGAAGGAGAGTGCCGGGGGTGGGCTCCGAACCCACGATCTCCGCATGGCCCAGGTACGAGGCTCGGCGGGCCCCGTTGGGGCGGAGGCTTCCAAGGCGTTCCGCACCGAATCTCGAAACCCTATGAGTGCGGCGCTATGTCCAGCTAAGCCACCCCGGCTCGTTCGAACGTGGCGCGGTGAGACTCTTGAAGCTTCCCATCCGGATTGGGTGCGGGAAACCGACACACGCTGTCCGGGTCGGTGCCGCGGCGCGGCAGCGAGACCGGGCGGGTCGCAGCGACGCCGCGGCGACCCGGCGGTTTTAAGCGTCGGCGACGGCGAAACGGACGCATGAGTCTGCCGGAACTGGTTCAGGGGGAGCTCGGAGACGAGCAGCCAGTCGCCAGGGTCCACCTCGGCGGCGACGACGAGCTGTTCGTCACGCCGACCCGCACCCTCATCTACCGCGCGGACGGGCTGCTGTCCGACGAGTCCGTCGAGGAGTACCCGCACGACGCCGAGCGCGTCTCGCTGTCGGAGTCCCGCCGGAAGGCGAAGCTGACGCTGGACTACGGGCTGGACGGCGAAGAGAGCTTCACGATGCCGCGGAAGAAGCTGTCGAGCGTCCTGCACCCGGTGCTCGCCGGCGTCATGTCCGCCTCGGACATCACGGACCCCGGCGAAACCGTCGAGCGCACCTTCCGGTTCTCCGAGTTGACGCTGCTCGTCACGTCGTCGCGGCTCGTCAAGCACGTCGGCGCCGCCGTCTGGGACGACGACTACGAGGAGTTCCACTTCGACGACGTCACCGACCTCACCTTCGAGGAGGGGAGCGTCGCCACCTCCATCGTCCTCACCGTGAACGGCCGGCAGGAGCGGTTCAAGGCGCCGACCGAGGACGCCCGCGCCGTCAAGGAGTCGCTGACCAACGCGCTGCTCGCCTACTACGACGTCGAGTCGCTCGACGAGCTGCGCGCGCTCGCCGCGGAAGCGGAGGGCGACGCCGAGGAGGGCGAGGCGTCCAGCAACGTCGACTTCGGCGACGGCCCGGACCCGCTGTCAGCGGAGCCGGCCGAGGTCGACGACGCCGCCAACGGCACCCGCGAAGAGCCGATGGAGGCCGCCGCGCCCGGCACGGGAACCGACAGCGGCAGCGGCGGCGCGCAGCACGAACGCGCCGCAGCGGCGGAGTCGACCGCGGACGCCGAGCCGGCGGCGCAGAATGCCGACGACGGCGCTGCGGGAGCCGCACAGGGCGGCACGAGCTTCGAGGACTCCGGGTTCGAGGCGGCGACCCCGACCGACGACGCCGCCGAGGAGATCGCGTCGCTCCGCGCCGCCGTCGAGCGGCAGGGCGAGCGGCTCGACCGGCAGAACGAACTCATCGAGCAGCTCATCGAAGAACTCCGCCGCGGCCGCTGACCCGCCGGCCGCGACCGCGACGCCGCCAGTTCCGCCGTCTCGTCCGTCTCCCCGTTCGCCCGTCCGTCCGTCGGTGTCCGCCGGCTACTCCGATTCTCTCCCGGTCACTTTCCTGACGCAGGACGAGCCGAACGGTCCGAGTTCTCCGGACTCCAGTCGGACGAAGTGACCCGTCGAAATCCCGGCGCCGCAGCGCCGACACTCGAAGTCGCCGTCGCGCTGCACCACCTGCGAGTCGAACCGGACGAAGCCGCCCGTCCGCACCCGGACGGTCGCGTTTTCGCGGTCGATGACGCCGCGCCGCTCCGCCTCGTCGAGCACGGCACGGGTGACCGCGGGGCTGGTCGACACCGTCTCGATGCGGTCCATCGCGTCCGCCAGCGAGAGTTCGTCGTCGTCGAGGTGTGCGAGCAGCTCCACGCCGAGCTCGATCTTGTCCTGGCGGCTCCGGTCGTCGTCGGCCACGTCGTCGTGCGGTTCGGCGCGGCCGCGCTTAAGCGTGTTCCGCGAGCGGCGCCCGAACGCCGTCGGACGCCGCCCGAGCGCCGCGGGGCTCGCACGGGTGACCGCCGTGCTTTTGCCGGCGGCGAGGGGAACGCCGGTGTGAATCGACGGGTCGTCGCCGGCGCCGCCGCGGCGCTGCTGGTGCTGGTCGCGGCGCTCGCCGTCCCGCCGGACGTGGCGTTCGCGCGGCTCGCGTGGCTCGCCGCCGACCCGGTCCGGCTGGTCGCGGCGCTGCTCGTGCTCGCCGCCGTCCGGCCGTTTCTCGCGTGGCCGACGACGCTGCTGGCGGTGCTCGCCGGCTACGGCTTCGGCCTCGCCGGCGCGCCGCTGGCGCTGGCGCTCATCACGCTGACGTCGGTGCCGACGTACCTGCTCGCGCGGCGCGGCCGGACGGACCTGAGCGCGGCGGCGACGTCCAGCCGGCTCGCCGCGGGCGCCGTCCGCGCAGTCGACGCGGGCGAGCGCGCGGTCGCGGTCGCGGGCGACACCCGCGCGGTCGCCGCGAGCAGGCTGGTCCCGGCGCCGTCGGACGTCGTCTCCGTCGGCGCCGGCCTCGCCGGCGTCCCGCTGTGGCCGTTCCTCGTCGGCACCGCGGTCGGCGAAGTGCCGTGGGCGGTCGCCGGAACGGTCGCCGGCGCGTCCGCCGGTCGGCTGGCCGCGGGCGGCGTGGCCGCCGTCTTCGACCCGCGGCTGATTCTCGCCGCCGCGGTCGCCGCCGTGCTGCTGGTCGCGGGGCCGGCGTACCGACACTACGCCTCCCGCGACGTCGACGCCGACGGCGAGGCAGCCGTCGACACCGACACGGGCCTCCGCTACGACGGCCGCGACGACGAAGCGGCGTCGGGGTCGGATTCCGAGTCTGAGCCAGAAGCGGAAGCAGAATCAGAAGCGGAAGCGGAAGCAGAATCGGAAACAGAGTCGGAATCGGAGCCGTAGTCTGCGGCGTCGCGCGCCAGCAGCAGCGCGTCGGTGTCGCCGTCGTCGTAGAAGTCGGGGCGGCGCCGCCGGATTGCGAACCCGAACTCGTCGTACAGCGCGATGGCGGCGTCGTTCTCGGGGTGGACGAGCAGCGTCACGCGTCCCTCCGACGCGCGGCAGACCGCGTCCAGCAGGGCGCGTGCTCGGCCCTCGCGGCGGTGGTCGGGGTGGACGACGAGCTCCGCGAGGTGGCGGTTGCCTGGGTCGCCGGTCGCGAGGAGGTAGCCGACCGGGACGCCGCCGGCGTCCGTCACGAACACCGAACTGGTGGTGAGGCCGTAGCGGAGCAGGTCGGGGCTCGGCTCCCGCAGGTGCGCCTGAAGCGCCTGCAGCGCCGCGGCATCGCCGACGGAGCCGTAGCTGACCGGGTGGCGAGCGGCGGGCGAGTCGGGCGCATCGGGCGCGTCGGGCGGCGACTCCGGCGGCACCGTCACAGCGCACCGAGCAGCGACGCGAGCAGGCCGAAGACGATGCCGGCGAGCGCGCCCGAGAGCGTCGCGGAGAAGTTCACGGCCTGGTTGCCGACGGTGTCGCCCTCGACGGTGGCGCCGAGGACGCTGTCGACGGTCATGCCGACGACGCCGGCGGCGACGACGACCGCGACGGCGCCGACGGACGCGTCGACCGGCATGAACAGGACGGCGACGACGGCGACGAGGAGCGCGCCGAGGACGCCCGCGACCTCGCCCTGCCACGTGACGGCGCCGTCGGTGCCGGGTTCGACCCGTTCGAGCGTCGTGACGAGCCGCGGCTCGTCGAACAGCCCGCCAATCTCCGACGAGAGCGTGTCGGCGAGCGCGACCGCGACGGAGCCGGCGAACGCGTACGCGAGCAGCGTCGGGACGCCGACGCCCGCGACGTCGACCGACGGCACGAACCGGACGGCTGCGGCGTACGCGACGACGGCGAACAGCGCGACCGCGGCGTTCCCGAGGACGTTCCCGGAGCCGCGCGCGCCCTCGTTCTCCTCGGCGACGCCGCGGCGCTCCTTCTGCTCGTACCGGAACTTCGTGGAGAGCGCGCCGACGCCGAAGAACGTGAGCAGCGTCGCGAACCAGCCGTAGTCACCGAGCACGACCGTGAGGACGCACAGCAGCACGCCGGTCAGCATCCCGGGGACGGAGGCGGCGTCGAGCGCGTACGACAGCCAGCCGAGCGCGACCGCGACGGCGAGCCCGGCGGCGACGACCGACGCGGCGGCGGTCGGCGTCAGCGCCGACAGCAGCCACAGCAGGAAGCCGACGGAGACCATCACGAGCGGGTCGTCGCGGGTGAACAGCATCGACCGCAGCAGCGCCGCGGCGAGCCCGCCGACCACCGCGAGGAACGCGTACTCGGGGACGGCCGCCACCGCGAAGGCGTCGGCGACGAACGCAGTTGCGGCCTGCGCGGCGGTGCCGGCGACGAAGCCGGCGGCGACGAAGCCGGCGGTCGTCGCGAACTCGTCGGCCGTGTACTGCCGGACGAACTCGCGGCCGAGGTTGCCGTACGCCAGCGTGACGACGGCGGCGGCGTACACCGTCGTCGGAAGCGGGGGCGTGTTCGGGCCGCCGATAGCGGTGAGAATCCCGAGTCCGGTCGCGGCGAGCGCGAAGCCGGCGAGCCCGTTGAGTCTGCCGTCCTCGAAGTCGCCGGGACGGGCGAACAGCTCGAACAGCCGGCCGTCGTCGACGACGAACGCCGCGAGCACGGCGACGACGGCGAACGGGACTGCGGCCGCCGAGCCGAGCGCGGGCGCCGCCACCGCCAGCGTGGAGACGGCCGCGAACCCCCCGGCTCGCCGGAGTCGGTGTGTCACGCCGAGGGATTCCGCGGACGGTCACTTAACGGTCCCGACTGGGGTGTTCCGCGGCGAGCGGCGTGTGAGCCGCCGAACAGGAACGAAACAGCGGACAGGAACCGGGTCGGCGCCGAGAGACAGCCTTTTGAGCGACAGCGGCGCAGGTGCAGCAAACGTGGGGCTGTACGACACGTACCTCGCGGTTCGACACCGGCTGCACGAGGCGTCGCCGCCGCGGCACGTCGCGGTCGTCATCACGGAGCGCGACCTGCTGGAGCAGGGCGCCTACGAGACGGTCGAGACGTTTCTGGGCTGGGCGTTCGAGTACGGCGCCGACCGCGTCACGGTCTCCGTGTCGGTGCTCGACGAGGCGGTCGTCGACACCATCGCCCGCGAACTCGCGGAGGTCGACGCGCCGCGCCGCGTCGCGGTGCGGACGCCCGGCGACACCGAGCGCGCAGACGCCCCGATTCGGGTCAACATCGGCCTCGGCGGGAAGCGGGAGTTCGCCGCCGCGGTCCGCGACGTCGCCGAGGCGGTCGACGCCGGCGACCTCGCCCCCGAGGACGTCGACGAGACCGACATCGAACGGCGGCTCGTCTTCCCGGAGGAGCCGGACCTCGTCATCAAGACCGGCGCCGAGCGGCTCTCCGACTTCCTCATCTGGCAGTCGGTCTACTCGGAGCTGTACTTCACCGACGTGAACTGGCGCGACTTCCGCCGGCGCGACTACCTCCGCGCAGTCCTCGACTTCCAGAACAGACAGCGCCGCTTCGGCCGGTGACGCCGACGCCGGTGCCGGCCCGGTGAAGACGTCGGCCACCCGGCTCCCCGTCCGGCTTCGCTGCCGGCTTCGTCGTCGGCTTCGCTTCCCGCGTCAGTCCGCCGTCTCGGCGGTCTCCGCGGCGGCGTCGGCGTCGAGCGCCTCGTCGACGGCGTCGGCGTCGCCCGGCAGGGTTTCGCGGAGGCGGGCGGCGACGCGGCGCGTCTCCGCGACCTCGACGTCGGCGAGCGCCCGGACGAGCGCGGCGGCGCGCTCCGCGCGGCTCCGGCGCCACGACTGCTCGCGCGCCTCGTACGTCCGGATGCCGCGCAGCAGGTCGAGCTTGCTGAACTCCGGCCAGTACGGCGTGCAGAAGTAGACGGCGGCCTCGTTGCCGTTGGCGTGCCACGGCAGGAAGTTCGAGGTGCGCTCGTCGCCGCCGGTGCGGATGATGAGGTCGACGTCGCGGACCGGCCGGCGGTACAGCCGCGACTCCACCTCCGCGACGTCGACGTCGTCCGGAGAGAGGTCGCCGGCGTCGACGTCGCGGGCGACGTCCCGGACCGCGCCGAGCAGTTCGTTCCGGCCGCCGTACGCGAGCGCGACGTTCAGCGTGAACTCGTCGTAGCCGGCGGTGCGGCGTTCGGCGTAGTCGACGGCGTCGCGGACGCGCTCGGGCAGCATCGCGACGTCGCCGAGCGCGCGGACGCACACCTCCTGGTCGTGGATGCGGTCGGCGTCAGCGAACTCTCGCAGTTTCGCCTCCAGCAGGTCGAACAGCGGCTCCAGTTCGTCGTCCGGCCGGTCGAAGTTCTCGGTGGAGAAGGCGTACAGCGTCAGCTCCGCGACGCCGAGGTCGGCGCACCACTCCAGCACCTGCTCGGTGGTGTCGGCGCCGGCGCGGTGGCCGTCGGGGGCGTCGCCGCCGCGTTCGCGGGCGTACCGGCGGTTGCCGTCCTGGATGATGGCGACGTGCGCCGGCGCGCCGTCGACCTCGCGGCGGAGCACGGCCTCGTAGCCGCGGTCGACGGCGTCGCGGAGACGCGAACGGAGGCTCACTCTGCGTCCCCCTGGGGCGTCACGGAATATGTGTCTTGTGAGACCCGCGCGGCCGGCCGAGAGGGCGCGTGCCCGAAGCCGGCTCAGCCGGCGGACGACCGAGAAAGCGAAACCGGGGTGGGCGGCGAGGACAATGGCGCCGGGAGGTGTCGCCAAGACGGCGCCGCTACGGCTCGTCGGCGACCTGTTCGAGCACCTCGACCTCGCCGGTGAGCTGCCGGTAGACGTACGGCATGTCGATGCCCTCCTCGTCGAACCGCTCCTTGACGGCCTGGACGTACTCCGAGCGGACCCGGACGAAGTCGCCGCGGTCGGGGTCCGCGATCCAGAAGCGGCTCTGCAGGCCGACGGCGGAGTCGCCGAGTTCGGTGACGCGGACGGACGGCGCGGGGTCGTCCAGGATTTCGTCGTGCGCCTCCGCCTCCTCGACGAGGCAGTCGGTGGCGTGGTCGATGTCGTCGTCGTAGCCGATGCCGAACGTGAACTTCTGCCGGAGCGTGTCGTACGCGACCGGGTTCGTGATGGCGTTGTTCGCGAGGTCGCCGTTCGGCACCGTGATGCGTTCGTTGTCGAAGGTGCGGACGCGCGTGACGCGCAGGTCGACGTCCTCGACGCGGCCGCCGTTGCCGTCCCACTCGATCCAGTCGCCGACCTCGAACGGCTCGTCTTTGATGATGAAGACGCCGGCGACGAAGTTGCCGACGAGGTCCTGCGCGGCGAAGCCGACCGCGAGCGCGAGCGCGCCGCCGAGCGTCGCCGCGGCCGTCAGGAACCGCGGGAACCCCGCGGCCATGAACCCGATTGAGACGGCGAGGACGACGACGACCGCGGCGACGAGGCTGTCGGTGAGGCCGCGCATCGACTCGTCGAAGCCGCGGGCCGACAGCACCCGCCGAATCAGCGGCGCCAACACGTACCGCCCCAGGAGGTACGTGAGCGCGAAGCCGACGACGAAGCCGACCGCGTTGTCGACGTACCCCTGTAGTTGCCGGCTCAGTGCAGCGACGTCGACGCCCGCCTGCAGCACAACTGGCTCCATTCGCACATCCGTACGGGAGTGTTTTTAAAGAAACTACTGGCGGCGCGGCGGGCCCCAGGCCGCGACCGGACAGCCTCCGCAGCGGCCGACGCGGACGAATCCGACTCGGCGCTCCCGGTCACCCTACGCCGCACCCGGTCACTCCTCGGCGACGACCGAGCCGTCGCGCGCCGCGCCGAGATCCACCGAGAGGTCGCCCGAGAGGACGCGCTGCGGCCCCGGCATCTCGTAGCCCTCGGCGTCGAAGCGGCGCTGGACGGCGACCGCGAGGTCGGTTTTGACGCGGGCGACGTGGTCGCCGTCGGGCGTGTCGACCCAGAAGACGGCGTTGAGTTCGAGGTACGACGGCGCGAGCGACTCGACGCGGACCTCCGGGGCGGGGTCGTCGAGGATGGCGTCGACGCCGGCGGCCTCCTCGCGAATCGCCGCCATCAGCTCCGCGGGGTCGTCGTCGTAGTTCACCTGGAACAGGAACTCCTCGCGGAGCCGGCCGTACGCGACCGGGTTCGTCACCTCCTGGTTCGCGAGCCGGCTGTTCGGCACCGTGATACGCTCGTCGTCGTACGTGCGGACGCGCGTGACGCGCAGCCCGACGTCCTCGACGCGGCCCTCGCGGCCGTCGGCCCACCGGATCCAGTCGCCGACCGCGAACGGCTCGTCTCTGATGATGAACGCGCCGGCGACGAGGTTCGACAGCAGGTCCTGCGCGGCGAAGCCGCCGGCGAGCGCCGCCGCCGAGCCGAGCGTCGTGAGCGCCGCGAGGAACGTCCCGAAGCCGGCGACCGTGAAGCCGACGACGGCGGCGGCGACGTAGCCGGCCGCGCGGCAGACGGAGACGAGCAGGCTCCCGGCGGTCTCGTCGACGCCGCGGGCCGCCGGCGTCGCGACGATGCGTCGCACCACCGGCCCGGAGAGCGCCCGAGCCGCCGCAGCGACGACGAGCGCCGCGACACCGCCGGCCGTCACGCGAACCGCGAACGCGACGGGGAACGCCGGGAGCACCTCGGGCGGAGTCATCCGTGGCTCCGGCTTCGTCGGCCGCGGAAAAGGCGGTGTGTGAACCCACGGATTCGGGGCAGCGCAGCCGGAGTCCGCAGAGAGAGCGCGGGGCGAGGCGGCGCTACGGCGACGGCCGGCTACTCGTCAGCGGCGGCGCCGGGGTCCGTCGAGAGCGGGCCGTCGCGGCGGGCCACGTCGCGGAACCGGGCGGCGTGGACGTCGTCGCCGGCGAGCGCCGCCGGGACGTCGCCGTGGAGCCACCGGTCCGCGTCCTCGCGCGTCGAATCAGCGTCCTCGCGAGGCGAGTCGGCGTCTTCGCGCGAATCGGCGGCGGGAACCGTCGCGGCGGCGACGTCGTCGCGGCGGAAGCGGTCGGGGAGGAAGCGGTCGTGGACCGGGAGGCGCTCGTACAGCGGGACGCCGCCGGCGTCGGCGACGTCGCGGAGTTCCCGGAGCGCCGGCCAGGCGTAGTCGGGGTTGATGTAGTCGTCCGTCACCGGGGAGACGCCGCCGAGGTCGTCGACGCCGCAGTCCAGCAGGTCCGCGACGGGCGCGAGGTTCGGCGGGGACTGCACCGACACCGACTCCGGCAGCGCCGCGCGCGCCATCGCCGTGACGCGGCGCATCGTCTCGGTCGACGGCGCGTCGAAGTCGGAGCGGTCGTTCGGGACGACCGGCTGGACGATGACCTCCTGGACGTGGCCGTACCGCTCGTGGAGCGCCCGAATCGCGAGCAGCGACTCGGCGCGGTCGCGCCAGTCCTCGCCGATGCCGACGAGGATGCCGGTCGTGAACGGGACGCGCGCCTCGCCGGCGGCGCGAATCGTGGCCAGCCGCTGGGCGGGCGTCTTCCGCCGCGAGCCGCCGTGGGCGTCGACGTCGGCGGTCGTCTCCAGCATCACGCCCATCGAGGCGTTCACGTCGCGGAGCCGGCGGAACGCCGCCTCGTCGAGGTCGCCCGGGTTCGAGTGCGGCAACAGCCCCTCCTCCAGCGCGATTTCGCAGGCGCGGACGTGGTAGTCGAGCAGCGAGTCGAACCCCCAGTCGTCGAGCCGGTCGAAAATCTCGGTGTAGCGGTCGTCGGGCCGGTCGCCGAACGTGAACAGCGCCTCCGTACAGCCCGCGTCGGCGCCGACGCGGCACTGCTCGCGGACCGCCTCCGGCGACATGAGCGACGCCTCCCCGGGCGGGTCGTAGTAGGTGCAGTACGTGCAGGTGTACCGGCAGGCCGTCGTGAGCGGCAAGAACACGTTCCGCGCGAACGTCAGCTCCGCGGCGGCGTCGACGTCGGCCGGCGTGACGGACAGCAGGCGGTCGACGGCGTCGTCGTCGACCGCGACCGAGACGCCGCCGCCGGCGTCCGCGCTCACGGTGACCGCGTCCGCCGCGTCCGCGACGCCGTCGAGAGACACGACTGGAGGTGGCGCAGCGACCGCCAAAAACTGGTCGGTCCCGGAGACGCGGCGGCGGCCGGCTCCGGTCGCCGAGCCGGCGGTTCGGCCTGCGGAAGCGTCCGGGCGCCCGGTGACACGGACGTCACCGGCTAACGGCCCGGTCAGCGAGTACTTATCCCGGGGAGCGCCGTACGTAGTATCATGACGCAACTACAGCCCATCGACGGGCTTCACCACGTCACGGTGATGTCTGGCGACCCCGAGGCGAACGTCCGGTTCTTCCGGGACGCGCTCGGGCTCCGACTCGTCAAGCGCACCGTGAACTTCGACGACGCCGGCACCTACCACCTCTACTACGGCGACGAGACCGGCCAGCCCGGCACCGCCTACACCGTCTTCCCGTTCGGCGAGGGCCGCCGCGGCCCGAGCGGCACCGGCGAGGTGTCGGCGACCGGGTTCGCCGTCCCGGCGGGCAGCATCGACTACTGGCGCGACCGCCTCAGCGACGCCGACGCGTCGGTCCGCGAGCCCGAAACCCGGTTCGGGAGCCGCGTCCTCCCGTTCACCGACCCGGACGGGCAGGAGCTCGAACTGGTGGAGACGGACGCGTTCGGAAGCGTCGAGCCGTGGGACGGCTCCCCGGTTCCAGCCGAACACCAGATTCGGGGGTTCCACAGCGTCTCGCTCCGGCTCGCTGACGCCGAGCCGACCGCCGACCTGCTGGAGTTCATGGGGTTCGACCGCGTCGACGAGGCCGGCGACCGCGTCCGGTTCCGCGGCGCCGGCGACCACGCCGCCGTCGTCGACCTCGTGGAGCGGCCCGACGCGGGCCGCGCCGGCAACGGCATCGGCTCCGTCCACCACGTCGCCTTCAGCGTCCCCGACGACGAGACGCAGACGGCGTGGCAGGCGGCGCTCCGCGACCGCGGGCTGCACGCCACCGAAGTGAAAGACCGCCAGTACTTCCGCTCCATCTACTTCCGCGAGCCCGGCGGCGTCCTCTTCGAGTTCGCCACGGACGGCCCCGGCTTCACCGCCGACGAGTCCGTCGCGGAACTCGGCTCCGGGCTCCGGCTCCCCGAGTGGCTGGAGGACGACCGCGACCGCATCGAATCCGCGCTGCCCGAACTGGACGTCTTCGAGGCGAGCGACGACGGAGCCGGTGACCACGCCGGCGACGATGAGGCCGGTGACAGCGCCGGCGGCGATGCCGACGCCGGCGACGAGGAGGTGCCCGCCGATGACTGAGCCGTCGCTCGACGGCGTCAGCGGCCCGCACGGCGGACAGCCCGTGACGACCGCCGGCGCCGACCTCGACGAGGCCCGCGCGGCCGTCGTGCTCGTCCACGGCCGCGGCGCGTCCCCGCACAGCGTCCTCGGGATGGCCGAGGAGTTCGGCACCGACCACGTCGCCTACCTCGCGCCGGCCGCGGCGCAGAACACGTGGTACCCGCGGTCGTTCATGGAGCCGCTGGCGGAGAACCAGCCGTGGCTCGACTCCGCGCTCGAAGCCGTCGGCGCGCTCGTCGACGACGCCGCCGCGGCGGTCGGCGCCGAGCGCGTCGCGCTGCTCGGCTTCTCGCAGGGCGCCTGTCTCTCCTCGGAGTTCGTCGCGCGGAACGCCCGCCGGTACGGCGGCCTCATCGCGTTCTCCGGCGGCCTCATCGGCCCCGAGGGAACGCCGCGCGAGTACGACGGCAGCCTCGACGGCACCCCGGTGTTCCTCGGCTGCTCCGACGTCGACCCGCACATCCCGCTCGAACGGGTCCACGAGACCCGCGACGTCCTCGACGACCTCGGCGCCGACGTCGACGAACGCATCTACGAGGGCATGGGCCACACCGTCAACCGCGACGAACTCGGCGCGGCGAAAGGCGTCGTCACCAGCCTCGAATCCGAGCGCTGATTCTCAGCGGCGCGTCCGCGTCGCCGTGACGCGGCCGCCGTCGGCGTCGAGTTCGAAGCCGGCGTCCCGCAGCCAGTCGTGGGCCGCGCCGTCGCCGTGCAGCAGCACCTCCGCGAGGTCCGCGCGCTCGTCGACGTCGACGGCGAGCCGCCGGGAGTCCAGTTCGCGGACGGAGGCGCCGACGCGGCGGGCGGCCCGGAGATGGTCGAGGAAGGAGGCGCCGTGGTAGTCCACGCGGAACGCCGGGTGGCGAACGGCGAGCGCGTTCGTGCCGCCGCCGCGACCCGCCGCGACGACGACGTCGCCGCCGGCGGACAGCCGGGAGACGGCGCGCGGCGTCGCGAGCGCGAGGTCCGCCATCACGACGCCGACCGGGTCGTCGGGGCCGGCGCCGTGCTCCGCGAGCGCGTCGTTGACGGCGGCGGTGAGCGGGCGCTCGTCGACGGTCTGTGTGACGTCGCGGTCAACCCGCTCGGTCGTGAGAAGCTCCGGCGAGAAGCCCGCGCCGCGGAGCGCCGCGAGCACGTCGTCGAGCATCGCGGCCGCGAACGACCGGCGCTCCGGCCGCGACAGCGCGTCGGCGAGCCGCGTCTTCGGCCGCTCGGCCGCGAACGGCACGAGGACGCGCATCGCGTCAGCCGAGTTTGTCGTAGCTGTCCTGCTGGGAGCGCCAGTACAGGACGCCGCCGACGACGAGCGCGACGACGACGAGCGCAGCGACGCCGTACATGATGAGCCGGTTCCGCTGCTGGGCGCTCTGAGCCTGTTTCGCCTGCTTCTCGGCGGTGTTCGCCAGGTCGATGGCGTTGTCGAAGTTACCGGCGTTGTACGCCGAGACGGCGTTGTCGAACGTCTTCGACGCCTCCGGCGCGTTCCCGGCGGCGTCGATGGCGGCCGCCGCGGCGTCGAGCGCCTGCCGCGCCTCCCTGCTGTCTTCGGTGTAGTGCGTCGCGGTCCGCGACAGGATCTCGTTGGACGTGCCGCCGGACCGGGTCTGCTGCAGTTCGACGAGCAGGAACTGCTGTTGCGGCTCGTAGCTGAACTGCTCGATGGCCGGGACGGTCCCGGTCACCTTCACCTGCACCTCGGCGTGGTTCTCCGCTGCGCTGACGGTGGCGCCGGAGAAGTTCCCGCCGTCGAACGACTGCTGGTTCACCTTCGCGCCGGTCTGGTCGTACCACGTCACGGTCCACGTGACGTTGTTCAGCCCGGTGGAGCCGGCGAGTTGCCACTGTTCGAGCGACGGGTCCTTGTACAGCGCGTCGAGCGTGACTGTCGCGGTCACCTGCGTGCCGACCTCACCGGTGTCCGGCGCGTCCGTCGACGCGACCGAAACCGCCGCAGCCGGGGCGACGGCAGCGGTGAGGAGGGCGAACATGGCGAGGGCCGCGAGCAGTTTAGAAGAGTGACTCAAGTTCGTCTTCGTCATCACTGACCAGGTTATCGAGGTTGTCGTCGCTCTCCTCGCGGATCTCGTCGATGTTGTCCTGCGCCTCGATAGCCACCTGCTGCAGCTCCTTGATGCGCGGAACGTTCGTGACGCCCGACAGCAGGATGACGGCCGCGACGAACCCGGAGCCGCTCACCGGGTAGTCGCCGCCGCGAACCTCCATCGAGCCGGTCTGCTCTTCGAGCCACTTCCGGCCGCGTTCGATGCCCTTCCGGTTCAGGTGCTCGGGCGGCCCCGCCATGACGAGCAGCGCGCGCTCTGCACCCTCGATTTCGCACGGCAGCGTGAGCCGGCCGAGCGCCGCCTTCCGCACCAGCGACGTGATGCGGTTCGTCGTGTGCGCGGTGTCGAGGCTGTCGTCGCTCTCCTCGCTGCCGGTGAGCCGCGAGAGCAGCCCGCCGGAGGACGACTCTTCGACCTCCTCGGAGGCGTAGCCGACCGTGGAGACGCCGCCGCCGCTGAGCGTGTTGATGATTTCGCTGGAGTCGACGACGGACTCGGCGACCTCCTGGCCGGCGTCGACTTCGCCGGCGCCGAACAGGATGCCGAACCGCTTGACGATCTCCTCGTTGATCTCGTCGTAGCCGCCGGAGACCGACTCGCCGGTCTTCCGCCACGCGTCGTTGTCGAACACCATGAGGTTGTCCACCTCACGGACGAACGTCTGGAACGACCGCGCGGCGTTCAGCGTGTAGATGCCGCCCTCGTCGCTGCCGGGCAGGATGCCGAGCCCGTAGACGGGTTCGGTGTAGATGCGCTTGAGGTGCTTCGCGAGCACCGGCGCGCCGCCGGAGCCGGTCCCACCGCCGAGCCCCGAAATCACGAGGAACGCGTCGACCTCGTGGACCGGAATGGAATCGACGGCCCCCTGAACTTCGTCGATGTCCTCCTCGGCGATCTCCGCGCCGAGTTCGTTGTCCGCGCCGACGCCGTGCCCCTTGACTCGACTCTGCCCGATGAGGACCCGCTGGTCCTTCGGGATGTTTTCGAGCCCCATCAGGTCCGCTTTCGCGGTGTTGACGGCGACCGCGGCACGGACGATGTCCGAGCCCGTGCGCTGGTCGTAGGCGACGAACTTGTCGACGATCTTCCCCCCCGCCTGGCCGAAACCGATGAGTGCCAGTTTCATGCGTCTCCCCTCCTCATTAGCCGAGAAACAGTCGGAGCGCGGATAAAAGGTTTGTGATGCGGGTATCATCCATGAGACGCCGAAACAGGGGTGAACCGCCCCCGAAACCGCACGACAGAACCGACCCACACCGTGGCATTCCCACGCACGAACCGGCCGGCCGCCCGGCACCGACCTGTCATTTATACCTTTCGTCAGACAGCACCCAGAACTGACTCGTTCCGGTCCGCGACGGCCAAATCGGGGCGTCGCGCGCGCCGCGGTCCGGTCGCGCGCGCAGAGACACGAACAGCCGTTGGTCCCATCACGGACCCCCTCTCGTCGGCCGCCGACCACCGGCCGAGTTCGGCTCGGCGGCGTCAGTCCGATTCGTCGGCGACGCCGAGGTACGCCGCGAACGACGTCAGGTCCGCCTCGGAGACGCCGAACGCGTCGACGTCGTTGTCGTCGGTCGTGTTGTCGAACTGCAGCGACCGGTACTGGTCCGGCCCCATCGGGAAGCCCAGCGCGCCGAGGACGGTCAGCCCGAGTTTCGCCATCGCCATCGGGAGGCCGACGACGGTGACCGACTTCCCCTCCGACTCGTACACCAGGTTCGTGATTTCGCGGAGCGTCAACACCTCCGGGCCGCCGAGTTCGTACGTCTCGTTGCGGTGTTCGTCCTCCGCGACGGCGTCGGCGATCATCGGCGCGACGTCGCCGACCCAGATGGGCTGGAACCGGGTCTTCCCGCCGCCCGGCAGCGGGTACACCGGGACGCCCGGCGCGAACAGCCCCTTCAGCCGCTTCGTGAACGAGACGAACTCGCCGCCCTCGCCGAACACGACCGAGGGCCGCAGGATGACGTGCGCGAGTTCGGACGACCGGACCGCCTCCTCGGCGCGCCCCTTCGCGCGGATGTAGTGCGTGTCGCCGTCCGGGTCCGCGCCGAGCGCCGACAGCTGGACGAACCGGTCGACGCCGGCCGCCTCCGCGGCGCGCACGAGGTTCTCGGTCCCCTGCCGGTGGAGCACGTCGTGCATCTCGTTGCCGCCGTCCGGCGTGAACAGCGGCGAGAGCGCCACGAGGTTCACGACGACGTCGGCCGACTCGACCGGCCCGACAAGCGTGTCGTAGTCGGTCACGTCGCCCGTCTTCTCGACGACGCCGTCGGGCAGGTCGGCGTCGCCGGGCGAGCGCGACAGCGCGACGACGTCGTGGCCGCGGTCGTCCAGTTCGGTACACAGGTGCGTCCCGATGAAGCCGGAGCCGCCGGCGACGACTACTCGCATATCGTCTACAGGTGGGGCGGAGACACCGTAAAGGTGCGGGCGTGACGCGCAGCCGCGGTCGGCGGCGTCCGCTTTCCGAACGGCTTTGCCGCCGGAGCCTCTCGGACGGCCCATGGTCGTCGACGGGAAGGAGGCGCCGCCGAACCCGGAGCAGCCGTCCGGGCCGCGGACGGCGCTCCGCCGCGCGTGGACGTGGGTGTTGCTCGACGGGTCGCGGTGGTGGGTGACGGCGGCGCTGCTCGCGCTGCTGTTCGTCGTGCTCGGCCCGGTCGGCCACGCGCTGTTGGCCGTCGTCGAAGTCGAGACGGCGCTCGCGGAGCGGCACACCGTGGTTCCGCTGGTGTCGACGTTCCTGTCCGGGAACTTCCTCCTGGTCTCTATCGTCGTCTCCGTGAGTTCGCTGTTCGTGAGCCAGGAGCAGAACACGCTTCCTCAGCAGTTCGGTCGGGTGCAGAGCGTCGTCGAGTACCGCCGTCGCCTGGAAGACGTCGCGGGGCTCGACCACGCGCCCGCCGCGCCCGAACGGCTGCTGCGGGTGCTGTCGGCGGAGGTGCTCGAACGCGCCCAGCAGCTGCAGGACGAGCTCCGCGCCGTCGACGTGGACGTCCGCGCCGACGTCGACGCGTACGTGTCGTCGCTGTCGGCGGAGACCGGCGAGATGAACCGGGAGCTGGACGGCGGCGCGACGACGTTCGACGTGATGCTGGCGACGATGGACTACGACCACGACCGCCAGATAAACGACCTCCGGGGGCTGCGCGCCGAGTACGGCGACGCGCTCGACGAGCGCGCGGAGGACCGCATCGACGAGCTGCTGACGCTGCTCCAGTACTTCGCGACCGCCCGCGAGTACTTCAAGACGGTGTACATGCGCCAGGAGTTCGCGCGGCTCTCGCGGAACCTCGTCGTCGTGAGCCTGCCGACCATCGGGCTGGTGTCGTTCGCGCTGCTGCACCTGAATCGGCTGCCGCAGAGCCACTACCTCATCGTCACGGTGCACGTCGTCGCGCTCGCGCCGTTCACGCTGCTGTCGGTGTACGTGCTGCGTGTGAGCGCGGTGAGCAGCCGGACGCAGGCGGCCGGCCAGTTCGTCGCCGGCAGGAGCGGCGGCGACATCCGCGGGCCGCGCGAGGACTGACCCCGGAAGACGCGGTGCCGTGGTGCTGCGGCCGGTGGCCGGCCGGCGGTCCGACCGTTCGGCCAGTTCCGTGCTCGCTCCGAAACGGTTTTCCTGAACCCTGACGCACGGTCAGTATGCCGACAGAGGAGACGGGGTACGACCCGAGTCTGGGTCGCAAATTCATCTTCGTCACCGGCGGGGTGATGTCCGGGTTGGGCAAGGGCATCACCGCCGCCTCCACCGGTCGCCTGCTCGCCAACGCAGGCTTCGACGTAACGGCAGTCAAAATCGACCCGTATCTCAACGTGGACGCGGGCACCATGAATCCGTATCAGCACGGCGAGGTGTACGTGCTGAAAGACGGCGGCGAGGTCGACCTCGACCTCGGGAACTACGAGCGGTTCCTGGGCGTCGACATGACCTCCGACCACAACGTCACCACCGGGAAGACGTACAAGCACGTCATCGAGAAGGAGCGCGCCGGCGCCTACCTCGGGAAGACGGTGCAGGTCATCCCGCACATCACCGACGACATCAAGCGGCGCATCCGCGAGGCTGCCGCCGGCACCGACGTCTGCATCGTCGAAATCGGCGGCACCGTCGGCGACATCGAGGGGATGCCGTACCTGGAGGCGCTCCGGCAGTTCGCCCACGAGGAGCCCGAAGAGAACGTCCTGTTCACGCACGTCACGCTCGTCCCGTACTCGAAGAACGGCGAGCAGAAGACGAAGCCGACACAGCACTCCGTGAAGGAGCTGCGCAGCATCGGGCTGCAGCCGGACGTCCTGGTCGGCCGGTGCGAAGACGAACTGGACGACAGCACGAAGGAGAAGATCGCGCTGTTCTGCGACGTCCCGACGGACGCCGTGTTCTCGAACCCCGACGTCGACGACGTCTACCACGTCCCGCTGGTCGTCGAAGAGGAGGGGCTCGACGAGCACGTCATGGACCGGCTCGGCCTCGCGGACGAGGCGCTGCCGGAGTCCGAGCGCGAGTCGCGGTGGCGCGAACTCGTGACGCGCGAACGCACCGGCGAGGTCGACGTCGCGCTCGTCGGCAAGTACGACCTCGAGGACGCCTACATGTCGGTCCACGAGGCGCTGAAACACGCCGGGCTGGAGCACGGCGTCGACGTGAACGTCGTCTGGGTGAACGCCGACAAAGTGGGCGGCGAGCACGCCGACCGGCTCCGGGAGGCGGACGGCGTCGTCGTCCCCGGCGGCTTCGGGTCGCGCGGCACGGAGGGGAAAGTCGAGGCGATTCGGTTCGCCCGCGAGAACGACGTGCCGTTCCTCGGGCTGTGTCTCGGCTTCCAGATGGCGGTCGTCGAACACGCCCGGAACGTCCTCGGCTGGGAGGAGGCGAACTCCGCCGAACTCGAGCCGGAGACGCCGTACCCGGTCATCGACCTGCTGCCCGAACAGGAGGACGAAGAGGAGATGGGCGGCACGATGCGGCTCGGCGCGCACGACACCGACATCGAGCCGGGGACGCTCGCCGCCGAGGTGTACGGCGACGACTCCTGTACGGAGCGGCACCGCCACCGCTACGAGGTGAACCCCGAGTACATCGACGAACTCACCGCCGGCGACCTGACGTTCTCCGGGACTGCCGGCCGCCGGATGGAGATCGTCGAGCGCGACGACCACCCGTACTTCATCGGGACGCAGTTCCACCCCGAGTTCCGGTCGCGGCCGGACCGGGCGTCGCCGCCGTTCGTCGGGCTGCTCGACGCCGTCCTCGACGACACGGACCCGCGGGACGGCGCCGCCGCGGCCGACGAGGAGGTGAGCGCCTGATGGTGGACGTCGAGGAGTTCATCGCCGACGCCACCGCGGAAATCCGCGACGAGGTCGGCGACGCGAACGCGGTCATCGCGCTGTCGGGCGGCGTCGACTCGTCGGTCGCGGCGGCGCTCGCTTACCGCGCCATCGGCGACCAGCTCACGCCGGTGTACGTCGACACCGGGCTGATGCGGAAGGGGGAGACCGCCCAGATTCGCGAGACGTTCGCCTACATGGACTCGCTCCGCGTCGTCGAGGCGCAAGACCGGTTCCTGGACGCGCTCGACGGCGTCACCGACCCGGAGGAGAAGCGGCACGTCATCGGCGAACAGTTCATCCGGGAGTTCGAACGCGAGGCGAAAGACACCGACGCCGACTACCTCGTGCAGGGCACCATCTACCCGGACCGCATCGAGTCCGAGGGGAACATCAAGAGCCACCACAACGTCGGCGGGCTGCCGGACGTCGTCGACTTCGACGGCATCGTCGAGCCGGTCCGTGACCTGTACAAAGACGAGGTCCGCGAGGTCGCGCGCGCGCTCGACCTCGAAGCCGTCGTCTCCGAGCGCATGCCGTTCCCGGGGCCGGGGCTCGCCGTCCGCATCGTCGGCGAGGTCACCGAGGAGAAACTGGAGGTGGCGCGCGAGGCGTGCCACGTCGTCGAAGCGGAGACCGAAGAACACGAGCCGTGGCAGGCGTTCGCCGCCGTCATCGGGAAGGCGACGGGCGTGAAAGGCGACAACCGCGTCCACGGCTGGGTCGTCTCGGTCCGGTCGGTGGAGAGCCGCGACGGCATGACCGCCCGCGCCCAGAACCTCCCGTGGGAGACGCTCCAGCGCATCCAGAGCCGCATCACCGGCGCGAACGACAACGTCGCCCGCGTCGTCTACGACGTCACGCACAAGCCGCCGGCGACCATCGAATACGAGTAAGCCGCCGCGACCATCGAAGAGGAGCACGCCGCCGGCCGCCACGGACACCAGTACGCCGCCGCCACTACGCCGACGGACGCCGGCCTGTGCCACCGTGCCGCACGGCGAAGGCGGTCAGTTTTTCCGCGCAGCCGCGCTGTGTACAGCCATGACAACGATTTCGGCCGTCGTCGCCGGCCCCGACGAGGACGGTATCGGCGCGGCCCTCGAATCGGTCGGGGTCGGCGTGACGCGGCTGGAGGGCGTCGTCAGCGGCGCCGACCTCGACGACGCCGGCATCGCGGACGCGGCGCTGTACGTCCTGACCGACCTCGAAGAGGCGACGAGCATCGCGGTCGCGAAAGACCGGAACCCGGACGTCCGCGCCGTCGTCTACGCGCGTGAGTCGCTCCCGGAGTTCGCGAAGGGACAGACCGACCTCGCCGTCGACCCGGGGCTGCTCGCCGCCGACGTCGTCGCCGAAGAGCTCGCGGAGTAGCCGGGGGCGCGCCGGCGCCAACCGCCTCGGTCGACGGTTAATCGAGCTTAATCCGGCTTTAGACGCCCGCGAAACCCCTGAATTCAGGTTCGGCGTTTACCCCCTTCAAGAGGTCGGGGGGCGTGGCATCGACCGCGATGAACGTCCGACGACTGCTCGCGGTCACCGTCGCTGCGCTCCTGGTGAGCGCCGGCGCCGGTACCGCAGCGACCGGAACTGGAACAGGAACCGTGTCAGCGGACACGTCCGCGGACGCCTCCGACTACGAGGCCGACGCGAGCATCGACAACGGAACCGTGACGTTCGTCGTGACGGCGAACGGCTCGGCCGCCGAGGGGGTCGCCGTCAGCGTCGAGGGCGACTCCGTCGGGACGACCGGCGCCGACGGCGCGGTGACGTTCGAGACGAACGCCTCGGAGTTCACCGTGACCGCGGCCGCCGAGAACGTCACCGGCGAGTTCACGTACGCCGTCGAGAACGGCACGCTGAGCCTCGTCGACGGCGGGTTCCAGGCAGTCGAGGACGACGCCGCCGAGAACGAGACGGACAACGAGACGCGCGGGCCGCCGACCGACATGCCCGCCGCCGTCCCGGACCGCGTCGAGCGCATCCACGCGGTCATCAACGCCTACCTCGCGGGCGACCGCAACACGTCGCTCGGGACGGCCGTGAGCGCGGCCGCCGCCGGCGACGCGCGCCCGGACCACGCAGGCGGTCCGACGAACGAGTCGGCAAACGCGACTGACGAAGACGACGAGCACGAGCGCGGGCCGCCCGCGAACGCCACCGACTCGGCGAACGAAACCGAGTCCGACGACGAGCGCGGGCCGCCCGAGCACGCCGGACAGTCAGGCGCGGACGACAGCGACGACGGCGACGACAGCGAGGGCAGCGACGCGGAAGACGACGAGACGGACGAGACTGACGGCGCGGAAACCGAATCCGGTGACAGCCCCGGAAACAGCGGTTCCAACGGACACGGCAACGGCGACGGCCGGCAGTGAACTGACGCGCCGACGAACGGGCGGCGAATCGAGACGCGACAGGGGCCCCGGGCGACCGGGGAGAGGCACACGACGCACGGACGACGGGTGACCGCGGGGCTGGGGGGCCTCGCGGACGCACCCACCGACGTTTTTGCTTCGGCGGAGCCGTTCACGTACGTGGACGAACTCACCGACGTACTCGCGGAACTGGACCCGGCGGACGGCGACGTCGCCTCCGCGGAAGTCGTCGTCACCGACGACGTGCTCGTGAAGGCGTTCGTGCTCGGGGCGGGCGCGGCGCTCGACCCGCACGAACACGGCGACAGCACGAACGTGTTCCACGTCGTCGACGGCACCGTCACGGTGCTCCGCGGCGACGAGGAGGCCGACGTGTCGGCGCCGGGCGTCGTACACCACGAGCGCGGCGCGGTCCACGGCGCCCGCAACGACACCGACGAACAGGCCGCGTTCACCGCGAGCCTCTGCCCGCTCCCCGGAAGCGGCTGAGTCTGAGCGGCGCGAACCGGAGACGGCGCAGTCACGTCGCCGGCGCAGCCGCTACGACGTCACGGTGTCGGCGACCCGGAAAACGGCGCGACGGTTACTCGTCGTCGACGACGACGGCGTTCACCTGCCCGGTCTGGCCGGGGCGGGAGGTGACGCGGGCGCGGCCGGCGCTCGTCTCGATGACGGCGCCCTTCGTGATGATGTTCCGGCGGACGTAGTTGACGTTCGACGGGTTCTCGACGACGTCCTCGATTTCGGCGGTCTCGGTTTCGCCGTCCGTCGCGACCTGCGCGGTGTCGGCGGAGAGCGCGCGAATCTTCTCGTTGTCGCCGCGGGCGTCGATGGTTCGGAACCGGGGTTCGCCGACCGTCGTCTCGGTCGGTTCGCGCCCGAGGCTGTGTCGCTTCTTGTTGCGGAACGTGCGGCGTCGGCCGCCGGTGCGCTTGCGCTTCTGGCGACCACTCTGGTCTTTCATACGTCGGTGCAGGCCCGGCGCATACTTGAATCGCTCGACTCTGCCGTCGCCGGCTCTCGCGGCCGTTCCCGGCCGTTCACCGACGGCTGACGGCGATTCGCGGCGGTGAGCCAGTCCGGACTGCCGGGATGCCCGCGGTCGCGGCGGTACCGCCCCGCCGCTGACTACGGCTCCTGGACGTCCTCGATGCCGGCGTCCGTGATTTCGAACCGCGCGGTGCCGCCGGCGGGCTGAGAGCGGTGCTTCTCGATGGTGGCTCGGCGGTTCCCGCCGCGGAACCGTTCGAGCCGGACGACGACACCCGTCCAGTGTTCGAGCGTGTTGCCGCCGAGCGGCCGGGTGCGGTCGGCGTCCGGGTCCGTGAACACCTGGTTGGTGAGAAGCACTGCGAGGTCGTGTTTCCGGGCGAGCGACAGCAGGTGCGTCACCTGCCGGGCGACGGCGCGGAGCGCGTCGCCGGCGGCGGCGTCGCTGTTGCGCTCCAGCCGGTAGAAGCCGGTCGCGGAGTCCAGCACGACCAGGTCGACGCTGTCCGCGAACTCCTCGGCGTCCTGCACCGCCTCGCCCTGCTCGTCGAAGCTCATCGCCTCCGTGACGATGAGCCGCGAGGCGACCTCCTCGACCGGCTCGTCCGTCCGCGCCTCCGAAATCTGTCGGAACCGCTCCATCGACAGGTCCTCGGTGTCGATGTAGAGGACGGAGCCGCCGGCCGCGGCGACCTCGACGGCCGCGGTGAGCGCGACGTTCGTCTTGCCCGCGGCCGGCGGTCCGTACAGCTGCGTGACGACGCCGCGTTCGATGCCGCCGCCGAGCAGGTCATCGAGCGCCGCGCAGCCGGTGGAGAGAGGGTCGGGCACGGTGGACGCTGGGGCGTCACCGCATATGAACTCCCCGACCGGCCGCTCGCCGACCGCCGCCGTCGGCAGCGACACGGTAAAGCGTCCGAGCCGCCCTAGAGGCAACTGTTGATCGTCGTCGTCACCGAGGATTTCGGGCTGTATCACGCCGCAGTCGGCGAGCTGCGCGACCGCGGCGCCACGTTCACCACCGCGGAGCCGGACGAGCCGCTCCCCGAGCGGGCCGAGGTCGTCATCTCGGCGGCGGACGAGGGCGTCACCGCCGCCGACGACGTGACCCACGTCACGACCACCGCGGACGACGTCCGGGCGGGCGTCGACGCCGCGCTCGGCTCGCTCCGCGGCGGCGACGACCGGCTCGTCGTCGGCGTCGACCCCGGGGAGCGCCCCGGAATCGCGGTCTGCGTCGGCGACACCGTCGTCGCGGCGTTCCACGTCCCGCTCGCGGACGCCGTCGCGACCGTCCGTGAAGAGGTCGCCGGCGAACCGGACGCGCTCGTCCGCGTCGGCGACGGCGCCCGGCTCCAGGGCGCCCAGATCGTGAACGAACTGGAGGACGTCGCCGTCGAACTGGTCGACGAGACCGCGACGACGCCCGCGCTCGGCGCCGGCGCGAGCGGGAAGGGGATGGCGGACGTGCTCGCCGCCGTCAACATCGCCCGCCGGGAGGGCGACCCGGTGGAGACCCGCGACGTCGACCCGACGCCCGGCGAGATTCAGCGCGTCAAAAACGAGTCGCGCGAGCGCTCCGACGGCGAACTCACCATCGACGCCGACCTCGCCCGCCGGGTCGCGCTCGGCGAACTCACGATGACCGAGGCGCTCGCGAGCTACCGCGGCGACTAGGACCGGTCAGTCCAGCCGGTCGTGGACGGCCGCTTCTGCGCGCCGCAGGACTTCGCGGGTCGGCACGCCCGACTCGCCGGCGACCGCGGCCGCGTCGTCGTACTCGGCGCTCACGTCGTAGACGTCGCCGTCTGCGTCGGAGGCGACCTTGACGGACACCTCGTAGCTGTCGCCGTCGACGTCCAGTTCGGCGGTTTCGAAGCGCCGCTCGGCGACCCAGCGGTGGCTGGCGCCGCCCTCGCGGACGCCGAGCGTCCCGGTCTCCTCCGCGAGCCGCCGCGCGACCGCCTCCGCGTCGTTCGGTTTGCAGATGACCTTCACGAGGTGGCCGGGCCGGGACTTCTTCATCGTCGCCGGCAGCACCGACACGTCGCGCGCGCCGGCCGCCCGCAGCGACTCGTGGAGGCCGCCGAGCACCTCCGGGGCGGCGTCGTCGAGGTTCGTCTCCAGCACCGCGATGTCGTCGCGGACCAGGTCCGTCGCCGCGTCGTCGCCGCCGTCGGTCGTCGACTCGCCGACGGTGGCGCGGACGACGTTCGGCCGGTCCGGGAAGTCGCGGTCGCCGGCGCCGTAGCCGGAGTCGTCGACGCGGAGCGACGGGAGCCGGTCGACGCCGTCCGCGAAGTGCGCGAGGACGGCGGCGCCGGTCGGCGTCAGCAGTTCGGCGTCGGCCGGGCCGCCGCGGACCGCCCAGTCGGCGCGCTCCGCGATTTCGACGACCGCCGGCGTCGGCACCGGGTAGACGCCGTGGCTGAACTCGACTTCGCCGTCGCCGGTCGCCACCGGCGTCGTCACGACCCGGTCGGGGGCGAGGTCCGCGACGAGCAGACAGCAGCCGACGACGTCCGCGATGGCGTCGTCCGCGCCGACCTCGTGGAAGTGCGTGTCCGCGAGCGGCTGGCCGTGCACGGAGGATTCGGCCTCGCCGAGTATCTCGAAGACGTCGAGCGCGTCGCCTTTCACGCCCTCGGGCACCGCCATCGCCTCGACGAACTCGACGACCTCGGCGTAGGTGCGCTGGGAGCCGTGGCCCTCTGCGCCATGCTCGTGCGCGTGGTCGTGCCCGCGCGGACACCGGTCGTCGGCGTCGCCGTCGCCGTGGCTGTGCGAGTGGTCGTCGGCGTCGCCGTCGCCGTGGCTGTGCGAGTGGTCGTCGCCGTCGCCGTCGCCGTGCGAGTGGTCGTCGCCGTCGCCGTGGCTGTGCGAGTGGTCATGGCCGTCGCCGTGGTCGTGTTCCGCCGCGTCGTCGCGGGGCGCTTCGTCGTGGACGACGCGGGCGCTGGTGGCGGAGATGCCGCACTTGTCGACGGTTTCGAACTCGACCGTGACGGGCAGGGCCTCCTCCACGGGCTCCAGGACGGCGGGGTCGGCGCCGGCCGCGACGAGCGCGGCGAGCAGCATGTCGCCGGCGGCACCCATCCGGCCGTCGAACGCGAGGGTACGCATACCGTGACCGTGGGCCGCCCCGCGAAAAAGCGTTCGGAGCGACGACCGGCGGCGAGCGCGGCCGCTGACCCGGACGAAGCCGCCCGCCGGAGCGCCGGCTATCCGGGGCGGTGTGCGACGGCGTCTGACGGACCCGGTGGTGTTTTCCGTGCCGCCGACGTACCGTGTTATCGTCTAGCACTCGGCCGGGCGCCGAGGTCGCGAACCGTCGGTAGCGTAGCACTTAACCCCGGCCGTGGCAGAGACACCGCACACGAACACCCCGCCTCCCAAACAATGAACGAAGTCCAACTCGAAGTGGCGAAGGCCTACCCGAACGACTCGGGGCGCGGCATCGCGCGCCTCGACCCCGACACGCTGCTGCACCTGAAGCTGTCGCCCGGCGACATCATCGAGATCGAGGGCGCCGAGACGACCGCCGCGAAGGTGTGGCGTGCCGACCGGCAGGACTGGAACACCGACACGGTCCGCATAGACGGCTTCACGCGGCAGAACGCCGACGTCGGCATCGGCGAGCGCGTCACCATCCGGAAGGCGGAGGCGAAGAAGGCGGAGTCGCTGACGCTCGCGCCGCCGGAGGAGGCGTCCGTCCAGTTCGGTTCGGACGCCGCCGGCATGGTGAAACGGCAGATCCTGAAGCGGCCGGTCGTCGAACGCGACATCGTCCCGGTGATGTCCAGCACGAACCACCCGTTCATGCGGTCGCCGGGGCAGGCGATTCCGCTCATCGCGGTCGACACCGAGCCCGACGGCGTCTGTCTCATCACGGAGGACACGGACGTCGAACTCCGCGAGGAGCCGATATCCGGGTTCGAGAAGACCGGCGGCGGCATCACCTACGAGGACATCGGCGGCCTCCAACAGGAGATTCAGCGGGTCCGCGAGATGGTGGAGCTGCCGATGAAACACCCCCAGATATTCAAGAAGCTCGGCATCGAGCCGCCGCAGGGGGTGCTGCTGCACGGCCCGCCGGGCACCGGGAAGACGCTGCTGGCGAAGGCGGTCGCCAACGAGACCAGCGCGTCGTTCTTCTCCATCGCGGGCCCCGAAATCATCTCGAAGTACTACGGCGAGTCCGAACAGCAGCTCCGCGAAATCTTCGAGGACGCGAAAGACGAGTCGCCGAGCATCATCTTCATCGACGAACTCGACTCCATCGCGCCGAAACGCGAGGACGTCACCGGCGAAGTGGAGCGCCGCGTCGTCGCGCAGCTGCTGACGATGATGGACGGCCTGGAGACGCGCGGACAGGTCATCGTCATCGCGGCGACGAACCGCGTCGACAGCGTCGACCCGGCGCTGCGCCGCCCCGGCCGCTTCGACCGCGAAATCGAAATCGGCGTCCCGGACGAGACCGGCCGGAAGGAGATTCTGCAGATTCACACGCGCGGCATGCCGCTCAGCGACGACGTCGGGCTCGACCGGCTCGCCGACGAGACGCACGGCTTCGTCGGCGCCGACATCGAGAGCCTGACGAAGGAGGCGGCGATGAAGGCGCTGCGGCGCTACCTCCCCGAAATCGACCTGGACGAAGAGGACATCCCGCCGAGCCTCATCGACCGCATGATCGTGAAGCGCGAGGACTTCCAGGGCGCGCTCGCCGAGGTGGAGCCGTCGGCGATGCGGGAGGTGCTCGTCGAGCTCCCGAAGATTTCGTGGGACGACGTCGGCGGCCTCGAAGACGCACAACAGCAGGTGAAGGAGGCGGTGGAGTGGCCGCTGTCAGACCCGCAGAAGTTCGAGCGGATGGGCGTCGAAGCCCCGAAGGGCGTGCTGCTGTACGGGCCGCCCGGCACCGGGAAGACGCTGATGGCGAAGGCGGTCGCGAACGAGACGAACGCGAACTTCATCTCCGTCCGCGGCCCGCAGCTGCTCTCGAAGTGGGTCGGCGAGTCCGAGAAGGCGATTCGGCAGACGTTCCGGAAGGCCCGGCAGGTGTCGCCGACCATCATCTTCTTCGACGAGCTGGACAGCCTCGCGCCGAGCCGCGGGCAGGAGATGGGGAACAACGTCTCCGAGCGCGTCGTGAACCAGCTGCTCACCGAACTCGACGGGCTCGAAGAGATGGGCGACGTCATGGTCATCGGCGCGACGAACCGCCCCGACATGATCGACCCGGCGCTCATCCGCTCCGGCCGGTTCGACCGGCTCGTCATGGTCGGCCAGCCGGACGAGGAGGGCCGCGAACAGATTCTGCGCATCCACACCGACGACACGCCGCTCGGCCCCGACGTCAGCCTCCGCGAACTCGCCGAGACCACGGACGGCTACGTCGGCTCCGACCTGGAGTCCATCGCCCGCGAGGCCGCCATCGAGGCGCTCCGCGAGGACGACGACGCCGAGGCGGTGTCGATGCGGCACTTCCGCGCCGCCCTCGAGAACGTCCGGCCGACCATCACCGAAGACATCCTCGACTACTACCAGAACGTCGAAGAGCAGTTCAAAGGCGGCGGCAGCGAAGGCATCCGCCGCGAACAGGGCGGCGGCCGCATCGGCTTCCAGTAGAACCTCTTTTATCGGGGGTCCTCCTCGCTCGCTGCGCTCGCTCGTCGAACCCCCGTAAAACCCGTTCATGCCAAAACCGCCGCGCTCGAACGCAGTGAGAGCGCGGAGAACCGCTCGCTTCGCTCGCGGATGCCCGCAGCACACTTGCGGGCCTATCGAACGACGTTTACTCCGACCGACTCCGAAAGTCGATGCCGACAGCATGAATCTGCAAAGTGAAGCACCGCGGCGGCTGCGGTCAGCGCGAGCGCACCTGCCGTGAGCGAGGGAGCGAAGCGACCGAGCGAACGGAGTTTTGGCATCGACGGGTTTTGCGGGGGTTCGACCGAGTGAACGAAGTGAACGAGGGAGAACCCCCGTCAAAAGAGGTCGGTTAGTAGATGAGTTCGTCGTCGTTTTCGAGCATGTACAGCGTCCGCGCGGCGATGTTGACGGCGTGGTCGCCGACGCGTTCGAGGTCGCGAATCGTGAGCAGCAGTCGGGAGACGTCCTGCATGATCTCGTCGACGTCCTCCTCGGAGTCGACGCCCTCCTGCTGGATGAGTTCGCGGACGACGGTGGCGCTGGCGTCTTCGCACATCTGGTCGAGTTCGTCGTCGGTGTCGGCGACTGCGTAGCAGGCGTCGACGTCCTCGTCGGCGTACGCCGCCATCGCGGCGTCGATCATGTCGAGCGTGAACTCGCCGATGCGCTGGACGTCGACGTCGGGAAACACGTCGTGTTCGGCGTCGAGCGTGTACTCGCCGAGGTTCGTCGCGAGGTCGCCGATGCGTTCGAGGTCCGTGATGATTTTGAACGACGACGCGATGAACCGCAGGTCGCCGGCGACCGGCTGCTGGAGCGCGAGCAGGTCGACGCAGTCCTGCTCCAGTTCGAGGTAGAGCTGGTTCACTTCGCTGTCCTCCTCGATGACGCGGCGCGCGAGCTCCTCGTCTTTCTGTTTGAGCGCGTCCATGCCGAGCCGCAGCCGGTCGGCACACAGTTCGCTCATGTAGAGCACGTCCTCGCGGAGCTCTTCGAGGCGCTCCTGGTACTGCTTCCGGGGCATACCGACTCTGCCGCCCGACGCGGGGTAAGCGTTACTCTCGTCGGTCCGCCGCGCGCGTCCCGAGACGGGTCACCGCGGCGGCTACAGGTCGTCTTCGACGTCCGACGTGCTCGACAGCGTCGACGCGAGCACGTCGACGACGCGGTCGCCGAACGCGAGCCCGCCGAGCGCGACGACGACGACGTACGCGGCGAACAGCGTCTGCGTTTCCATACCGAATCGTCGGTGCGCAGAGAGATAAGCCTCGTGCCCGGCGTTCGGCAGTGAGACCGGACTCGGGAGAGGCCGGTCAGGTGAGCATCGGGACCGTGACGACGCCGACTCGGTCGGCGAGCGCGAGCACCAACACGGCCGCCCCGACGACGGCGAACGCAGCGTCGCCCGCGCCGAACCGACGTTCGTTGGTGGCGGGCGGCCGCTCCGTGAACGAGTAGCCGCGCTGCTGGAGCACCGCCATCATCGTGTTGGCGCGTCGGACGACCGTGAACACGACCGGGATGAACATCCGCGGCAGGTTCCGCGCGAGCGTCAGCGGGTTCCGGGTTTCGAGTTTGACGCCCTTCAGCTTCGTCGCGTCCGCGATGCGAATCATGTCGTCGACCGTGAGGTACAGCAGCAGCAGCGTGTACTGCCACGCGAAACAGAACACTTCGGGCGCGCCGAGTCCGCGGAAGCCGTCGGCCATCTCCTCGACCCGCATCGTCGAGAACAGCGACACCGACGTCACCAGCGCCGCGGTCCACGCCAGCGCCAGTTTCAGGCCGGCCGCGAGCGCGCCGCCGTCGAGCGACCACGTGAACGTCCCTGCGACGATCTCGGGGAGCGACGGGAAGAACACGATGGAGAGGATGTTGATGAGCTGCAGCCCGTACAACGCGCCGAGCCACAGCGGCGGGACGCGCGCCAGGACGGCGACCCCGAGGCCGACGACGGTGAGCGCCGCCATCCACTGCCACGTCGGGGCGACGTAGATGAGCGCGACCAGCACGAGGAACACGAATATCTTCGCCCGCGGGTCGCGCCGGTGGACGAGCGTGTCGCGGTCGTTGTACAGCGTCGGGACGCGGAGTTTCACGCTGACACCTCCGTGAGCACGTCAGTGAGTCCGCGCCGGGAGAGCGCGTCGACGTCGACGTCGTCTGCGAGGCGGGCGGCTCGCGGCGGCGCGACGTCCCACTCGACGAGCCGCTCCCAGTTCGAGGGCGCGAACACGGACCGCGTCTCGCCGGTCGTCGCGACCGCGCCGTCGACGAGGACGGTGACGGTGTCGGCGGCCGAACAGACGAGGTCCATGTCGTGTTCGACGAGCACGACGGCCTTCCCGGCGTCTCGGAGCCGCTCGATGGTCTCGTGGACGCTGTTCCGCGCGGCCGCGTCCAGCCCGACCATCGGCTCGTCGAGCACGACGACGTCCGGGTCGAGCACGAGCGCCTCCGCGATGGTGACGAGTCGGCGGTGTCCGCGCGGGAACAGCGTCGGGTCGCGCTCCATCAGTTCCTCGTCGAGCCCGACGAGTTCGCGGGCGTACTCGACGCGGGACTCGATTTCGTCGTCGGTGAACCGCGTCTCCTTGGAGAACCAGCCGGTTCGCTCGTACCGCCGGCGTTCGAGCGGGTAGGCGAGTTCCTCGCGTACCGTCGCCTCCGAGAGCTGCTCGTCCGGGTTCTGAAACGCGGTGCCGACGTCCCACGCGAGGTCCATCGCGGTGGAGTCAGTCGTGT
This sequence comes from Halobaculum sp. P14, assembly GCF_051195155.1. Lineage (NCBI taxonomy): Archaea > Methanobacteriati > Methanobacteriota > Halobacteria > Halobacteriales > Haloferacaceae > Halobaculum > Halobaculum sp. P14. Next base: position 56,455 of record NZ_JBNTKB010000007.1, read on the forward strand.
CGGTACCGCAGACCGTGACGGTACCGTCGTCGGGCTTCGACAGGCCGGCGAGCAGCTTCGTGAGCGTCGTCTTCCCGGCGCCGTTGCCGCCGACGACCGCGCGCACCTCGTTGGCGTGGACGTCGAGCGAGACGCTGTCGACCGCCCGGGTTCCGTCGCCGTACTCGTAGACGGCGTCGTCGACCGACAGCTGCGTCGGGCCGAAGCCGTCCGGGACGACGGTCTGCCGCTGTACGTCGCCGACGCCCGCGTCCCGGACCGTTCGCTCGAACTCGCCGTCCGTGAGCGGCGCTCCGGGCAGCCCTGCTCCGTCCGCGACGTGGAGCGGCGTCGGCGGGTGGACGCCGTCGGTGTCGAGGAAGTCGTCCGAGCGCAGCACCGTCTCCGTGGGACCGATGGTCCGGAGGTCGCCGTCGTCCATGACGCCGAGGCGGTCGACGCGCTCGGCGAGGAAGTCCGGGTCGTCGTCGACGACGATCACCGAGGTGTCGCCGGCGAGGTCGTCGATGATGCCGCCGAGCCGCTCTTTCCCGCGGGGGTCGAGCATCCCGGTCGCGTTGTCGAAGATGACGACGTCCGGGTCCATCGCGAGCACCGCGGCGACGGCGACGCGCTGCTGTTGGCCTCCCGACAGCTCCCAGGTCCGCTTGGACGAGGCGTCGAGGTCGCCGAGCCCGACGCGGTCGAGCAGTTCTCGGGCGCGGGCCGCGGCCTCCTCGCGCGGAACGCCGCTGTTCCGCAGCGGCGCCATTACTTCGTCGAGCGCGTACACCTGCGTCATCTGCGCCCCGAAGTCTTCGAACACCATGCCGACGCGGCGGCCGTCGGCGGCGTCGTTCGCCTCCGACAGCGGCACGCCGTCGAGTTCGATGTCGCCGGCGAGGGTGCCGCCGGTGACCGACGGGACGAACCCCGCGAGCGCCATGCACAGCGTGGTTTTTCCGGCGCCGACGGGGCCGGCGAGACCGAGTGCCTCGCCGGGGTCGACCGACACCGAGACGTCGTTCAACGCGGGGTCTGGTTCGCCGGCGTACGTGAATGTGAGCGAGTCAGCGTGTAACATCGGACGGTGGAGTGTGAGGCGGGGACCGAGCGGTCGGTGAGCGAGCGATGCGTGTCGCGGTCATCTCGTCAGTTGGCCGACGAGGAGCCCTGCGGAGCGAATCCGAGGTAGCGCTCGATGCGGCCGTGCAGCAGCGGGTAGACGATGACGAGCGGGATGGCCCCCAGCACGATTCCGTGCGTGACCGTGTTCCCGACGACGTTGATGGCGTAGAACGTCGCCGTCTCGCCGTCGATGACGAGGTACGCGACGCCCTCGATGGCGATCTGAACGAACGCGCCGACGACCGCGGCGATGGACATGTGGGTTTTGTTCGTCGGGTCGCCCCAGCGGTGGAGCACGTACGCGAACGCCCACAGGCCGACGACGTAGCCGAAGAAGCCGAACGCGTCGTCGGCGGCGTACCCCTCGACGACGTCGAGGATGCCTTCACCGAGCGCCATCCCGAAGCCGACCGACAGCGTGGCGGCGCCGTACGGAAGCAGCGCCGCGAGCAGGTACGGCAGGAAGAACGGTTTGAAGTCGGTGTCCCCGAAGAACTCCGGAATCCCTGCGAACTCGGTGAGCAGGAGCCCGCCGACGAACAGTACCGCCGTGATTCCCGTGATGACCATCAGCTTGGCCGGTGGAATCTGCTGTGACTGGTTCTGCGACATCGACTGTTCGTCGGGAGAGCACCCCCAAAAGGCGTGCTAAGAGGTGTACTGAGCGCCCGTGAGCGGTTCGGAACGATATATAGCGCTACCGAGCGGAACCGAATCGGGACACGCCGCCCGGCGGCGCCGGGTCGCTCGCGAGTGACGCGGCCCCGCGTCGATGCGCGACCGTCGGGCGGGAGTGCAGACGGCGACGAACGGATGCTTCGGCGGCGCGGCGGGAAAGCGGGGCCGCGAAGGCCGTCGTCGTGGCGGGCCGGCGGAGTCGCGGAGTCGACGGGCAGGCCGTCGCCGGACTACCCGAACTTCCCGGTGATGTAGTCTTCGACGCGCTGAGACTCGGGGTTCTCGAATATCTTCTCGGTGTCGTCGTACTCGACGAGTTCGCCGCCGGTGAGGAACACCGCGGTCTTGTTGGAGATGCGGGCGGCCTGCTGCATGTTGTGGGTGACGATGACGACCGTGTACTCGTCGGCGAGGTCGGCGATGAGGTCTTCGATCTGGCTGGTGGCGACCGGGTCGAGCGCCGAGGCGGGCTCGTCCATCAGGATGACCTCGGGGTCGACGGCGATGGCGCGGGCGATACAGAGCCGCTGCTGCTGGCCGCCGGAGAGTTCGAGCCCGGACTCGTCGAGCCGGTCTTTCACTTCGTCCCACAGCGCCGCCGCCTTCAGCGCCTCCTCGACGCGCTCGTCGAGGTTCTCGGTGCGGTCCTGGATGCGGAGGCCGTAGGCGACGTTGTCGTAGATGCTCTTCGGGAACGGGTTCGGGTGCTGGAACACCATGCCGATGCGGCGGCGGAGCGCCACCGGGTCGACGTCGTCGTCGTAGACGTTCTTCCCGTTGAACAGCAGTTCTCCCTCGACGCGCGCGGCGTCGATGAGGTCGTTCATCCGGTTGATACACCGGAGGAACGTCGACTTCCCGCAGCCTGACGGCCCGATCATCGCGGTGACCTGGTTCTCCGGGATTTCGATGGAGATGTCGTCGAGCGCCTGGTCGTCGTTGTACCAGACGTCGAGGTGTCGGCTCTCGATGGCCGTGTCGGCTGCGGCGACCGGTTCGGCGTCGTCGGACTCTGAGAGGCCGCCGCGGCCGGGGTCGGTGTCGACGAGCTGGTCCGGACTGGAGTCTGTCGGGTCCGTGTCGCTCATCCGTACATCACCTGGGGCGCTCCCGCGGATAGGTGTTCCGTACCGAGCGGTCGGCCGCGCTGTTCGCCCCGGAGGCCGCGTGTCGAGGTGGTGTCTGTCGGTGGAGTCATTGCTGGAACCTGTTGCGGACGACGATGGCGATGGAGTTCATCGTCAGCATCGCGCTGAGCAGCACGACGATGCCGGCCGCCAGCACCGTCGTGTAGAACTTCGGGCTGGCGTACGTGGACGCCCAGACGTACAGCTGCAGCGGCATCGCGCCGATGGTGGAGTTCCACGAGTCGGGGACGCCGAACACCTGGGCGGCGCCGATGACGAGCAGCGGCGCGGTTTCGCCGATGGCGCGCGACAGCGCCAGGATGGTGCCGGTGAGGATGCCGGGGAGCGCCCGCGGCAGCACGACGTCGCGGGTGGTCTGCCACCGCGTCGCGCCCATGCCGTAGGAGGCCTGCCGGAGCGAGTCCGGCACCGACCGGATGGCTTCCCGCGCCGAGATGATGATGATGGGGAGGATGAGCAGCGCGAGCGTCGCGCCCGCGACGATGAGCGTCCCGGAGTTCATGCCGCCGTACCTGATGAACAGGCCGAGGCCGAGCAGGCCGTAGACGACCGACGGGACGCCCGAGAGGTTGTTGATGTTGATGTCGATGATGCGGGTGACGGTGTTGTCGGGCGCGTACTCTTCGAGGTAGATGGCGGCGCCGACGCCGACGGGGAACGAGAGGACGCCGACGACGATCATGATGAGGACGGTGCCGACGATGCCGGGGTAGATGCCGACCTCGTCGGGGTCGCCGCTCTGGACGACGCTGGTGAGGAACGACCAGTCGACGTACGAGTCGGGGCCGGTGAAGCCGAGCGTCGAGACGACGACGGTGCCGACGACCGCGCCGGCGACGACGACGACCGGGAGCGCCAGCCCGGGTCGCTGGACGGGCCGTTCTCGGAGCACCGTCGCGGCGTACACCGCGGTCGGCACGCCGGCCATGACGGTCATGATGACGCCCGGGAGCTGTCCGACGCCGACGGCGGCGCCGACGAACGCGCCGGCGACCGCGGCGGCGACGGTGGCGGCGCCGGCGACGAGCGGCGCGCGGCCGCCCCACCGCTCGGCGTACTTCGCGACGAGGTACGCCTCGGGGACGCCGAGCGTCAGCGCCATCACGAGCCAGTCGGACGGCACCGTCGTGAGCCCCTGGACGACGCCGGGGACGACGAGCAGCGACGCGGCGCCGACCGCGACGACCGAGCCGACGCGCGCGAGGAACGGGAGGCGCGTGTCGACGCGGCGGAGCGCGACGACGAGCAGCGCCGGCACCGCGAACGCGACGACGAACGACAGCCAGACGAGCGTCGGGATGACGTCGAGAAAGATGGCGGCGAGCCCGCCGGCGTACAGCAGGCTGACCGCCGGCAGGAAGAACGCGAGGAGCCCGGTGGTGAGCGCCGAGTAGCTCCGGCGGTAGAGCCACGCGCCGGTCGCGAGCGTCGGCGCGACGAGCGTGAGCAGGTAGGTGACGTGCCAGCCGGCGTCGGCGGTGAACGGCTGGAAGGCGTCGTTGGCGACGTACAGCAGCAGCGCGGCGAGCACGACCAGGCCGGTGAGCGTCGCGGCGAGGATGGCGTACCGGAACACGATGCCGGCGCGCCGACTGACCTGTCCGAACCCGGAGTCGCCGGTGCCGCCGGTGCCGCCGGTGCCGCCGGTGTCGCTGGCGTCGGCGGCCATTATTCGTACACCTCGCGGTAGCGTCGGGCGATGACGTCGCTGATGATGTTCATGACGAGCGTGATGCAGAACAGCACGAGGCCGATGGCGAACAGGCTGCGGTAGGCGAGGCCGCCGCCGGTGATGTCGCCGAACAGCAGCTGAATCATCGCGGCGGTCATCGTCATCCCGGGTTCGAGGTACGCCTGCGGGTTCAGCGGGTTGTGGAGGATGGCGCGCGACCCGGTGGCGAGCGTGACGGCCATGGTCTCACCGATGGCGCGCGAGAGCCCGAGGATGAACGACGAGATGATGCCGGAGGTGGCGGCCGGGACGACGATGCTGACGGAGACGTCGAACTTCGTCGCGCCCATGCCGTAGCCGGCTTCGCGGAGTTCGTCGGGGACGGCGCTCATGGCGTCCTCGCTGACCGACGCGATCATCGGGATAATCATGACGCCGACGACGACGCACGCGGAGACGATGTTAAAAAAGCCGATGGAGGGGAAGACCGTGGAGAGCGCCGGCGTGATGTACGCGACGGCGAAGATGCCGTAGATGATGGAGGGGACGCCGGCGAGCACTTCGAGCGCGGGCTTCAGGTACGACCTGGCGCGTTCGCTGGCGTACTCGCTGAGGTAGATGGCGGTGGCGACGCCGAGCGGGATGGCGATGACGGCGGAGCCGAACGTCACCATCAGCGTCGCGGAGACGAGCGGCAGCACGCCGAGTTCGGGGCCCGAGAGGTTCCACGAGGTGCCGGTGAGGAACTCCGTGATGGACGCCGTCGCGCCCTGGACGCCGCCGACGTACGGCGCCGTGACGGTGAAGAACTTCGCGGCCTCGTGGACGAGCAACAGCACGATACTTGCCGTCGTGACGACCGAAATCGCGGCACAGGCGAAGAAGAACCAGCGTGCGAGCAGTTCGCGCGAGGAGTTCTCGGTTCGCCGTGTGAGGTCGCCGGTGCTCCGGTCGCCGCTCATTTCAAGTCGTGCATCGGGTGGGGTGCGAAAAAGCGCTTCGTTGCCGTCTCACCGTGCGACACCGTCGCTCGGTTCTCACGGGGCGCTGTCAGTTCGAGTTGGCTTCGTCGATGGCGGTCTGGAGCCGCTTCATCGCCTCCTCCTTCTCCGCTTCGGAGTTCGGGATGTAGCCGACTGACTGCGCGACGATTTTCTGGCTCGTGGACTGTTCGATCCAGTACTTCGCGAACTCGGCGACCTGGTCTTCCGACAGCGAGGACTTCGCGGCGTAGGTGAACAGCGGCCGGGAGAGCGGCGCGTACTCGCCGCTTTTCGCCGTCTCGATGGAGGGTTTCACGCAGCCGTCGCCGTTGTCGACGGCGAGCGCCTTCACGCGGTCTTTGTTCTCGGTGTAGTAGGCGAACCCGAGGTAGCCCATCGCGTACTCGTTCTGGGCGACGCCGTTGATGATCTGGTTGTCCTGTTCGGTCGCCTGGTAGTCCGAGCGGGAGGCGCCTTCCTCGCCGACGATGACCTCGGTGAAGTAGTCGTAGGTGCCGGAGGCGTCGGTCGGGCCGAACAGCTGGATGTTCTCGTCGGGCCACTCGGAGTTGACGTCGCTCCACTTGGTCGGCTTCGATTCGGGCGACCAGATTTCGGCGAGCTGTTCGACGGTGATGCAGTCGCCGTCCTTGAACCAGTCGGCCTTCGGGTTGACGACGACGGTGAGCGCGTCGGTCGCCACCTTCATCTCGACGGGCGAGACGCCGTTGTTCGCACACTGCTGTTTCTCCGCCTGCTTGATGGGGCGGGAGGCGTTGTTGAAGTCGGTTTCGCCGGGGCAGAAGTAGTTCGCGAAGCCGCCGCCGGAGCCGGTGGACTTCACGGAGATGTCGACTTTCGGGTGCTTCTCGACGAAGCGCTTGCGCATCGCGACCGCCAGCGGGAACACCGTCGAGCTGCCCGCGATGTCGACGCTGCCGGTGAGTTCGCCGCTGTTGCCGCTCCCCGAGCCCGGGTTGCTGGTGCAGCCCGCGACGCCGACGGTGCCGACCGCGCCGGCCGCCGCGAGGAAGTTCCGCCGCGAGACGCCGCCGCCGTTCTGCGTGTCCGTCATCACCTGAACCGTGCCGGTTGCCGCGTAAATACCCTACTATGAAATCTATATATCCCTCCCCTTGTGAACCACTGACTCGGTTATAGAGAATCGAGAGAGACATCAATATACCGTATTGGGGCATTTACCGCCGATATTTTGGCTTTTCGGAGAACGGGCCGGTGAGTGGATAGTCTCCTGACACCACCGAATCCGGTCGTCTCGGCCGGCGTTACCCGGCGAATATCTGTAGAATAAATATACGGCAGTAGATTTATGGTGTCCGTTCCCCGTATCCGTACTATGGTCGAAACCCGGAAAGTCCAGGTGACCGGCGGTTCCACGTACACCGTCTCGATTCCGAAGGACTGGGCGACCGAAAACGACGTCAGCGCGGGGAGCACCGTCGAGTTCTACCCGGAGGGGGACTCGCTGTTCTTGACGCCGAAGACCGAAGAGGAGCGCACCGAGGGGACGCTCGACATCGGCGACCTCGGCGGCGAGGAGTTGACGCGCGCGGTGATGACGATGTACGTCTCCGGGTTCGACATCATCGCGCTGGAGACGGGACGCATCTCGAACGACCAGCGGCGCACCATCCGCGACTCGGTGCAGAGCCTCGTCGGCCTAGAGGTGCTGGAGGAGACGCGCGACCGCGTCGTCATCCGCGACCTGCTGGACTCCTCGGAGCTGTCGATTCACAACGCCGTGACGCGGATGCGGCTCATCGCGCTGTCGATGCTGGAGGACGCCGTCGCGGCGCTCGCCGAGGACGACGACGACATGGCGAAGGACGTGATTCAGCGCGACGACGACGTCGACCGGCTGTACATGGTCGTGAGCCGCATCTTCCGCGCGACGCTCCGCACGCCGAAGGCCGCAGAGGAACTCGGGCTGGCGCGGGAGGTGTGTTTCGACTACCACTCGAGCGCCCGGCAGCTCGAACGCATCGGCGACCACGCCACCAAGATCGCGCATCTGACGCTCGAACTTGACGAGCGCAGCGGCGACGACGACGTCCCCGACGAGGTGCTCGACGCCATCCAGGAACTGGAGGTGGAGGCGCGCGACGTCGTCGACCGGTCGATGGACGCGCTGTTCGCCGAGGAGAACACGGAGGCGACGCGGAACGCGAACGACGCCCGCGCCACCGTCCGCAGCGTCGACCAGGAGGCGCGCAGCATCGACGAACTGCTCCGCGGACTCGACCCGGCGCGCGCCCAACTGCTCGGGCTCATCGTCGACTCCGTCTCGCGGTCCGCCGACTACGGCGGCAACATCGCCGAGACCGCGCTGCAGAAAGCCGCCCCGACGCCGTAATCCGGTTTTATACGTAGGTTTCTTCAGTACGTGGCTTTCCGGGTCGTGGCGGCGGTTCTTGCCGAGATGGGGTTTTTCGAATCCAGTGCGACGACTACCGCGACTACCGCGACTACCGCGACTGCCACGACCGCGACCGCCGCGACCGCCGCGACCGCCGCGACCGCCGCGACCGCGCTGCTGCTGGTGCGGCGAGACGCCTCGCCCTCCCCAGCCGACTCACTCGTCGCTTCGCTCCTCGTTCGCCCCTCGCGCGCGTCCGGCGCGGACGGAGCCGCGCCGGCACGCGCCACGCGGGAGAACAGTACCAGAACAGCCGTACCAGAACGACCGAACGTAGCAGAACAGTCGAAAACCGTCTTCGTCCGCGGTGGCTATTCGTCGGTCAGGGGTGCGTAGCCGGCGAGGTCGCGGAGGACGTCGTCGGTGGCGTCGAGTTCGTCGCGGAGCGCGGCGACGCCGGGCTTGCCGAGTCGGTCCGGGTTCCCGTGGACGCGGACGGCCTGTGTGCCGAGCGGGACGAATCCGAGGCCGAGGCGGTCGGCGGTGGCGCGGAGGCCGAGGCCGGCGTCGGCGTCGCCGTCGAGCACGGACCGGGCGGGCGACTCGTGGGCGCGGACCGTGAAGTCGTAGCCGTCGACGGCGTCGGTGAGTTCCTGCCGGGAGACGCCGCGGTCGGCGGCGAGGTCGGCGACGTGGTCGCGGAGGCTGGCGCGCAGCCCGGAGCCGCTGTCGCGGTTGACGAACCGGAGGTCGCGGTCGACGAGCGCCGCGAAGCCGTCGACGTCGTCGGGGTTGTCGGCGGGGACGACGAGCCCCCAGTCGCGGCGCCAGCCGCCGAGCGGGTCGGCGTCGAGGTCGTCGCCGACCGGGCCGGCGGTGACGGCGACGTCGGGGACGCCGTCGCGGAGCCGGCGGGTGGCTTCGCGGGAGCCGACCGGGAGGTAGCGCGGCCGGGGGAGCCGGTCGAGGAGCCGTGACAGCGCGGGGTCGTCCTCGCCGACGCCGAAGAGTTCGGGCGGGCGGACGTCCGGCGAGAACAGGTCGACCGTGACCGGTTCGCCGGCCGCGAGGTACTCGGTGTCCGGGTCGACGGCGACGACGCCGTCGGCGTCGACGAGGCTCGTGGTCGCGCCGGAGCCCTTGTCGACCGGGTAGGCGAGCGTGCCGCCGTCGCCGTCCTCGACGAGGCCGACGGGGAGCAGGCGCATCCGGCCCTCGCTGTACCGTTCGCGGACCGCCATCTCGGCGTCGACCGACGCGGTCTGCGGGTCGGGCTTCCCGGCGGCGTCGCGGACGGCGGGCGCGACGAAGGTGCGGAAGATGGTGAGCGCCGACACCGGGTAGCCCGGGAGGCCGACGTAGGCGGCGTCGCCGACGGTGCCGACCAGCATCGGCTTGCCGGGCTTCAGCGCGACGCCGTGGAGCAGCAGGTCGCCGCGCTCCTCGATGACGCGGTACACCACGTCGACGGCCGAGGCGGACGTCGACCCGGACGACAGCACGAGGTCGCACTCCTCGCTGGCGTCGACGAGGACGCGCTCCAGTTCGTCGTAGTCGTCGCCGACGTGCGGGTAGAGCCGCGGCTCGCCGCCGGCCTCCTCGACGCCGGCGGCGACGGTGTAGCTGTTCACGTCGTATATCTGGCCGCGTTCGCTGTGCAGGTCGCCGCCCGGCCGGACCAGTTCGTCGCCGGTGGAGACGATGCCGACCGTCGGCCGGCCGCGCACCGGCACCTCGTCGACGCCGAGCGCGGACAGCAGCCCGATTTCGCGCGGCGTCAGCTCCGTCCCGGGGCCGAGCGCCCGCGACCCGGCGGCGATGTCGGCGCCGGCGACCATCACGTGCTCGCCCGGCGTCACCGACGACCGAACCTCGATTTCGGTGGCGTCGCCGTCCTCGTCCCCTCCCCCGCCCGCGCCCTCGCTGCCGTCGACTTCGGAGGTCCGTTCGACCATCACGACGGCGTCGGCGCCGTCCGGCATCACGGCGCCCGTGGAGATTTCGGCGCACGTCCCCGGCTCCACCGTCACGTCCGGTTCGGCGCCGGCGTGGACCGCGCCGACGCGGTCGAGCACCGCCGGGTCGGCTTCGTCCGCGCCGAAGGTGTCGCGGGCGCGGACAGCGTAGCCGTCCATCGCCGCCCGGTCGAACCCGGGGACGTCGAGGTCGGCGTCGACGCGCTCGGCGAGCACGCGGCTGCGCGCCTCCCGGAGCGGCACGGTCTCCGGGTCCGGCGCGAGGTCGAGCGACTCGACGGCCTCGCGGGCCTCGGCGGACGACGCGAGGTCGCGGAACTCCTTCCGGTCGCTCATCGGCCCACCTCCCACAGCTCGACGTCCACGGGCTCGCCGGCGTCGAACCCCTCCCGCGACTCGGGGACGACGACCCAGCCATCGGCGCGCGCCGCCGACGAGAGCACGCCCGCCCCCGACGACCGCGTCGGCGTCGCCGTCACTGCCGGCGTCTCCGTCGTCGCCGTCGTCGCGGACTCGGCGTCGGCCGCCGCGGGCGTCGCGGTCGTGTCCGGGCTGCCGGGCGCCGCGTCGCCGTCCTCCGTTTCGGCTCCTGATTCGCCCGGCTCGTCGCCCAGCTCGTCGTCCGAGTCGTCGAGCGTCACGCGGGCGAACGTCCTGACGCCGGGTTCGCTCCGCACTTTCCGGGTGAGCGTGGCGCGCCGCGTCGGCGGCGGGTCGGCCGGGAATCCGCCGACTGCGGCGAGGAGCGGCCGGAGGAACTGGACGGCGCCGACGATGCAGGCGACCGGGTAGCCGGGCAGCATCACGACCGGCGTGTCGTCGACGCGGCCGAGGGCGACCGGGTGGCCGGGCTTGATAGCGACGCCGTGGACCAGCACCTCGCCGGCGTCGGCGACGACGTCCGGGACGAGGTCGCGGTCGCCGACGGAGGAGCCGCCGGTGGTGACGACGACGTCGTGGTCGGTGTCGCGGCCGACGGCGGCGGCGAGCGCGTCGGCGTCGTCGGTGACGACGTCGCGGTGCGTCGCCGCGGCGCCCCAGCGCTCGGCGAGCCGCGACACCGTCAGCCCGTTCGTCTCGATGACCTCGCCCGGCGACGGGTCGGCCTGCACGAGCTCCTCGCCGGTCGGAATCACGGCGACCGTCGGCGGCTCCGCGACCGCGACCTCGGTTTCGCCGACGGCTTTCAGCAGCCCGAGGTCGGACGGCCGGAGCCAGTGTGGCGGCTCGACGACTGCGTCGCCGGCGGCGACGTCCTCGCCGCGTTCGCCGACGTTCTCGCCGGCCGCGACGGCGCCGAACACGGACAGGTCGTCGCCGCGGGCTTCCCCGTCCTCGCTCCGGACGACCGCGTCGGCCCCGGGGGGGAGTTCCGCTCCGGTGTCGACGCGGACCGCCTCCCCCGGCCCGACGGCGTCGCCGGACTCGCCACCGTCGTTGCCGTCGTCGCCGACGCCGCCGACGATGCGCAGTGCGGCGGGCGACCGGTCTGACGCGCCGAAGGTGTCCTCGGCGCGGACCGCCCAGCCGTCCATCGCCGCCCGGTCGTAGCCGGGGACGTCGACCGACGACGTGACCGCCTCGGCGACCGCTCGGCCGTCCGCGGCCGACAGCGGAACCGACTCGGTGCGGCCGTGCGGCGTCGCCGCGGCCAGCAGCCGCTCGCGGGCCGCAGCCAGCCGCGTCCGGCGCTTGAATCCGGCGTGCGTCCGTTCTTCGCTCATACCGTGTGGTTACGGCGGCGAGGGTAAAAGAGCCGTACTCGCGGCGAACCGGCGGCCACCCGCGCCGGTCGGGGCGAACCGCCGCCCGTGCCGTCAGTTCGAGCCGCGGCGGGAGAGCAGTCTGCGGGCGCGGGTGCCGCGGCGCCGGACGCCGTCGAGCAGCCCGCGGACCGTGGCGACCGGCCTGACGGGCGCGATGACCTCCTCCGGCGTGTCCGGCGGGACCGCCGCGACAGACACCGGGACGTCGGGCGATTCGGCGTGCACTGGCGGCGACGCGTCCGTCTCCACGCTCCCCTCCTCGGACATGACTACCGGCAACGTAGGCCCCCTTTCTGATAAATCATTGGGAGAGGATAGCACACAGAGTTGTTCGCGGTCGGCAGTCCGCGGTCAGCGGTCGGCGGCACCGCGGCCTTTTTCGACCGCCCGGCCCAACGACGGTGTATGTCGAAGCTGCGCGAGGCGCTCCGGGAACTCCCCGAGGCCGTGTTCGCGGACCTCCTCGAACGCGACGACGCCTACCTGCTCGTCGTCGACCTGCCCGGCGCGTCCGCCGAGACGACCGACGTGGTCTTCGAGGGCGACCGGCTCCGAATCGAGGCGCGCCGCGAGAAGAAGCCGCCGGCCGAGTTCGACTACGTCGAGGAGAACCGGTCGCTGTTCCTCGAAGCGACGCTGCCGCTGCCGCGGGACGCCGCCGGCGACGGCGACGCCTCGATGGACCGCGGCGTGCTCGAGGTGCGGCTGCCGAAGCGCACCGCCGCCGAACACGCCGTCCCCGTCACGGACGAGTAACGCGGGTGGTGACGCTGGCATTCCTCCGCGCCTACAGGCGGTTCCCGGTCGTCGTCTACCGGTTCCTGCCGCTCGTCGTCGCGTACCTCCGCGACCGACGCCGGTTCCTGCTGTTCGGCCGGTCGCGCGACGTCACCCCCGAGACGCGGGTGCGGCGCGCCGAGGTGCTCCTGGAGACGCTGCTGACTCTCGGCCCGACGTTCATCAAGCTCGGCCAGATTCTGTCGACGCGGCCCGACGTGCTGCCGCCGGAGTACGTCGACGTGCTGTCGTCGCTGCAAGACGACGTGCCGCCTGCGCCGTGGAGCGACGCGGAAGCCGTGCTCGAAGCGGAGCTCGGCCCGGTCGACGACGCGTTCGACGAGTTCGACACGGAGCCGATTTCGGGCGCCAGCCTCGGGCAGGTGTACGCCGCGACGTTCCGCGGCGAGCGCGTCGCCGTCAAGGTTCGGCGGCCCGGCATCGAGGAACTGGTGAACGCCGACCTCCGCGTCATCAAGTGGCTGCTCCCGGTCGTGACGTGGTTCGTCGGCAGCGGCCAGGCGTTCTCGCTGTCGAACCTCGCCGACGAGTTCGACCGCACCATCAACCAGGAGATGGACTACCGGCGCGAAAAGCGGATGCTCGAAGAGATCCGCGGGAACGTCGGCGACCACGACCGCATCGTGATTCCGCGCACCGTCGACGACGCCTCCACCGGCCGCGTGCTCACGATGGAGTACCGGCCCGGCACGAAGATTTCGGACACCGAGGCGCTCGACGAGATGGGCATCGACCGGACGGAGCTCGCGTCGACGCTCGAAACCGTCTACCTGCAGATGATAATCGACGACGGCGTCTTCCACGCGGACCCGCACCCCGGGAACCTCGCGGTGACAGAGGAGGGCCGCATCATCTTCTACGACTTCGGGATGAGCGGCCGCGTCGACCCGTTCATCCAAGAGCGCATCGTCGACTTCTACGTCGCCATCGCGAACCAGGACATCGACGGCATCCTCGACGCGCTCGTCGAGATGGGGACGCTCAGCCCGGAGGCCGACCGGGACGTGATGGCCGACGTGATGGAGCTCGCCATCGCGGACGTCCGCGGCGAGGACATCGGGCAGTACCGCGTCCAGCAGGTCATCCAGCAGGTGGAGTCGACGATGTACGAGTTCCCGCTGCGGCTCCCGCAGAACATGGCGCTGGTGCTGCGGGTCGCCACCGTCGTCGAGGGCGTCTGCGTGACGCTCGACCCAGAGTTCGACTTCATCGACGTCGCCACGGACTACCTGAAAGCCGAAGGCTACCTCGAACGGTCCGCCGAGCGGTTCGCGAAGGAGGCCGGCGAGCAGGTGCGCGACACCGCGGAGGCGATGGTGACGGTGCCGCCGAAACTCGACAGCGTCCTCGACTCGGTGCAGCGCGAAGACCTCACCGTGAACGTCAACATCGAGGACGGCAACGACGTGCTCGACGACCTCGCGAAACGCATCTCGTACGCGATTCTGACCGCCGTCGGGCTGCTGTCTGCGGCCATCATCTACTCGTTCCGGACGCCGGCGACGGCGCTGCTCGACACGTACGTCGCAGCCGGAATCGTCGTCGCGACGCTGCCGATGCTGTTCTTCCTCTACCGGTCGTTCCGGCGGACGCGCGAGCGCGGCATCCAGGCGAGCCCGCAGTTCACGCGGCAGAAGATGCGGCAGCGGCAGAGCCCGGACGACTCCGACGGCGGCGCCGCCACGGGCATCGAACGCTCCGTCGACCGGGACGTCGGGGCGGGCGGCGACCGCAACGGCGGGTCGGACGACGAGAAGTAACGGCAGGCGGCCGGCGACCGGCGGCCGCCGCCCGACGACCGATGGCCGGCGACGGCCTATTCGAGTTCGTCGAGTACCGCGTCGGCGACGTCGACCGGGCGCTCGTGGTGGACCCAGTGGGTCGCGTCGTCGAACGTCGTGAGCCGCGCGTCGTCACAGCGGTCGGCGCTCTCGTAGGCGAGTCGCTTCGGAAGCACGCGGTCCCGGCCGCCCCAGACGACGCGCGTCGGGACGGTGACGCGGTCGGCGTCGGGCGTCGGCCGGTACCGGGCGGCGGCGCGGTACCAGTGCAGCATCGACCTGAGCGCCGCCGGCCGGCTCCACGCGTCGCGGTACCGCGACAGCGCCCGGTCGGAGAACGTCCCGGGGAGCGACGACCAGCGGAGCAGCCAGGTGAGCAGCCGCCAGTTCAGCGCGCGGCAGGCGGCCTCCGGCAGCGCCGGAAGCTGGAAGAACGCGGCGTAGCTCTGCCGGAGCAACTGGACCGGGTCGCTCGTCAGCGCGTCGCGGAACACCCTGGGGTGGGGCGCGTTCGCGGCGACGAGCGCGGAGACGCGGTCGGGGCTGTGGAGCGCGACCCACCAGGCGACGAGGCCGCCCCAGTCGTGGCCGACGAGCGCGGCCTCCTCGCGGCCGTACGCGTCGACGACGCCGGCGACGTCGGCGGCGAGCCGGTCGACGTGGTAGTCGCGGACGGCCGACGGCTTCTCGCTGCGGTTGTAGCCGCGCTGGTCGAGGGCGACGACGTGGTGGCCGGCGTCGGCGAGCGGCCGGAGCAGGTCGCGCCAGGCGTACCAGAACTCCGGGAAGCCGTGGAGCAGCACGACGAGGTCGCCCCGCGTCGGCCCGGCTTCGACGGCGTGGAACCGCCGGCCGTTCGCCTCGACGAACCGCGACTCGCCCGGGACGTCGTCCGGGAGGTCGGGCGCGCCGTCCGTGACGGGCGACGAGTCGGTCACGGGCGGGCGTACCAGCGGGCGCGGCGAAAACGTAGCGGCTCCCGCAGCGCGCCCGGCCGGCGACCCGCCTAGCTGCGGTTGCCCGCGGCGAGGCTCCACACCGCCGTCACGCCGAGCAGCAGCGCGGGGATGAACGGCAGCACGAGCATCGCGGCGAGGAAGTCGAGACCGAGTTCGTCGGGTGTGGTCGGCCGGAGGTAGATGATTCCGGGGACGACGAGGAACGCGACGACGACGACGGCGACGAGCACCCAGCCGGCGCGGCCGAGGTCCTGTTGCTCGTCGTCGTCCGCGTCGCCGTCCGCCGCGGCAGCGTCGCCGCCGTCGACGGCGCCCGGTCGGTGGACGTAGCCGCCCGGCTCGTCGCCAGCCGCGTCGGCGGTAGCCGCGTCGGCGTCGTCGCTGGCGCCAGTGCCGGCGGCAGCGCCGGCGTCCGCGTCGGTCTCCGCGGCGCCGGTGTTCGTCTCCTCAGAGTTCACTGTCTGGTTTCACCACCACCTTCCCAAAGCCCTCCCGGTTTTCGATGAGTTCGTGCGCGGCCGCCGGCTCGGACATCGGGACGACGTCGCGGACGCGCGGCTCGAAGGTGCCGTCCCAGACGAGTTCGAGGACGTCGTCGACCTCGCCGGGCGTCGCCATCGTGGAGCCGATGACCGACAGCTGGTTCCAGAAGATGCGGTTGATGTCGGTCTCCGGGCGGCCGCCGGTGGTGGCGCCGCATGTGACGATGCGGCCGCCCTTCGCGAGCGACTTCAGCGAGTCGCGCCACGTCGCCGCGCCGATGTGGTCGACGACGACGTCGACGCCGCGGCGGCCGGTCTCGTCGCGGACCCAGTCCGCGAGGTCCTCCTCCTCGTAGTTCACGACGTGGTCGGCGCCGCACTCCTCGGCGTACCGCAGTTTCTCCTCGGAGGACGCCGTGGCGTACACCTCGGCGCCGACGTAGTCCGCGATCTGGACGGCGGCGTGGCCGACGCCGCCGGAGGCGCCGAGGACGAGGACGGACTCGCTCGGTTCGAGTTCGGCGCGGGTCACCAGCATCCGCCACGCGGTCTGGAAGACGAGCGACGCGGAGCCGGCGGTCTCCCAGTCGACGTGGTCCGGCACCGCGACGAGGTTGTCCTGCGGGACGGCGGCCTGTTCGGCGTGGACGCCGCGGACGTGTTCGCCGAGGATGTGGAAGTCGACGCACATCGACTCCTCGCCGTGCCGGCAGAACTCGCAGTCGCCGCAGGCGACGCCGGCTGAGACGGCGACGTGGTCGCCCGGCTCGAACCGGGTGACGTCGTCGCCGACCTCGGTGACGACGCCGGCGGCGTCGCTGCCGGGGATGTGCGGCATGTCGAGGTCGATGCCGGGCATCCCTTTCCGCGTCCAGATGTCGAGGTGGTTCAGCGCCGCGGCTTTCACGTCGACGAGGACGTCGTCCCGTCCCGGCTCCGGGTCGGGGAACTCGCCGTATTCGAGGACGTCTCGGTCGCCGTGCTCGGAGAACTGAACGGCTTGCATGATTGTTGATGACACCGCGGGGGTCAAAACGCTACCCCCGACTGTCGGCGGGTGGACGGCAGTGGTCGGCCGGCGAACGTCGGCAGTCGGCGGGCGCGCGAAGAGAGGGGGGACGCGGACTGCTGCCGGCTGGAGGGCGGTCAGTGGGGTGCCAGCGTGACCTGCTTTCGCCGCGGGCTACCTTACCCCACCGGTCGGGAATCTTCCCGCGTCGCGGGCGACCCCGGAGCCGGCGGGCGGCTTCCCGGAAGCGCAACACAAATGCGGGAGGAGCCGAGTTATCGGACAGATGAACGGTGCGGACACGGAGACGGTCGCCGACGTCCTCGCGAAGCGGCGCGACTGCCTCGACGCGCTCGCCGACGGCCCCGTCGAGAAGCGCGACCTCGTCGACAGGCTCGACACGCCGCGGACGACGCTCGACCGCGCGGTCGGCGAACTGACCGACGTCGGCCTCGCCGAGGCGGCGAACGGCGGCTACCGCGCGACGACGTTCGGCCGCGAGGCGCTCGCCGTCCACGACGACTACCGGAGTCGACTCGGCGGCCTCACGGACGCCGCCGAACTGCTCGACGCGCTCCCCGCGGACACGGCGCTGTGCGCCGACTTCCTCGACGGCGCCGACGTCCACCTGTCGTGCCCCGACGCCCCGGACGGCGTCGTCGACGTCCTGCTCGACAGCGTCAGCGACGACGCTCGGATTCGCGGCGTCGCGCCCGTCGCGCTCACCGGCCACGTCGAGTCGTTCGGCGACGCGGCGGGCGGCGGCGCAGAGCCGCCCGAGCTCGTCGTGACGCCGGGCGTCCTCGACCACCTCGTGGAGACGCTCGGCGACGGCGTCAAGCAGTCCGTCCGCGACGGCGAGATGCGGCTGCGGTGCGGCCGCGTGCCCGCCCGGTTCGGCCTGTGGCTCACCGGCGACGACCAGGCCGGCGTCGTCGTCTACACCGACACCGGCGTGCGGGGCGTCGCGCTCAACGACGACGAGGACGCCGTGGAGTGGGCCCGCGACCGGTTCGCGCGCGTCCGCGACCGGAGCGCCCCGGTCACGCCGGCCGTCGTGGACGACGTCGCCGCGGGCGACTTCGACTTCTCGGCCGACCGCGCCGACGCCGACGTCGACGCCGACGCCGCCGGGTAGGCCCGGAGTTTTGTGACCCGCGGCCGTACCGCGAGCCGTGACCGACGAAGCCAGCCACGGCGGCGGACGCGACGCAGACGGCGAGCACGCCGACGACAACGGCCATCGAGGCGCGGACGGCGACCACGCGACCGACGACGACCACGACCACGCGGACGGACACGACCACCACGGCGACGACCACCACGGCGACGACCACCACGGCGACGACCACCACCACGAACACGACGTCGACACGGTCGGGTACGCGGTCGTGACGGTGTCGTCGACCCGCCGCATCGACGACGACCCGTCCGGGGACGCCGTCGTGGCCGCCGTCGAGGACGCGGGCGGCGAGGTGGCGACGCGGGACCTCGTGAACGACGACTACGACGGCGTGCAGAGCGCGGTGGACCGGCTGGTGGAGCGCGACGACGTCGACGTCGTGGTGACGACCGGCGGGACGGGCGTGACGCCGGACGACGTGACCGTCGAGGCGGTGCGGCCGCTGTTCGAAAAGCGGCTGCCGGGGTTCGGAGAACTGTTCCGGACGCTCTCGCGGGCGGAAATCGGGACGGCGGTCGTCGGCACCCGCGCCACCGGCGGCGTCGCCGACGGCGTCCCCGTGTTCTGCCTGCCGGGCAGCGAGAACGCGGCGCGGCTCGGCGCCGAGGAGATTATCACGGCGGAAGCGGGCCACCTCGTCGGGCTGGCCACCCGCGGCGAACACGACGACGAGAACGGCGACGACGAGAGCAGCAGCGGGACCGGCGACGGGAACTGAGTCGCGGCGGTTCGGCCGGCGTCGGCGACACGGGAACGCGGCGCACGGGGGCGCGGGATGGACACCTTCTTGGGTGCGAGCGGCGGAGTGACGCTATGTTGATTACGGTCTCCGGCCCGCCGGGCAGCGGGAAGAGCACCACGGCGGCGTCGCTCGCGGAAGCCTTCCAGCTGGAGCACATCTCCGGCGGCGACATCTTCCGAGAACTCGCCGCCGAACGCGACATGACGCCGGTGGAGTTCAACGAACTCGCCGAGGAGGAC
Source organism: Halobaculum sp. P14 (assembly GCF_051195155.1). Classification (NCBI taxonomy): domain Archaea; kingdom Methanobacteriati; phylum Methanobacteriota; class Halobacteria; order Halobacteriales; family Haloferacaceae; genus Halobaculum; species Halobaculum sp. P14. The sequence continues at coordinate 75,355 of NZ_JBNTKB010000007.1, forward strand.
GACCAGATCGACCGCGACCTCGACCGGCGGCTGCGCAGCGTCGCCGTCGACCGCGACGACGTGCTGCTGGAGTCGCGGCTCGCCGGCTGGCTCGCGGCCGAACACGCCGACCTCCGCATCTGGCTCGACGCGCCGCTCGGCATCCGCTGTGAGCGCATCGCCGACCGCGAAGGCAAGCCGGTCGAGCAGGTCCGCGAGGAGACGCGGCGCCGCGAAATCAGCGAGGCGAAGCGGTACCGCGAGTACTACAACATCGACATCGGCGACCTCACCATCTACGACATCAGCTACAACACGGCGCGGTGGTCGCCGGAGGGCGTCCTCGGGATGTTGACGACCGCCATCGACTCGTACGACCCCGACACGGACGAGGGGAAGGCGCCGGTGGAGAACGTCGACTACGACTTCTGACCGATGCGTCCAGCACCCGACGACCGGAGCGTCGACGACCTGCTCTCGTTCGGCGTCGTCAACCTCGACAAGCCGCCGGGGCCCTCCGCCCACCAGGTGAGCGCGTGGGTCCGCGACGCCGCCGGCGTCGACCGCGCCGCCCACGCCGGGACGCTCGACCCGAAAGTGACGGGCTGTCTCCCGGTGCTGACGGGCGATGCGACCCGGCTCGCGCAGGTGTTCCTCGAAGGCGCCAAGGAGTACGTCGCGGTGCTGGAACTGCACGGAAGCGCGCCGACCGACGCCGAGCGCGTCGTCGCGGAGTTCGAAGGCGACCTCTACCAGAAGCCGCCGCGGAAGTCCGCCGTGAAGCGCCGGCTCCGCACCCGCGAGGTGTACGCGCTGGACGTGCTGGACTCGACGGACCGGCAGTTACTGCTCCGCGTCCGGTGTGAGTCCGGGACGTACGTCCGGAAACTGTGTCACGACGTCGGGCTGGCGCTCGGCACCGGCGGCCACATGGGCGACCTGCGCCGCACCGCGACCGACCCGTTCGACGACCGCGACCTCCACGCGATGACGGACCTCGTCGACGGCCTCGCGTTCGCCGGCGCCGGCGCGGTCGACAAACACGACGGGGGGGACGGCGACCGCGACCGCAACGACGACCGCGACCGCGACCGCAACGACGACCGCGACGGCGACGCCGCCGAGCCCGACGAGTCGCTGCTGCGAGACGTGGTTCAGCCGGCCGAGCGGGCGCTGACGCATCTGCCGCGGGTCACGGTCGCGGAGAGCGCGGCCGCGGAAATCGCGAACGGCGCGCCGGTGTACGCCCCCGGCGTCCTCGACGTCGCGCCGGCGACCGACCCGGTGCCGGAGTTCGCCGGTGACGCCCCGACAGTGGGCGACCTCGTGGCGTGCTACACGCCGAACGGGTCGGCGGTCTGTCTCGGCACGCTCGTCGGCGACCCGGAGGCGTCGAGCGGCGAGGTCGTGTCGCTGGAGCGCGTGCTCGTCTGACTCGGCGCGGCGTCGCGGTCGGCGACGTCCGTCCACCGTAGCGTGCCGGTGAGCCGAGGTTTTTCCCGCCCAAGAGCGACGGTGCGGTATGGACGAGACGCTCGAAGTCGGGTCTACGGCGGCTGCACCGGGCGAATCGGCCGACGGCTGGCTGGTGGCGGCGGACCACCCGACGGGGCGCGCCGAGCGCCTCCCGGTGGTGGTCGTCAACGGCGCGGCGGACGGGCCGACGCTGTGGGTGACCGGCGGCGTGCACGGCGACGAAGCGACCGGCGTCGCGGTCGCGCAGGACGTCGCCGTCGAGGCGCGGGGGCTGGCGGCCGAACTCGCCGGCGCCGTGGTCGTGGTGCCGACGGTGAACCCGGCGGGGCTCCGGCGGAACGAGCGGACGTCGTACTACGGCGACCACGACCCGAACCGGTACTTCCCGGACGTGGAGCGCGAGTCGACGCGGCCGCCGGAGACGCAGGAGCGAATCGACAGCCGGCTGTACGAGGCGTTCGCGGAGACCGCGGACCTGCTCGTGGACTGCCACACGGCGCAGGTCGGCTCCGTCCCGTTCAGCATCCGCGACCGGGTGCTGTACGGCGACGAGCGCACTGAGGCGGAGGCCGAGGCGCTCTCGGAGGAACTCGGCCGGCTGGTGTCGGCGTTCGGGCTGCCGGCGCTCCGGGAGTACCCCGCCGAGGAGTACGTCGAGGAGTCGCTGCAGCGGTCGCTCGCCGGCGCGGCGCTGAACACCGCCGGCGTCCCGGCGTTCACCGCGGAGCTCGGCGGGCACAGCGTCGTCGAGGAGGACGCCCGCGCGGCCGGCGTCGCCGGTGTCTTCGGGGTCGCCGTCGAGTTCGGGCTGCTCGACGCGCCGCCGGCCGACGTCGGCGAACCGGGCGACGGCGTCCCGGACGCCCCGGTCGACTACCCGGTGCGTCGGTTCGTCGGGCCGCGCACCGACACCGCGGGGCTGGTTCGGCACCGCGTCGAACCCGGCGACGAGGTGTCCGCCGGCGACGTCGTCGCCGACGTGGTGTCGCCGCACGGCGCGCCGCTCGCCGAAGTCGAATCCGACCGCGACGGCTACGTCGTCGCGCACGCCGAAGGGCTCGCAGCCTACGAAGGCGAGGCGGTGGCGAGCATGGCGGTCCGCGACGACGGGCCGCTCGTCGTGCCGCGCGACCCCGACGGCGGAGACGACGGAAACGGCGGCGGCGACGACGGCCGAGCCTGACACGGCAGGAGACAACTCCGGCGGCGGCCGCTGAAACGGCGAATCCGAACGGCCAGAACCGAGGTTCTGCGTCGCCGCCGACGTCTGCGGTGCTTCACACGTCGCCGTCACCAGCAGCGGCGTCGCCGTCGGCGTCGTCTTCGTCCGGGTCAGGCGCGTCCGATTTGTCGGGCGCGTCCGGAGTATCCGGCGGGTCGCTGCCGCTCTCGGCGCCGTCCGCGTTCGACGCCGAACCGCCGCCCGTGCGCGCGTCCCGGGTCGAACCGTCATCGTCGCCGTCGAGGAAATCGAGGCCGTCGTCGTCGCGGTCGCGGTCGGCGCCGCCCGAACGGCCGGCGCTCCCGGCGTCTGAGTCGGCGCCCGAATCGGGCGGGTCTGACGCGTCCGGCGCGTCGTAGCCCGGCGGCTGCTCGTCCTCGTTCGGGCCGACTCCGTCCACGAGGTCGTCGTCGCCGTCAGTGAGTTCGTCGACCGCGCCCTCAGGTTTCGGTTCGGCGGCGCTGCTGTCCGCGTCCGGTTCGTCGGGGGCGTCCGGCGCGTCGTAGCCCGGCGGCGTCTCCTCGCCGCTCCCGACCCCTTCGACCAGGTCCGCGTCGCCGTCGGTGAGTTCGTGGACGGCGGACTCCGAGCGCCCCGGCCGAGCCGCGTCTTCGGGGTCCGGCTGGTCCGACGGGTCGCCCGACCGCGTCGCGGTGCGCCCGAACGGCGCCGTGAGCGCCGCAGCGACCGACGCGAACACGCCGCGGCCGCGGGCGGTGTCGGATTCGTCCGGCTGGTCTGGGGCGTCAGACTGCGGGCTCCGCGCCGCCGACGCCCCGAACAGGAACCGCTTCGCGCGGTCGACGACGCCCAGCCGACGCGTCCGGTCGGGCGGGTCCGGCGCGTCCGACTGCGGCGACGACTCCCCGCCGCCGGTCGGCAGTTCCTCCGGGAGTTCCTCGGGCAGCGCCGCGTCGATGTCGGAGCTGATGGCCTCGAGCGCCGCAGCGTCCGTCAACTCCTCCACCGGGCCATCGGCGGTCGTCTCCCGCGTCCGCTCCGCACCGGCCGACTCGTCCGTGGACACTGAGAGCTCCGGCCGCGTCACGGTGTCGACGTGCGACGGCGAATCCGCGTCGTCGCCGTCGACGCGAGTCACGTCGAGGTTCCCGACGAGCCGCCGGTGCGGCACCGGCATCGTGATGCCGCGCTTCTGGAACCGCTCTTTGACGGCGTGTGCGAGCGCCGACCGGGTCTGGACGACCGCGGCGTGCTCCGGCGGCTGAATCCAGACCGCCGCCCGCAACACGACCGCCGACGCCCCGAGTTCCGCCGTGAACACGGACGGCGACGGCGTCTCACGGACCGTCTCCAGCCGAGCCGCCTCCTCCAGAATCACGTCCGACGCGGCGCCGATGTCCTCGCCGTAGCCGACGCCGACGCTGAACGTCTCCTTCACGTAGTCGTTGTTCGAGTGGTTCGTCACCGCCGCGTTCGCCAGGTCCGAGTTCGGCACCGTGATGGTGCGGTTCTCGAACGTCCGCACCCGCGTCGTCCGGAGCGACACCGACTCGACGACGCCGGCGTACTCCCCCCACGCCACCCAGTCGCCGACCTCGAACTGCGGGTCCGAAATCATGAACAGGCCGCTCACGAAGTTCCCGATGACGTCCTTCGCGGCGTAGCCGGCCGCAATCGTCCCCGCCGCACCGACGGTCGCGGTCGCGCTGACGACGTCGTCCAGCCCGGCGAGCGTCAGCCCGGCCCACAGCGCCGCGACGTACACCCCGACGCCCACCACTTTCTGCGCCAGCTTCCGCACCGCCGGGTCGCCGAGCGACTCCCGCCGCCGCAACACCCAGTCGACGGCCGGCTCAATCAGGAAGTTCCCGACGAGGTACACCGCAGACGCACCGACGACGAACCCGACGACCGCCTGCACCACCGCGTCGACCGGCACCGACGGCAGCAGCACCCCCCACGGCAGCAGCGCGTTCATGGAGGAACCGACGCCCGGCCGCCACTAAACGCCGAATCTATCGTCCCCCCAACCCGGAATCAGTCCGGGACCGACCCAATCCACCCCGGCCACGAAGACCCCTCCGGACCGCCACGGACGACGACGGCACCCGACGGCTCTCCCTCCCCCGAAACGAAGCGCTTAACCGACGCCCTCGCCTCCCTCTACCTGCGGGACCGTAGGGTAGTGGTATCCTCTGCCGATGGGGTCGGTAGGACCTGAGTTCGAATCTCGGCGGTCCCATAAACCTTCTGACAACACTCATCCGCCTCAGTGTAACTGCCACCAGACGCAACCGAGGTGGGGGGTGTGACAGCCCGACTCGACAACGAGGCGGGCGATACATCCTGCCGTAACTGCGGCACCCACGTCTCCGAACGCTTCGCCGCCGTCTTCGGCGACAACAACGACCAAGTCCACCGCTGCCCCGCCTGCGACTCCACACCGCGGCTCGACCGCGGAACCCCCGCAGGCAAATCCGTCCACATCCCCGACCCCGAAGACCAATCTGTGCGGCTCCGCGGCGGCCGTGTCCGCGCCCGCGACGACGAAGGTGATGGCAAATGAGCGCCAACCGAGGCCGCTCCATCGCCGCCCGCGACGCACAAATCCGACGCGAACTCGAACCCGACGTCGGCCCCCTCGACGATGACGCCGACTGCGACGCCGGCCCCTGCACCGAGTCCGCCGTCTTCGCGGTCCCTGCTCCAGAAGGTGGCGAAGCTCGGTACTGCCCGTATCACGTCGCGTGGTTCCGGCAGCAGAACCCAGAGATTTGGGAGCGACTCGAAGCCGCCCCCGAACGCGTCCTGGACGAAGACCCGAACGACTTCGCGACAGTCGGCAATCGGTTCGTCGCACTCGCGGACGCGCCCGAGACGCTCGCCGATGACACGCTCGTCCGCGTCGCACTCCTCGTCAACGGGCAGGCCCTCTACGAGAGCGAAGAACCCGACGAAGCCGAGACCGTCGACTACGTCGCCGTAAACCGGCGCCTCGACGTCACCGCTTCCGCCAAGGTACCGGTCGAGAAAGCCGGAGAGTGGCTTCGCGGGAACCGCCGCAAATACGGCTGGCTTGCCGTCGAGGATGACGTCGTTCGCGCGCTCCACGGTGACCGAGACGCGCCTGTCGGAGGTGACGGACAGTGACCGTCCGAACGACGTACTTCGGCGGACTTGGCAGCGTAGTCGAGCCCGCCGAAGACGAGCTCGTCCTGGGCGTCGTCCGCTACCCACAGGAGTTCGTCGAGGATGTCGTTGACCGAAACGTCCCGGCGCTCGCTCCACCGCCGTCACTGCTCGACGCGTACAAGACCGTTGAATCCGCCGCGGAGCGAGACGGAGCCGACGACCCGGCGGCAACCGCCTGGAACAGCGTCGACTTCGAAGAGCGGTACCGCGGTTTCATCGAGAACCCCGGTCAACAACAGGTCCTCTCGAACCTTCGTGAACAGGCCGCGGACGGCACCGGCGTCTGGCTCGTCTGCTGGGAAAAAGACGCAACCCACTGCCACCGACGGCTACTCGCCGAAATCCTCGCCGAATCGGCCGGCGTCGACATCGAACACCGCCCCCATCCGAACACGCTCGAGAGAACGAAGGAAGACGACGAGCCAGAACCGACTGCGATCGACGATTTCGGAGGTGACGGCCGGTGAGCGCCGACACCGCGATAATCCGGACGTGCCCCCACGAGGCCCGCATCAACCTCAACTACGCCACGAAGGGGTCGCTCGCCGACAACATGGCGCCCTACTGGGCTATCTGTCGGTTCATGCGCCAGCTCGACGGCGGCACCACTCTCGACGCCCGCTTCCCGTGGCTCGCCGGTGTCGACCCGCACCCCGTCTCGGAAGCCGACCCCGTCGACGACGACCCGCGCGAACAGGTCGAGGTCTCGCTGTACTACGGGACCGACGACGACGGTGACTACGCCGGGAAAATCGCACCACACCCCGATTTCGACCTCCCGCAGGACCGCTCTATGTGGGAGCCGCGCATCCACGTCGACGGCGCCGGTGAGAGAAAGGCCAACTTCCACGTGCGGCCACGCTACGACGGCATGACCCACGTCGAGACCGGGAACTCGATCCCCTCGCCGTTCGACCATCCGGACCAGCCCGACACCGGATTCAACGTCGAGGTTCAGGGCTCGAACCTCGAGCCCGACGAGTACCCGCACTGGCTTCGTTGCGCCTGCAGCGCCCTCGCTCAGGCGCTCGGCGACGACTGGAACAGCGACTACTTCACCCGGCCACTCCCGACGAGCAACATCGGCGCCCACGAGCGGTACGTCCGGCTCTCGCGGTCGATTGCCGAAAAGCTCACTCGGATGGGCGGCGCCTTCCAGCAGCTCGCGATGCTGCTGTCCACGCAGGATACCTCGAAGGGAGCGTACTTCTGGGACAGCGGCGACGACCACGGCGCCATGTACCGGCTCGTCTCACACGCCGACGCCGCCTCGTCGATGATTCCCAGCCACAGTCTCGGGACGCAAGCCAAGTGCTACGACCCCGAGCACGAACACTCCGACCCAGAGGACCCGCTGTACCACCCGAAGTTCGGCGTGCTGTTCCAGAGGAAGGTCTCTGACATCCGCATCAACTCCGACACCGTCGCCTGGAACCGCCGGTACAACCTCGTCGAAGAACTCGAGGAACGACTCGTCAACATCCTCACGTGGGCGGGCATCCCGATCGCACCCGACGCGCTTGGCTCCTCGAACGACAGCGCAGCTGCGTTCGTCGAGGACTGGCACTTCTCGCCAGCCCCGACACAGCGTGACATCGAACTGTTCGACGACCCGACGCCCGAAATCGAGCGCTCCCAGGAGTCGATGCTGGTCCGGTCCTTCCAGCGCATGACCACCTCCGACCTCTCGCTCACCGAGCAGCTCGTCGCGGACGGTGGCCGCGCCCGATACGACGACCTCGCCGAGCAGTCCGAGACGAGCGAGACTACCGTCTACCGCTGGCTCAGCCGGATGGGCGACGCCATCGAATCGCAGAACGGCGTCATCTCGTTCAACTCAGCGCATCTCCGCGAACAGTTTGAGGAGATCCTCGGCCGAACTGTGACGACCGTCGAGAACGCGGTCGACCAGGCCGTCCGTGCAGCCGACACCGTCCTCGAGAAGGACGCGTATCAGCGGGTGCCAGGAGACCCGTTCGACAGCTGGCGCGAGAAGTGGGACGCAGTCGTCGACGACGACGGCCACGAGCTGCACCTCGGCTCCTGCCTCCCGCACCCCGACGAAGGACTGCATGCTCCCGTCACCGCCGGCGACGTCACCACGGACGGGTTCGAAGCGTGGCGAAACGCGGGCAAGGCGCCGGGGAACTTCCCGAAGCGCGTCCGCTGGAGTGACGCGTCCGGCACCGAGCACGTCGAGGACGCCAACACGCTACTCCGACACGACCCGAGCGAAGCCGCCGAACAGGCCATCGAGAAACTCGCCCGGAGATTCCGCGGGAAGGACGTCGTCGACGCGATCGAGCAGGTGCGCCGCATGATCGAGGCCGGAACCACCTGGACTCCCGAACAGATACAGACCGCCGTCGAGCGCGCCGGCTTCGATATCGACGTTGAGGAGCACGCCGTGAAGACGTTCGAGATCCCCGGCTGAAGCGGTCCTCGTGAGAGGCATCACTACCCAGCACCCCTTTATTCCGCCGTCGCGCGACAGTAATTCCCGGTAGCGTGTCGTTTCTGTGAACGGTTCGGTGTCACGACCGCAGAGCCGCGGCCGGCCATCCGCACCGACCGGGCAGTACCCCTTAGGGAGTGTGCCTAAGGGCACCCCCCTACGGGGGGACAACAAAATACCCCCCGCACCGCTTCGGGCGGCGCGCGAAAATCAGCCACCCCTTGCAGATATGCGCGGGCCGATTAAGTGACGAGGCGTCGTCGAGCCGCGCATGCCCGAAGCAAGTATCACCGACCGTATCTGGATTGTCGCGCTCCGTCGGTCGGAACCATTCACCGTCGAGGAGGTCGTCGACGAAACAGGAGCAGGCGAGCGCACCGTCCGCCAGCACCTGTCCGTACTCGCGGAGAACGGCTTTCTCGGCCGACGCGGGGGGCGCGGGGCTACTAAGGTCCGGTACGTCCGCAGTGAACCTGTGACTCCAATGGAGGCAAGCAGATGATTATTGACCCCACGAGCATCGTCGACGCCCTCCCGGCAACCGAGTTGTCCGAATCGGCCGTCGAGGAGTTGGCAGACCACGACGCGATTGACCGTACACGGGTCGAATTAAAGTCGGATGCCCTCGGTCCGCAGGGCTATCGAACAGAGCTCGTCGAGGCGTTCTGGGTCGAGATTGACGGCACAGCCCACGTTCTGCAGTACGAGAATAACGGATGGGCCCACCGCGGCACGTTCGAACCAGACGGCCTCGAGGACCACGAACTCACGGAGACGGCATTCGAGAAGATCAACTACTGAATCACCTTCGTGAGTGTGAACTCGCGGCCAGAATCTCGGCGGTTTCAGTGCCGCTAATTCGGACTACTTTGACCTCTGAAAGAGCCCTAATCCGGGGTATATAAGCCATCTCGACAGCGCCCACGCACCCCGTGGGGGGTATTCGCGATCATATCTGAATACCGCGCGCGCGTATTCTTCACCGTCAGAACTGTGAGCGGTCACCCTGGGCCCACACTGGGCGTATTTCCGAACGGCGACCCCCGAAGAATTTCGGTGAGATTCGGTCGTCCTGCAGAGCTAGCTTCGTCGATGAATCTCGAAGGGATTGCCCCGATGTCCACAGTGAGAGAGGCGTGGTCACGCGCGGACCGTTTATCACGTCCGGTCAGTACCCTCAGACCATGCAGACGCTCCAGAACAAGAGCGGAAGTGGCGTCGTGACGCTTCCCAAATCGTTCCTTCAGCGCGACGACGTCCTCGACGACGGCGAGATCCCGAACGAGCAGAACCTCCTCGTCGACCGACTCGGTCGCCGTGTCTACCTCGTCCGGCTCGTCGACGGCGGAACCATCCCCGAGGCCGAAGAGAGCGAAGCCGTCCAGCGAATCGTCGCCCGCAAACTTATGGACCAAGACGCGCTCGGTCAGCCCCGCACAGCAGACTAATCGAGGAGTATTTTCTCCCTGTCATCAACTGTAGCCGTTGCTGGCGACTCACGAATTCGGCAACCTCAACTCTCAGGGAACCTATTAATCTGCCAGATTCGTCGTTGAAGCAGCCGCTAACACAGTCTACGAACTGACCGGAGCAATTTTCTCTGTACTCTCTTTGGCGGAAGATACGTATGGAATCGACCAACGTGAAAGGAATGTTCGTAGGTGTACAGATGACCTTAGTTGGTATCTTTCTGCGGCAACTTGTCGGGAATGACCCTTTGTTAACTGCTGCCAGTATTCTCCTTGTCGTGATCGGAGTCCTTGTCACGCTCCTATCGTGAACTGAAACCCTCCATATCGACTGATAGGTTCACCATCTGTACTTACCCAACACACGATAGCACAGATTTCCGTAGTGGATTGTACAAAGCCTCATACCCGCAACTTTCTCGGCCTTGCATACAGTACGTATACATATGAGTACGAGTATCCGTGTCTCCGACGAGACGAAACGGAAGCTCTCGAACCTCAAGCGGGAAAGCGAGACGTGGGACGAGTTCCTCAAGCGGCTCGCCAACGACGAGGAACCGATCAACGTCGGTGCGTGGTCTGACGAAGAAGCAGACCGTGCCCGCGATGCCGTCAGCCGGTCTCGAGAGAGTTTCCGGCAGTGACGTTCCTCGACTCGTCAGTCATCATCGACATGCTCGCCGGTGTCGACGACACGGTCGAGTTCGTCGAAGAGCAAGGCGAACCATACCTCACGTCCACGCTCTGTGTCTTCGAAGTCGTTGACGGGAAGCTCGGTGCCGGCTCGACTGACGTCGCAGCCGCCCGCGAGGACTTCGGCGGCGTCACCGCTCTCAAGCTGACCGAGAGCATCGCGCTAGAAGCCGCACGACTACAGGACGAACTCCTCGACGACGGGCAACGGATGGCGACCCGCGACCTCCTCATCGCCGCAACTGCTCGGTCAACCGGGGACCAGTTAGTCGTCGCAGATAGCGACTTCCAGACCGAAGTTCTGGAATCCTACCTCACAGTGACTAACCTCGGGGAATAGCTCCAGCTACCGGTATACAGGGTTTCAGTATGTATAGGCGACAAAACCCAACTCCTTCAGACTGATATCCCATTTCTCCGGGTTCCACACAGCACCACACTCCTTACACTCGAATTTCTCTTCACGAATATAGACGTTAGACGCTTCAGAGCGGCGATCTGCAAGGTGTTTGCTCAATCCCTGAAGCCAGCCGGATTCCGAATGACGAACCTCGCTAGCAGTTTTGGCTCCTTCAGCAGCATCAGACATGTTTGATGATAGCTTCGCTATATCAGCGTGAGCCAACGCGTGGGCAATCTCATAGAGAGCTTTCATATGGGCCGTATGCGAGGACAGGGCCTCCCAGCCGACGAAGGGGTCAGTGCCGCACTTAGGACAGCGACCGAAGTGTTCGTTTAACTCTTTCCAGGCTTGCTTTGTCTCTGGAGCAAACGGGCCCATATCCACCAGTTAATGTAGACTGTAATATGGTTATTCGTATAGTCTTATTTTAGTTCAAGTCGGGTTCACGACCACTCTCACTTTTCCAGAGAATGTAGACTATGAAGTGTAGGGCTACCGAACGCCGATGTAGCTGGCGACCTCGCGGGCGATCTTCTCGGTCGTCGCCTCGACGAGACGCCCCTCGACGTGATTCATGTCGGCGTGTCGAACCGTGACGACTGTCCACGGGTTCACGTAGCTCTCTCGCGGCAGCCCACCCGAAACGAAGTCGTCGTCGGTGAGTGGGATAGCGACCGCGCGCTTCGTCGTCGTGCTTGCCGCGTAGAGCGCTTCTTCGTCGTGGAACGGGTGTGAGTCATCGCTCAAGCAGACGTACGGGCGGTAGTCGTGGTCCGCGAGGAGATCGGGCCCTTTCACGACTGCACCCCGCTCGTAGCCCTCACTCATTCATCATCTCTGTAGTAGTCGTCCGTCGTTGAGGCAGAGCTAGCGTTCATCTGTGCCGCGTACGCGGCGAGGCGGTCATCCTCTGCAATCGCCCAGTACCGCCCGCGGTGGCGGACGAGGCCGCGGTCCTCCAAGCGCGACAGCGCAGCTCCAACGCTCCCGCGCTTGATGTCTGTTGCTTCGTGGATCTCTGTCTGCGTGAACGCCTGTTCGCTATTCTCGGCGAGGAACTGGAGGATGCGATACGGCTGTGTCCCCTCCTGGAGGTCGAGGATGTCCGCGGGCTCCTCGTCGAAGTGGTCGATGCTGATGGGCATGTGTAATAGAACGCAATAAAGCATAATAAGTCTGCGGGACTCCCTCGCGAGAGAGATCACCCATGAAGTGTCCGGGGCTGATATCAGGTGAAAACAACTCGAGATACCGGCTTCCCAACCCGACCCCCGGCGCGCCACCGGCGCCGGAGGGAATAGACACAGGGGAACCCCAACATAGCGGCCCTCGAGAGTCAGTGGCCGGCTGCGGGGGATAGCGACGGGTCCGGCCCTCAGCCGGCCATACCAATTGAGGCCGGCTATCTGCTATCAAACTCATCCCTGTTCACGACCACTCACACTTTTCCAGAGAATCGTCTCCGGAAAATCCCACACCACAACACCACCCAACTCCCCCCGCGCGGGCCGTTTAATGGAAACATCGTTCACATCCCACCATGGCCTGGAAACGCGAACCACTCATAGAAGACGAACTCAACCAACTCCTCGACGCAGCCGACCGCCACGACCTCGAACATAAAACCACCATCCGCGTCCTCGCTCACACCGGGATGCGCGCCGACGAATTCGCACACATGCGCTCCGGCTGGGTCGACTGGCAAGACGAACTCGTCCGCGTCCCCGCCTTCGAAGACTGTAACTGCTCGAACTGTGCGCAGAAAGCCGCCGCTCGCAACGCCGACATCGAACAGATGTGGATACCGAAAACAGAACACGGCGCCCGAACCATCCCACTGAAAGAGCCCGACACCTTACGGACCCTCCGCGACTATTTCTCCCACCACGAAACGATCGGCGTCACCAGGCAAACCATCGGAAACCGAGTGAAACGCGTCGCAAGCGACACCGAAATACGCAAGAAAATCACGCCGCACGTACTACGCCACACCTACGGAACACTAATCGCCGCCCGCGGGGCGACGCCACAGTACATCAGACAGACCATGGGCCACGCCGACCTCTCCAGCGCGAATGACTACCTCCAGTACGCGGGAACCCAGCTCGACGCAGAAGCCGAAGAGTTGTGGTGAAGTGCGGCAAATTTCGGAAGAAGTTCGACCGGCTTTCCGCGAGAATACCTGATCTGCATTAGTCGGAAACCAACTATACCCGACCCAAGTAACACTAAATCTTGGCTCACGGACTCAATTCCAAATGGGTACCTGCGCAACTTAGCCTCTCTTCGCGCCATGCTAAGCCTGTGTTCATATTGCGGGTGTGCACGAATTAGATATCCCAAGTGGCATGAGATTTTTATGTTAGTTAGTACAGTGTACAAATCAATGGGAAGAAATATTCGGGACGACATTATTCTACTGTCAATCAGACCTAAGTTTGCTAGGCAGATATTTGATGGTGAAAAAATATATGAGTTCAGAAAGCCATCAGTTCCCACCGACGTATCCTACGTACTGTTGCTCGAGAACGGCTCTAAAGACATACTTGGGGGGTTTGAGGTGGGAGATGTCATTCGAAAAGATGTTGACGAACTCTGGTCTGAATATGGTAAAGGGACCTCCGTTAAAGACCGGTTCTACCGATACTATGAGGGGTGGGAATACGGCTTAGCATTTGAGGTGCAAAAGCCAGATGAGTTTGAACAGTCAATTCCAATAGAGACAATCACAGAAGCGGACTCAAATCTGAACGTTCCCGATCAGTTCTCACATATTTACCTGACTAATCGATCACTGAGTATACTAACAGACTACTCGGACATCCTTGAGAGTTACTTCCCGAATGAAACATTGGACAAGTGGGTTCAGGATACTGGCGACAGCGAAGGTTCTAAGCGTGGTTTGAATATTCGAGAGATGGGACCACATGAAGAAGAAGAATTCAGGTCATTAGTTTCTGGCTCTCAAGTTCCCGACGAATACGGAGAGATTGACAGCACCTTCACAGATCATATTATTGAATCACATGAACAGGGTGAAGATCCGTACGGATATTTCACACTGAAAAAGACAGTGTTTACTCTATTAGTAGGAGATTCAATAGCTGGATTCACTGTTACAACAAGAAAACGTGGCCATAGCGTGAAGTATGGTCCAACTGTACTAAAAGAGGAATTTCAAGGGAAAGGGCTGGGACCGCAGTTCCGGAAAAAATTAGATCAAAGGCTTGCATCTGAAGGAGTTCACAAGGTTTACTCCACGATTCCCGAGAGCTCTAAGCATGCCTATAGCTACTTAATTAACTCAGGTTATGAAATTGAAGCCCATATGCGAAGACAGTATAATACTGAACATAACGAATTAGTTTTCGGGAAATTGCTCGGCGACCAAGGAGTAGCTGACGACTACAAGCTAGAAAGGAATGACAGAGGTATTGATTTGCAATTCTCAAAGGGTTCAGACGGGTTTGAGGGGTTCTCTGACTTCGTTGTAGATCGAATGAGTTACTGGTACACGGGGATCGACCAGAACTTCGTCAACGCCGTCCAGGAAGCCGAGAAGCGAGAGCTTGGAGGAGATTTGTCCACCAAGGGAAAAGAGGTCTTCATTGGCCACTCTGGGGGAAATATCAAGTGCTGCGTTATTGCAAGCCGGAAACGGGGTCGAGCGATCAAGCTGAGCCCTATGCTATCAAGTACTAACCGTCGTGGGATAAGCCAGTTGCTTAAATTTGCGGAGAGTGAACTATCTAAGTATTCCGACATCAGGAAATTCTATTCGCATGTCCCAGTAATAGACCACGAATCCCTACGAGCATTCAGAACACGCGAATATAGGGCGGAGGGACTTCTAAAAGAACCGTACAAACGTGGAGTAGACATGGTTTTTATGGGGAAGTTTGACTAATGGCGGACTGGAAATCAAAGGCTGTAAATTACGGTGTGTCCGTAGCTGGAGTACTTCTCGCCATTTTCATAGCCGTCATAGAGAGCTTTGGTGGCCCGTTGCTATCTACCAACCAATTAATTGCCACTTATGCTAGTCTTTTGTTTATCCAGATAGCAATTGTTCTGAATCGTTCTCTGGAATCGCTTTCTCCAGTTGTGTCTTATGTAGAAAACCGCGCTATTACGGAACCTATATGGGAATCTGACTTCTATAATAGGTTCCGTTCCGACGTACAAACCTCGGAACAGCGTGTGCATATTTCATATTTCGACAACAGTGATCCCCGGCAAAGCCATACCACAAGAACAGCGAATTATTACGAGGAAATTGGAGATATCATATCTGACAAGACGGCAGAAGACGTTAAATTCCGCAGAATAATTCGGGGGGTCCCGCAACTAGAATCCTGGGTGGATGACTTACTCGAGGAACGCCAAGGAAATGGCAACTACTCGTTAGCCTGTATTTTGGATGAAGAACCAGAAGAAGACCTAAAATCCCATGTTGCCGTTCAATTAATAGACGACGACATTGTATATTTCGTTGCTATAGGTGAACAGCAAGAATCAAATAACCCTAGGGATATTCGTGTCGAATCTAAAGAGTTGAATGAGCAATGGCAGAGATACTATGACAGAATTTGGGACGATAGTTGTGTCCTTATGAGAAGAGGGGAGATAAACCAGGGCAACCTTGCCCAGTACCGTAGTCATATAAATAGGTTGTCAGATGACTGAGCATGACCTTGCACGAGCAGAATATGGTATCAGTGCCTGCCAAGAATATCCAACGTGCAATGCAACAACAAAGTGTGAGATCACACTAAGCTCAATTCAACCTGGTGACGAACGGCGTGGCTCTAGGGATGCGAAGGTGATACTCGTGACGGAGGCCCCAGACCAAGCCTCTAGTGAGGGAACTGCGTATAAAGGCGGAATAAGTGGGCGCATCCGGTCGATGTTTACTGAACAAAAATATGGGGTTGGGCTGAGTGACTCATCAGGGGGATTTAGTGAATTCCTTGACTCACATCAGATCTATGCGACTTCTGCCATCAAATGCCACGTTAACGGGAGTATATCCGAACTGGGGAATTCCGTGATTCGAAATTGTAGGTCAAAATATCTCGAGAAGCAGATAGAAGCTATGGATGATTTAGAGTTGATCGTTCCGATGGGAAAATTGGCAGCAGCATCGATTCTAAAAAGGAACTACTCATCATTCAATTTGACTAGTCTCGTAGGTCGACAAAGAGGAATGGTAGACGATCCTCAAGATTGGGATGCCCCAATTGTTGTATTGCCTCACCCTTCTGGGGCAAGCACATTGTCAAATCCGCCTGTGTTTTCTGAAAACGATAGTCGACAGGTAGCGAAGCAGAAAGATGGATTTAGACGTGCTTTAGTAGAGATCAGGAAACGACTCGATTCGGTAGGTTACGACGTATTGGATGATAACCCGGACTCTTGGGAAGCGTCGGGAGGATTATCATCTTTCACTTGAGGGAATTTGTTGATGAACTCTTCAGGGTCAACGTAATAGAAGCTCTGAGGTGGAGTGAATCTCCATTGGTTCCCGTCTCGATAGTTAAGCGAAACAGGTGGTCGAACAGCCCTGGGTCTGGCTATGTGAATCGCGGTGCCTACCTCTGAACCGGCGAAATACTCCTGAAGTGACTCTTTTGTGGACGGGGTATTTTCAACGCCCATCTCAACCAGCTCAGGCACCGGGAGCCGTTCGATTTTGGGAATTTCAAATACGCCGATTATCGCCTGAGTAGGCGAAGGTTCATATAAAAATGCAATGTCGGGCTCGTTTTCACGTTTAATTGACCCCCGTCTGAACTCAATCCGTTTTCTACCGCTCATTATGTCCTGGCTGTGGGGTTTCTGGATAGCAATCACCATCCCATTAGCATCCAGATCAGGGATTGCACTTAGATTAGCAGCAGCGTAATCCGCCAATGTCCGATCTTCAAGATCTGGAGTAGCACCAAGAGACCACTCCCGGGAATTCCCTTTCCGATTAGAATATACTCGACCTGATTCCTCAAATTCACTGAGCTTCCCGAAGGCCCTTCGGCGTGAACACCCGACCCTATTAGCTACTTGTTTAGTCGTGAGAGGCGCACCGCTCTCGCTGAGCGCTTGTATGAACATCTGGTCATCATACTCTGATTGAAAATTCCCTCTTGAATCTCTATTTTGGTATCCCATCGTGAATTGGAGAAGGTTCTTATTTGACCAGCAATGCCGGGAGCGTATAAATCTACTTGAGTCAGCTAGCGAAAAGTGTAACCTGAACTCATTCGAGGTTCAGGTAAGGATCCGTCACTTGGAATCGCATGGGTCCTTGATTTAGGTCGGAAGTCTGAACTCCCTGACTAGTGATTGGATCCAACAGCAATTAGAAGATTGTACTTTGTCGGAGGCTCTTCGTGAACAAGGATTCTTAGTGTGTTCCCCATATACATCAAAACCGGTGGCGCTATTGAGCAGGTGTATAAGTGCTTCACAGAAATTTTGCGTTATTTTTGGAGGCCATCAAACCATTAAATTCTGATCCAAGTAATGGTCATGAATGCGAGACAGGGAGACAAACATCAATTTTCCTTTTCTGACGGCTCTGCCTCGTGAGGTGTCGCTATTTGAGATAGACTATGTTCGATCCCTCGAAAAATTGGAACCAAGATAGTGATAGATAGCCAATAGATGATGAGGGCGATGTAAACACCAAATGTTGATAATAACCCTGCAACCTCTCCTATGAATACGTAGACAGCTATTCCGAAAACTACAGACGTCAGAGTCACCACAAACGAGAAAGCTAATGACCTCAAGAAGTCCCTAGATGTAGAGAATAAAAAGATCGAAATCCCGAGTACCCAGTATAAAGAAGTTGTAAGCTGGCCCGGGCCAACATGTGGAATGAATGTGAGAGGCCGATACTGTAGGAATAAGACAGTTATCTGGAGAAAAAAGCCAGCGCCAAACCCGAGAAACCCGATCACCTTGTGAACTTCAGCAGAGATACCCGGGAACTCACCAGATTGTTTCTCTAAAAGGTCTGCTCCTGTAGCAACGATACCTGAAGTACCACTCACTGCCAATCCATAGACGGTATTATTCACCCTGTAGAGTGTCGCTGCATCGATCACCCATGCCAATACAAAGAATATTGCAATCACCGATACAGACCCCTTTACAGCCCTCTGACCTGCCAACCACTCCTCGTTTGATTTTAGCAATTCGTCGATTCCCTCATGAAAAGTACACAGCCAGCGTAGTAACAACTTAGAGATACAGTCTACCACCCTATTTTTGGCCCTATATATTTGGTGAAATAACCCAGTGGCTAATGCAGCAACCAGATTTATTGGATACAGAACGGATGGAAGGATCCGAGGCATTAGCCAATTTCACGTATCCAGTCGCATTAGCTTTCTCACGGTAGTAGACCAGTTAGTCGAATAGATAATTTGGTGTAGAGAGAGGGATGAATCCGCGTCTCACCATCGGCCGACGAACGGAGCAGAAGTCAGTCGCGAGCGACGAGGGAGAAACCCACCACGAGATTGAAACGCATCGGAAGAACGACCTGGTGGATGAACTGTTGGAGCCGCCTCGAAATCTGCTATCGACTTGATTCACGAATTCGGATCGGAACCCGGATCGGAACCTTCCGAATCCGCCGCTGTCTTGCGATTCGAATCGGATCGGAACCCTTCGGAACCCTACGGGTCAGCTTCTTATTCCCTCTCCCTTGAGACCACAGTGTGGCACGAAACTGGCATCGAATGGCTCGGCCGAGTCACCCCAAACGGACAGGGGTTAATCTTCTAGAGACTCTGGCTCGAGTTGACCATCAAGGTAAGCGCGGCCGCGGTCAGAAAGCCGGTAAATCCCTCGGTCCTCGTCGTAATACTCTACGAGGCCCTTCTCGCGGAGAATTGGGACGTGCTCGCGGACGGTCTGGTGCTTCCAATCGGTATTCTCCGCAATCATCGCCGGCGTCAGAACTAGTTCTCGGTTACCCGAGTTCTCCAGCCGCTCCAAGATGTCCCTATCAACAGGGGTCATCCATGAAGCGAGCTTGGGGCGCATTACTTACCGGCCTGTACGGACGTCGCTTGACTATTTTCATGTCACAGCCACACCAAACTCGGCTGTTTGTCGGGCAAACTAACCTGTTGGTAAGAGTTAAGTCATTGACCTACAGAACAGTTTGTCACGGAGGTGCTTCGCGGACCCGCCGGTCGGCGGTGGGTCCAACTCGCGATAAGAGCGGACCCAGCGCTGCAACGCTGGTCCGCGCGGGCCTTCGTGAACAGAGCACGAAAGCCATGTTCCCAAATTCGACGCTAGGGGAAGAACACCCCGCACATCTGAAAGCCCCACCGCCTCCGACGCGGTGGCTTACTCGAACAGACCTGACTAACCGCGACGCCCTGTCCCTGTCCAAAGTTCGGGGCGTCGCGGCGAGGGTCACCCTGAATCGTCCGCGAACCACGCGCAGAGCGCAGTATCCGCAGTACGACCAGAGCAATGTCTGATTACAACAGCGACGCCGAAAAGTGTACCGAGAGTAACGAACGCGCCGACCAGTCTGACGAGCCTCCAGTCCACGAGCTGGGCGCTATCAACCACGTCGTCGTTGAGGGCGACCGGGTCCGGCTCGAAGGCCCCGAGGCGGCCGCCGAGTTCGGCTTCCAGATGCCGCAGCTCGCCCGCGCCTTCGCCGAAGCCGTTCTCCCGGACGGCTACAGCGTCGTCCGGGACACGGAGGTGCGCGGATGAGTTCCACCCTCGCCGACACCGACGCGCCGACCTGGACCGACCTCACGGCGTTCGAGGGGAACACGCTCTACGCAGTCGCCGCCCTCGAAGCCGACAGCGAGCCCACCTACGGCCTCGCAGTCAAACGCGTCCTGAGCGACCTGTACGGACAAGAAATCAATCACGGCCGACTCTACCCGACTCTCGACGGCCTCGACGACGCCGGGCTCCTCGAAAAGTCCGAACTGGACAGCCGCACCAACCGCTACGAACTCACCGACGTCGGCCGCGACCTCCTTCGGGACCGGCTCAGACAGCTCAGCGACGCGGTCAACGGAGGTGATAGCGCATGACCGCCGACGACCCCGCTGAGAACGCCGACACGGCCCCGGACGCCGACGCGACCAACCACGCGGCCGAACACTCGACCGCCGACAGCAACGACGACACGGCCGACCTGACGCACGTCTACGACGTCGGGAACGCAGCCTCCCCGGCCGACGCCGGACCCGGCGACACCTGGCTCACCGGCCGCTACGACTACGTCGTCCTCACCTACTCCGAGGGCGGCACCCCGCGGCTCCACGACCCGCGCGGCGAAACCATCGCGACCGGCACCGGTATCACCGACTACTACGTCGACGGCGAACTCCGAACCAGCTACGGCGACCGCAACGCCCCGAACGCCCGCACCGACTTCCCGATTCGAGGTGACGGCGAATGAGCGCCCCGGACGGAGCGGCCTGCCCCGGATGCGGCCGGCGAATCTCCGGCATCCAGGCGAACGGACCGCACACGCACACGGCGTCCCCCTGCGGCTGCGGCATCGACGCCGCAACCCTAACCGCCGCAGGACAGTTCGAACCACAGTACACCGACGCCCTCAGTGCGCACGGCGTGACCGACGGCGGACCCGGACAGTCCCAACTGGAGTACGAATCGGTCGCCGCCCGCGTCGGCGAGCTGCTGAAAGCCGGAGACGTCGACGCGGCGCTCGACACCCTCCGGGAGTCGAAGAACGTCATCGTCTACGTCACAGACGACGAAGGCGTCCACACCTTCGAGTACGACGACTCGGAAGACGAAATCACGTTCTTCGTTCGCGGCACCGTCGGATGCGAAGCCGTCGACACCCGGGCCGCACTCGAAGTCGTCACCGACCGACTCGATTCGCTCGACGTCGAGGTCATCGAGTACGTCCGTTCCACCAACACCGTCTCCTACGGGGTGGATGCCTGATGTCGCCTCAGACCGACGGCACCGACTGGACGTGCCCGAACTGCGGCGACGACGGCGAACCGATGACCCGCCACGGCTCCGACGTGACCTGCGCGAACTGCCTCCACGTCGACGGAGCCGCGAACGACAAGTCCCTGTGGAACTACGACCTGACGGTTCGGCAGGCACGGCGCGTCCTCCACGTCCTCGACGAGCCATGGAACGGAACACCTGAAACCGTCGAGGCGCGGCTCCGCGTCTGCATCGAACGGAGCGGCCAACTCAACGACCTGCTGGCCGACATCCGCGAAACGGAGGTGGACGATGCCCAGTGACGAATCCAGCCGTGCAACCTATCGGCGCTACGTCGGCGATCCCGACGAGCACGAGTACGGGGACGAGCGAGTCGGCTACAACGTCCCGACAACTGTTCGGAGAGGCGGAGCGACTCGCCCGATGCAGAAGGAACCGCTCGCCGGGAATGGGACTGCGTACAAAAGCCATTCAGTAGCGATGGCTTGCGAGGAATGCTACACAGTCCGGTATTTCGCCACCTCCCACTTTGTGACGGCGTACAACTGTCGGGTGTGCGGCGCCGTCCGGTGGTTCTTCTTTGGATGGGGGCTGAACAGCGGGGAGTTGCCGGAATCGGGGGACAAGGCCCAGCCAGGCGAGACGCTGGTCCCCGTCGACGCACTCGGAGGTGAAGAGCAGTGAGTGTTGACTGGCCGGCGCAGTTCGGGCGGACGCCTGCAGATGAGCGCTCGGCAAACCGCAGCTTCGAGGTGTCACTCTCGGACGCTTTCGAGGACCTCGAAGGCGAGCTTGACCGGCTCGGCGTCGATGACTTCCGGTACTCGTTCGACGCAGACGCGCGGCAGCGAGACGGGCGACCGTACGCCCGCGCTCGCCCTGACGACCCGAGTTTCGTGCTCCGCTGGTCGATGGGCGGTGCGCAGTACGCGGTCGCCTGTGACCGGTACTCTCGGCTTCGAGACAACGTTCGGACGGTGGGGCTGTACGTCCGAGAGAAGCGGAAGATGGAGTCCCGACCCGTCGCGACCGGAGAATCCGAGTTCGCGAACGCGCGGCTCCCCTCCGGAGACGACGTGGTCGAGGCTGACCCGGCGCCGCACACCGTTCTCGGCGTCGCCAGTGACGCGTCAGAAGCCCGCATCCGGGACGCCTACCGGGAGAAGGTGAAGGAGGTACATCCGGACAACGGCGGCGACCCGCAGGCGTTCCATCGAGTCCAGCGAGCCAAGGAGGTGCTGCTCGATGAGTAGCGTGCGCAGCGCCGGCAAACGGCTCGTCCCGGACCACCTCACGAACGTCGGGAGCGAACCCGACCGTGGAAGCGACCTGAAGTGCCGGACGTGCCGACGGTGGATTACGGTCGGCCCGGACGGAACGGAGTTCGGGCACGCCCGTCGCGGCGGGCGTGCCGGCGGTGAGCTCGACGGTCGGTGTCCGCACCGTCCTGAGTCGGTCGAGCCGACGTACTCCGGGACGGTCCCGGAGTCGGCGAAGTCAGTGAGCTTCGACGAGCGCGGACAGTTCTGCTCGCCGGAGGTATCGGAATGACGTCTCCGTCTTCGGGTGACGGCACCCGCAGCGACCTCAAGCCCATCACGCCGCGGCAGGCGATGGGCGAGTGGCTGGACATCATCGATTCGGACACCTCCGGGAGTACGTCTGACTCCTACAAGCGCCGCGTCAGCCAGTTCATCGATTGGTGCGAGTCCGAGGGGATCATGAATCTGAACGACGTCGATGGCCGCGACCTCAAGGCGTACCGCGACCATCGTGAGCCAGCTCTCAACAGCACGTCGATGAAGAACGAACTCCGGACCGTCCGGCAGTTCCTCGAGTACGGAGTTGCTCTCGAGGCGGTGGAGCCGGCGTTGGCCGAGAAGTTCACGCAGCACATCCCTTCGTTGACGAAAGGCGAGGTGTCTAGCGACCTGACGATAAGCCGCGAGCGGGTCCACACCATCCTGGACCACCTCGACAAGTTCCGGTACGCGACGCGAGACCACGCGCTGTTCATCACGATGTGGGACACCGGAGCCCGGATATCCGGGCTCCGGGCGCTCGACGTCGGCGATTTCGACGTAGAGGACGGCACCGTTCGGTTCGTCAGCCGGGAGGAGTCGGGCACTCGGCTGAAGAACGGTGTTTCGGGTGAGCGGCTGAACGTCCTCAACGAGAAGACGGTCACGGTGCTCCGAGACTACATTCGTGAACACCGGATGGACCGCGAGGACGACTACGGCCGCTCGCCACTGTTCACGACGAAATTCGGGCGACCGACTACGTCGACGGTTCGGCAGACCGCGTACTTGCTCACGCAGCCGTGTTTCCACAGCGGGTGTCCGCATGACGAAGAGCCGGCCAGCTGTCCGTACCGGAAGCACGGCCACGAGAGCAAGTGCCCGTCGTCGTTGAGCCCGCATCCGATTCGGACCGGTCGGATTACGGACCTTCGGAACCGGGACGTGCGGATCACGAAGGTCGCCGCGCGTGTCGATGCGATGCCGGACACGATCAGAGCGTACTACGACAAGCCGAATCTGGGTGAGGAGCTGGACCGTCGCCGAGACGAAATTTCGGCAGCAGGACTATGACGTGTTCAGCATCGTCAGGGGCTGAAGTGGGGAGGATTGCACTTCTGGGTGAAGTGTCTAACTCTCGGCGGTCCCACTTCTAACTTTCTCGAGCCTCACATACGGCGTTCTCCCAGCGTTTCCGTGAACCACACCTAACCAGAGCCATCCGCCTGACCCGGTTACGTGCCGAACTTCAGGGGGACGGTTGGTCCTCACGTCCGGCGTCTCCGATGCAGAAGCCTGGTTCTCTCTCGGCGTCGACGAGCAGATGGTTACATTCATGCACCGGTGGCCTTCACGAATCTACTGATGGAGTCCGAGTTACGCACGCATTTGCTGTTCGTGGAATTTCTCCTGGTTGTGGTCGTCGCGATCGGGGTGTTCATCTACGGGCAGCTGGTTCCGCAGTCAGGTGTGCTCGGGCTTGGGCTCCTCGGCGCCGTCGGGCTGCTGTATCTGTACGTGTACGACTCTACCGAGTAGTACCGACAGCGGCGACGGGAGAACCCAGGGGCTGTGGCTGAGGGGCGCGGAGCAGGAAATCGGTGACCGCGGGATTTGCATCCGTCGAAACGACGTGCCGAATCGCCAACCGAACTCTCGCCGGGCGGTGTCAACCTCACGTAGTCACATCACGGACTCGAGACCTGCCGCTAGGCGGTGACGAGTCTCGCTTCGGACGGCGGTACCGGTTCCCGAAAAGAACGGGTCAGCTGGCGCTTACGACGGCGTCTGACCTTTCGCGAGCGTCTGAGACGTCTGTCCGGTGGAGGACGTCCAGATCACGCGGACGTCGGTGTCGGACGGAACAGCGATTTCGTCGTCGGCTGTCCCAGTATTACTCCCGTTTAGAGTAACCGAGTCGCCTGCTGAAACGGGCAGGCTGAAGTTGACTGTGCCCGCGGATGAGCTCAACTGGACGTTCTTCGAGTTGTCCGAGTTCAGTGTCGCCCCTCCCTGGTGAGTAGCGGTAACGAGATAGTCCGTGTTGGAATTTGTGGTCCCCGTCGCGTCTGTGTAGTCGAAGCCGAACGATGCCTGTGGCGGACTCGTCTGCAGGTTCTGGCCGAGCCCGAGCACGAACGTCCCGATGACGGCCGCGAGGATGACGGTGATCGCCACCATCAGGATGACCCCGATGACCGGCGACACCGCGCGGTCGTCCGAGATGAGCCGCTTGAGTTCCATACGGTCACGGGCACCGACGGAGTAGTGAAAAAAGCAGTTGCCGAGGCCGAAGAGTTAGCTCCTCGCTGACAGTTCTTCGGGTGGCACCTCGGAGACTCCGTTGGATTCACGAGTCGCCCAGGAGCCGTAAAACCGGTCCGTGTGAGCGTCGGGTGTCAGGCCGCCCGCGTACTGTCAGCCGCCGAGGATTAGTCGAGCGGTTCGCGTCAGTGGTCCGACGCGAGCGGGACCGCGTTCGTCGCCTCCAGCACCGTCCCGGACGAGCCGACGGCGACCGCGGGGTCGGAGAGGGCGACGCCGTGGAGCGTCGCGTCCGTGGCGGTGTCGGCGACGACGTAGCCGTCGAGGGTGCGGCGGTAGACGCCGCCGGAGCCGCCGACCGTGACGACCTCGGCGCCGTCGGTGGCGACGTCGCTTACGTCGGTGCCGGCGAGGCTGTCCAGGAGGACGTCGCCGGCGGCCGTGACGACGCAGCCGTCGCCTTCGTGGGAGACGGCGACCGTTCGGTCGGCCGCTGCGGCGCCGGCGGCGACGGTAGTTTCGAGCGCTGTGCCGAGGTCGGTGGTCGACCAGTCGCGGCCGTCCGCGGTGCGGCAGAGGAAGCCGTCGCCGGTCACGACGACCGCGTCGTCGCCGCGGGCGCCGATGGCGACGATTTCGTCGCCGTTCGGCGGACGCGTCGTGCGGTCGACCGTCGGCGAGCCGCCGCCGGGCGTGATGACCGTGACGGCGCCGTCGTCGTCGCCGACGAACACGGTTTCCGAGCCGGCGTCGCCGACCGCGGCGACCGCGACGAACGTCGTCGTGTTGCCGCCGGGCGCGGAGTAGTCGTGGGTCCGCGCGCCGCCGAGTTCGTACGTCCCGAACGCGCCGGATTCGCCGGCGACCCAGATGCGGTCGCCGTCGTCCGTCGCGTCCGCGGCGCAGAGCGCGTAGCCGTTCGCGGCGACGCCGTCTTCGAGGACCGCGTGCCAGTCGCCGTCCGCGCGGCGGAGCGCGGTGCCGCCGCCACCGACCGCGACCGGGGTGCCGCCGGCGTCAGCGGCGTCGTACAGCGTCTCGTCGACGGGCGTGTCGACGCGGCGCCACGCCGCCGAATCGGGCTGGTCCGTCATGGGCGGGTGCTTCGAGCGGACGCCGGATAAGCCGCGGTGACAGTCCAGCGGTCTGAAACGTCGGCGAGCACAGCAGCCGCCGAGTCGTGCCGAATCGAATCTGGCCGGCAGCCCGGATGGGTCGAGTCGAGCCGGCTCCGAGTGGGTCGAGTCGAACCGGCTCCGAGTGGTTTTGGTCGGCGAACAGATTGAAGCCGCTCACCCGGGACGGTGAGATATGGACGACGAGGCGTACTACGAGACGGTTCTCGACCAGCTCGACGAGGACGACCTGGAGGCGGTCGCGTCGGCGGCGGCGACGCTGCACAGCGCGGCGGCGCGGCTGGAGGAGTACGAGGCCGAAAACGGCGCGACGGACGTGGCGGAGCAGTACGGCGACATCGCGCGGAGACAGGAACGCATCGAGCGGCTCGCCGTCGAGAAAACGGAGTGACGTCGCCCGCCGCAGCGACGAGCCGGAGCGGGTCGTCTCGGCTCAGTCCTCTTTCGCTTTCGGGTTCGTGACGGCGCCGTTGGCGGCGGAGCCGAAGTCGCGGGCGTACTTCGCGAGGACGCCGCCGGTGTACGGCGGGTCGTTCGGCTCCCAGTCGTCGGCCCGGCGCGCGAGCTCGTCGTCCGTCAGGTCGACGGAGAGGTCGCGGTCCGGGATGTCGACGGTGATTCGGTCGCCGTCTTCGACGAGCGCGATGGGGCCGCCGTCGGCGGACTCCGGGGCGACGTGTCCGACCATCGGGCCACGGGTGGCGCCGGAGAAGCGGCCGTCGGTGAGCAGCGCGACGTCGTCCTCGTGGCCGGCGCCGACGACGGCGGCGGTGACGCCGAGCATCTCGCGCATCCCGGGGCCGCCGCGCGGGCCCTCGTTCCGGATGACGATGACGTCGCCCGACTCGATGCCGCCGGACTGGACGTACTCCATGGCGTCCTCCTCGTTCTCGAAGACGCGCGCCGGGCCCTCGTGGCGGAAGGCGTCGTCGCCGGTGACTTTCAGGACGGCGCCGTCGGGCGCGAGGTTCCCCGTCAGGACCTTGATGGCGCCCTCCTCCTGGTACGGCTCGTCGACGGTGTAGACGAAGTCCGCGTCGATGAGGTCGTCCTCGGGGATGATGGCGGCGTCTTCGAGGTGTTCGATCTCCTCGGCGACGGTGCGGCCCGTGACGGTCATGGCGTCGCCGTGGAGGTAGCCGCCCTCCAGCAGGCGGCGCATCACGACCGGGACGCCGCCGACCTCGTGGAGGTCGAGCATGACGCGGGTGCCGCCGGGCTGCATGTTCGCGATCTTCGGGGTGCGGCGGGAGATCTCGTCGAACTCCTCGATGTCGAGGTCGACGTCGGCTTCGGCGGCGAGCGCGAGCAGATGGAGGACGGCGTTCGTCGACCCCCCCATCGCGACCTGGACCGCGATGGCGTTCTCGAACGACTCCTTCGTCAGGATGTCAGACGGCCGGCGGTCCTCGCGGACGCACTCCAGCGCGAGTTCGCCGGCGTGCCGCGCGACGTCGTACCGCTCTTCGGACTCCGCGGGCGGCGACGCGGAGCCGAGCGGCGCCATGCCGAGCGCCTCCGCGATGGACGCCATCGTGTTCGCGGTGAACATGCCGCCGCAGGAGCCGGCGCCGGGGCAGGCGTTCCGCTCCAGCGAGTCGAGTTCCTCGGCGGACATGTCGCCTTCGGCGTAGGTGCCGACGCCCTCGAAGACGTTCTGGACCGTGACGTCGCGGCCCTCGTGTTCGCCGGGCATGATGGAGCCGCCGTAGAGGAACACGGACGGCAGGTCGGTGCGGATGGCGGCCATCAGCATCCCCGGGAGGTTCTTGTCGCAGCCGGCGACCGTCACCAGCGCGTCCATGCGTTCGCCGAACGAGACGAGTTCGACGGAGTCCGCGATGACCTCGCGGCTGATGAGGCTGGCTTTCATCCCCTCGGTCCCCATCGAGAT
Organism: Halobaculum sp. P14; assembly: GCF_051195155.1. Lineage (NCBI taxonomy): Archaea > Methanobacteriati > Methanobacteriota > Halobacteria > Halobacteriales > Haloferacaceae > Halobaculum > Halobaculum sp. P14. The sequence continues at coordinate 102,995 of NZ_JBNTKB010000007.1, forward strand.
GGCGTCGGAGATGGTGACGGTGCCGAACTCGATGGGCATGCCGCCGGCGTCCTCGATGCCGTCGCGGGCCGCGTCCGCGACGTCGTCGAGGTGGACGTTACACGGCGTGATGTCCGCCGCCGGGTTCGGGATGCCGATCATCGGCGACGACAGGTCCGCGTCGTCGTAGCCCATCGCCCGGAACATCGCGCGGTGCGGCGCGCGCTCGGCGCCCGACGTGACCTCGTGACTCCGGAGCTCCTCGGACTTCTCGCCCGCGAACTCCTCGTGCTCACCGCCTCGGCCGCGACGCTGCTGCTCGCTCATAGTCGGAGGGTCGGTGCGCGCGCTGATAAACCGTCGCCCGCGGACAGTTCTTGCTGTCGATTCGAAAGCCGCGCCGCGGCGACGACGGGGCGCCGCGGCTCGAACGGAAGCGCGAGCCGCGAAAACCGCAAGAGAAACCGGACCGGAGAGCGCGGTCAGCGAGCGCCGCTCAGCACTCCGACCAGCCGCAGGACTCGCAGGTCTTGCAGCCTTCGGAGTAGTACAGCGTCATGCTGCCGCAGTCGGGGCACTCGGGGGATTCGCCGTTCGCGATGAGTTCGTCGACGGCGTCGGACTCCTGGGCCGCGCCGCCGCCTGCGGCCTCGGGGCCGCCGACCGCGGGTTCGGGGCCGGCGTCGGTGTCGACGTCCGCCGCGTCGACGTCGACCGCCGCGCCGCCGTCGGCCTCGTGGCTGTCTGCGGCGACCGACACGTCGTCGAGGTTCTGCTGTTCGGGGTAGCCCTTCTCGACGTCGCCGTCGAGGTAGCGGCGCATCGCGGTGCCGATGGCGTCCGGGATGGACTGGATCTGCTCGCCCTTGTCCCACGCGATCTTCGGCGACCGGGTGCCCTGCAGTTCGTCCACGATCTCCCGCGGGTCGACGCCGGAGCGCAGCGCCGTCGAGATGACCTTCGCGAGCGACTCCGTGAAGCTGTTCGTGAAGCCGCCGGAGTGGCCGATGTTCGCGAACAGCTCGAACGGCTCGCCGGTCTGCGGGTCCTCGTTGATGGTGACGTACATCTTGCCGTAGCCGGTCTCGATGAGCTGCGTGATGCCGTGCAGCGAGTCCGGCCGCGGCCGCTTTTCGGTGTAGTCGATGTTGACGGTCTTCTGGTCGGCCGCTTCGAGCAGCTCGTCGATTTCGGCGTCGACGGCGGCGCGGACGTCGTCGTTGTCGAGGAACGCCTCGATGCCGCCGAACACCTCCGAGATCTGCTCGACGATGGTTTCTGCGGCCTCGCTCTCGTCAGCGAACTCGGCGTTGTCGGCGCGGGTCGTCAGCACCTGCTTCGACCGGGTGCCGTCGCGGTAGTACGTGACGCCCTTCCCGCCGTGCTCGTAGATGTACTCGAAGACCTCCTGCGCGTCCTCGACGGTGGAGTCGTTCGGCGCGTTCACCGTCTTCGAGATGGCGGAGTCGACGCCGGCCTGACAGGCGACCTGGACGCCGGCGTGGTCCTTCGCGTCGAGGTCGCCGGTGACGACGAACAGTTCGCCGATCGCGTCCGGCACCGTCTCCAGCCCGTCGACGCCGTCGAACTCGTTGTTCGCCATCTGCTGTTGGGCTTCCTCCTTGACGGCGTCGACGTCGATGTCGTTCGCCTCCAGCGTGCGGAGGAAGTAGTCGTCGAACTCGACGAGCATCTCGTCGCCCTGCACGTCGTCGGAGACGTTCTTGTAGTAGGCGACGTTGTAGATGGGCTCGCAGCCGCCGGTGGTGTTGCCGACCATCGACGTCGTCCCGGTCGGCGCGATGGTCGTCGTGTTGTGGTTCCGGATGGAGAAGCCGTCCGCCCACTCGTCGGCGTCGAGGCCGACGTACTGCTCGAACCAGTCGCGGTACTCCGTCGGGTCGGCGTACTTCGAGTCCGCCCAGTCGTTGAACGAGCCGCGCTCCTCGGCGAGTTCGTGGCTCGCCCACTTCGACTCGTGGTTGATGTGGGTCATGAGCTGCTCGGCGATCTCGTTGCCGACGTCGCTGCCGTAGCGGACGCCGAGCTGGATGTACAGCTGCGCCAGCCCCATGACGCCGAGCCCGATCTTCCGCATGTCCCGCACCTTCTGCTCGATTTCGGGGACCGGGAAGTCCGACATCGTGACGACGTTCTCCAGGAACCGCGTCCCCATCTCGACGCGGTAGTCGAACTCGTCCCAGTCCATCGCGTCGTCGAGGAACGCCTCGACTGCGGCCTCCGTCGAGTCGTACTCGTCGGCGTGCTCGTCGCTCCAGACGCGCCAGTCGGGCGCGTCGAGGTCGGCGAGCGTGGAGAGGTTGATGTGGCCGAGGTTACACGCCTCGTACTCCTCGAGCGGCTGTTCGCCGCACGGGTTCGTCGCGAGGATGCGGTGGTCCGGGTGCTCGTCGACGTCGAAGCTGTGGAGCTTGTTCACCCGTTCGAGGTAGATGACGCCCGGTTCGCCGTTCTCGTGGGCGCCCTCGACGATCTGCTCCCACAGTTCGGCGGCGGGCACCGACAGCACCTCGCCGACCTCGACGTGTTCGCCGAGCCCGAACATGTCGTACAGCTCCTTCGTCTCCGGCGTCGCGACGTGCGGCTCCTCGGTGCGCGGGTTCGTGAACGTGAACTCCTCGTCGTTCTGGAGCGCCTCCATGAAGTCGTCGGTGACGCCGACGGAGATGTTGAAGTTCGACAGGTGGCCCTCGACGGCGTTCCGGAGGTGCTTCGGGACGCGGCCGTCCTCGTCGATGAGCTCGCGCGCCTCCTCGAGCGCCTCCTGGAAGCTGGTGTGGGTGTAGTCGTCGGGGTCGTTCAGCCGCAGCGTGTTCGCCAGCGAGACGTCCTTGTTCTTCGCGTGGAGGAACTGGATGACGTCGGGGTGGCTGACGCGCATCACGCCCATCTGGGCGCCGCGTCGCGCGCCGCCCTGCGCGATGGTTTCGCACATCTGGTCGAACGTCCGCATGAACGTGATGGGGCCGGACGCGATGCCGCCGGTGGAGCCGACGGCGTCGCCGTACGGCCGGAGCTTCCAGAACGCGTAGCCCATGCCGCCGCCGGACTGGAACACCTGCGCGGCCTCCTTGGCGGTCTGGTGGATGTCGTCGATGTCGTCGTCGGGCGAGTCGACGAAGCAGGCGGAGAGCTGCTGGAGTTCGTCGCCGGCGTTCATCAGCGTCGGCGAGTTCGGCATGAACGACAGCCGCTCCATCAGCTCCTGGAACTCGTCGGCGACGTCGGCGACGTGCTCGCGGACGTCCGTCGGCAGTTCGGGGACGACGGTGTCGTACGCGAACTTGTTGACGTTGTAGACGGAGAGCGTGGTTTCGGCGTCGTCCTCCGGGGTGACGCCGGCGCCGAACACCTCTTCGGCGAGCTCGTCCCGCCGCGGGTGGTCGGGCTTGAGCTGGTCGGGCGTGACCTCGATTTCGACGCCCTGGTTGTCGGCCTCGTAGACGGCTTCGGCGAGCGCGACGTTCTTCGCGACGCGTTCGAACAGCTCCTCTTGGGTCTCGGTGAGGTTGCCGTCGGCGTCCTTGCGGAGGTAGCGCGCCGGCAGAATGTTGTCGTAGGCGTTGCCGGTGAGCCGCTCCTGTAGCGTGTCTCCTTCGGTCCGCTTGATCGGTAGTTCGAGTTCGTCGGCGCCGAGGTCCGCGCGGCTCATTCGTGAGATACCTCCCCGGTACAGCCCCTGAGCTGACCGGATTCCGTGGTGATGTAGTGGTGTTCCATGGTGAGTTTCGGACGGAATTCTCCTTCCGGATGCACACGCATAAGCAGTGCGGGTCCGGGTGGAGTTGTGTTAGTTCAAGCGAGCTTGTCCGACGGCTCGCTGAGCGACGCTGGGGCGAAGATGCCCCGTGTGGTACACACAGAGGCTAACGGACGAGCCACCATAAGAGTGTGCAGAGCGGAGCGAAAGTGTCGCCGTCCCCGGATTACGCGCGAAACCGCACGACGCGACCGCTGAACAGACTCGTGTATAGTACGCGGTTCCGAACGTCGTACCAAACCGTCAGCCCCGGAGTCGGCGGCCCGGCTCGACGCGGCTGGTCGGGGACAAGCGGTATGTGGCGGGGGTGAGAACGCCGGGGTATGACCGCATCCGCGCTCGCCGCACCGACCGTCGCTTCGCTCGCCGCTCCGCTCGCCGCCGCGCTCCTCCAGCTTCCCGAACCGCTCAACACGACGCTCGGGAAGGTGTTCCTCGCGCTCGTCGCCTTCCTCGCGGTGCTTCTGGTCGGCCGCATCGTCATGAAGGTCGCCTGGAAGCTCGCGCTCGTCGCCGCCCTCGTCGTCGGCGCGTTCCTGCTCGTCACGACCTACCTGCTGTGAACGGGACTCGCAAGCAGTAAACCGTCCGCGCGAAACCGCCATAGCATGCTCATCACGCTCGAAGGCCTCGACGGCAGCGGGAAGACGACGGCGTGGGAGGCGCTCCACGACGTCTACCCGGACGCCGTCTTCACCCGCGAGCCGACCGATTCGTGGTACGGCGATGCCGTGAACCGGTCGCTGAACGAGGACGACTCCGACCCGCTCGCCGAGCTGTTCCTGTACACCGCCGACCACGCCGACCACCTCTCGCGGGTCGTCCGGCCGGCGCTGGCGGACGACGAACTCGTGATTTCGGACCGCTACACGGACTCGCGGTACGCCTACCAGGCCGCGTCGCTGTCGGGGACCGACCTCCAGCGGCCGCTCGAGTACGTCCGCGGCATCCACCAGGCGTTCACGCGCGAACCGGACGCGACGCTGTTCTTCGAGGTCGACCCGGAGACCGCGGCGGCGCGCGCCGGCGCGACCAACAAGTTCGAGCACGCCGCGTTCCTCGCGCAGGTCGAATCGAACTACGAGCGGCTCGTCGACGCCGAGCCGGAGCGGTTCGTCCGCATCGACGCGACACGCTCACCGGAGGAGGTGCTCGACGCCGTCGAGGACGCCGTCGCCCGCCTCGTCGACGCCGACTGACCCGCATACCCGAGTTCCGCCGCCCGCGGCGACGCGGCGAACGGACGTTTATCACCGATGACGACCGACACACAGCCATGTCTCAGGGTGGCGTCGCGGCCGCGGTCGCCGTCGCGGTCCTCGTCGTCACGGCGGGGTGCGGCGCCGTCGGCGGCCCGGGCGGTTCCGGCGACGACGCCCGAACCGTGAATCCGGCGCTGCGCGAGACGCCGACCGCGACGGCGACGCCGACGCCGGGGCCGCCGCCGGGCGTCGGCCGCGGGAACGTCAGCGTCTGGGTGGTGACGAACGCCCACGAAGACGCTCTCGACGGCCGGAGCGTCACGGTGCGGTACCGCCGGACGGTGGTGGCGGCCAACGGGACCGCGCTGGCGACGGTGACGGAGACGCGGCGCCGCGACGGCGACGCGCTGCTGTACGAACTGCGGACCGGCGGCGCGAATCCGAACGCGGTCGCCGTGCCGTCGTGGAACGCCTCGGTGTGGACGAACGGGACGTGGACCGCCACGCGCCGCGTCTTCGGCGAGCGCGGCCCGCCCGGCGAGGACGGCAGCGGCGGCGCCGTGCGGTACGGCACCGTGGACGGCCGGCCGGCGTGGAGCGGGGTCGACGGCACCGGCGCGGACCTGCTCCGCGCGACGCTGGCGCCGCTGACGCTCGAGTACGCCGGGACGACCACCCGCGGCGGCGAACGGCTGTTCGTGCTCCGCGCGACCGACGCGTGGGCGGCGGACGGCTACCCGAGCGGCGTCTCGAACGTCTCGCTGGCCGCGTTCGTCACGGCCGACGGCGTCGTCCGGTCGTACCGCCTCCGCTACGACGCGGTCTACGGCGGGGTTCGGGCGACGTCGACGGCCCGGTTCCGCGTGACCGGCGTCGGGACGACGACGGTCGACCGGCCGGCGTGGGTGGCCGACGCCGTGGCTGCGGCGGCGAACGGCTCGCAGAACGTGACCGCCGACTGAACCGCTCAGTCCGCGGGTTCGGGGAGTTCGTACTCCTCCGGCGGCGGCACGTACAGCACGTCGATGGTGAACCCGAGCGCGAGCGGGACGCCGACCATGACCGCGAGCAGCAGCGGCGCGCTCGTGAACACCGGCGGAATCACCATCCCGGAGACGATGGTCAGGAACACGAGCACCAGCGGCGTAATCATGAACGAGTACGCCACCCAGCCCCACCGGGTGTTCAGCCGGATGCGGAAGAACCGTGCGAGCACCGCGGCGACCAGCGTGTGAACCGCGACGGCGACCACGAGCAGCCCGAACGCGAGGAGCGACGCCATACCGGACGGTCGGGCCGCGGCGCCTTTCACGTTGTCGGGTAGCGCGGCGGAGGCGGTGGCCGTGCGGCGGGAACGGCGAAAACCTTGATTGGGCTCTCTCCTGTGTCTCGCCGCATGACAGTTCGGGGGCGCGTCAGTCGGCTGTTCGGTCCGTGGGTCGTGAGCGCCCTCGGCGTGGCGCTGCTCGGCGTCCCGCTGTACGACATGTACGAGGACGCCTACGTGCCGCCGCAGAAGTCGCTGCACTCCACCGTCGTCGAGAACAGCGTGCTGATACTGCTCGCGCTCTGTATCGTCGCGGCCGGCGTCTGGCTGGCCCGGCAGCCGTGGAGCGACGACCGGAAGCGCAGCGTCGTCCGCTGGACGGTCGCCGGCGCCGCCGCGGTCGGCCTCGTGTTCGGCTGGATTCTCGGCGTCCAGTACTTCGCCCAGCACGACCTGAAGCCGGTCATCATCGCGATGGACGCCGTCGTCGTCGGGTCGCTGGCGACGTTCGGCGTCGGCGTCTACCACAGCCGCGAGCAGCAGCGCCGCGAGGAGCTCGCCGAGAGCGAGCAGCGCTACCGGTCGCTCATCGAGGACGTCCTCGACTCCCAGGAGGTCGCCCAGCTCATCGTCGGCGACGACGGCCGCGTCGTCTGGGCGAACGCCGCCATCGAGGAGTACTTCGGGCTTGACCGCGACGCCGTCGTCGGCCGCGACCGGCTGGACCTGCTCGGCGAGCGCGCCGACCTGTTCACGGTTCCCGGCGACGGCGACATCGGGCGCCTGCTTCGGGACGCCTACGACGAGGACGAGGTCTGCGAGTTCGAGTTCCGGATGGACCCCGGCGTCCGCGGCGACGCCGGCGGCGACGCGGTCGCCGACGGCGGCGTCGACCTCGCGGACGCGCCGTCGGACGCCAAGTGGTTCGAACACTGGAGCAAACCCATCGAGACCGGGCTGTACGCCGGCGGCCGCGTGGAGCGGTACGTCGACATCACCGACCAGAAGCGGCGGGAACGGGAGCTGGAGCGCCGCGAGTCGATGCTGCGGGAGCTGTACGACGTCATCTCCGCGAAGGACCGCGAGTTCGACTGGAAGGTCAGGGAGCTGCTCGAAATCGGCGAGCGGCTGCTCGACACCGAGGTGTCGGCGTTCGCCACCGTCGACGGCGACGACTTCCGGTTCGAGGTGGTGCGCGCCGGCGGCGACGTCGACGAGGACGCCGTGTTGCCGCTCGCGGAGACGCACTGCGCCGAGACGGTCGCCGCCGACGGCGCGATGCGGTTCGACGCGCCGGCGAAACTCTCCGAACACGACGGCGGCGACATCGAGTCGTACCTCGGCGCGCCCGTGACGGTCAGCGGCGAGCTGTACGGCACCGTCTGCTTCATCGCGCCCGGCGAGCGCCGCGACTTCGAGAACTGGGAGCTGACGATGGTGGAGCTGATGGCGAGCTGGCTCGGCTACGAGCTGGAGCGCCGGCAGCGCGAACAGCAGCGGGAGGCGGAGCTGCGCGAGCAGCGCAGCGTCTACACGTCCGTCGTCGAGGCCGTCACGGAGTACGCCATCTTCACGCTCGACGAGGACGGCCGCGTCACGAGCTGGAACGAGGGCGCGCGCCGCCTCAAGGGCTACGACGAGGAGGAGGTGCTCGGCGAGCACCTGTCGACGTTCTACCCGCCCGAGTACCGCGAACAGGGCCGCGCGGAGACGCTGCTGGAGACGGCCGCCGAGAACGGCCACGCCGAAGACGAGGGGTGGCGGGTCCGGAAGGACGGCTCGCGGTTCTGGGCGAACGTCGACCTGACCGCGCGGTACGACGACGACGGCGACCTCGTCGGCTACACGAAAATCACGCGCGACATGACCGAGCGCCGCGAACGCGAACAGGCGCTCACCGAGCAGCGCGAACAACTCGAGTTCATGAACCGCATCCTGCGGCACAACCTCCTGAACGGGCTGAACGTCGTGAACGCCCGCGCCGACATCCTCGGCGGCCACGTCGACGACGACTACGAGGAGCACCTCGACACCGTGACCCAGCGCGTCGACGACATGGCGGACCTCATCGAGACGATGCGGTCGTTCGTCGAGACCGTCGTGGAGGGCGACGAGCGCGAACTCGAAGCGGTCGGCCTCCGCGACGTGCTCGCGTCAGAGGTCGAAAAGACCCGGACCGGCTACGACGACGTCGACGTGTCGTTCGACGAGCCGCCGGACGTCGCGGTGCTGGCGGACGACCTGCTCGGCGAGGTGTTCGAGAACGTCCTGACGAACGCCGTCGTCCACAACGACGCCGACGTCGCCGAAATCGACGTCTCCGTCGACGTCGACCCGGAGACGGTCCGGGTCCACGTCGCCGACAACGGCCCCGGCATCCCGGACGACGAGAAACGCGAGGTCGTCGAGAAGGGCGTGAAGGGGCTGCAGAGCCCCGGCAGCGGCTTCGGCCTCTACCTCGTGAAGGAGCTGCTGGAGGCGTACGGCGGCGACGTCGACATCGCCGACAACGACCCGCGCGGCACCGTCGTGACCGTGACGCTCCGGCGCGCCGACGAGGAGCCGACGGAGGAGTCGGAAGACGGCTCGGCCGCCGGCGGCAGCCCCGACGCGGACGCGGATGCGGACCCGGACGGCGACGGCGACCCCGACGCGGCCGGCGAGTCCACCGCGGGCTCCGCACCCGAATCCGGGGCCGAGTCGGCCTGAGCGGCGTTCGAGGCGGCGGGGCGGCGGCGGCGACGCGGACGGAACGACTTTTCCGCGTCGGCCGCCGAGACGGAGCCATGAGTGACGACCTGCCGACGGCGACGCTGCACACGAACCACGGCGACATCACCGTGGAGCTGTACGCCGACCGCGCGCCCCGCACCGTCGAGAACTTCATCGGCCTCGCGGAGGGCGCCGACGACTACGAGAACACGGAGGTCGCGCCCGGGACCGGCGCCTGGGAGGACCCCGACTCCGGCGAGAAGCGCATCGACCCGCTGTACAGCGACGTCGAGTTCCACCGCATCATCAGCGACTTCATGATTCAGGGCGGCGACCCGACCGGCACCGGCCGCGGCGGCCCCGGCTACGAGTTCGACGACGAGTTCCACGACGAACTCCGCCACGACGACGCCGGCGTACTCAGCATGGCGAACTCCGGCCCGGACACGAACGGCTCGCAGTTCTTCATCACGCTCGGCGCCCAGCCGCACCTCGACGACCGCCACGCGGTGTTCGGGAAGGTCGTCGACGGCATGGACGTCGTCGAGGAAATCGGCTCCGTCCCGACGGGCCGCAACGACGAGCCCCGCGACGAGGTCGTCCTCGAATCCGTCGACGTCGACCGGTAACCAAGGACGCGACGCCGACGTCGACTCGGCGACTCAGCAGCGACTCGGCCACTGGGCGACCCGGCGACCCGACGGCGGACGGCCGGCGGCGAGCACGGCCGCGACTCGGCGCTGTTCTTCGGACCCGCAGCGAAGCCAGCGGCGGCGCCGGGACGCCTCGACGCGGAACGAATCGCGCGCCGCGCCGCGGTCAGCGCGCCTCGGCGCTGGTGGCGCGGGCCATGAAGTAGACGGCGACGCCGCCGAGCGCGAGGTCGAGCGCGCCGAGGACGGCGACCGCGGGGACGAGCGTGTTCCAGACGCCGCCGAACGCCGTGACGTCGATGACGGTCATGACGTCCTGCCCGAACATCAGGGCGCGGGCGGCGTCGACGCCGTACGTGATGGGGTTGAGCGCGGCGACGGTCTGCACCCAGCCGGGGAGAATCTCCAGCGGCAGGAACGCGCTGGAGAGGAACAGCAGCGGGAACTGGAGGATGTTCACCGAAATCATCGTGGACTCCTGGTCGCGCGTGACGAGCGCCATGATGTTCGAGAACGCCGTGAACCAGACGGCGAACAGGATGCCGACGAGGACGATGCCGACGCCGCCGAGGAGGCCGGTGGCGACGTACTCGCCGGGGTTGCCGCCGGTGTCGAACCACAGCAGCACGTAGCCGAACGTCAGGATGATGCAGATCTGGACGACGATGCGGAGCACCTCCGAGAGCGACTTGCCGAGGAAGACGGCGCCGCGGTGCATCGGCGAGACGAGCGCCTTCTCGAACATCCCGGACTCGATGTCCTCGACGAGGCCGATACCGGAGGTGGTGGCGGCGATGAGCGACACCTGAATCGCGATGGCGGGGACGAGGTAGGTGACGTAGCTGACGTCCGCGCCGAGGCTCTGCCCGATGGCGCCGCCCGTGATCTGCCCGAACACCTCGGTGAACAGCACGAGGAACATGACAGGGTTCAGCAGCGAGAACGTCATCACGAACGGGTTCCGGACGGTCTTGAGAATCCACCGGCGGAGGTTCACCCAGGTGTCCGTCAGGAACCCGTTCCCCGCCGACTTCCGCCCGCGTTCGGCGCTCATCGGGACACCTCCGTCTCCGCTGCGTCGCGGTCGGCGTCAGCGGTATCGGTGCCGGCGGTACCGGTGTCGGCGGCGCCGTCAGTGGCCGCGTCCCGGGCCGCGTCGCGGTCGGAGGTGCCGCCGGCGTCCGAATCCGCGTCGTCCGCGTCGGCGTCCGGGTCGGCGTCGTACTCCTCGCCGGTCACCGCGAGGAACACGTCGTCCAGCGTCGGGCTTCGGACGTTGAAGCCGACGATGGTGAGGCCGGCGTCCCGGAGCGCGACGAGCAGGTCGGTGCCGTGTCGCCGCGCCTCCGAGGACGTGACGAGGACGCCGGTATCGGTCGGTTCGACGGCCTCAGGGCCGTCGACGAGCCGCGAGTCGACGGCGATGTCGCGGGCGCGTTCGACGTGCTCGTCGGTCGGGTCGTCGAGTTCGACTTCGAGCACGTCGCCGCCGACGCGGGACTTGAGTTCGGCCGGCGAGCCGGTGACGGCGATTTCGCCGTCCCTGATGACGGCGATGCGTTCACAGAGCTGGTCGGCCTCCTCGAGGTACTGGGTCGTGAGGAAGATGGTGGTGCCGCGGTCGTTGATGCGCTCGAAGTAGTCCCACAGCCGGTTCCGGGCCTTCGGGTCGAGCCCGGTGGTCGGCTCGTCGAGGAACACGATCGGGGGCTCGTGGACGAGCGCGGTCGCGACGTCGAGCCGCTTTTTCATGCCGCCGGAGAAGTCCTTCGCCTGCTTGTCGGCGACGTCCGCGAGGTCGACGAGCGCGAGCAGGTCGTCGATGCGGTCGCCGCGTTCGCTGCGGGGGACGCCGTAGGCGCCGCAGGCGTACTGGACGTTTTCGCGCGCCGTGAGTTCGGGGTCGATGCTGGTCTCCTGGGCCATGTAGCCGATGGATTCGCGGACCTTCCGCGGCTCCGACTCCACGTCGAAGCCGTTGACGGCGACGCTGCCGCTCGTCGGCTTCAACAGCGTCGTCAGCATCTTGATGGTCGTCGTCTTCCCGGCGCCGTTCGCACCGAGAAACCCGAAGAACTCGCCCTCCGGGATGTCGAACGAGACGTCCGTGACGGCCTCCGTCCCGTCGGAGTACGTCAGTTCGAGGTGCTGTGCGTCGATTGCGTTCACGGTCGCCGGAACGACACTCGGACACCTAAACCTTTTGAATGAACGTTCAATCAGCACGCCGTCCGGCGATTATCCACCGACGCGTCCACCGTCGATCCCGGTACCGCGGCGGCGACCGGGACGACGGTCCCGGAGGCGACCGCGACCGCGACGACGCCGATGAGACCGCGACTGCAGCAACCAGAGAGACGATGACCGCAGCAGCGACGACGGCGGAAGGAACCGCAGTTACTGGTGGCGAAGAGAACAGCGGAAGAACCGGGCGGGCGGCGGGCGACGGCCGCGGCTCAGACGCACTCGACGAGGAAGTTCCGGATGACGTCGTGGCCGACGGCGGTCAGCACGGACTCGGGGTGGAACTGGACGGCCTCGATCGGGTGCTCGCGGTGGCGGACGCCCATCACGAGTTCGGTGCCGTCGTGGTCGGTGGTCGCGGTCACGTCGAAGCAGTCCGGCACCGCGGTGGCGACGAGCGAGTGGTACCGGCCGGCCTGAAACCCCTGCTCCAGGCCGGTGTAGACGCCGCGGCCGTCGTGTTCGACCGGGTACGCCTTCCCGTGAATCGGCTCGGGTGCGTGGCCGACGTCGCCGCCGTACTCGTAGACGGCGGCCTCCAGTCCGAGGCAGACGCCGAGCGTCGGGACGTCCGGCGAGAGTTCGCGCAACACCGGCATCGTGACGCCGACGTCGCGGTCGTTCCGCGGGTGGCCGGGGCCGGGGCTGACGAGGATTGCGTCCGGGTCGGTCGCGGCGACGTCGTCGAGCGACGCCGCGTTCTTCAGCACCGAGACGGTCGGCGCGCCGTCGTCGAGCCGGAGGTCGGAGACGTACTCGACGAGGTTGTAGGTGAACGAGTCGTAGTTGTCGACGACGGTGACGTTCATCCGTCCACCTCCGGGTCGCCGCCGTCGGTCGCGGCGTCGCCGGCGAGCGACTCCGCGTCGACGGCGACGCGGTCGACCGCGTCGAGCACGCCGCCCATCTTCTGTTCGGTCTCGGCGTACTCGCTCGCCGGGTCCGAGTCCGCGACGATGCCGGCGCCGGCCTGCACCGTGAGTTCGTCGCGGACGGCCGCGTCCTCGCGGGCCGCGTCGTCGGCGGCGGCGTCTCCGCCGGCCGCGACGTCGACGCCGTGGTCGACCGTCGCGGTCCGGATGACGATGGCGAAGTCGGCGTCGCCGCTCCACGAGTAGTAGCCGACGCCGCCGCCGTAGACGCCGCGCGGCGACAGCTCCAGGTCGTCGATTATCTCCATGGCGCGGACCTTCGGCGCGCCGGTGAGCGTCCCGGCGGGGAACGTCGCGCGCGTCGCGTCGAAGGCGTCGGCGTCCGCGGCGAGCGTCCCGGTCACCGTGGACTCGATGTGCTGGACGTGGCTGTACTTCAGGACGTTCATGAACTCCTCGACGCGGACGGAGCCGGCCTCGGAGACGCGGCGGACGTCGTTGCGCGCGAGGTCGACCAGCATCGTGTGCTCGGCGCGCTCCTTCCCGTCGGCCAGCATCTCGCCGGCGAGCCGGCGGTCCTCGACCGGCGACGCGCCGCGCGGGCAGGTGCCGGCGATGGGGTTCGAGACGACCCGGTCGCCCTGCACCGACACCAGCGTCTCCGGCGACGCGCCGACGACCGACCGGTCGCCGTGCCGCAGCAGATACATGTACGGCGAGGGGTTGACGTCGCGCAGCGACTCGTACAGCGCGAGGTCGTCCACGTCGCCCTCGACGGTCCGGGTCCGCGAAATCACGCCCTGGTAGATGTCGCCGTCGAGGACGTGCGACTTCGCCTCCCGGACCGCCGCCTCGTACTCCGGTTGCGGGCCGGCGGTCTCGGCGGTCCGCCGGATGCCGTCCGGGTCGGGCGGCGACGCCGACGCGAGCGTCCCCGCGACGTCTGCGGCCTCCGCGGCGAGTTCGTCGTAGACGGCGCCGGCGTCGGCGTCCGGCGCGACGACCGGCGTACACACCAGCGTCACCGTCCCCTCCCGGTCGTCGAACGCGACGGTCTTCGTGGTGAGGACGAACTCGGCGTCGGGCACCACCGGGTCGGGCCGGTCGACGCCGACCTCCTCCAGCCAGAGGTCGTAGACGGCGTCGTACGCGAGGAAGCCGACGAGGCCGCCGTCGAGGAACTGCCGGTCGGCGTCCGGGAAGCCGACGCGCTCGACGTCCGGGAGCGCGGCGCGTACGCGGTCGACCACGTCGCCGTCCGCGACGTCGACGTAGTCCGCGGCGGGGCCGAGCCGTTCGACCTCGGTGCGGTCCGGGTGGACCGTCACGACCGCCTCGGGGTCGTAGCCGACGAACGAGAACCGGGCGTGGCGGTCCGCGCCGGTGTCGGCGTCGCCGGCGTCGCGGCCGCCGTCCGTGGACGCCGAGAAGGCGCCGGCGGGGTCGCTGGAGGCGACTTTCTCGGCGCTCTCCAGCAGGAACGAGTGCGTCGAGCGGTCGGCGAGCGCGGCGTAGGCGGTGAGCGGCGCGACGTCGACGTCGAGGTCGGCGGTGAGGTGGGCGACCGCGGCGCCGTCGGCGTCGTCGACGAGCGCGACGAACTCCTCGCGGTCGGGGCGCAATGACGGCGTCACTCGTACACCTCCTCGGCCTCGCCGAGCGACCGGCCGGCGTTCCGGACGAACCGGGCGACAGCGGTGTGGTCTTTCACGCCGCCGTCGCGCTCGACGCCGGTGGCGACGTCGACGGCGAACGGCTCGACGGCCTCCGCAGCGCTCGCGACGTTCTCCGGGGTGAGGCCGCCGGCGAGCACGACCGGCGAGACGAGGTCGCGCGCGAGGTCAGCGGTCGCCGCCCAGTCGTGCGTCTCGCCGGTGCCGCCGGCGCCGGATTCGTCGGTGGAGTCGACGAGGATGGTGTCGGCGGCCTCGTCGAGTTCGTGTGCCCGGTCGGGGTCGTCGGCGTCGACCACCGGGACGACCTTCGTGTCCGTCTCGGCGCGCAGGTAGCCGATGTCGGTCTCGTCGACGTCGCCGTGAATCTGCACCACGTCGGGCGTGACGAGCCGGACGGCGTCGACGGCCTCCCCGACGGAGTCCGGCATCGTCACGAGCGTCGTCGTCAGGAACGGCGGCGCCGCGGCGGTCAGGGTCGCGGCGTTCGACAGCGACACCTCCCGCGGCGAGTCGACCGGGACGTCCGCGATGACGCCGACCGCGTCGGCGCCGGCGTCGGCGACCGCGCGGAGGTCGGTCTGGTTCGTGACGCCGCAGATCTTGACGCGCGTCATGCCTCCCGCATCGCGTCGAACGTCTCGGCGGCGTCGCCGTCGTCGATGGCGGCGGCGGCGCGCTCGACGCCCTCGGCGATGCTGTCGGCCTCGCCGGCGACGTAGACGGCGGCGCCGGCGTTCGCGAGGATGACGTCGCGTTTCGGCCCGATGACGTCGCCGCGGACGATGCCTTCGAGGTCCTCGGCGTTCTCCTCGGGCGTCCCGCCGGCGATGGCCGAGACGGGCGCCTGCTCCAGCCCGAGGTCGTCGGGGGTGAGCGTGAACTCGGTGACGTCGTCGCCGTCGACCTCCGCGGCCGTGGTCGGGCCGTGCAGCGCGATTTCGTCGGCGCCGTCGCCGTGGACGACGAGCGCGTGCTCGACCGGCATGTGCGTGAGCGCCTCGGCGATGACCGGGACGAGGTCGGGGTCGTAGACGCCGAGCACCTGCGCGTCGGCGCCCGCCGGGTTCGTCAGCGGCCCGAGGACGTTGAACAGCGTCCGCATCCCGAGTTCCTTCCGCGGGCCGATGACGGCCTTCATCGCGGGGTGGAACACCGGCGCGAGCATGAAGCCGATGCCGTCGCGCTCGATGGCCGCCTCGACCGCCGGCGGTTCGGCGTCGACCTCGACGCCGGCGACCTCGAGGACGTCCGCGCTCCCGGACGAGGAAGAGACGGAGTAGTTGCCGTGTTTCGCGACCGTGACGCCGGCGCCGGCCGCGACGATGGCGGACGTCGTGGAGACGTTGATGGTGTTGTAGTCGTCGCCGCCGGTGCCGCAGGTGTCGACGAGCGGGTCGCGGTCCGGGTCGATGGTGCGGGCCGCCTCGCGCATCCCCTGGGCGAACCCCGCGATTTCGGCCTCGGTTTCGCCTTTCGCGCGGAGCGCCGCGAGCAGCGCGCCGATCTGTGCCTCGGTCGCGTCCTCGAAGACGAGCGTCGACGCCTCCCGCGCCTCCGCGACGCTCAGGTCCTCGCCGTCCGTCACCCGCCGGATGTAGTCTTGTATCGTCATGAGTGGAACACTGGTAGACGAGTTCGTCGTACGATGTACAAGTGTGTTCATCAACTTAACCCTGTCGCGACCGTGCGGATCCGTGCCAGTCGGACGGCGGCACCAGGTCGAAAATTGGTGGAGTCGCCGGCGACGACGCCGGAACGAGCCCCGCCGTCCGGTTCGGTCGGCGAGGGACGCACCGCGTCCCGCCGGTCAGCGACAGGGGAACCGGTTTGGGAAAGTCGCATCGGCGCCCGAGTCGGGACGCACGCAGCCGTGGCGTCACCGGCCGGAGTCGAAGCCCGCATCGGCGTCGATGCCGGCGTCGGCGTCCGTGCCCGTGTCGGCTCCGGCGGTCGTGTCCGCGTCCGCGCGGGTCCTCGCGTCGCCGTCGCGTTCGCGCGCGAGGAGCAGCCGTATCGCCGCTCGGATGGCGGCCGCCCGGTTCGGGTAGACGCCGTCGTCGACCAGCGCCTGGAGCGCCTCGGTCGTGGACCGAGGGAGCCTGACCGTGACGCGGTCGACACAGGGCTCGTCAGATTCGGGGGGAACGTCGACAGACATGTGAAACCAGCCCGCTGCTGAGCGGGCGCGGACTTCTCTACAGCGGCTGCGAGGGTAAATACCCGCCTCAAGGTGGAAGTAATCAAACCCCGGAAGCGGCCGGCGGACGTCGCCCGAAACCGTGACCGTGCCGCGGTTCTCGCCACCGGTTTCCGTTCCGGTGGCTACGTCCCGTCGGCCGCGTCGCCGGCGGCGTCGCGTTCGAGGATGACGCCGCTGGCGCCGACGGCGACGTCGAGGCCGTCGGAGACGGCGACGTCGAGGAGGTTCTGCTCGGTCATCGTCGCCTGCGGCCGCCAGCCGACGACGGGCGCCCGCTCGTAGATTCGGCCGTCGTCGGCCGCGACGGTGAGGTCGTCGCCGGCGGCGTCGACGGCGTTCAGGTCCGCCTCGCCGACGCGCACCGGCGTCCAGTTGTCGCGGCCGCGGTCGTAGCGGTGCGCGAGGCCGTCGCCGCCGACGACGAACAGTCGGCCGTCGGTGCCGACGACGTCCGCGAAGTCCGTCTGCGCGCCGTCGACGCCGATTTCGACCCAGTCGTCGCGCCGCGCGTACGCCTTCCCGTTCGTGTCGATGGCGTACGCGACCGCCGCGTCGCCGCCGCGGCCGCCGGAGTCGTCGGAGGCGCCGGAGACGTCGGCGCCGCCGGGGCCGTACGTGACCGCGTAGATGGAGGAGCCGCCGCCGGCTTTCACGACGTCGCGCCACTCCGGGGCGTCGTCGTCGCCGATTTCGGCCTCCAGGAGTTCGCCGGAGCCGTTCGCCGCGACGACGCGCTCGTCGCCGCGGACGCCCGCGACGGCGACGTCCTCCCACGTCGACGTCTTCTCGCCGGGCGCGGAGTAGTCGATGGTTCGGCCCTCGACGAGGTCGTACGCGCCGAGTGCGCCCGAACTCCCGGCGAACCAGACGCGCCGCCCGTCGTCCGTCACGTCCATCCCGAACAGGGTGTCCCGCTTCGCGTTCACGCCGGCGTCGAGCACGACGACCCACTCGCCGCGGTGCCTGAACAGCACCTGCCCGTCGCCGCCGGACACCATCGGCCCCTCGGCGGTGACCACAACGCCGTACAGCGTCTCCTCCGTCGGCGACTCCACGCGCCGCCAGTCCCCGTCGAAGTCGGCGTACTCCTCGCGCCAGTCCGGCGGGTCGGCGTCGCCACCGGCGGCGTCTGCGGTTCCGGCTGCGGGTCCGTCTGCGTCGCCTGCGGCGGTCATCGGGCGCCTCCGCGGGCCTGCCGCGCGGCGGCGACCCGTTCGAGCGCGAGCGCGCCGGCCGCCTCGCGGTACCGGAGGTCGTCCGCCTCGGCGCGGGCGTGGACGGCGTCGAAGGCGGTCCGCAGCCGCTCGTCGAGCTCGTCGACGACGCGCTCGCGCGACCAGTAGTTCCGGGTGCGGTTCTGCACCCACTCGAAGTAGGAGACGGTGACGCCGCCGCTGTTCGCGAGCACGTCCGGGACGACCGCGACGCCGCGCTCGGCGAGCACGTCGTCGGCGTCGGGCGTCGTCGGTCCGTTCGCGCCCTCGACGACGACGTCCGCGCGGACCGCCTCGGCGACGTCGTCGGTGATGACGCCGCCGAGCGCCGCCGGAATCAGGACGTCGACGTCCAGCCGCAGCAGGTCGGCGTTGCTGATGCGGTCGGCGTCGTGGTCCGTGACGGCGGTCGGCCGCTCGGCGAAACTCGGGACGGCGTGCGCGTCGAGCCCGTGCGGGTCGAAGACGCCGCCGCCGGCGTCCGAGACGGCGACGACATCCGCGCCCCAGTCGTCGAGGAGCCGCGCGGCGTTCGCGCCGACCGCGCCGTACCCCTGCACGGCGATCCGGGCGCCGTCGACGGAGCGGCCGCGTTCGCGGAGCGCGTGCCGGGTCGCGAGCGCGGTCGACCGGCCGGGTGCGCTCGCGCGGCCCTCCGAGCCGCCGGCGACCGGCGGCTTCCCGGTGACGACGGCCGGCTCGTACGGGTCGGCGTACTGGTCCGCGAACCAGCCCATCTCGCGGGCCGTCGTCCCGACGTCGGGCGCCGGGACGTCGCGGTCCGGGCCGACGACCGGCGTGAAGGCGTCGGCGACGGCGCGGGTGAGCCGCTCGGACTCGGCGGCCGAGAGCCCCTCGGCGTCGACGGCGACGCCGCCTTTGCCGCCGCCGAACGGGACGCCGGCGATGGCGCACTTCCACGTCATCCACGTCGCCAGCCCGACGCACTCGCCGCGGTCCACCGCGGGGTGGAACCGGATGCCGCCCTTGTACGGGCCGCGAGCGTCGTCGTGCTGCGCGCGGAACGCCGGCAGGTGCTCGATTCGGCCGTCGTCGCGCTCCAGCGGCACCGTCGTCTCGAACACCCGGTCCGGGCGGCGCAGGCCGCGCAGCACCGCCGGGTCGACGTCGACGTGGCGGGCCGCCCGGTCGAGCCGTCGACGCGCCGCGCCGGCGGCGTCACTCATCGGTCTCCTCCGGCGGGTTCGCGGCGCCGACGGTTCCGCCGGCCGCCTCCTCGGCGCCGGCGGCGAGCAGGCACTCGGCCTCCCACTGGTGGTGAGCGGCGAGCGCGCGCCGGCCGTCGTCGGTGACGCTGTACGCGTTCGTCCGGCCGTCCACGGGGCGCTTGTCGACGAGGCCGGCGTCGACCAGTTCGCCGAGGTTCTGGTACAGCCGGCCGTGGTTGATGGCGTCGTCGTAGTGCGCCTCCAGCGCCGCCTTGAGGTCGAGGCCGTGCGGTCGTTCGCCGTCGAGGCGGGCGACGCCGCGGAGGAGGTTCCGCTTGAAGCCGGTCATGTCGGTGAGCGGCGCCGGGTCAAGGCGCTCCTCGCGGGGCGAGACGTCGATGGGCGTGCGGGTGTCGTGGGTGTCCATGGATGGAGGGGCGGGACGGCGGCGGGTCGCCGTCGAAGCCGCGGCCGGGGGTCGAACCCGGCGTCGGGCCTGCGTACCCGGCGCGGCGTCGCGGAGCACGGCGGGAAGGCGCGGGAGGGGCGAAGCGGATAGCGCGGAGCGGACGGAGGGCGGAGCGGACGGAGGGCGGAGCGGATGGCGTGGAGCGGACGAGCGGCGGGTGCGTCAGCGGGGGTCACCGACGAGCGCGGCCGCGAACGTCGCCGCCGCGAATACGCCGGCGTCGAAGCCGGCTCCCCAGAGCGCTGCGGCGGCGGCGACTGCGGCCAGCCCGGACGCGCCGGCCACGCCGGCGGCGACGACCAGCGCGGCGCGAGCGGCGCGTGGGTTCGACGTCGGTGGGGATGGAGCGGGGTGTCGAGTCACGGCGAGTCGGTCAGAGGCGGTGAGCGGGCGGAGCGACGGAACGGCGGAGCGGCGGGGTGGCGAGGTGGTGGAGCGGCGGGGCGGCGGGACAGCGATGTGGTGGAGCGGTGGAACGCTCCACGCGGATAGACAACCGGAGGGGAAAAAGCGGTTCAGAATCCCGCTTCTGCCGCCTTTCGAGCAGTACGGTCGGCGGCGGCCGACGTCTGCCGCCGGCGTCCGAGCGCGTCACGGCGACGCGGGCCGTGGCCCGTCAGCCACCGACGGAGTCATCGGAGCGTCAGCGGGTCGTGGTGCAGGCTGTACGCGGCGCCGACGCCGGCGACCACGAGGAACGCGCCGCGCACCGACGCAGGGACGCGTCCGACGACCGTCAGTCCGACCGCGGCGGCGAGCGTCACGCCGGCGACCGCGGCCGCGACCCGGCGCCTGTACGCCCTCATCGGTCGTCGCTCCCCGGATTCGACGCGTCACCGCGACGAGCCGCGTCGCCGCGGTCGCCGAAGTCGGGCGCGGCGCCGTACAGCCCCGCGAGGGCGACGCCGAACCGTGTCGCGTCGCGCTCGTCGAGGACGGCGACTCGCTCGGCGGCGTCGTCGCGGCATCGGTACAGTTCCCGACGGCCGTCGCGGCGGACGACGGCGACGAGTGACTCCGCGGCCGGCGTGCCGTCTGTCGCGTCGGCGGCGTCCCCGACTCCGTCGAGCGTGAATCGTCGGCCGACGCCGGGGACCGTGGTGGAGGTGAACGTCATGGAGGGCTCTCGTCCGTCCGTTCGGCCCGGCGGCCGGTCGGCGTCCGGATTTCGCGAGTGTCCCGGGGACGCCGACGGCGACACCCCGGCGCCGTCCGCGGTGGCCGGTCATCGACGTGAGTCGCCGTCGCCGGTGTCCTCGTCGGTGTCGTCGCTGTCGTCGGCGGAGCGGTCGGCGTTCTCCGGCGTCGACGTGGTCGGATGCGTCGCCCGCGGCGGCTCGGCGGCGGCGTCGTCGTCCGTGGCGTCGGCCGCGGCGTCGGCCCGCGCCCGTCGTCGTTCGGCGAACCACGCCCACTCGCGGCTGTACTGGCCGTGCTCCGCGAGGTCCCACGGGTCGGCGCTCGTCACCGGGTCGCCCGCGACGGCCGACCGAAGCACGTTCCACAGCCACAGGAGCTGGGCGACTCCGAGGACGAACGCGAACACGGTGACGAGCTGGTGCAGCGGCGCGAACCGCGGGAGGTACGTCGCGTACCGGCGCGGCCCGCCCATGGCGCCGACGACGAACATGGCGTCGAAGGCGACGAACACGCCGACCGACGTCGTCCAGAAGTGGAGTTTCGCGAGCCCGCGGTCGTACCAGCGGCCGGTGAGCAGCGGGAACCAGTAGTACGACGCGGCGAAGGCGGCGTACACCGTGACGCCGACGAGCAGCAGGTGGAAGTGGCCGACGACGACGTAGGTGTCGTGGTAGAGTCGGTCGACGGGGACGGCGGCGAGCAGGACGCCGGAGACGCCGCCGAGCACGAAGAAGAAGACGGCGCCGACGCAGAACAGCATCGGCGCGGTGAGCCGAATCCGGCCGTTCCACATCGTCGCGATCCAGTTGAACGTCTTCACCGCGGACGGGACGGCGATGGCGAGCGACACCGCCATGAACGATGCCTGCAGCCGCGGGTCGATACCGGTCGCGAACATGTGGTGCGCCCAGACGCCGAACGACAGCACGCCGATGGCCAGCGTCGAGTAGACCACGAACGTGAACCCGAACAGCTTCCGCCCCGAAAACCGCGGAATCAGGGTGCTCAGCACGCCCATCGCCGGCAGCACGAGGATGTAGACTTCGGGGTGGCCGAAGAACCAGAACAGGTGCTGCCACAGAATCGGTCCGCCGCCGCCGACGGCGAAGAACGTCGTCCCGAAGTTCCGGTCGAGCAGCAGCATCAGCAGCGACGACCCGAGCATCGGGAACGCGAACAGCGCGATGCCGGCGGTGGTCAACATCGTCCACGAGAAGATGTCGAGGCTCGCCCACGGCACGTCGTCGCCGCGCTCCTCGACGACGGTGACGACGAAGTTGATGGCGGCGGCGACGGTGGAGACGCCCGAGAGGTGGATGCCGAGCAGGAGCAGGTCGACCTCGACGTTCGGCATCCGGACGCTCAGCGGCGGGTAGAGCGTCCAGCCGACCGCCGGCGGGTGGAATGCCGTGTCGGGCGCGACGACCGCGCCGGCCAACTCGGCAATCAGGCCGGCGCGCATCAGCAGCGCCGCGGGCGGCAGCAGCCAGAAGGCGACGGCGTTCACCCGCGGGAACGCCATGTCGTCGGCGCCGACGAGCGGCGGGACGACGACGTTCGCGAACCCGAACAGCGCCGGTGTCGCGAACAGGAACAGCATCGTGAGGCCGTGCGTCGTGAACAGCGCGTTGTACGTGGCGGCGCCCCAGACGTCGGCCTGCGGCGTCACCAGTTCGGCGCGGAGCAGCATCGCGTCGAGCGCGCCCCACAGCCCCATCGTCGCCGCGAACGCGAGGTACAGCACGCCGATGTCGCGGTGGTGCAGCGTCGTCAGCCACCGCGTCGGGTTCGACGGCACCGCGTCTGGCGCGTAGTGGTACGCGTCCCGGGCGGCGCGCCGGGCGCGCTCGACCAGCCGCTCCGCCCGACTGCTCATATCCGGGCCACGGCGGACGGCCACTTCACGGCTCGCAATCCGTGAACCGCCCACCCGGCCGGTGTTCAGCCGTCGGCGACCGGCAATCCGCAGCCAGCCCCGCGGCGACTACTCGGCTCGGACGAACCGGACGTACAGCCAGAGGCCGGCGGCGCCGACCAGCGACGCGAGTCCGAACGCGGCGAGGGGGCTGGCGCCGTACAGGACGCCGGCGGCGAACGCGGCCGGGACGGCGGCGCCGCGCCGAACCAGCCGGGAGGCGCGGAGCGCGTCGCGCACGGATTCGTCGTCGCCGAGCGCGGCGCGGAGCCGGCCCGCGAAGAGCGCGTCGCGCGCGGGCCGGCCGACGAACCGGGCGCCGTAGGCGGTGAACAGCGCGAGCAGCAGCGGCGGGTTCGACGGAGCGAGCACGAGCGCGGCGGGGAACGCCGCGGTCGCGGCGGCGCCGGCGGCGACGACCGGGACGGTGCCGGCGGCGCGGACGAGCCGCGACCCGAACGCGAGCGATGCGAGCGCCGCGGTCGTCTCGGCGGCGACGAGGACGCCGAAGAAGGCCGTCGGCGGCACGTCGACCAGCGGCGTCGCGAGGCCGACCGCGTGGTACTCGACGACGACGATGACGAGGAACGCGGACACCATCCCTTCGGCGGCGGCGACGAGGCCGCCGGCGGCGACGCCGCGCCACAGCGGGACGGTGAGGTCGTCGAGCGCGGCGCGGACCCCGCCGAGTTCGGGGCGCGGCCGGTCGACGGCGGGAGTCTCGACGTCGCCGGAGCCGCCGAGCACCGCGAGCGCGACCGTGGCCGTCGCGCCGAGCGCGGCGACGACCGCGGCGTAAACGCTGAACGCCGTGACGAACGGCGACACCGCGGTGAACAGCGCGGCCGTCGGCGCCAGCACGGCGAGCAGCCCGGCCTGCTTCAGCGCGCCGACCTCGGTGAGCGTCTCGGTGACCCGGGCGTGTTCCGCGTCGACGAGGGCGTCGTCGAACAGCGCGCCGGGGCCGTGGGTGCCCCAGGTGCGGGCGAGCAGCGACCCGGCGGTCGCGACGACGACCCCGGAGACGCCGAGTACCGCGCCTGCCGCCCCGGCGAACAGCCAGAGGAACGCGCCGAGCGTCGCGGCACAGCCTGCCGCGAGCAGCGCCGCGACCGAGTCGACGCCGCGGCGCTCCGCCGACAGCGACGGCACCGCCTCGACGAGCAGCGCGAGCGCCGCGTAGCCGCCGAGGGAGGCGGCGGAGGCGCCGAGCAGATTCAGGTACTGCGGGACGTACAGCTCCGCGACCCGGACGGCGACCGTGAACAGCAGCGTCAGTCCGCCGAGCACCGTGACGGCGGGCGAGCGGTCGCGAAAATCGCCGACCGACGCCGGCCACCGCTCCACGGCTACGCACCGTCCGTCGCGCCGCCGGAGTCGGTGTCGGCGTCGGCGTCGCCGGAGTCAGTGTCGGCGTCGGTGGCAGCTGAGTCACCGGATTCGGCGTCGGTGGCAGCTGAGTCACCGGATTCGGCGTCGGCGCCGGCGGTGCGCACGTCGAGGTCGACCGAGCGGTCCGAGTCCGGCTCCGGGTCCGACCCCGCACCCGGGTCCGGGTTCGCGTCGCCGGGTGCGGCGCCGGTAGTCGCGGCCGGCCCGCCGTCGTCACCGGCTGCGTGGGGTTCGGCGTCGACCGCGGCGTCGGTCACTGCGTCGCCGACGAGGTCCGCGGCGGCCGCGGCGCCGGTCGCGACGACGCCGGCGGCCGTTCGGAGCGCGGCGGCGAGCAGCAGCAGGAGTTCGCCGACCGGGCCGACGACCCGCTCGACGCGGTAGTACCACGTGCCGAAGCGGCCGATGGCGTCGAGGAGCCAGTTTCCGACGGTTTCGCGGCCGTAGGCGGCGGTGAGCTGCGCGACGAACACGGCCGTGAACAGCAGATTCAACACGACCGTGTACTCGCCGGGCGCGGTGCCGCCGGTGACGCCGTGCGGCGGAATCAGCCCGAGCAGGCCGAAGACGTAGTGGACGACGACGCCGGCGACGACCGCGGCGCCGGCCATCGCGCCGAACAGCACGGCGGCGATGCGGCCGCCGTAGTACGTCCGGTAGGCGTTGACGATGGGCGGGATGACGAGGTCGGCGAAGACGAACGACAGCACGGCGCCGAACGGGACGCCGTTCGCCCACAGCACGAGCGCGAACGGGACGTTTCCGACCGAGCAGATGAACGTGACGACGCCGACGAGCGTCGCCATCAGCGCGCCCCAGAGCACCCAGAGGAACCCCTCGTTCGTCGTGAAGACGACGGCCCAGGCGCTCCGCGGGACGACGCCGGCGATGAGCCCGGCGAGCAGGAAGCCGACGGCGATGTCGTCCCACAGCATGTCCCACTCGCGCATCGACGCCGAGGCGGCGCGGACCCAGCCGTCCCGCGACAGCCAGCTCGGCGACTCGTCGTCGCGGACGGCGGCGTCGGCGTCGTGCATCGCCTCCCAGGCGTTCAGGCAGCCGCCACAGCAGAAGTACAGCGTCTCGTCGCGGTGGGCCGCGACGACGGTTTCCTCCTCCTCGGGCGGCGCCGCCATGCGGCACGCTTCGCACTCGTGCTGTTCGAGTTCGAGGACGTTCCGGTAGGCGACGTCCCACCACTCGTCGGGGACGCGCCGGTAGGCGAGCGTGAGGACCGCGATGGCGACGAGGCCGCCGAGGAAGTCGGCGGCGACGAACTGCCAGCCGAGCAGCACCCACATCACGAGGCCGAGTTCGACGACGAGGTCGGTCGCGGCGAACATGAACGCGCCGAGCGCCGCGACCGGCGAGGCGCCCTTCTTGAACAGCTTCCGCGCCATCGCGATGGCGGAGTAGCTGCACGACGACGAGGCGACGCCGAAGGCGGTGCCGTAGCCGACTTCGCGCCAGCCGTCGCCGCCGAGGTAGTCGGTCATGGCGTCCTCGGAGACGAACACCTCGACGGCGCCCGTGATGGCGAAGCCGAGCACGAGCGCCCACCAGGAGTCGAACGCCATGTCGAACGCGAGCGTGAGGCCGTGGAAGACGGAGCCGATGAGTCCCATGGAGTTGTCGTGAGAGATTCGTCGCCGACCGTGCGGGTCGGTCCGCCGCGCCCCTCCGGCCGGACCGGTCGGGCTACCGCGAGAGACGGCCGGGAGTGAAAAGGCGGTTCATAATCCGGCGGCTCGAGCGGTCGTCCGTCCCGCGTTCGCGGCGTTCGGGGAACACCGCGCGTCCCCGTCTCCCACCGAGGGCTCCCGACGAGGTCCGACGGCGAAGCGGACGCCGACGGAGTGGACGCCGGCGGAGTGGACGTCGATGAAGCGGGCGGCGGCGGCGACGGGCGCGGCGACGGGCGCGGCGACTGGCGCAGCGACCGGCGCGCCAGCGGGTCAGCCGTCGTCGGTGGCGCCGAACCGCTCGACGATGGTCCCGTCGTCGCCGACGGCGACCTGCGGGGAGGACGCGGTGCCGAACGCGACTCCCTCCAGGGCGTCCGTGGCGGGCCGGGCGTGTTCGTCCCACTCGCCGGCAGCGTAGACGTAGACCGCGCCGGCGGCGTCGACGGCGTAGCCGCCGCGGTCGGCGTCGAACACGAGGGCGTTCACGTCGGCGTCGCCGGCGCTGAGCGTCGTCCACGTCCGGCCGTTGTACCGGTAGATGTCGCCGCCCGCGCCCGCGACGTGGACGTGCCCCGGGCCAGCGGCCGCGACGTCGAACAGCGCGCCGCCGGCGCCGTGGATCCCGATTCGCCGCCAGTTGCGGCCGCCGTCGGCCGTCGCGAACACGGTGCCGGCGCCGGTGGCGAGGAAGCCGGTGTCGGCGTCGACGAACTCGGCGGCCGTGAACGAGGAGCCGGCGCCGGGCTTCCGGACGTCGAACCAGTCGACGGCGACGCCGTCGAGGCGGCCGCGCAGCACCTGCCCGGAGCCGTTGGCGACCCAGACGGACTCCCCGCCGGCGGCGCCGGCGGCGGCGACGTCCGCCCACGAGGAGGTCATCCCCATCGGCGCCGAGTAGTCCCGGAGCGTCAGCGTGTCGAGGTCGAACACGCCGAGCGCGCCGGCGTCCCCGGCGAACCAGACGTGCCGACGGTCCGCGGTGAGGGCGGCGCCGTACAGCGCGTTGCTCGTCGCCGCGACGTCGCCCTGCCCGACGAGCTCCCACAGGCCGTTCGCGCGGGCGAGCAGCGCGCCGCCCTCGCCGACGACGTACGGGCCTTCCCGCGACAGCACGACGTCGTACAGCGCGGCGTCGGTCGGCGGGTCGGCGCGCGTCCAGCCCTCCTCGGCGCCGTCGGCGAACGACTCGCTGTCGTCCGGCGTCGTCGACCCGACGTCGGTGCGTTTCTCGTCGTCCCGCGTCGCGGCCGCGGTGCCGTCGGCGTCGGCGTCGCCGGCGCCCCCGTCGCCGCCGTCACCGCCGTCGAGACAGCCGGCGAGCCCCGCGAGGCCGGCCGCCGCGCCGCCCGCGGCGACGAGGTAGGACCGGCGAGTCGCGGTGCTCGCGTCACCTGTGGCGTCCGAGTCGCTCATGCTCGGCGCGTCGGCCGCTGCGGCGGTTAGTGTCGTGAAAAAGACGGATGCCGCGGTGAATCGGCGGCGACTGTCGGACGAGGCGGGGAGCCGTTCGCGTCCGCGCTACATCCCCATCGACGTCGCGAAGCGGAGGCCGAGGTCGGGGCGGGCGGCGAGGACGACCAGGCCGGCGAGCAGGCTGACGACGCCGGTCGCGGTCGCGACGTCGTCGCCCCAGACGGGGAGCCGTTCGACGGTGACGACCGCCGTGAGCGCGACCATCCAGAAGAAGTTCATCTCGCCGAAGAACGGCATGAGCAGGAAGAACGGCCCGAAGCAGATGGTGACGCAGCGGACGCCGTGGCCCAGCCCCTCCTCGACCGCCTCGGGGACGGAGTCGGTGTGCGGGGCGACGCGGGCACAGCAACTGCGCAGCAGCGACTGCTTGAACTCGGTGAGCTGGTACAGGCCGGTGAGGACGAGGACGCCGCCGACGACGAGGTGCGTGTGCGCCGCGGTGAATCCGAGGATGCCGCCGGGCAGCAGCGCGTGGAACGTCAGCGGCACGACGCCGGAGAGCAGCCAGACGGCGTGGTAGCCCGTCATGAACGACGCGAGCGACAGCGCCGCGCCGCCGGCGCCGCCGCGGTAGGCGTCGGCGTACTCCCGGGTGAACCGGGTCATCGCCGGGTGCATCATCGCCCACATCATGACGCCCCACACGACGAGGTAGCCGGCGAAGGCCTCGACGGTGCCGACGTGGAACGCCGCGAGCTCCATCGCGCCCGGCGCGGCCATCGGAACCCCGGCCTGCTGCATCAGCCACGACGCCCCGGGCATCGGGACCGCGCCGCGGTACAGCAGCACCCAGAGGACGGCGTCGACGCCGAGCATCGCGACGACGACGGCGGTCGCCCGGTCGACGTCGGGCGCCGACAGCGCGTCGCGCGCGGCGCGGACCGCCGAGTCGACTCGCGTGCTGGAATCGTCGCGTCCGGCGGAGTCAGTTTCGTTGTCGGAGTCGGTTCGTGCGTCTGGTTCGGTGTCGGAGTCGGTGGAGGGCATTCGTGGAGGGCGGTCGGATTCGCGGCTCGCGGCCGCGGGCCGCGCGGTGACCAGCCGGTGCGTCTGTCGGTCGATCGGGGGCGGTGCGGAGATGCTGCGGGGACGATGCGGGAGTCGGCCGAGCAGCGGCGGCGGCCAGTCGCTCACGGCGGCCGCCGGGCGGAACCGCGCCCACACCGGGCCGCAGCACAGCAGCGGATTGCCGCAGCGGCCCGTCACGGTTGCTCACCGTTCGGCGTGAACGCGCCCGGCGCGGAGGTGCGCTTGATGACGGTCGCGATGCGGACGACGTACGCGAACAGGATGGCGAACGGGAGGAACGCGACGGTGAGGCCGACGGCGACGAGCAGCAGCACCGGCGTCGCCGGGCCGCCGGGCGGGAAGCCGCCGGCGAACACCATGATGACCATGACGGAGCCGACGAACGCCGCCATCCCGGAGTAGGCGATGAGCCGCGAGAGGTTCGCGAGCTCCTGCTGGAGGTACATCGTCTTGAAGTAGTGCCGCGTGACGTCGAGCACCGTCAGCAGCTTCTGGAGTTCGGCGACGCCGGCGTCCGCGTCGGCGGGCAGGTCGTGCCGGAGCTTCGCCGACCGCGTCCGGTTGACGTACTCGGCGTAGTCCTGCCGCATCATCGGGACGAGCAGGTCGAACACGGCCGGGTTCCGGCCGTCGAGCGCCTCACGGATGGCGCGGGCGGTGCCGCGGGACCGCGACAGCAACGCCGCCACCTCGCGGTCCGCCGGGTCGTCGAGGTCCGCGGCCGCCGCCTCGACGTCGTCTGCGGCGTCGACGAGCAGCTGCGTCACCACCTCGACGAACGCCGCCGGGTTCGTCGGCGTGACGTGCAGCTCCGGGTCGAGCGCCGCGATCTGTTCGCGGAAGTCGGCGACGTTGTCGATGCGTTCGGTGATGCCCGCCAGCGACTCCGAGAGGCTCGACATCGCGAGGCTGTTCACCGTGATGACGATGGGGACGAACGAGAACAGCCCCGCGATGATGGTGGAGAACATCGTGGAGACGAACCCGGAGTTCTGGACGCCGATGACGTTGACGAACGCCAGCCCGAGCGCCGCGATGAAGAAGGCGACTTCGAGCGCGCCGATGATCGCCCACCGGCTCCCCGACAGCAGGAACCAGTTCGCGAACGGGCCGTCGCGCTCCCCCTCGCTGAGGAAGCCGGCGACGACCGTGACGCCGATGAACACGACCCGCGCGAACACGCGGAGGAACTGGACGGCCACCGACGCCGCGCGGCCGAGCAGCGACAGCGCGTCCCGCGCCGACGCGGACACCTCCGGCGCGTCCGGCGGCGCGTCGCCCGCACCGCCACCGTCGGCAGCGACGTTGCTGCCGCGGTTCGCGTCGCTGTCGGCGTTGCCGCCGCTGTCCGCGTCGCTGTCGCGGCCCGCGTCGTCGCCGTCGGCGGCGCGGTCGGCGGAGCCGGTTCGTCTCCGTTCGATGCGGTCGCGTCTGCGGTCGGGTGTGTCGTCGGTCATAGCAGTGGGAGGACGTCGAAGAACGGCCGGAGCGTGCTGCCGCGTTCGACCCGGGAGAGCACCATCGCGGTGACGGCGATGAGGGTGAGCAGGGCGACGGCGCGGCGCAGCAGGACGCCGCGGGCGCGCTTCAGTTCCTGCCACTCGGTCGGCCGGTAGCCGAGGTACCACAGCGACGTGATGCCGGCGAGGTTGATGGCGGCGATGTTCGCGGTGATGACGGCGAGCGAGCCGACGATGACCACCGGCTCCATCCAGGCGACGCCGACGCCGAGGACGCCGATGGGCGGCATCAGCGCCGCGGCGACCATGACGCCGACCAGTTCGGTGGAGCCGCTCGTCGACAGCGCGATGGCGCCGGCGACGCCGGAGCCGACCGCGATGGTGACGAGCAGGAACGCCGGCGAGGTGTGCTGGCTGATGCTCAGCACCGACCGGACGTCGACGGTGATGTCGCCGACGGTCTTGGCGGTCCACGCGAAGATGACGGCGACCAGCACCGACACGGCGAGCCCCTTCAACTGGAAGTCGATGCCGCGCCGGAACAGGCCGCGGTCGTCGATGACGGTGGAGACGGACGTCGCCATCGCCGGGCCGAGCAGCGGCGCGATGACCATCGACCCGATGAGCACCGACGTCGACTCGAGCAGCACCCCCGAGGTCGCGACGACGGAGCTGATGGCGGTCATCAGCACGTAGATGACGAAGTCCGGGATGAGGTCGGCCGCCTTCGAGTGGAGTTCGCGGCGGGAGATGCGGCCCGGGGCGAGCGCGCCGACGTGCTCCGGGCCGGTCTCGTTGACGAACCGGTCGGAGACGATGGCCTCCGGGTTGTAGACGACCGTGTAGATGGAGTCGCGGATGCCGATTTCGGTGAACCGCTCCTGTATCGGCTCGACGCCGTGAGCGGGGAGCGGAAACGAGATTTTCGCGGACGCCTCCGGCTTGTCCGAGCGGTCGTTGAGGCTGTAATCGAGCCCCTCGTCGTCGAGAACGCCGAGCACGGCCTCCCGCGCCTCGGGGCTCAGGATCATGACCTCCACCAGCCGCATGTCCTGCCGAGCCATGCTAGTCTCCACGGGGGGAGCGCGCTTCGGCCGGCTGTGTGTGTGCGTGAATCATCGTCGGTCGACTGACGCCAGCGCAGCGCAGACGGTTCGGCGTCACCGAATCGCGGCGACGCGAGCGAGCGGGCGGCAGACGGACGCCGGCGGTCACTCGCCGACGCCGTACCCGGTTTCGATGACGACCTGTTCCACGCGGCCCCGGTCGACGTCGTCGCCGGCGACGCGGACGGTCCCGGCGACGTGGTCGGCGTCGACGGACGTGACGCCCTCGACGGCGCCGACGCGGTCTTCGAGGAGCTGTTCGCAGCTGCCGCACGACAGTCCGGTCACGGGAACGACGAACGACGTCATACCCGAACCGACGCGCCGCCGCCACCTCAAGGCCGGAAAACCGTGGGCCTCCCGGCGAACCCGGCGACCGAACGGACGGCCCGTCGGCGACCGGTCGACGGCCAGCATCGCCCGACTGCGACCGCCCCCGACCGAACCGGGGAGCGAGTCGCGGCGCGGAGGCTGCGCGGTCGTGCGGGAACCCAGGCCGTCGCCGACGCGGTCGCTGCGGGGTTGCAGCGGTAGAAATCGGAGGGCGTGGCTGACGGGAGCCGGTCGGCGTCGTCGCCGACGCGGAGCGGGTCAGCCGTCGACCGTGTAGCCGGTTTCGGTGATGGCCTGCTCGACGCGGTCGCGGAGCGAATCGTCGGCTCGCTCGTCGTCCGCGCGGACGACGACGCGGTCGCGGGCGGCGTCCGATTCGACGGCCGCGACGCCGTCGAGGCCCGTGACGGCCTGCGTCACGAGGGCTTCACAGCTCGCACACTGCATGCCGGTGACGGTGAGTTCGTGCGTTTCCATCGCACCTGCGACGTGCGTCGCCGCGACAATCAATCGCGGAAATCCGCCGCGGCCCGGCGGCGGCGGTCGGACTCCGCCACGGCAGGGTCGTTCCGGGCGGCGCTCGGCGGCGACGGGCGGTGTTCGGCGGTTCTGCGGCCTATACCCGGCGAGGCGGCGTACCGGGAGCCATGTCGCCGTCGCTGTCCCGTTCGGCCGACGCGGACCGACCCGGTAACCGCTACTGGCTGGCGCTCGTCGGCTACCTGGCCGTGACGGTCGTCGGCGCGGCGCTGCTCGTCGCCGTCGTCGTCGAAACCGGCTCCGTCACCGACTTCGGCGTCGCGCTGGT
The DNA here is from genome assembly GCF_051195155.1 of Halobaculum sp. P14. Taxonomy (NCBI): domain Archaea; kingdom Methanobacteriati; phylum Methanobacteriota; class Halobacteria; order Halobacteriales; family Haloferacaceae; genus Halobaculum; species Halobaculum sp. P14. The sequence continues at coordinate 134,774 of NZ_JBNTKB010000007.1, forward strand.
CGCGGTCGCCGGCGTCGTGGTCGTCGCGGCCGCCGCGTCCGTCCCGGCGCTCGTCGCCGACGCGGTCGGGCTGGCGCGCGACGGCGCGTGGGTGCCGCGGTGGTACCTGTACGTCGCCGCCGAGACGGCGCTCCCCGTCGGGACGTACCTCGTCGCCGACGCCGCCGTTCCGTCGACGGTCGCCGCGCTCGCCGCCGCCGCGGCGCTCGTCGCGGTCACGGTCGTCGGCTCCGGCCAGTATCTCGCTCACCGCCGCCGCAACGTCGGGCTTCGCTGAGCCTCGGCTACTCCTCGCCCGGCAGCGTCGACAGCGACTCCACCTGGCTCGCGAGCGCCGCCGCGTCCGCCGCGACGGCGTCGTAGTCGGCGCCCGCGTCGTCCGCGACGACCCGGAGGTGCGTCGCCAGAAGCGTCAGCGCCTCCAGTTCGGGGCGGTCGTCGTCGCCGCCGCCGACCCGTGCGGCCGCCGTGTCGACCTCGCCGCCGCGGACGACGCCGAGGTGGAACGCCGTGACGTCGTCGCCGGTGAGGGTCCGCCGGGCCGCCGCGCGCGCCGCATCGAACTCGGCGGTGCCGGAAGTATCGAGAGTGTCGTCGGTATCGTCGGCGTCCGTGGATTCGGCGGCCGCGGCCGGGTCGTCGCCGGAGGAGTCGGTGCTGGCGCTGTCGGCGGGGGAGCCGTCGCTCATGGGTGGCGGTGGTGAGCGGCGCGAGAAAAGCCCGGCGGCGCTGCGGCGGGCGGCGAGCGGCGTTACTCGTCGGGCCGCGGCCGGGAGGTGAACAGCGTCGTGACGATGCTGAACGGCTCGTACACCGACTGGTGGCACGGGCAGTACACTTCGTCCGCGGCCGCGAACTTCGCGGAGCCGGCGTTCTGCTTGAAGCCGGGGACACAGCAGAAGTGCGTGCACTTGTTGAGCCACGCGATGAACCCTTTACTGGTCGACGCCTGCAGCCACTTCTGGACGTCCGAGGGGACCTCATACGTCTCGCCGTCGGCGCCCTGCGCGGAGCCGGTCGCGGCGAGTTTCTCGATGATGGGCGAGCGGAGAATCTGGACCGGGATGGTGTCCTCCGCGCCCTTCGACCGCCAGTTCGCGGTCGCCGGCTTCCCGAGGCCGCTGACGCCGATGCCGTTCCCCCACGTCTCGTAGTCGGAGAACATGTCGACGGTGAACTGGTCGCCCTGGCTCATCACTTCGGACTGCCACTCGTAGCCCGGGTTCGCTCCGACGTAGAAGTAGTTCCCGCCCTCCGGCTCGTACCCCGGCTGAATCCCGGTGTACGTCTCGACGCCGCAGTACTGGAACCACTCCGAGGAGTACGTCTTCCCGCCGAGTTCGGTCTGTGCGACCTTGATGGAGACGCCGCCCTGCTCGACGGTCTTGACGTCCGGCCAGACGCCGCGGATGAAGCCGTCGCTGTCGATTTCGATGGGGATCTGCGGCATCCCGCGCGGCGCCGGGCCGTCGGTGTTCTCGATGGCCATCGCCTCGGTCGCGCCGCCGCCTTTCCCGGGCGAGGTGGTGACGCTGTTGACGGAGGCCGACCCTACCACGCTGACTCCCGCGAGGGCCGCGCCGCCGACGACGCCCTTCACGAACCGGCGACGCCCCGAGTCGCCGGGGTACTTGTCGTCGTCTACGCTCATACGTCGGAGTCGGAAGCCGCCACGCAAAAGCCTGACGAAAGGCCGAACACGGCCGCAGACGCCGGGTTTCCACCGGCACGTACCGCTCCATAGCCGTCCGGACGGCTCATAGCGAACTACTTCCGTCCGTCCGACCGTCGCTGAACCGGCGCGAGCCCCTGGGAGTCCGCGCCAGTCTGCGCGAGTCTGCACCGATTCCGTGTCCATCGCGGCCGCACCCCTGCGGCCGCACCGTTCATCGCCCGCACAGCGCCGGCTCTCGTCGGTTCCGTCGTCGACCGCTGGCCGCGTCGCCGCGCCGCCACCGCCGCCACTGCCGCCACCGCCGCCGCGTTGCCACCGCCGCTACCGCCGCCACCGCCGCCGGTCGTTCCGGATTCGGACCGCTCTTGTCGTCGGCGCCCGTTCCTCTCGGCAGTGAGACTGTCCCGCGTCCCGCGTCGGCTCGGCGGCGGCGAGCGGCGCGGCATCCTCGCGTCGGTCGCGTTCGGGTGGTTCCTGACGCTCGGCCTGCGGTTCCTGCTGCCCGCGCTGCTCCCGCAGATTCAGGGCGCGTTCCGCATCGACGACAGCACCGCCGGCGTCGCCATCACGGTCGTCTGGGCCGGCTACGGCGTCATGCAGTTCCCCGCGGGGCTGCTCGTCGACCGGCTGGACGAGCGGACGCTGCTGAGCCTGAGCCTCGCGCTCGCCGCCGGCAGCCTCTGTGTCATCGCCGCGGCGCCGGTGTTCGCGGTGTTCCTCGTCGCCTGCGGGCTGTTCGGGCTCGCGACCGGGCTGTACGGGACGACGCGCGGCATCGCGCTCTCGCGGTTCTTCCGGTCGAACAGCGGCCGGGCGTTCGGCATCACGCTCGCCGCCGGCAGCCTCGGCTCGGCGGCGCTCCCCGTCTTCGGCAGCACCGCGACCGACCACGTCGGCTGGCGGGCCGCCGTCGGGCTGACCGTCCCGCTGTTCGCCGTCACCGCGGTCGGCGCCTGGCTGACCATCCCCGGCGGCGACGCCGACGACGCAGACGCCGCCGACGACGCAGCCAGTGTCGGCAACGACGAGGACGGCGATGGCGACGAGGACGGCGATGGTGACGAGGACGGCGAAAGCGGGAACGGCGAGGTGAGCGTTCGGCGGACGCTTCACACTGTGTTCACGGACCGGACCATCGTGGTCGCGTTCGTCGGGATGACGCTGATGCTGTTCACGTTTCAGGCGCTGACGGCGTTCCTGCCGACGTACCTGCTGGAGGAGAAGACGCTCGCGGAGGGCGCGCCGAGCGCGCTGTTCGCGCTGCTGTTCGTCGGCGGCGCCGGGTTCCAACTCGCCGGCGGCGCGGCCGTCGACCGGGTCGGGACGCGCCGGGTCATCCTCGTCGTCGCCGCGGTCGGCGTCGCGACGCTCGCGCTGCTCCCGCACGTCTCCGGCCTCGTACCGCTCGCGCTGCTCGTCGTCGCGCTGTCGTCGCGAATCGCGGTCTCGTCGGTGCTGAATCCGTACATCATCGACGCGCTGCCGGACGAGGCCACCGGGTCGACGTGGGGGCTGCTCCGCACGCTGTTCTTCCTCATCGGCGCCACCGGCTCCACGATCGTCGGCGTCATGTCCGACCTCGGCCTGTTCGACGAGGCGTTCTACCTGCTGGCGGGCGTCACCGCCGTCGCCGCGGTGCTGTTCGTGCTGCTCCCGAAGCGCTGACCCGCCGCAGCCGACCGGCGTCTTCACGCTGAAAACGGCTCGCCGGGACGGCTCGACCGAGAATCGTCCGACAGCCGTCGATTCGCGCCGGATTGGCCGCGAAGTCACGTTCGTTTTCTGAAAAATTCGGTTCCGAGGAAATTCTTCGTCGAACCGGAACTACTGTGGCCCCCGGGGCAGTCTTGGTAGCGTATGACGAGCCACGAGCGGGACGTCCGGCAGGACGTCCGCGAACTCGGCGCACTGCTCGGCGACGTCCTCGAACGGCAGACGTCGACGGCGGCGTTCGACACCGTCGAGGACGTCCGCACCGCCTCCATCGACTACCGGCGCGGGGAGACCGACAGCCGCGACCCGGTCAGGGAGCGACTCGACGGCCTCGACCCGGAGACGACCCGCACCGTCGCGCGGGCGTTCGCGGCCTACTTCGAACTGGTGAACGTCGCCGAGGAGCGCGAACGGGTCCGCGCGATTCGCCGGCGACGCGAGAAGGGCGCGCTCGAAGACGGCGTGCAGGCCGCCGCCGCGGCGCTCGCCGAAGCCGACCCGGAGGACGCCGCGCAGGCGCTCGCTGACACGCGCGTCGTCCCGACGTTCACGGCGCACCCGACGGAGGCGCGCCGCAAGACCGTGAAGGCGAAGCTGCGCCGCGTCGCCGAGGACCTCGCCGACCTCGACGAGCGCCGCCTCATCGACGAGGAGGAAGACGACCTGGTCGACGACGTCGAAGCCGAGGTCGAGTCGCTGTGGGCGACCCGGCAGGTCCGGCCGCACCGGCCGACGCCGACCGACGAGGCGCGCGACGTCCGCTGGTACCTCGAAGAGACGCTGTTCGACGTCGTCTCTGACGCCTACGAGTCGCTGGAGGACGGCCTCGACGCCGCCGACGCCGACGTCGACGGGGACGTCCCGCAGCTGCTGGAGTTCCGGTCGTGGGCGGGCAGCGACCGCGACGGCAACCCGTTCGTGACGCCCGACGTCACCACCGACACGCTCGACGCCCAGCGCGACGCCGTCCTCGACCGGTACGACGGCGAACTGCAGGCGCTGCTCGGCGACGTCAGCCAGGAGGGCGACCGGCTCACCCACACCGACGAGTTCGAGGCGCGGCTCGCCGCCGAGCGCGACGCGGTGCCGTCGGCCGCCGAGACCGCCGACGAGCGCTACCCGGCGGAGCCGTACCGGCGCTACGTCGAACTGGTCCGCGAGCGCGTCGCCCGCGTCGACGACCTCCGGTCGGGCGAGTACGGCGACCCGGACGAGTTCGTTTCGGCGCTCGAAACGCTCGCCGCCGACCTCCGCGCGAACGGCCACGACGCGGTCGCCGCAGAGCGCGTCGACCCGCTGGTCCGCCGCGTCGAGACGTTCGGGTTCACGCTCGCCGCGCTCGACCTCCGCGACCACCAGGAGAACCACACGGAGGCCGTCTCGGCGCTGCTCGACCGCGAGGGCGTCGACTACGCCGACATGGACGAGGACGACCGCGTTGACGTGCTGACGCGGTCCATCCTCGACGACGACGGCGTCGGCAGCCTCGACGTCGACGACGACCTCTCTGACACCGCTGCGCGGGTGTGCCGCCGGTTCGACGCGCTCGGCGACTGGCACCGCGAGTACGGCGCCGACGCCATCGACACGTACTGCATCTCGATGACCGAAGCGCCGTCGCACGTCCTCGAAGTGCTGTACCTCGCGGACCTCGCCGGCGTCGTCTCGCTCCCCGAACACTGCGGGCTGGACGTCGTTCCGCTGCTCGAAACGGCGTCGGCGCTCGCGAACGCCCGCGACATCCTCGGGACGCTCGTCGACAACGACGCCTACGGCGCCGCCCTCGACGCCCGCGGCGACGTCCAGGAAGTGATGCTCGGCTACTCCGACTCGAACAAGGAGAACGGGCCGTTCGCGGCGGCGTGGGACCTCCACCAGAACGCCCGGCGGCTCGCGGAGGTCGCCGACGACGTCGGTGTGGAACTCCGGCTGTTCCACGGCCGCGGCGGCTCCATCTCCCGCGGCGGCGGCCCGATGAACGAGGCGCTGCTCGCGCTGCCGCCCGAGACCGCCACGGGCGAAGTGAAGTTCACCGAGCAGGGCGAAGCCATCGCCGAGAAGTACGCGAACCCGCGGGTCGCAGAGCGCGAGCTGGAGCAGATGCTGGACGCGCAGATCCGCGCGCGGCTCCGCCGCATCCAGGGCGACACGCCGGCGGTCCACGACGAGTGGGAGGCGGCCATGGACGTCGCCGGCGAGGCCGCCCGCGACGCCTACCGCGACCTGCTCGACACCGACGGCTTCGTCGAGTTCTTCGAGGCCGCGACGCCCATCACGGTCATCGAGGACCTCAACATGGGGTCGCGGCCGGCGTCCCGGTCCAGCGACCGCACCGTCGAGGACCTCCGCGCGATTCCGTGGGTGTTCTCGTGGACGCAGAGCCGCGCCATCCTCCCCGGCTGGTTCTCCACCGCCGCCGGGCTGGACGCCTACCTGGACGACGGCGGCGACGTCGAGACGCTCCGGGAGATGTACCGGCAGTGGCCGTTCTTCCGGACGACCATCGACCACATCGCGCTGTCGCTCGCCCGCACCGAACTCGACATCGCCGCCGAGTACGCCGACCTGGCCCCGGAGGACCTCCGCGCGGAGTTCTTCCCGCGCATCGAAGCGGAGTACGACCGCGCCGTCGAACTGGTGAAGCAGGTCACCCAGCGCGACTCGCTGCTTCGCCGCGAGTGGCTCGCCGAGAGCCTCGAACGCCGGAACCCCTACGTCGACCCGCTGAACCTCCTACAGATAGACCTGCTCGGCCGCAGCCACCGCACCGACGCCGAAGAGCGCGCGCTCCGACTCACCGTGAAAGGAATCGCCGCCGGCATGAAGAACACCGGGTAGCCGCTGCGGACGTGCTCGACGGCGGCTCGACGGCCTACGCGAAGTCGGCTTCGAGACGCCGGCGCATTCTGTCGCGACCGTTCAAAAGAAGCCTCGATACCAAGCCATCAGCGGTAAGCGGGTCGTGGACGAAGGGACGACGCAGTCCGGACCGGTTCTCGGACTGCGATTCGGGGGAACGCCTCGCATTCCGGCACTCCTGACAGGAGGCACGCGGGCGGCGCACCCGAGCCGCCCGTTTCCGCTGCGCCGACTTTCTGCGGCTCCGCGCCATCGAGTCAGGAGCCGTTGCCGTCGCAGTTTGCGGCCCCGTTCGCGCTGTTCCCGTCCGGTTCGCGTGGTCCGTCCGGTCTCAGCGACAGCGCAGCGTCGCCGCCGCGGATGGGCGAGCGGTTGGTCGCCGAGAAAGCACGGGTGCCGACGCAGCCCGCTCGGTGCAGTCAGTCGACCTGGTTCCAGGGCGCTTCCTCGAAGTCGACGAGGCGGCGCTCCTCGTCGATGTCGTCGATTCGGGCGACGTCTTCGGCGTCGAGTTCGAGGGCGGCGCCAGCGAGGTTGTCGCGGATGTGCTCCTCGCTGGTCGCTTTCGGGATGGCGGCGACGTTGTCCTTCGCGAGCAGCCACGCGATGGAGACCTGCGCGGGGGTCGCGTCGTGCTTGTCGGCGACGTCACGGACGACGTCGACGTCGGCGACGTCGTTGCGGGCGATGGGGCAGTACGCGACGAGCCAGTGGTCGTGTTCGACGGCGTACTCGCGGAGTTCGTCCTGCTGGAGCAGCGGGTGGCACTCGACCTGGTGGGCGAACAGCGGGACGTCGAGCGCGTCGCGGGCGGCGTCGAGCTGGTCGACGCGGAAGTTCGAGAGGCCGACGCGGTCGACGACGCCGTCGGCGACGAGTTCGTTCAGCGCGCGCGTCGTCTCCTCTACGTCGTAGGTGTTGATGGGCCAGTGGACGTACAGCAGGTCGATGCTGTCGACGCCGAGGCGCGCGCGGCTCTCGTGGGCCGTGGCGACGGCGTCCTCGTAGCCGAGGTTGTCGGTCTGCAGCTTCGTCGCGACGAACAGGTCGTTCGGGTCGGCGCCGGCGCGCTCGATGCCCTCGCGGACGAGCGCCTCGTTCTGGTAGCCCTGCGCCGTGTCGATGGCGTCGTAGCCGGCGTCGACCGCGGTGGCGACGCTCTCGGCGCACTGTTCGCCGCGGAGCTGGTACGTCCCCTGACCGAACCGCTGGAACTCGGACATGCGTGTCGCGTCCGCGGCGCGGCCCGTGAAGCCGTCGGTGTGCCGCGGTCGACGTACCGCCGCCGGTTCTCGTCGCTGAGAGCCGGCGCGTCGCGGCGGGCGCGTCTATAAAACGGTTGTCGGTAACGCTTAACACGGTAACGTCCCGCATGGTCGAGTGCGCAGCATGTTCGAACGGTTCTCCACCGGCTACTACCTGGGGCGGCTGTACGTCCAGCCCCGCGACACCGACAGCGCGGCCATCAAGCGGGCCGACCACGAACGGGTGAACGAGCAACTGTACGCCACCGGCGAAGGCGTCGAGCGGCTCGACAGCCCGCTGGTGATGAAGCTCGGCACGAAACACTTCCCGGTCGTCGGCGACGACGACGTCCCGACCGGGACGCTCACCGTCCCGCGAGAGACGGTGCCGGAGGACCTCGCGTACGAGCTTCCGGGGCGCCGCGAGGTGTTCCTCGCGAACCCGGACCGCGCCGACGAACTGCTGCAGTACGCCGGCTGGGAGCCGGCCGACGCCGCCTGAACGCCGGCCGTCGGCAGCCCACGGCGTCGCCGCCCGCGGACCGCCGCGTCGCCGTCGGCAGACCGCGGCTCGTCGACCGGAACGACCGGCGGCTTCGGCCGGAGCGCCGACGCGACCCTTTTTAGTTCGGCACGTCACCGGTGCGGTATGCTCGACCGACTGCTCGGCCGCGCGAGCCTGAAAGAGCGCGTCGCCGAGCTCGAATCGGAGCGCGACTCGCTGCGCGCCCAGCTCGACGCCGAGGAGGAGCGCCGCAGCGAGGCCGCGCGGAAGCGGCAGGAGGCCGAAGAGCGCGTGAACCGGCTCGAAGACCGAATCGAGGAGCTGGAAGACCGCGTCGGCCGCGCGGAAGCGGACGTCCACCGGGAGGCGACGGTTCGCGGCACGGAGGAGCTCCGCCGCGACCGCCGGGACGCCGTGCTCGACCGGCTCCGCAGCGTCGACGCCGGCGTCGAAGGCGCGCTGTCGGCGTACGTCGACGACGCGGACTCGCTGCCGGACGCCGTCGCGGACGCGTTCGGCGACCGGGCGCCGCTGGTCCGGCGCGCCGCGCCGACGCTGGTGTACCGCGACGACGCCGGCATCGTCGCCTGCGCCGTCGACCCGCCGGTGGCGCCTGCGCCGTTCTGCGAGTGGCGCGACGGCTTCCGCGTCCGGGACGAGTGGTTCCGGCCGACCGGCCGGTTCGCGTTCGGGCTCGCCCGGTCGGACACATTCGCCGTCGGGGTGTACGAGGGCGACGAGCGCGTCGACCTCCAGACGGTGGAGACGGACGTGATGGACGAACACGACAAGGGCGGCTTCTCGCAGGGCCGGTTCGAGCGGCAGCGCGACGCCCAGATCGACGCGCACCTGGAGGAGTGTGAGGCGGCGCTGGCGTCGCTGCCGGACGACCTCGACCGCGTCGTCCTCGTCGGCGAACGCACCGTCCTTCCGGAGCTCCGGGAGTACGCGGACGTCACCGCCGGCAGCGACGCGACCGGCCGGGCGGCGGACGCGCTCGACGACGCCTTCGACGACTTCTGGACCGCGACGCTCCGGCTGCTCTAGCCGGCCGGTCGATGCCCGGCGCGGTCAACAGGAGCAGTAGTAGTCGCGGTCGGTGAACTCGCCGTCGAGCAGTTTCGCGGCCGGCGCCGGGTCGGACGGCCGGTACAGCCCGGTGGTCAGCCGGTCGTCCGCCTCGAAGTCGCCGGACAGCAGCGCGGTCCAGTCGTCGCGGGAGAGGACGTCCCAGAACGCCGAGTCGGTGAGGCACAGTTCGAGGTAGTCGCGGAGGTACACCCAGCGCGCCTCGCCCGGCTCGCCGGGGTCGTACTGGACGTCGGCGGCGTCGAGGTCGGCGACGGCGTCGCGGTACGCGGCGAGCGGGAGGTTCGCGCCGGCCTGCACCGGCATCGAGACCCACTTCCACGGCCGCGTGTTGATGTCGAGCAGCACGTACTCCTCGCGGTCGACGTCGTAGACGAACTCGGACTCGCTGATGCCGTGGTAGTCCGTCGCCTCCAGGACGGCGAGGGCCCGGTCGCGGACCGCCGGTTCGTCGACCGTTTCGACGAGGCACGACGTCCCGAACTCGCGCGGGAACCGGACGGCCGCGTTGGCGACGACGCCGAGCGCGTCGCCGTCCGGCGACACGTAGCTGCCGAACGAGGTGTCCGCGCCGACTTCGACGTTCACCTTCTCCTGGAGGAGCACGGTCGCGTCGGCCGCGGCGGCGTCGGCGACGACCCGGTCCAGTTCGTCGCGGCCGTCCACCTCGATGACGTTCGTGCCGAACGCCTCCTCGAACTTCCGCTTGTGCGCCGGCTTCACGACGAGCGGGAAGCCGAGCGCGTCGACCGCGGCGTCGACCGCGGCGTCGCGGTCGTCGTGGCCGTCGAGGCGGTGCGTCTCCGGGTACGGGACGCCGAGCTCCTCACAGCGCCGGTAGAGGTTGTCCTTGTCGAGCACGCGCTCGATGCCGTCGTGGTCCGAGAAGGGCAGGACGACGCTGTCCGGTTCGGTCTCGGCGAAGCCGCGCACCCAGTCGTCCATGCACGGGAAGGCGACGCAGGCGACGCCGGCGGCGTCGGCGACGCGCTCCACGTCGCGTCGGAAGCCGTCGAGGTCGTCGAGCGGATACGTGACTTCGCCGGCGAACGCCACCGCGTCGGACGGCGGCGCGTAGCCGTCGCCGTTCCGGTCGAGCGCGATGACCGGGACGTCGCGTGCGGCGAGCGCGCGAGCGACGCTGACGCCCGTGATGTGGGCGTTCGCGACGAGCGCGGGCGGCCGGTCGAAGTCGGCCGCCTCCACCGCCGCGACGAGGCTGTCGGTGTCGAGGAACGAATCTGCCATGCCGACGCAAACGGCGTCCCGGCCTAAAGTGTCGCGTTCGGCGGCGCGCTCTGCCGTCGACTGCGACGTTCCCAGCGGCGTCGGGTCGCGCTGTCCCCCGCGTCAGTCGCCGGGGTTCGCTGACGCGTCCGCGTCAGCGCGGTACACCGTCGGGTCGTTCAGGCGCCAGTGCATCCCCAGCCCCGTCGTCGCGGCGAGCGCGACGACCAGCAGGAACGTCCCCGACGAGTGCGCCGTCCACGCGTCGGCGGCGCCGAGCAGGGCTGCGGCGGCCTGCAGGAGCCACGGCGTGACGACCGCGACGAACGACGCGACGACGAGATACGGCGACGTGACGGCGTCGGCGGACGCGACCGCGTCCCGCCAACTGTCGCTGTGGGCGTACATCGCGTACAGCCGGCTGACCAGCCCCGCGAGGCCGAGGAGCTGCGCGGCCGTGAGTTTCCCGGCCAGCCGCGCCAGCGCGCCCTCGACGGCGAACCCGAAGCCGATGGCGCAGAGCCCGGACAGGACGAGCGCGAACTGCTCCGTGTTCGGCGTGCCGGCCTGCTCTTCGGGGAGGGAGACGGCGAGTTCGACGAGCGACGTTTGACATCCTCCCCGCGCTAAAGCGCGAGGATTCCTCCGTTGGGGGTTCGGCTACCGACCCACGGAGCCAACTTGCGGGTTTGTGCGCACTTCTTTGGGACCCGGGACGAGAATCATCGGGTCGACGGTCGGCCGCCGCCGGGAAAACGGCGCGCGAACCGTTCGACTCCGGCGGCTCCCGTCTCCTGTTCCAGCGGCGACCTGTGCAGTTCCAACGGCACCGTGGGTGTTCCAGCGGCGCCCGTGTACCGCTGCGTCGACGCTGCGGAGCCGGTGAGCGGTGGTGCGCGCGCGGCGGACCACGACTCATTTGTCCGTTCACCGGGAACGCCGGGTATGGAGCTCCCCGAACGCATCGTCGTTGCCGAGTCGGCGTCGCCGCCGCCCGAGTACCTCCGCGAGTCCATGTCGGACCTGCCGGTGCCGGTCGTCGTCGGGGCGCCGGCGGACGTCCGCGACGGCGACGCGGTCGTCACGTTCAGCCACGACGACACCTTCCTGCGGGCGGACTGGGTGCACTGCGTCCGCGCGGGCTACGACGAGTTCCCGGTCGACGACTACGAGGCGGCCGGGACGGCGCTGACGAACAGCACCGGCATTCACGGCACCGCAATCGGCGAGACCGTCGCCGGCTACATGCTGTCGTTCGCGCGGCGCCTCCACCGCTACCGCGACGCGCAGGCGGACGCCGAGTGGTCGCCGCCGGCGTACGACGCGCCGTTCACGCTGGAAGGCGAGCGGCTCTGCGTCGTCGGCCTCGGCACGCTCGGCCGCGGCATCGCGACTCGGGCGAACGCGCTCGGCATGGACGTCGTCGGCGTCAGGCGCTCGGCGGAACCGGTCGACGGCGTCGAGACAGTGTACGAACCGGACGACCTGCAGACCGCCGTGGCGGACGCCCGGTTCGTCGCGCTCGCGGTGCCGCTCACCGACGAGACGGAGGGGATGGTCGGCGCCGCCGAACTCGACGCGATGCGGACGGACGCGTACCTCGTGAACGTCGCCCGCGGCCCCGTCGTCGACACCGATGCGCTCGTCGACGCGCTCGACAGCGGCGGCGTCGCCGGCGCCGCGCTCGACGCGTTCGACGAGGAGCCGCTCCCCGCGGAGTCGCCGCTGTGGGGGTACGACGAGGTCATCGTGACGCCGCACTGCGGGGCGTTCACGCGCGACTACCACGAGGACATCGCGGCGCTGGTCCGCGAGAACGTCGACCGCATCCGGCGCGGCGACCCGCTGCACAACCGCGTCGCCTGAGACGCGGACGCCGCGTCAGCGGCCGCCGACGGCCGTCCCGGCCGCGTCGCCGTCGGTTCCACAAGATACACAAGCCCCTAATTACATGTTATTACCGTGCTGCCGAGCGACTCCATCGACCGCGCCGACGCGCTGCTGACGGTGATTCCGGCCGCGTTCGTCGTCGCCGCCGCGGTGACCGCGGCGACCGCGCTGCCGTTCGTCGCCGCCGCCGTCCTCGGCTCGACGGTCGCCGGCGCCGCGATGGTCGACGGCCTGCTCGTGAATCCGCCGACCTCGGAGTGAGCCGCGCCGCGCGGCGACGCCGCGCGCAGTGGAATCAGTTCTCTCGTCGCCTCCGCCGCCGCCAGCACCGTCGCCGCTGACAGCCGCCGGCCCACAGCACCGCGACCGTTGCAAGCACCGTTACCGCGACCACTGCAAGCACCGTCACCGCGGCCGCGACGCTGCCGTCGCCGTTCTGGTCACGAAACCGCGCCGGTCAGAGCCGGTCGAGTCCGGCGTCGAAACGGTGCGGAGCGGCGTCGCTGCCGAATGTAAGCGAAAAAGCGGGGTGCGAGCCGCGGAAAGAGAGCGGCTCGCACCCCGCTCGAATTGGTCCCCGCTGACGCTTCGGCCCTCCAGACGAAGCGTCACCAGAGAACAGTGGCTACTCTCACTTAACGATGACGCCAACGGCGGGAAGCCCCGGCTCGAATCCGTCCGCGGTTGTGCGGTTCCGTCGCCGAACCGTCGCGGGCTACCGGCGCGCCGGGTGGTCCGCGGGGAGCCGCGGCCCCTCGCCGAACAGCCGTTCGCGCAGCGTCTCGTCCGGGTCGGCGTCGCGGAGCAGGCCGCGCCGCCGGAGTTCCGGGCAGACCAGGTCGACGAAGTCGTCGAGGCACCCGGTCCGCACCACCTCCTTGACGTTGAAGCCGTCGACGCCGACCTCGCGGTACCAGTACTCCAGTTCGTCCGCGACCTGCTCGGGCGTCCCGACGACGACCGGCGACGTCGTTCCGAGCCCGGAGAACTCCGCCACCTCGCGGACGGTCCACTCGCGGTCCGGGTCCGACTGCGTGAACGCGTTCATCGTCCCCTGAATCGCGTCGGTCTCGATGTGCTCGATGCGCTGGTCCGGGTCGAGCGCCGAGAGGTCCATGTCGAGGAAGCCGGAGAGCAGCGCGAGCGTCGCCTCCACGTCGACGCCGTCTTTCAGCCGCTCGTGTTTCGCCTCCGCGGCCGCCTCGGTTTCGCCGACGACCGGGACGACGCCCGGGAAGAACGCCAGCGAGTCCGGGTCGCGGCCGCGGTCGGCGGCGCGGCCGCGCAGGTCCTCCATGTACTCGCGGACGCCGTGTTCGGTCGGCTGCGAACAGAACACGGCCTCGGCGTTCGCCGCCGCGAACGCGCGGCCGCGGTCGGACGACCCCGCCTGGAAGACGACGGGGGTGCGCTGGGGCGACGGCTCACAGCCGTGCGGCCCGGGCACCGAGAAGAACTCGCCGTCGTGGTCGATGTCGTGGACGCCGTCGGGGTCGGTGAAGACGCCGCTGTCGGCGTCGCGCACCACGGCGTCGTCGTCCCACGACTCCTCCCAGAGCTGGTAGCAGACGTCGAGGAACTCCGCGGCGCGGTCGTACCGCGTCTCCTTGTCCATCCGCTCGTCGAGCCCGAGGTTCCGCGCCGCCGACGCCAGATACGACGTGACGACGTTGAACGCGACGCGGCCGTCCGTCAGGTGGTCGAGCGTCGAGAACTCCCGCGCGAGCTGGTACGGATGGGTGTACGTCGTCGACTTCGTCACGGCGAACCCGAGCGTCTCCGTCACCTCCGCCATCGCCGGCACCAGGTAGCTCGGGTCGTTCGACGGCGTCTGCACCGCCTTCTCGACGGCGACGTCGCGGTCGTCGCCGTACACGTCGTAGATGCCGCGGACGTCCGCGAAGAACACGGCGTCGAAGCCGCCGCGCTCCGCCGTCCGCGCCACGTCGGTCCAGTACTCCCGGTCGGTGTACGCCGCCGACCGGTCGCCCGGGTGCCGCCACGACCCCGGCGACACGTGCTCGACGGAGTTCATCGTGAACAGATTGAGGCGCATCCCGCCCTCGTCGTCGCTCATACCGCACCGTCGTCGCCCCGGGCCGTAAGCCCCGGCGGAATCGGCCGTCTGTGCCGGCAGTGGGCCGCGCCGACGTCACTCCCCGCGGACCGAATGGACGTCACTCTCCGCGGACCGCGGGGGCGACCAGCCCGACGAGCGCGAACAGCAGCCCGAGGCCGACGGCCACGGCGCCGACGTTCACGGAGTGCGGGTCGATTATCGAGCCGGACGCAGCGACGACGAGGTCGCGGAGGCCGCCGGCGAGGACGAGCGCGATACCGAACAGTTGGAGCCGCGTCGCTGTGGAGGGCACGCGCCACGGTACGGCGAGTCGTCACGTATGCTTTGGGCCGACGGATGCCGTGCTCGAATCGGCGCGGATCGGCGCCGCCGGCAGGCACGAATCAGCGCGACCGACTCGCGCGGGTCTCGGCGCCGGTCTCGGCGGGACCGGCCGGCTGGGAGCGATTTAAGCCGCGGGTCGCCGTTGGCGGAGCCGTGAACGAACGGGTCGTCATCCTCGCACACGAGAAGTTCCCCGGGCGGTCGAAGACCGCGAACGGCGTCCTGCGGTACGGCGACCGCGACGTCGCCGCGGTGCTCGACCGCGACCACGCCGGCGAGCGCGTCACCGACCACCTCCCCGACGTCCAGGACGCGCCCATCGTGGCGTCGTTCGGCGACGTCGACGGCGACGTCGACGCGCTCGTCATCGGCGTCGCGCCAATCGGCGGCGGCTTCGACGAGTCGTGGCGGCCGGACGTCCGCGCGGCGCTCGAAGCCGGCTGCGACGTCGTCTCCGGGCTGCACTACTTCCTCCGCGACGACGAGGAGTTCGCGACGCTCGCCGCCGAACACGGCGCGGAGCTCCGCGACGTCCGGCGGCCGCACGAGGGGCTCACGGTCGCGGAGGGCCGCGCCGACGAGGTCGACGCCGACGTCGTCTGCACGGTCGGGACGGACTGCTCGGTCGGGAAGATGACGGCGACGATGGAGCTCGCGGAGGCGGCCGCGGACGCCGGCGTCGACGCCTGCGTCATCCCGACCGGCCAGACCGGCATCATGGTCGAAGGCTGGGGGAACCCGGTCGACCGCGTCGTCGCCGACTTCGCCGCCGGCGCCGTCGAGGAGATGGTGCTGGAGAAGGGCGACGACCACGACCTCCTCATCGTCGAGGGGCAGGGGAGCGTCGTCCACCCGGCGTACTCCCCGGTCACGCTCGGCATCCTCCACGGCGCGATGCCGGACCGGCTCGTGCTGTGCCACGAGGCCGGCCGCGACGCGAT
Organism: Halobaculum sp. P14; assembly: GCF_051195155.1. Taxonomy (NCBI): domain Archaea; kingdom Methanobacteriati; phylum Methanobacteriota; class Halobacteria; order Halobacteriales; family Haloferacaceae; genus Halobaculum; species Halobaculum sp. P14. Next base: position 150,321 of record NZ_JBNTKB010000007.1, read on the forward strand.
TCACGGCTACGAAGACACCGCGATTCCGCCGATTCCGGAGTACGTCGACCTGTACGAGTCGCTCGCCGCGCCGGTGCACGACGCCGACGTCGTCGCCGGCGCGCTCAACACGTCCGGCATCGACGACGACGCGGCGGCCCGCGACGCCGTCGACGACTTCGCGGCGACGCTCGACGCGCCCGCGACCGACCTGCTCCGGTTCGGGCCGGGCGGGCTCGTGGAGGCGATTCGGTGAGCATCGACGCCGCGTTCGAGCGCGTGTCGCTGCCGCTCGAACACGACTTCACCATCGCCCGCGGCACCACGACGACCGCCGAGAACGTCGTCGTCCGGCTCACCGACGAGGGCGGCATGACCGGCGTCGGCGCCGCCGCGCCGTCGGCGCACTACGGCGAAACCGCGGCCACCGTCGAAGCAGTCATGCCGGACCTGCTCGCGGAGGTCGAGGCCGTCGGCGACCCGCACGCGTTCGCCGAAATCGAGTCGCGGCTCCGCGGCGTCGTCGCGGACAACCCGGCGGCCCGCTGCGCCGTCAGCGTCGCGCTGCACGACCTCGCGGCGAAGCGGCTCGGCGTCCCGCTGTACCGGCTGTGGGGGCTCAACCCCACGGCGGCGCCGGAGACGTCGTTCACGGTCGGGCTCGACGACATCGACGCGATGCGCGAGAAGACCCGCGACGCCGTCGACGCCGGCTACGGCACCCTGAAACTGAAACTCGGGACGGACCGCGACCGCGACGTCGTCGACGCGGTCCGCGAGGAGGCGCCCGACGCGACCATCCGCGTCGACGCGAACGAGGCGTGGACGCCGCGGGAGACCGTCGAGAACAGCGAGTGGCTCGCCGACCACGGCGTCGAGTTCATCGAACAGCCCGTGCCGGCCTCGGACCCCGACGGGCTGCGGTTCGCCTACGAGCGCTCTGCGCTCCCCATCGCCGCCGACGAGTCGTGCGTCACGCTCGCGGACGTCCCGGCGGTCGCGGACCGCTGTGACATCGCGAACCTGAAACTGATGAAGTGCGGCGGGCTGCTGGAGGCGAAACGGATGATTCACGCCGCGCGCGCCGAGGGGCTCGACGTCATGCTCGGCTGCATGGTCGAGACGAACGCCGCCATCGCCGCCGCCCACCACCTCGCGCCGCTGCTCGACTACGCCGACCTGGACGGTAGCCTGCTGCTCGCCGACGACCCGTTCGACGGCGTCCCGCTCCCGAACGGCGAAATCCGGCTCGGCGAACTGGACCGGCCGGGGACGGGCGCCGTCGAACGCTGAGTGAAGGCGAACGGGGGCCGGCCAGCGCCGCGTCGGTCGTCCGGAAAAGCGAGCGCAGGCGTCAGTCGTCGCCGACCAGGTCCTCGTACTGCGCGCCGGTCTGTTTGAGGGTCTCGGTGGAGTAGAGCCGTTCGTGGTCGAACGGGAGGTAGTCGGCGGCGAGCTCGTCGATTTTGGCGTCGACGACGTCGGCTTCGCGGCCGTGCACCATCGTGAACAGGCTGTAGTTCCAGCCCTGCTCGGGGCGGCGCGGCCGGTGGTAACACAGCGTCACGTACGGGAGTTCGCCGACGCGTTCGCCGAGTTCGTCGAGGCGGTCGTCGGGGACGTCCCACACGACCATGCAGTTGTTCCGGAAGCCGGTGACGACGTGGTTGACGACGCAGCCGATTCGCTTGATGCAGCCGGTGTCGGCGAGCCGTTCGACGGCGGCGAGCACGTCCGCGACGTCGGCGTCGACGGCGTCGGCGACGTCGCGGTACGGCGTCGCGGTGAGCGGGAAGCCGTCCTGGATTTCGAGCAGCAGCCGCGCCTCCAGCGCCGAGAGGTCGCCGACGGCGTCCTCCGAAATCCGGGTCGCCGACGCCTCCGTCGCCGCGTCCGCGGCGGTTCCGGCGCCGCTGCGCGCGACGCCCTCCCGGGCGAACGCGTCGTCGTTGAACACCGGGAACTCCAGGTCGATGTAGTAGTCCGTCAGCATCGGGAGGTTCAGCACGTCGCAGCCGGTCCGCTCTTCGACGTCCGCGAGGATTTCGTCGCGACGGCCGCGGGTGCCGGCGGTGACGACGAACCACATGTTCCACTCGTGGTCGCGGCGGTAGTTGTGGTTCACCTGCCGGTAGCCGTTGACGACGGCGGCCACCTCGTCGAAGCGGTCTTCGGGGGCGCGGACGGCGGCGAGCGTGGACGACCCGATGACCGGCGGATTCAACACGGCGCCGAACCGGCGGAAGACGCCGCGGTCGCGGAGCCGCCGGACGCGGTCGAGGACGGCGGACTCGTCGACGCCGAGGTCGGCGGCGACCGCGCGGAACGGCCGCTGTTCGACCGGGAAGCCGCTCTGGTACTCGTCGACGAGTCGCGCGTCGACGCCGTCGAGGCCCTCGCGCCAGTCGTCGACCGCCGGGGAACGCATCACCCTGAGTTCGTCGTCGTCGTACCTACGGTTTTCGTTCCCGGCGTTCCGGCCGGCCGGGCGAAGCGCGGCGGGGCGCGCCGCGTCGCATCGGGCCGCACCGGGACCCGCCGCGCCGCACTGGGCGGCCGTCCAGTTCCGCGCCGCGAACGGGACGTTTTTGCGCCGACAGGTCGAAGCCTCGCGTATGGCTCACGCGACGCAGGAGCTCGGCGACTGGCCGCTGAAACGGCTGATGACGGAGGTCTGCGGCTCCGGGCCGAAGTCGGCCGACGACATGACTCGCGCGCAGGCGACGGAGGCGCTCCGGCGCATCTTCGCCGACGAACCCGACCGCACGACGCTCGGCGCGTTCTGGCTCGCGAACCGCTGGAAGCGCAACAACCCGGAGGAGCTGGCGGCGTACGTCGACGAGATGTGTTCGCGCGTCGAGTACGCCGAGCCGGACGCCGACCCCGTCGACTGCGGCGCGAACTACGACGGGAAGGGCGAGACCGCCATCCTCGGCGTCGCCGCCGGCATCGTCGCCGCCGGTGCCGGCACCCCGGTCGTCGCTCACTCCGGCGACCGCGTCCCGACGCAGAAACAGGACGCCTACAAGCACGTCCTGGACGAACTCGGCGTCGCGACCGAGTTGACGCCGAGCGACTCCGCCAACATGGTCGACGAGACCGGGTTCGGCTTCTACTACCAGCCGACGTTCAACCCCGACGTCCACGCGCTGGCCGAGCGGCGCGACGCGATGGGCGTCCGGACGTTCGTGAACACCGTCGAGACGCTCGCGAACCCCGCGAACGCCGACGTCCACCTCGGCTCCTTCTACCACCTCGCGTTCGCGAAGAAGGTGGTCGACACCTTCGAGCGGAGCGAGCACCACGACCTCCACCGCGTCATCATGTTCCAGGGGATGGAGGGGTACGACGACATCCGCCCCGGCTACACGAAGGTGGCCGAGTGGACCGACGGCGACTTCGACGACTACGAAATCGAGACGCCGGAGTACGGCATGGACTTCGAGGAGGCCGACCTCGAAGTCGACGACGTCGCCGCCGACTCCGCCCGCATCGCCGAGGAGGTCGTCGCCGGCGACCGCGACGACCACTGGCGGGACGCCGTCGCGCTGAACGCCGCGTTCCGCATCTACGCCCGCGAGGACGCCGACGACCTGCAGGACGGCCTCGACCAGGCGCGCGCCGCCATCGACGACGGCGCCGCCGAAGCCGTCCTCGACGACCTCCGCGCGTTCTGACCGCGACCCCCGATTTCTCGGCGCTGATAGCCGGCACGAGACAGTTATGTAGGAGGTCGGGCGAGACGCACGCGTGACGGTCGGCCCAGAGAGCTGGTACGGGCTGTTCTTCCTGGCGGCCAGCGCCGTCGTCGTCCTGCTGGCGCTGTCCACGCACGTGCTCGGCCGGATGGTCGGCCACGAGCGCGCGCTCCCCGCCGTGCTCGGGCTCGTCGGCGGCTTCACGCTCGTCGGCGCGCTCGGCGGCCTCCCGGCGAGCGCCGCGACGCATCCGCTGCTGCTCGGGTTCGCGTTCCTGTACGTCCCGGTCGGCGTCGGCGCGGTCGTCGCGAAAGGCGTGACTGCGCGGCGCTGGCGGGCGGTGTGCCGGCTGCTGCTCGGCGGCTGGATGGCGGCGCTGGTGTTCGCGCTGGTGACGCAGGCCGCCGGCGCCTCCCTCGACGTCGTCATCGGCTGGACGCCGGCGCTGTTCGGCGTCGACTGGTACGTCGGCTTCCTCGGCTACATGACGCTGCTCGGCGTCGTCGCCGGCGCCGCCACCGTCGGCCTCTTACGGCGCACCGACGGCTCGTCGCCGCCCCCCGTCTCCGCCGGGCAGCTCGACTCGTGACGGCGCAGCCGGAGCCGGATTCGTCTCGTTGTGCGCCCCGGATTCAGTCGTCGAGCCGGAGCGCGACGCCGACGAGCGTCTCGCCGGCCGTGACCGTCGCCTCCCGCGTCACGGAGTAGACGACGCCGGCGCGGTCCGCGGTCGCCTCCTGCAGCGTCTCGTACGTCGTCGGGTCGAACACCTCGCCGACGACGTCGCCGTCGCTCACCTCGTCGCCGATTTCGAGCCCGTCTGCGGCGCGGAACAGCCCGGAGTCTGCGGCTTTCACGCGGCCAAGGTGGTTGCGGGCGCGGACGCCGTCCCACGGCGGCACCGACTCCGGCGCGCCGTCCGCGTCGGCGGCGAGCACGCCGGTGTGCCGGAGGACGCGCCGCAGCCCGGAGACGCCGGCGTCGATGGCGTCCTCGACGAGCTCCTTGTTGTGCGCCAGTTCGGGCGTGATGGACGGGATGCCTTCGCGGGTCGCGGCGACGCGGAGCTTCCCGCCGAAGCTGCGCTGCTCCCACTCCTCGTCGGCGTCCTCGCCGGCGGGTTCGGCGAGCAGCAGGTCCGTGCCGAACGCCTCCGCGAGCCCGCGGCTCGCCTCGTCGCCTTTCAGGTACACCGTGTGGGTCAGCATGTCGCGGCTCCCGGTGTGCAGGTCGACGATGAAGTCGGCGTCGCCGGCGTACTCCCACAGCGCCGCCGCCATCCGCTCGTGCAGCGTGCCGTCCGGGTCGCCCGGCCAGCACCGGTTCATGTTCGCGTTCACCGAGTCGTACGCCTCCGGCGTCGTGTACGACACGAAGTCGAAGGTGAGCGGGTCCGCCACCGGCACCGCGACCAGCGTCCCGTCGAACGGCGCGTCCACGAGGTCGTCGTGGAGCCGCCGCAGCACCGCCGCGCCGTTGATTTCCCGGCCGTGCTGGGCCGCCTGCGCGTACACCACCGGGTCGCCCGACCCGTACACGTGAACGGTGGTTTCGACGGCGACGCCGGACGGCAGTCGCGCGAGCGTCACCCGCTCGCGTCGGTAGTCGGCCATGCCGCGAACCAGGTGACGTGGCGGCTTGTAGCTACTCCCCGCGGCTCCAACAGCCCCCCACACCCCAACAGTCTCCGCAGGCGCAGCCGCGCGTCCCGGCGCCGAGTGTGTGCGTCGCAGCGAGTTGCCGCAATTTATGCCGGCCGGGGCTGTCCTGCCGATATGAACCGCATCGTCGGCGAACGCGACATCGAGGATTCGCCGTTCGACGCGGCGGACGCGCGAGCGGCGCTCACCGACATGGTCCGGACCCGCCGGTTCGACGAGCGCGCCGTCGCGCTCCAGCGCCGCGGCTGGATGAGCGGCTACCCGCCGTACGAGGGGCAGGAGGCGGCGCAGGTCGGCGCGGCGCACGCGATGCGTAGCGACGACTGGCTGTTCCCGACCTACCGGTCGAACGCGCTCCAGATCGCGCGCGGCGTCCCGATGAGCGACATCCTGCTGTTCCGCCGCGGCTTCCCCGAGTACCACTCCGACCACGACGTCCCGGTGTTCCCGCAGGCCGTCCCCATCGCGAGCCAGCTCCCGCACGCCGTCGGCGCCGGCATGGCCGCGAACTACGCCGACGAGGACTACGCGTCGCTGGTGTGTTTCGGCGACGGCGCCACCTCCGAAGGCGACTTCCACGAGGCGATGAACTTCGCCGGCGTCTTCGAGACGCCGACGGTGTTCCTCTGTGAGAACAACGGCTGGGCCATCTCGCTCCCCCGGGAGCGGCAGACCGCCAGCGACTCCATCGCCGTGAAAGCCGAGGCGTACGGCTTCGACGGCGTCCAGGTCGACGGCAACGACCCGCTCGCCGTCCGGGAGACCGTGGAGGCCGCCCTCGACGCCGCCCGCGCCGGCGACCCGGTGCTGGTGGAGGCGCTGACGTACCGCCGCGGCGCACACACCACCGCCGACGACCCGTCGGCGTACCGCGACGAGGAGCCGGACCTGCCGGAGTGGCGCCGCCGCGACCCGCTCGACCGCTTCACCGAGTGGTGCCGCGAACAGGGCGTCATCGACGAAGGGTTCGTCGACGACGCGACCGCCTCCGCGAACGAGGAACTCGCCGAGGCGGTCGCCGTCGCCGAGGACGTTCCGCGGCCCGAGCCGGCGGACATGTTCGAGCACGCCTACGGGTCGCTGCCGCCCGAAATCGAGCGACAGCGGGACGAGGCGGAGGCGTTCGCGGAGACGCACGACACATACGAACTCGACCGGTAGCGACCGCTCGCTGCGTCCGCGTCGCCGCGGCGGATCCGGTGCCGCGGCGGATGCGGTGCTGCGGCGAACGGAGTTCTGCGTCAGTCGCTCATCGCGACGTACGTCCGGGTGTCGGTGACGCCGTCGACGCCGCCGATGGCCGTCGCCGCGGTGTCGAGCACCTCCCACACCTCGTCGGCCGCGACTTCGGCGACGAGGTCGTAGTCGCCGGCGACGACGTGCGCCTCCGTCACCGTCGGGAGGCTCCGGATGGCTGCGGCGGCGGCCTCGGCGCCGCCGGCCCCCGTTTTCACCATGACGAACGCCTGAACCATACGTATGCTAACTTCTACCACGACCTAAAGCCTTCCGAGGGTTCGGGGGCAACGTTAATTCCGTGGGTCGCCATAGCACACCACATGCGTTTCGTCATCATCGGCGCCGGCCGGGTCGGCCTCCGCACCGCACGCGTCCTCCACGAGGAAGGCCACGACGTCGTCATCGTCGAGCGGGACGAGGACCGCGCCGCCCGCGCCCGCACCGAGTCGTTCGAGGTCGTCGAAGGCGACGGCTCCCACGAGGCGACGCTCGTCGACGCCGGCGTCGACGACGCCGACGCGCTCGGCGCGCTCTCGGGCGACCTGAACGCGAACTTCGCGGCGTGCATGATCGCGAAACACCACGGCTGCCGCACCGTGATGCGCATCGACGAGGACTACCGCGAAGAGATCTACCAGAGGTACGCCGACGAGGTCGACGAGGTCGTCTACCCGGAGCGGCTCGGCGCCATCGGCGCGAAGAACGCGCTGCTCGGCGGGAACATCCAGGCCATCGCCGACATCGCCGAGCACCTCCAGGTGCTGCTGTTCACGGTGACGGAGTCGTCGCCGATGCGCGGCTACACGCTCAGCGAGGTCGCGCTACCGAGCCAGGCGCGGCTGCTCGCGTTCGGGAAGGAGGGCGAACCGATGGGGCTGCCGTTCCCCGACGACTCGCTGGAGGTCGGCGACCGCGTCGCCGTACTCGCCGACTTCGAAGTGCTCGGCGACGTGAGGCAGTTGCTCGTCGGCGACGACGCCGGCGAGACGCTCGCGTCGGCCGCCGGCGGAGCGCCCGGCCCGGGCGGCGCCGACGGAGGTGACGCCCGATGACGGTGACCGCGTACGTGATGGTGAAGGCGTCGAGCGGCGACGCCGACCGCATCCGGACGGCCATCGCCGACCTCGACGGCGTCGAGGAGGTCCACATCGTCGCCGGCGACATGGACCTCATCGCGAAGGTCCGCGTCGACGGCCCCGGCGACGTCAAAACCGTCGCTGCGACCGGGATTCAGGGCATCGACGGCGTCGAGGACACGCAGACGTACATCGCGATGGACTGACCCGGAGAACGCGAGGCGAGCGAAGGACGGGTCGTCCGCGACCGCGGCCGCGACGTTCCGCGCTCCGATTGTGGTTCCTCTACCGTTCTCCGGTCAGATGCCGTCGCTGTTGGCGGCGGCGCGGGCGGTGTCGATGAGGCCGCTGACGGGCTCCTCGTAGTCGTAGCCGGGGATGACGCCCTGCACGTAGGTCCCTTCGACGTAGTCGACGACGGCGGCGGCGTCGTTGACGCCGCGGCGCTCGTCGAGGTCCGTGAACGCGGCGGTCACGGTCGCGTCGCCGTCGCCGCGGACGGTCGACGGCGAGAGGTCGCGGTCGGCCTCGGTGACGGCGCCGATGTCGGCGACGCGGCGCTCGAACGTCTCGTACCAGCCGTCCGCGACGACGTCCGCGACGTCGCCGTCCGTGACCGCCTGCAGCGTCGGCACCGTGACGGTGACGTCGAACGCGACGCGGCCGTCGTCGCGCTCGGCGGCCGTCACCACCGCGTCGAACGCCGTGCTCGTCGACTCGTAGGCGCCGTCGACCGGTTCGTCCGCGAACGCGTCGTGGTCCCGGAAGGCGCGTCCCACGCGCCCCGAACTGTCGCTCATACCCGTTCGTGAGGCGGTCCCGGCGGATAAGCGGCGCGGCATCGCGGCGTCGCGGCGTCGCGGCATCGACGACGGAGCGGCAGAAGCAGCGGCGACAGGTCCGACTTACCGGGTGAGCGGCGCGCCGAACGACGGCTCCTCGGAGACGACGAGCTCCCAGGTGCGTTCGCAGTCGCACGACACCTGCTCGAACACCGACGGGTCCTGCCGGAGGTCGAAGTCCTTGATGGCCTTCTGGACGCGGTCGTCGCAGTCGCCGCAGTTGTGCGGGCCGCGGTCGGAGCCGTGGCCGACCGGGTCGGAGACGACGATGGCGTCGGCGTCGGCGGTGCGTTCGAGCACCGCGGCGACCGACCAGAGCCACGGCGGCCGGTAGCCGCCCCGGAAGTGGAGTTCGTCGACCATCGTGTACCGCTGGACGTTACACGGGTTCATCGAGACGGTGTGGCAGTTGTCGACGGCGGCGCAGCGCTCGACCGACGACACCATGTCGTCGACGGCTTCGCCCTCGGTGAGGAACGGCGGCTTCATCAGCAGGTACGCCTTCACGCCGGCGCCGGCGTCTCCGGCCTCCGCGCAGGCGGCTTCGAAGTCCGCGAAGTCGAAGTACTTGTTCACGCAGTCGTGCCGGACGCGGTCGGTCGCGGTTTCGAGGCCGACGGCGACGTCGGCGTCGAGGCCGCGGTCCGTGAAGTCGCGGAGCTTGTCGGCGTCGACGAAGTCCGGCAGCGACTCCAGCACGACGCGTTCGCGGTCCGCGAACGTCTCGGCGACGGCGTCGCGAGTCTCCGCGGCGACCTCGCGCTCGTCGAGGAACGACCCGGAGGTGTATATCTTGACGAGCGGCGCCGGCTCGTCGGCCTCCTCGGCCTCGTGGTCGAGACACGCCTGAATCTGGTCCATCATGGCGTCGTGCGGCACCGACCCGCCCTCGACGGACTCGGCGACGTAGCCGCACATGGTGCAGCCGCCGGCGCGCGCCCACCGGCAGCCGCCGGTGTTGAGGATGATGGTGAGACTCCGCTTCACGCCGCCCGGCGTGTTGTCCTCGTCGAGCCACACCCGCGTCGGCTCGTGCGGGTCGTATTCGGCCTCCTTCTCCGACCGGATGTCGCGCATCACCTGGTTGTGCGCGTCCATCCCGCGTCCCCGCTCGTACACTTCGGGGCTCGGCTTACTCATTGCTGAGACGTGGGCGGCACCAGCGGAAAACGGCTTCGTTCGGCTCACGCGCCCGGACGCGGCCCCGCCCGCCCGCCGCGGAGCCGCAGCCACGCAGCCCGGCCGACCGCACCGACGACGGCGCCGGCGCAGTTCACGGCGGCGTCGACGGCCGACGGGTGCCGCGTCGGCACCGCGAACTGGAGCAGTTCCACGGCGCCGCCGAGCAGCGCCGCGGCGGCGACGACGACCGCCAGCCCGGCCGCAGTTCGGACGCGGGCCGCCCACGCGACCGACGACGCGACGGCCGCGTAGCCCGCCGCGTGCAGCAGTTCGTCGCCGCCGCCCGCGAGCAGCGACGACGCGCCGCTCCCGCCGCCGACCGGCGCCAGCGACGCCCCGACGACGGCCCCGCAGACCGCTCCCGCGACCATCAGCCGACGATTCACACCGACCGTCGACCCCCGACCACCGAAAACTGTTCGGTGCGACCGAACCCAGACGGCGACCGCTCGCACGGCCGCACAGCGATGACTGCTCGTCCAACCGCAAGCGACGACCGCCCGTCCAACCGCAAGCGACGACCGCCCGTCCGGGCATCGGGTGGGACTGGAAGGGGCCGAGCGGTCGCGCGGCGAGCCCCCGCAAGCACCGCAGCCGCCGAGCGAAGCGAGGCAGCGAGGCGCGCAGCGCGGGGCGCAGCCCGCGAGCGCGAGGGGGCTTCCGCGGTCGGTGTCGCCGCCGGATTCGCCGTCGTCGCGTCGCCGCCGGATTCGGGTCGGCGCCGTCGCCCGCCTGCCAGTCACGGAATCGCTCGAAAATCGCTCGAAACTGCCCAGTCGCGTCGGTACAGCCCGCCCAGCCACGGAGCCACCGATACCAGACCTCTCAAACCGCAGGGATTTATGCGGGCGGCCGAGACAGGTCGCCGCATGAGCGAGTCCCCGCAGTCCCTCCGAGAGACGCTCGGCGGCGGCGTCGGCTTCGCCGCGGCCGCACTGTTCGTGCTGCTCGTGTTGTACTCGTTGCTCGTCGCCGGGAACGTCTTGCTGCCGTTTTCGCTGCTGTTACCGGCGCTGTTCCTGTATCTCGCCTACCGGTTCGTGCTCGCGCACGAGCGCGTCGCGGCGGCGCAGGAGCGCCGCGCCGACGCCGCAGAACACCGCGCAGGGCTGGCCGACGACGAGGAGGAAGCGGACGAGACGGAAGCGGACGAGGAAGCGGACGGCGACGGCCTCGCGGCCGACCGCGGCGCAGACGCCGGCGAACACGATGACGACGCAGACGTCGACCGCGGCGCCGACGAGAAGACGGACTGACGGTTCGACGAATTACAGCAGGAACCGGGTGACGTGGAGCGCGGCCATGCCGGCGGCGACGGTCCACAGCACGTCCTCGGTGTACCACGCCGCGACGACCGCGGCGGCGCCGCCGACGATTCGCGGGTCGAGCACCGCGGCGACGGTCGGCGCGGCCGGGACGAACGACGGCGCGACGAGCGCCGCGAGCACGGCCGGCGGGACGTACCGGAGCGCCAGTTGCAGCCGCGGCGGGACGGCGTCGATGTCGCCGAACAGGTGGATGAACGACAGCCGAATCAGGTATGTGGCGACGCCGGCGGCGACGATGACCGCCCAGATTTCGGCGGCGCCGTACGTCGTCGTCACTCCCCCACCTCCGCGTCGTCAGTTCCGCCGCGGTCGCCGGGCGCGCCCCACGCCCACTCGGCGACCAGTCCGGCGGCGACGCCGGCGACGGCGCCGACGAGCAGCCCCGCCTGGAACGGGAGGCCGGCGCCGACGACCGCGACCGCGGCCGCGACCGCGCCGGCGACGAGGCTGTTCCGGTCGCCGACCGCCGGGACGAGCAGCGCGAGGAACACCAGCGGGACGGCGAAGCCGAGCCGCCACGAGTCGGGGACGCCGGCGCCGAACACGACGCCGACGACCGTGCCGAGCTGCCAGACGACCCAGAGCGTGCCGCCGACGGCGAGGTAGTACAGCGGCCGGCGGCCGTCGACGTCGTCGTCGGTGTAGCGGGCGAGCGACAGCGCGTACGCCTGGTCCGTGAGCAGGTAGGCGCAGCCGGCGCGGAGCCGCGCGGACAGGCCGCGGAAGTGCGGCGCGATGCTCGCCGAGTACATCAGCATCCGGAGGTTGATGACGACGGCCGTCAGCACCACCACCCAAAGCGCCGCGTTCTCGCCGAGCAGGTTCATCGCGGCGAGCTGGGAGGCGCCGGCGAACACGACGACCGACATCCCGACGGTCTGCAGCGGCGTCAGCCCGGCGTCGATGCCGGCGACCCCGGCGACGAGCGCGAACGGCACGATGCCGAGCAAAAGTGGGAGCGTGTCCCGGACGCCGTCGCGGACGTCCGGCGGAAGCGGGTCCATACTCGGTCGGCGGGCCGCGGCCGTGAAACGACCGTCGATTCCGCAGCCGTCGTCCGCGCGGGCGCCGCGGCGGCGCTCGCGGCGCGAATCGCCACCGGTAAACCCCCGAGCGCCCCAGTTCCACCGATGAGCGACACCGTCGACCGCGACCTGTACGAGCGGACGAAGGCGCTGTTGGAGCCCGGCGACATCGAGCTCGTCGGCGCCGTCGTCCACACCGACCTCGCGAGCGACCAGGACCTCGAGATGCACGAGCTCACCGTCGACCTGAACGAGGTCGTCGCCGAGCGCGCCGACCGCGGCGAGACGTACATCTACGCCGGCAACGACGACCCGGAGTTCGCGTCGAACCAGTTCCAGGGGCTGACGCTGGAGGGCGAGGAGTTCGTCTGGGAGTGCCAGCAGCTCCTCCGGAACGGGACGTTCGACATCGTGTTCTACTACGAGGCCGACGTCGACCAGGCCGCCGTCGTCGACGCCATCGCGGCGCTCGACCACGTCGACCGCGTCACGCCGGTCCCGGACGATAGCGTCGAATAGCGGCCGGCGACGCCGCGGTACCGCCGGCCGCGAACCCGGCGGCCGCGGTGCCCCGAGCGCGACGCTTATAGGCGACGCGTCCCGACCGACGGGCATGCACGAAGTCGGCGCTGACGCGTCGCTCTCCACGCTGGAGCGCGCCGTCGTCAACGCGTTTCAGGGCGGCTTCCCGGTGGTCGAATCGCCGTGGGAGCCGGCGGCCGCGGCGCTGGCCGACCGCGGAGTCGACGTGGACGGCGACGAGCTGCTCGCGACGGTGCAGTCGCTCGACGACCGCGGCATCCTCTCGCGGTTCGGCGCGCTCGTCAACGCCGAGGAGATCGGCGGCACCGCGACGCTCGTCGCGATGCACGCCCCCGAATCGCGGTTCGACGAGGTCGCGGAGACGGTCAACGGCTTCCGGGAGGTCGCGCACAACTACGAGCGCGAACACCCGCACCTCAACATGTGGTTCGTCGTGTCGGTCGCCGACGAGGCCGAGGTGGCGCGCGTCCTCGGCGACATCGAGGAGGCGACCGGGCAGGAGACGTACAACCTCCCGAAGCAGCGCGAGTTCCACGTCGGCGCGAAGTTCCTGCTCGACGGCCCGGTGGCCGACGGCGACCTCGACCTGTCCGGGCTCGGCCCGGACGTGACGCCGACCGACCGGCGCGGGCTGACGCCGGCCGAACGCGACCTCGTCGTCGAGATTCAGGGCGGCCTCCCGGTCACGGCGACCCCGTACCGGGACGTCGCCGACGCGGTTGGCCAGCCGGTCGAGTGGGTCGTCGAGACCGTAAAGCGGTTCGAGGCGGAGGGGAAGGTGCGCCGCGTCGGCGTCATCCCGAACCACTACGCGCTTGGCTACACGGAGAACGGCATGACCGTCTGGGACGTCCCGGACGACCGCGTCGACGAGGTCGGCGAGGCGGTCGCGTCGCTCGGGTTCGTCACGCACTGCTACCGGCGGCCGCGGCACGACGGCGTCTGGCCGTACAACTTCTTCGCGATGACGCACGGCCGCGACGAGGCGGAGAGCGAGCGGCGGGTCCGCGAGGTCCGCGACGTCATGGCTGACCACTGGGACGTCGGCGACGACGACTGGGACACCCTGTTTTCGACGCGCATCCTCAAGAAGACGGGAATCCGAATCGACGACCGCGCCGACGCGCAGGTCGACGCCGACTGCGACGCCGACGACCCGGACGCCGAGTCTACTGCCGCGGACCCGGAGGCGTGACCCGGCCGTGACGACGCAGCCTCCGGCCGAGCGAACGCCGGCGACAGCGGCCGCGACGACGACGCGGACCGCGGCGGCGACGCGCACCGCGACAGCAACGACGACGCAGACCGTGACCGCGACCGCGACGTTGCCGCCGGCGGCAACGTTGCCGGCGGCGGGGACGGCGACGGCCGGGGTTCGGCGGTGGTCGGCGTGATTCCGCTGCTGCACGACTTCGTCGGCGAGACGGTGCTGGTGGTCGGCGGCGGCCCGGTCGGCGCGCGGAAGGCGCGGACGTTCGCCCGCGAGGCCGACGTCGTCGTGGTGAGCCCGGCGTTCGACGGCGACGACTTCGGCGGCGCGGAACTGGTCCGTGCGGCGCCGACGCCGGCGGACGTGGCGGAGTGGGTCGACCGGCTCTCGCCGGCGCTCGTCGTCGCCGCGACGGACGACGCCGCCGTCAACGACGCGGCTGCCGAGGCGGCGCGCGACCGGGGGGCGCTCGTGAACCGCGCCGACGAGTCCGGCGGCCGCGACGCCGGGAGCGTCGTGGTGCCGGCGACCGTCCGCGACGACCCGGTCGTCGCCGCGGTCGCGACCGGCGGCGTCGCGCCGGCGCTCTCGGCGGAGCTCCGGCGGCGCATCGAGGGGGAACTGGCGGGCGCCGGCGCGATGGCGGAACTGGTCGGCGAGATTCGCGAGGAACTGAAGCGGCGTGACGTCGACGCGTCGGCGCGCCGTGATGCGGTTCGGGCGGTCGTTTCGAACCCCGCGGTTTGGAAGGCTTTACAAGACGGCGACGCCAACGCTCGGGAAGAGGCTGACAACGTAATGGAGGCGGGACTCGATGACTGAGACGGGCGTCATCTCCGGGGTGAGCGTGAGCCATCCGCACGCGGACGTCGAGGAGATCGAATCCGCGCAGCGCGACTCCACCGTCGGCGTCATCGCGGACCTGCTCGGCCGCGACGGCGTCTCGGAGGCGTTCGCGATTCAGACGTGCAACCGGGCGGAGGCGTACGTCGTCACGGCGGACGCCGCCGACGGCCGGGAGGCGCTCGCCGGGTTCGCGCCGGAGGTCCGCGACGGCGTCGTCACGACCCTCGACCACGAGGCGTCGCTGCGGCACCTGATGCGGGTCGCCGCCGGGCTGGAGTCGCTGGTGCTCGGCGAGGACCAGATTCTCGGGCAGCTCAAGCGCGCGCTGTCGGAGGCGCAGGCCGCCGGCGGCGTCGGCGACGTGCTCGGCGACGCGGTCGCGAAAGCCATCCACGTCGGCGAGCGCGCCCGCACCGAGACCCGAATCAACGAGGGGTCGGTGTCGCTCGGCTCGGCCGCCGTCGACCTGGCGCGCCGCGAAACCGACCTCGATGGCGCGGCCGCCGCGGTCGTCGGCGCCGGCGAGATGGGGACGCTCGCGGCGCGGGCGCTCGCGGACACCGAGGTGTCCCGCGTCGTCGTCGCGAACCGGACGGTGCCGCGCGCAGAGCACGTCGCCGCGGACCTCGCCGCTGACGCCGCCGCGACGGGGCTGGACGCGCTGCCGTCGGTCGTCGCCGACGCGGACGTCCTGATTTCGGCGACCGGCGCCGCAGGGCACGTCATCGGCGCCGACGAACTCGCGGACGCCGGCGACACCGTCTGCATCGACCTCGGGCAGCCGCGCGACGTCGACCCGGCGGCCGAGTCGGTCGCCGACGGCGTCGACCTGTTCGACATCGACGCGCTGGAGGCCGTGACGGCCGAGACGGAGCAGCAGCGGCGGGAGGCCGCCGAGACCGTCGAGTCGATGATCGACGACGAGTTCGACCGGCTGCTCGAGTCGTTCAAGCGGAAGCGCGCCGACGAAGCCATCTCCGCGATGTACGAGGCCGCCGAGGCGACGAAGCGCCGCGAGCTCGACGAGGCGCTCGCGAAACTGGAGGCGCAGGGCGGGCTGAGCGACGAGCAGCGCGACACCGTCGAGGGGCTGGCGGACGCGCTCGTCGGGCAGTTGCTGGCGGCGCCGACCCGGAGCCTCCGGGAGGCGGCCGCCGAGGACGACTGGACGACGATTCACACGGCGATGCGGCTGTTCGACCCCGAGTTCGACGCGGCGCCGAACGTCGCCGAGGGCGAGTCGGGCGCGCCGTCGCGGCACGTCCTCGAAGAAGCGTCAGACGACTGACGACGGCAGTTTTCTCCGGTCGTCGCCGCGGGGGAAAGGGTGATGTGTGATGCGGACACACACTGTGGTATGTACGGTTCGAGCAGCGGCGTCGGTCGGCTGTCGACTGTGCCCGTCGAACAGCGGGTGGAGTCCATCTGCCGCGTCACCGACTGCGGCCACCCGGAGCTGGCGGCGGCGCTCGTCGTGCTCGCGCTGACCGCGGCGTTCCTGCTGCTCGCCGGCGCGGTGCTGGTTCGGCTCACGGACGCCCGCGACGCCATCGACGTGGAGCGGAGCAGGGCGCGGACCGAACGGGACGCGTTCGAGCGGTTCCGGCGGCGGCTCGCCGGGCTCGACGCCGCGGCGCCCACGCCGCCGAGCCCAGACCCGCCCGGCGGCGGCGCGCTCGCGGTGAGCGGCAGCGCGGCGGGCCGCAGCGGCACCGGCGGCGCCGACCTGCAGGCGGCGCGGGACGCCTACCGGGACACCGTGATGGCGACGCCGCACTACGACGAGGAGTACGACGAGTCGCTCGCGGAGAACCTCGCCGCCGAGTACAACGCGACGGTCGCCGGCGCGGTCGTCGACGGCGACGGGCTGACGCCGCAGCTGCACGCGACGCTCGCGAGCGGCGCCGTCCGCGCCCGCGAGGAGCGCGACGACCTCCTCGGGTCGCTCGACGCCGAGGAGACCGACGTCGAGGAGGCGGAGCGGACGCTCGCGCCGGCGGTCGAGGCCGCAGACCGCGTCCGCGACGCCGACGTCGACGACGCGACCTACACGGACCTCGTCGCGGACTACGAGCGGCTGGAGTGGCACGAGCGCCGCGTCGAGTCGCTGCTCGCCGACCGGCAAGACCGGATTCACGACCGCGAGGCGGAGCGGCCGCACTGGTACGACTACCTGTTCGAGTCGCTGCAGTCGCCGTACCCGGTGCTGTCGGCGGCGACCGGGGCGCTCGACCGGCTCGAGTCGGCGCGCGAGCGGCTCGCGCACGCGGCGAGCCAGCGGTAGCGGACGCCGCGAGTACGCTTTTCCCGTCGGCGCCCCACGTCCCGGCCATGAGCGACGTGCTCTCCGCGGACGAGATCGACGACCGGCTCCCGGACGGCTGGAGCCGCGACGGCGACGAAATCGTTCGGACGTTCGAGTTCGACTCCTACCTCGAAGGCGTCGGCTTCGCGGCCGGCGCCGGCGGCCTCGCCGAGGAGGCGTTCCACCACCCGACGATGACGGTTGAGTGGCGCGAAGTCGAGGTCCGGCTGACCACCCACGACGCCGGCGGCGTCACCGAGAAGGACCTCGACCTCGCCGGCCGGCTCGACGAACTCGCGGACTGACCGCGGATGGACGCGAGCTACGTGTTCCGGGTCCGGTTCACGGTGGCCGTCGGCGACGGCCGAATCGACCCGGAAGCGTTCGAGACGGTGCTGCGGATTCCGGCGGCCGACCCGGGCGAGGAGGGGTGGCTGCTGTTCCGCGACGCGCTGTGGCGCGGCGAAGCCAACGACGCGGCGCACGCGCGCCGGCTCGCCGAGGAGCGGTTCGGCGCCGGCGTCGAGGTGCTGGACGCGGCGTTCCGCGAGTTCGAGACCGACGACGAGTACCTCGACGCGCTGAAAGCCGAAATCGAGGCGGACCTCGACCCGTTCCGGGCCGACTCGGTGCGTGAGGTGCTGCACAAGTACTTCGGGTCGTCCATCCACGTCCAGTAGCCGCCGGGTCCGGCGCGCCTGCCCGGACGCGACAGGTGACGAGGGGCGGCCGACGACAGGCGACCGACAAGGGACGGCCGACGACGGACAGGTGAGCGGTTCGGCGCACGGGAAGACACTTATCCGAGAATCACGTACTGCTCATCCTCGATGGTTCCCGACGAGTACGACTTCTGGCTGTTCGACCTCGACGGGACGGTGGTGGACGCCGAGTGGTCGTACACCCGCGAGGTGTTCGACCGCGTCGGCGACCGCCTCGGTCGGGAGTTCTCCGACCGCGAAGCGGAGACGCTGTGGCACGGCCTCGGCGGGTCGCGCGACCCGATGCTGCGGGAGTGGGGCGTCGACCCCGAGGAGTTCTGGCCGGCGTTCCACGCCGTCGAGGACCCGCAGGCCCGCGCGGAGGCGACGTACCTGCACGACGACGCGGCGCGGCTGGTGGAGTCGCTGCGCGGCCGCGACCGGCCGGTCGGCGTCGTCACGCACTGCGCGGAGTTCCTCGCGACGCCGGTCGCGGAGCACCTCGACATCGCCGACTGGTTCGACACGTTCCTGTGCTGTTCGGCCGACACCGGCTGGAAGCCCGACCCGGAGCCGCTCCGGGTCGCGATGACGGACATGGGCGTCGACGCCGACGGCGGCCGCGGCGTCTACCTCGGCGACGGCGCCAGCGACGTCGGCGCCGCCTGGAACGCCGGCCTCGACGCGGTCCACGTCGAGCGGCACGCGCCGGACCGCCGCGGGCGGTGCGTCCGCGCCGACCACCGCGTCACGTCGTTCGACGACCTCCCCCGCGCCGGCGACGTCGACTGGGACGTCACCGTCGACACCGTCGGCGCCGGCGGCGTCGAAGCCGGCGACCGCTCCGACTGAGTCGGCGGCGTCAGACGCCGCGTCGAGGCGGCGGTGTGCCGCCGAGACGCCGCGGTCAGTCGTCGGCGGGGGCGTCCGCGTCGTCGCCGGCCGCTTCTTCGTCGTGGATGCGTTCGCCGCGCATCAGCCGCGCCGCGATGCTGAACGTCTGTTCGCGCTCGCGCCGCGTCGGGTAGTGCGCCGCCATGTAGCGCGCCGCGGCGACGAGCATGTCGCGCTGTTCGTCGGTGACGCCGGCGACGCCGTCGGCCGCGCGCAGGTCGAACTGGCGGCACGCCGCCTCGTACGCCTGGAACGTGTGGAAGCCGGTGTCCTCTTTCAGCAGCGCGTTCCCGAGTTCGGCTTTCAGCCGCTCCGGGTCGCCGCCGGCGTCGAGGTAGTGGGCGGCGTGCCGCCCGGCGTCGTTCACCTTCCCCTGCTGTTCGAACGCCAGCCGGAGCGCCTCCAGTTCCTCGTCCGGGTCGGCGTCCGGGTTCGGCGACGGCTCGGGCGCCGGCGGCGTGTTCAAGAACCGGTCGAGGTAGACGTTGACGGCGACGTCGAAGACGCCGCGGTACAGTTCGGTGGCGTCGGTGCGCTGGGCGGCGCGGTGGACGGCGTTGGCGTACGTGAAGGTGTGGTGGACCGTGTTCCAGTCGTTGAACTCGTTGCTGGTGGCGAACAGCGCGACGCGGCGGCCCGCGGCATACGCCAGCGCCGACGCGAGCTGCTCGACGGTCGCGCCCTCCCGGATGGCTTCCTCGACGGCCGCGAACACCTCCGCCGGGTCTTCGTGGTGGAGCCGCTCGGTGAAGTCGTCGGGCTGGTCCCACTGTTCGTCCTCGCCGGCGGCGACGAGCTCGTCGAGCCGGTCGAAGCTGTCCTCGCACATCGACGCGAGGTCGACGGGCTGCCGCCACGACGACCGCTCTTCGGCGCGGTCGGCGGTCGCGAGGTTCCGGACGGTCGAAGCGAGGACGTCGGCGGCGTGGTCGTGCTCCCAGCCGACGAGGTCGAGCGCCTCGGTGGCCTTGTTGACGTAGTCGAAGGTGTGGCCGGTGTCGAGGTAGCGGTGGTCGGTGCCGGCGGCGACGAGCAGCTCGGTGAGCTGGGCGGGCGAACAGCCCTCGGCGACCGCGGTGCGGAGGACGCGCTCGGCGCCGTCGGGGTCGCGGACCTCGACGTTCTCGCGGAACCACGACTTCAGTCGGCCGAACGGGACGTCGCGCGCCGCGAACTCCTCCTGGTCGAACTTCGGCGGCTGGTCGGCGCAGTCGCCGGCGACCTCGGTGAGCCCCTGGTAGAGCGCCCGCTTGCGGTCCTGGTCGTCGAGGTCGTCGAGGCGGTTCGCGAGCGCGACGAGGATGGTGAGCCCGGAGCTCCAGCCGCCCTCGCGGTAGCGCGTCCCGAACAGCACCCCGGTCTCCACCTGCTCGGCCGGGTCGACGCCGGCGTCCTGCAGCGCGACCGCGGCCTTCGCGAGGACGAGCCGGAGGTTCTGTTCGAGGCCGTCGTCGAGCCGGTCGCGCCAGTGGACCGACGGCGGCTCGGTCCGGTTCGGCTCCGGGTTCACGTACACGTCGCCGTCGCGGACCTCCGTCGGGTACGTGTCGACGTCGTCGGCCCACGGGTCGAAGGTGTCGCCGCAGGACAGCTCGAACCGGGCGTGGTGCCAGTGGCACGTGAGGACGCCCTCCTCGACGCTGCCCTCAGTGAGCGGGAACCCCATGTGCGGGCAGCGGTTGTTGACGGCGCGGATTTCGCCTTCGTGGTAGAACAGCGCGATCGGCGTGCCGTCGGCCGCCGTGAGGGCGCGGCCGTCTGCTCGAAGCTCGTCGAGCGACACCGCCTTCTGGAACGGGTCGTCCATACCGACGCATTGGCACGGAGTCACATGAAGGCTCTCGGAAGACGGTTTCTGTAGCCGTCCTGATTAATCGTCCGAGTCGTCCGCGTCGTCGGCGTCGGAGTTTACAGATTTCCAGCCTAAGCGCTTGAGGATTCCTCTTCGTTGACTTTCGTTCACGTCCGCTCCCATACCCACTATGCTGAAGAGATATTCCGAATAGGAATATTTTTGTCTGTGTGACAGGCACCAGAAGATATCCCACAAAGTGGGCCATACTCCGAGTCCAAATGACTTTGAGAGACAAACGATTTCAGGTCGCCCTCGGTGGACTTGCTTTCTTAGAACTCGCAGTCAGGTACCTCTACGTATCCGTTTTGGATTCGTCGATACTAAGCGCAGATTTGCGCAGTGTATGGAGACCGTTCATGCAATCTGTCGTTCACGATAACGTTCCGATGTACGTCCATCCAGCCCTCGACAACAAACCCCCTCTCTTCGAGTATTTGAACGTCCTTGCTGGACTCACTGGCGAGTACATCGCAGCGTGGCATCTTTTTATTGTGCCGTGTTGAATAGGTGCTGAGTCACGGTTAGAGTGGCTCACAGAGAGGTTCTATGTTGGAGATGGCGAACATAAG
>NZ_JBNTKB010000008.1:0-139965 GCF_051195155.1 Halobaculum sp. P14
ATGGACAGAATCGATTTCCTCGGCTTCGTCCTTCTACTCCGTGATATAAGCCGATTAGATCGCTATTCAACACGGCAGAATTAAATACTTTTCTAACGCTTACTTGTAAAAGATATATTATACGAATCGATATAATTTAGGCCTACCTTTCTGAGATCCATTCCCCGTTAATTCTGTATCGTAAATATCGAAATTGTCGAAGTACAGGAGAACACCGGTTGTATTCAGACAAAATATACTATATAATTATTTTGTATAACGTATCTTTTACTCTCCATAAGGCCCTTTTCCTCTCATCCCGTAAGGAAAGGTATGAAGCGTCGAACGTACCTGACACTCGTTGCAAGTAGCATCGGGGGAATTTCTGGGTGTGCTAGTCCACTTGTTCAACGCACGAACAAGAAAAAGCGGCTCGGAAAAGTATCACTTGTTGACAAACAAACGAAGGGCGTTAATTTAGATGTGGACATACAACGTTCAATTATCACAACAGAACGAACTGCGACCATCCAATTCAGATTTTCCAATCCAACCTCCGAACCGATTAAACTGAAACTTGACCGAAAAACAGATTCCCCAGCACCGTTGACAAGTTTCGTCGAAACAGATGCTGGTCGGACATTTACAGGTATCGCCCTTGTTCCGCGTAGGGGTTACAATATCACACGGAGGTCAAACTCATGTTGGAGACCCGGTAAAGACGGGTTTGTGAGACAACTTGACGAAGAGGTGATGAGGATTCCACCAAGTAAATCAGTTCAGTTGAATTACGAGGTCTGGGAAGATACAGAGAAAGACGAATGCTTCCCTGCCGGAACCTACCATTTCGGGAAGAACGGATCCAATCCAGTCTCGTGGCAGGTAACAATCAAAATAGAAAAACCAGAAGGTGAAAGTTAGACGCCTTATTGTTGAATCGAAATTGCACTTGTGAAATTAACGCTGAAACTGACGCGCTCCGAAGTCGGATATTAGATATCTACTAGTAGGTTTTCGTTATGTTACGGTAATCAGCGATCTAGCTTTGTGAAGTACTGAGACTAGCCGACATGTTTTCTCGATCAAATCGAGCTCGCCCCCACACGTCCGGTGTATTCTGCTCTTCCGAAATGTGCTCAAGTGAGTATCTCTGTCCAAGGTACCTTCTAGGTGTGCCCTCAATCCAAGCGATTATTTTTGACCTAGTTGCCTACAGCACCTATTACTGAGACATTACCCGAGCACCTTTTATTGCATATTAGTAATAATTATCAAATAACAAAGTAGTAAATAGTTGAACTAGAATACAGAAGATACGTCACCGCTCGAATGTAAGTTGAGACTTGTCTGTTTAAGGTAGAAGAATATGATGATTTGTAGCTACCTATCTTCCGAGCCTCTGGACACTCCGACCCTAGATTCGATATAGCGAAAAAGAGTTTATTCGGAGGGGTGTGGCACCTCCAGTGGGTCGGTTGCGGGCCGGCGTCCAGTTGCGTCGTCGCTGACTCGAATCGCGGGTGAGGCTCGAAGCGGCGACGGACTCCCGGAGAAGTGAACGGCGGCGTCGAGGCCGCCGGGTGGCGTCAGCGCGTTAGAACGGGTAGTCGCGGTCTTCGTGCTGCAGCGAGATCCACTTCGTCTTCGTGACTTCGCGGAGGAACGCGTCGCTGTTGTATCCGCCCATGCCGGAGGCGCCGATGCCGCCGAACGGGACGTGCGCCTCGTCGTTGATGGGCTGGTCGTTGACGTGGACGTGGCCGGTCTCCATGCGGTCGGCGATGCGTTTGCCGGCGCCGACGTCGCCCGCGTGGACGGAGCCGGAGAGGCCGTACTCGGTGTCGTTCGCCAGTTCGACCGCCTCGTCGACGTCGCTGAACGGGATGACCGGCGCGATGGGGCCGAAGTGCTCGAAGCACGCGGCGGACATGTCGTTCGTCACGTCCGACAGCACGGTCGGCGCGACGACGAGCGAGTCGTCGACGCCGTCGAGGTCGACGGTGTGCCCGCCGGTTTCGAGGGTGGCGCCGGCGTCGACGGTCTCCTCGACGTACTGCAGCATCTCGTCGCGCTGGGACTCGTCGATGATCGGGCCGACGACGGTGCTCGGGTCGTGCGCCGTGCCGACCGGGAGCGACTCGGCGCGCTCGACGAGTTTGTCGACGTATTCGTCGTAGATGGATTCGTGAACCAGATGCCGGTTGATAGAAATGCACACCTGGCCCTGGTGGACGAACGACCCGAAGACGGCGCTGTCGATGGCGGCGTCGACGTCGGCGTCACCGGTGACGACGTGTGCGTTGTTCCCGCCGAGTTCCATCGCTGGCTGTGCGAGGTTCTCGGCGGCCGTCGCGGCGACGCGGCGGCCGACGGGCGTGGAGCCGGTGAACGCGACGACGTCGCTCTCGGGGTGGCCGGCGACGCGGTCACCGATTTCGGAGCCGCGGCCGGTGACGACGTTCAGGACGCCGTCCGGAAGCCCGGCGTCTTCCACGAGTTTCGCGAACAGCAGGCCGCCCGTAATCGGGGTGTTCGTGGACGGCTTCAACACGACCGGGTTGCCGGCGGCGATGGCCGGCGCGACGGCGCGCATCGAGAGGTTCAGCGGGAAGTTCCACGGCGAGATGACGGTGACGACGCCCGCCGGCTCCCGCTGGACGATGTGCTCTTTCCCGGGGATGTTCGACGGGGCGTGTTCGCCTTTCATCCGCCGCGGCAGCGTCGTCGCCTCGGCGGCCTGGTCGGAGGCGATGTGGATGGACGTCTCCCCGTACGCCGGGCCGCCGCCGGCCTCGTATTCGAGCAGTTCGAGGACCTCGTCTTTGTGTTCTTCGAGCGCGTCGAGGAACGCCTGCGCGGCCTCCTCGCGTCGGGCGGGCGGCGCCGACCCCCACTCGTCCTGCGCCGCCGCCGCGGCCTCGTACGCGGCGTCGACGTCGGCTTCGACGGCCGCCGGTACCTCCGCGACGACCTCGCGCGTCGACGGGTCTTCGACCGCGATCGTCTCGTCTCCGGCGGACTCGGTCCACTCGCCGTCGACGTACAGCGCGTTCCAGTCGGCGTCGATCGAGAAATCTTCGGGCATGTGCGTGTGTGTCTCTGTGTCCGAGACGAAAAATGGGTCGGCAACGGGAGAATTCATCAACGAACGGCAACTTGAGGTACCCGGAACCGTAACGGGGTCCCCGGAGCGTCCGGAGCCGACGCGGTGAGGGAGACTTTTTGAACTGGGCGCCGACGTGAGGAGCATGCGCGCAGCAGTGTACAACGGACCGGGCGACATCAGCGTCGAGGAGGTACCGAAACCCGAAATCGACGAGCCGACCGACGCCATCATCCGCGTCACCCACACCGCGGTCTGCGGCTCCGACCTCTGGTTTTACCGCGGCGAGAGCGACCGGGAAGCCGGCTCCCGCGTCGGCCACGAGCCGATGGGAATCGTCGAGGAGGTCGGCGACGACGTCCGGTCGGTACAGCCGGGCGACCGCGTCATCGCGCCGTTCGCCATCAGCTGCGGGAAGTGCGAGTTCTGCCGGAAGGGGCTGCACACCTCCTGCGTCGACCGCGACTCGTGGGGCGGCGACAACGGCGGCGGCCAGGGCGAGTACGTGCGGTCGACGCACGCCGACGGCACGCTCGTCCGCGTCCCGGACCGCCACGCCGACGACGAGGAGACGCTCGAGGCGCTGCTGCCGCTGACGGACGTCATGGGGACCGGCCACCACGCCGCCGTCAGCGCCGGCGTCGAGGAGGGCGACACCTGCGTCGTCGTCGGCGACGGCGCCGTCGGGCTGTGCGGCGTGCTCGCGGCGCGCCGACTCGGCGCCGAACGCATCATCGCGATGGGCCACCACGAGGACCGGCTCGAACTCGCCGAGGAGTTCGGCGCCACCGAAACCGTCGCGGCCCGCGGCGACGAGGCCGCAGAGCGCGCCACGGAACTGACGTACGGCGGCGCGAACCACGTGATGGAGTGCGTCGGCGCGGCGTCCGCGATGGACACCGCGATTCAGGTGTGTCGCCCGGGCGGCACCGTCGGCTACGTCGGCGTCCCGCACGGCGTCGCGGACGCGGGGCTGGACGTGCTGTCGATGTTCGGCGACAACATCGGGCTGCGCGGCGGCGTCGCCCCGGTCCGCGCGTACGCCGAGGAACTGATGGACGACGTGCTCGGCGGCACGCTCGACCCGTCGCCCATCTTCACGAAGACCGTCGACCTCGACGGCGTCCCCGAGGGCTACCGGGCGATGGACGAACGCGACGCCATCAAGGTGCTCGTGAAGCCGTGAAGGTGTGACGCCGTGAAGGAGCGATGCCGTGACGCCGTGAACACCGACCCGGTTCTGGAACCCCGAGTCGCAGACGGCGCGGCGAAACGGAGCCTCGAACGGCGGGGTGCTGGACCGCACTGACCCGAGTCGGTGGAGCGTCCGACCGGCGGAAACGCGTCGGTACCGTTCTTGGAGTCGACCCGCAGACGGCGCGGCGAAACGGAGCCAGAAATGGTCGAGCGGCGTGGAGAGGGCGATCCGGTGCGGGCGGCTCAGTACTGGCCGATGGTGGTGATGGGCGGCGCCGTGTGCGGGCCGTACGGCGCGTCGTCGAGCCACTCGCCGGCGTCCTCCCAGTGGTCGGCGAGGCGGGAGGCGACCTCCTTTTTGATTTTCGTGGTGACGTCGTCGCCCTGCAGGTATTCGAGCGCCTGCCCGGCGGCGTTCTTGTTGTACTCGGCGGCCTTCTCGCGGCGCGCCGCGTACAGTTCGACCTCGACGTCGGCGGTCGCCTTGACGGTGCTGCGCTCCGCGACGGCGATGGCGGAGGCGGCCTCGTCGGCGTCGGCGACGCCGGAGTTCATGCCGCGGGCGCCGAACGGCGCGAACAGGTGTGCGGCCTCGCCGGCGAGCAGGACGCGGCGGTGGTCGTCGATGAACGAGTCCGCGGTGACCTGCTTGAACTTGTACGAGGACACCCAGCTGACGCGGTCGCGGTAGCGCTCGCCGAGCGTCTTCGCGACCATGTCGCTGACGCGCTCCTCCGTCGCCATCTCGTCGGCGTCGTCGGTGAGCTTACACTGGATGTCGACGCGCCAGCCGCCCTGGAACGGGACGAGCAGGACGTTCCGGCCGTCGACCGCGGGGTGGTCGTAGTGGAAGACGCGTTCGAGGTCGCGGGGGTTCTCCGGGTCCTCCTCGACGTCGGCGATGATGAAGGAGTTCTCGGACTGCGTCCCCTCGAAGTTCGAGCCGATCTCCTTGCGGACGGTGGAGCCGGCGCCGTCGGCGCCGACGACGTACTTCGCGTTCCAGACGTCGCCGTCTTCGGTCTCGACGCGGACGCCGTCCTCGCTGGAGTCGACGGTTTCGACCGCCGAGTCCCAGTGGATGTCGATGCCGGCCTCGTCGAGCGCCTCGTACATGAAGTCCTCCGTGTCGACCTGCGGGAGGCTCGTGAAGTGCGGGAGGTCGCCGGAGCCGCCGGGGTTGTCGTACGTCCGGGAGAACACCTCCTTGTTCCGCCACACGGTGCGGCGCGTCGGCCAGACCAGTCCGGCGTCGGCGAGCCGCTTGCCGAGCCCCGGGTGGACCCGTTCGAGCGTCTGCAGCGTCGCGCCGTGGACGTAGATGGCGCGGCTTCCGGGCCGTTCTCGGTCTTTCGGGTCCGCTTCGAGGATCGTCGTCGGTACGCCTCTCGCGTTCAGCGCGAGCGCAGTGGTCATC
This sequence comes from Halobaculum sp. P14, assembly GCF_051195155.1. Lineage (NCBI taxonomy): Archaea > Methanobacteriati > Methanobacteriota > Halobacteria > Halobacteriales > Haloferacaceae > Halobaculum > Halobaculum sp. P14. Next base: position 5,697 of record NZ_JBNTKB010000008.1, read on the forward strand.
CCGGTCGGCCCGGCACCGGCAATAACCACTGGTGGCTCCTCGTGACTCTCAGCCATACTACCCGGTTGCGATGGTACGTGTATAGCGGTTTTGGTTGTTCCCAGCAATTAGCACGCGTGCGCGTGGCACGCCGTTCTGAAAGCGATTTTACACGTCTCTCGCGGTGCGGTGAGGGCCGCAGCGCGGCGGTCGAGGACGGACGAGAACCGTCGGCCGCGCGGTCAGAAGTTCCGGTAGATGATGTCGCGCTGGATGGCGCTGACGCCCTCGTAGATGACCGGCATCCGGGCGTCCCGGTAGACGCGGGCGACGCGGCGGTCGTCGAGGATGCCGCGGCCGCCGTGGAGCTGTACCGCGGTCTCGGCGCAGTCGGTCGCGGTCTCGGTGGCTTTGGTCTTCGCCATCGACGCCCAGAGTTCGGCGTCCTCGCCGGACTCCATGCGGTCGACGGTGCGCCACAGCAGCGACCGCGCGGCCTCGAACTCGGTGCGCATGTCGGCGAGGTCGTGCTGGACGGACTGGAAGTCGCTGACGTGGCGGCCGAACTCCTCGCGGTCGTGGACGAACTCCCACGCCTCCTCGATGGCGGCCGCGGCGAGGCCGATGCCGTGGCCGGCGACGCGGGCGCGGCCGTGGTTGAAGAACTCCGCGACCATCCGGAAGCCGTCCCCGCGCTCGCCGACGAGGTTCTCCGCGGGGACGCGGCAGTCGTCGAAGGTGATGTGCGCCTGCTCGGAGGCGCGCATCCCCATCTTCTCCGGGACGTGCTCGGCGTGGTAGCCGTCGGCGTCCGTCGGCACGACGAGCAGCGAGTGGTTGCCGTGGCGGTCGTCGCCGTCCTCGGTGCGGACGTAGACGGATATCCAGTCGCCGCTGACGCCGTTGCCGATCCAGTACTTCTCGCCGTCGATGACCCACTCGTCGCCGTCCCGCTCCGCGCGGGTCGTCATGCCGGCGAGGTCGCTGCCGGTGTCCGGTTCGGAGATGGCCATGCCGGCGGTGGCGTCGCCCTCGGCGACCGGCCGCAGGTACGCCTCCTTCTGCGCGTCGCTGCCGAACTCCTCGACGATGGCGGTGCCGAAGCTCTGTCCGACGAGCGCCAGCCCGATGCCGGCGTCCGCGCGGAAGAACTCCTCGATGGTCGCGACGACGGCGGACAGCGGCCGGCCGTGACCGCCGTACGCCTCCGGGATTTCCTGGGCGACCAGCCCGGCGTCGTGGGCGGCCTCGACGACGTCCGTCGGGTAGTCGCCCGACCGGAAGTAGTCGGCCGCGTTCGGTTCGATGTGCGTCTCCGCGAACTCGCGGGCGCGCCGCTTCACGTCGCGGGCCTCCGGCGGCACGACCGACTCCTCCAACAGCTCCATACGGGGAGAGTTTCGGTATATTGTAAAACATTTCCGTAAATTATCGCTCGCTGTTTGCGTCCACTGATTATTCCCTAAATTTGTTAGCGCCAGTTGGCGAGCCGAATCACGAGTCTTATGCCGGCCCGGCCGAATGAGTGGTCGATGGCGGCGGACGAGCCCACGCACGAATTCAAGGACCGCGACATCGCCATACTGCGGGAGTTGGCGGCGGACCCCGAGGTCTCCTCTCGGGCGCTCGCGGACATCCTCGCCGAGGAGTACGACATCGACGTCTCGTACGTCACCGTGAACGAGTCCGTCCGGAAGATGCGCGAGGCGGGCGTCTTCCGGGAGGCCATCGTTCCGAACGAGGGGTACTTCGTCTTCGAACTGTTCGAGTTCAAGTTCAACCCCGAGTACTTCGCCGACGAGTGGCGCGAGACGATGGAACACATCCGCGACGACGAGCACACGCTGCTGTACTTCCTCTCGGACGGCGAGTACCAGTGGAAGTCCATCATGCTGTTCCCGTCGCGGGAGGCCGGCGAGCGCTGGCTCCACCAGTTCTACAAGGACTACGGCCGGTGCGTCTCGAACGTCCGGACGTCCGTGATGACGAACGTCCTGAAGTTCGGCGCCGACCCCGACCTGTTCGACGACCTCGACTACGACGGCTAGGCCGCGGCCCGCCGCTGCAACAGCCCGGACCACCCCTGTTTTCACGGCCGAAACGACGGCTCTTGGAGACGGTGCCCGTCGGAGTCGACGCCGACCACGGGTTCGCTGCCGACTCGACGCCGACCGCCGGAGGCGACGCTGCCGGTGTGTCGCCGTCGCCGCTTCGCTGACGAGCCGTCGCTGTCGACGCGTCGAGCCGAGCGGACAGAAAAAGCCGCGAGCCGCGAGCAGCGGCGGAGCCGCGTTCAGACGCCGAGGTACTGCTGGCGGAGTTCGTCGTCTTCGCGGAGCCGTTCGGTGGTGACCTCGTCGGCGATGCGGCCCTCGTCGATGAGGTAGTGGCGGTCGGCGGTGGCGAGCGCGACGGCGACGTTCTGCTCGACGAGCAGGATGGTGACGCCCTCGTTCTCGCTGATCTCCTGGATGATGTCCTCGATGCGCCGGACGATGTACGGCGCGAGCCCCTCGCAGGGCTCGTCGAGCAGAATCATCTCGGGGTTGGCGACGAGGCTGCGCGCGATGGCGAGCATCTGCTGTTCGCCGCCGCTCATGTTCTTCGCGGGCCGGTCGCGCATGTCGTCGAGCTCCGGGAACCGGTCGAACATCTCCTCGACGTCGCGCGGGTTCGGCGCGTGGTTCGCGGCGAGCCGGATGTTCTCGGTGACGGTGAGGTCGCGGAAGCACCGGCGGCCCTCCGGGACGAGGTTCAAGCCGAGCTCCGGGATGCGGTGGGCGGGCCGGTCGAGCAGCTCGGTGCCGTCGAACGTGATGCTGCCGCCGTGGACGGTCGGCTCGTCGGCACCGACGATAGAGCGCATCGTCGTGGTCTTGCCGGCGCCGTTGCGGCCGAGCAGCGACACGACTTCGTCCCGTTCGACTTCGAGGTCGACCCCGAAGAGCACCTGTCCCGTCTCGTAGCCCGCGTCGAGTCCGTCTACCTGTAGTAGCGTCATAGTTCCTCCCGCATACCGCCGAGGTACGCGTTCTGGACTTCCTCGTTCTCCTGAATCGCGTCCGGCGTGTCGGTGGCGAGCACCTCGCCTTGGTTCAGCACCGTGATGCGGTCGCTCGCCGACAGCACGATCTCCATGTCGTGTTCGATCATCAGCACGGTCAGCCCCAGTTCGTCCTGGACGGACTGGATGAGGTCGATGGTTTCGCGGCTCTCGCTCGGCCCCATGCCGCTGGTCGGTTCGTCGAGCAGCAGCACGGACGGCTCGGTGGCGAGCGCCATCGCGATGCCGAGCCGGCGCTGGTCGCCGTGCGAGAGGTTCTTCGCGGTGGTGTCGGCGTGTTCGTCGATGCCGACCCGTTCGAGCAGCTCCATCGCGTCGTCGGCGTACTGCTCGCTGCCGTCGCCGCGCAGCGCGAACCGGAACGGCCCGACTTCGGCGGTCTGCACGACGATGCGGACGTTCTCCAGTACGGTCAGCTCCGTGAACAGCTCGTTCGACTGGAACGACCGCGCGAGACCGATGTGCGGCCGCTCCTCCTGCGGGAGGTCGGTGATCTCGTCGCCGTCGAGGTACACCGACCCCGCGGTCGGTTCGAGCGCGTGCGTGACGACGTTGAACAGCGTCGTCTTCCCGGCGCCGTTCGGGCCGATGATGGCGCGCATCTCGCCCGACCGGACCGCCAGGTCGACGTCGTCGACGGCGACGATGCCGCCGAACCGCTTCGTCAGCCCCTCGGTGCCGAGCGCGACGTCGCGCGGGTCGTCCGCCGGCGTCGCTGGCTCGGTGGCCGTCTCAGCCGGGTCGGCGTCCGCCGCAGCGTCGGCGTCGACGTCTGCGTCGGCCGCGCCGTCGGCCGCAGCGTCGGGGTCTGCGTCGCTCATTCGGCATCACCTCGGAGGCGGCCGTACAGCGACCCGAGTCCGTTCCGGAGGAGTCCCCAGATGCCTTCCCGCGGCGAGACGAGCACCGCGATGACGAACAGGAGGCCGAGCAGGAACTGCCAGTACGTCAACAGCCCGGACACCTCGAAGGTGACGAGCGGGTACTCCGACAGCGGCAGCGCGAGCGTGTGGAACTCGGTGAGGTAGTCTTCGGCGAACAGCCAGACGAACGCGCCGGCGAGCGGGCCGAAGAAGTAGTTCGCGCCGCCGAGCACCGACATCAGGATGACGTCGCCGCTGGTCGGAATCGACAGCGCGGACAGCGTCGCGCCCTGGTCGTTCACTTCGAGCAGGACGCCCGCGAGCGCGGCGAACGCGGCGCTGAACGTGAACGCCCACACCTTGTACCGGCGGACGTCGATGCCCATGGCGCGCGCGAGCTTCTGGTTCTCGCGGATGGCGACGAGCGTCCGGCCGAACGGCGACCGGACCAGTTGCCACATCAGCAGCATCGCGACGGTGAACACGATGGCGATAGCGTAGTACCAGTCGAGCTGCCAGCCGGCGACGACGACGTACTTGAAGCCGCGGACCGTCTCGATCCAGCCCGGGAGCGCGCCGCCGGCGATGCCGGTGGTGCCGCCGGTGAGTCCGCCGGGGTCGTAGTTCGCGATGAAGTGGACGGACTTCGCGAACGCCATCGTCAGCATCGCGAAGTAGATTTCGCCTTTCTGGACGATCATGCGGGCGACCAGGTAGGCGATCGCGGTCGCGAGCAGGATGCCGAGCGGCGCGGCGAGCAGGAACGCCACGTCGAGTTTCGCGACGCCGATGGCGACGCTGTACGTCCCGATGCCGAGGAACATGGCGTGGCCGAACGACAGCAGCCCGGTGTAGCCGAGCAGGATGTTGAACGACGCGACGACCAGCATCCAGATGAGCATCGAGTTCGCGATCTGCGCGTAGCCGAGCAGCAGCGGGTGCGACACGACGGGGCGCAGCAGCACCGCGATAGCGACGATGCCGAGCGGCACCGTCAGCGCCCCGAGGTCGGCGTCGCGGAGCCGGGCGGCGAGCCCGCCGTCGTCGGCGGCGTCGGCTCGGCTCATTCGAGGAACCCCTCCTGGCCGAACAGGCCGCGCGGCCGCACCATCAGCACGACGATCATGACGAGGTACGGGACCAGTCCGCCGATGCCGGGGATGGCGAGCGCCTCGACGCCGGACACTTTCGCGAGCGACGTCAGGATAAGCGGCGTCAGGTAGACCGCCTCACCGATGAGGATGCCGGAGACGACGCTGCCGAACAGGCTGCCGATGCCGCCGACGACGACGACGACGAACGTGATGATGATGAACTGCTGTCCCATCATCGGGTCCATGCCGACGGCGGTGCCGCGGAGGACGCCGCCGAGGCCGGCGATGAACGACCCGAGGAAGAACATCGCGACGAACCGCTTCGGCATGTCGATGCCGAGGAAGCCCGCCATCTCGCGGTCGAGGACGCCGGCCCGGACGGAGAGCCCGAAGTCGGTGCGTTCGATGAGCAGGTAGACGCCGAGTATCGCGACGACCGCGACGGCGACGCTGAACAGCCGGATTCGCGCGACCGTCGTGACGACGAGGTCGGCGCCCATCGTGAGCACCGTCGGCGTCTGCACGGACAGCGGCGTGCCGCCCCAGGTCGCCCGGGTCGCCTCCTGAATCATCATGGCGACGCCGAACGTCGCGAGCAGCCCCGTGATCGGCGTCTCGTCGTAGAGCCACTGGAGCACCAGCCGCTCGATGAGGACGCCGAACAGTCCGACGAGCGTCGGGGCGACGACGAGCGCCACCCAGAAGGAGACGCCCCAGACCGACATCAGTTGGTACGTGAAGTACGCGCCGAGCATGAACAGCGCGCCGTGCGCGAAGTTCACGATACCGAGCAGTCCGAGGATGATGGACAGCCCGAGCGCGATGAGGATGAGGCTCACGCCGTAGACGAGCCCGCCGATGAACTGGTCGACGAACAGCCCGGGCTGGACCGCGAACGACAGCAGCAGCAGGAGCGCGATGACGCCCCAGACCGCCGCGCCGGACGGCGAGAGCCTGTCGGTATCCAGACGGAGTGAAGAAAACATCGTAGTCATGTGGAGAGCCTACAGGTCGCAGGCGCTTGCGGAACAGCCGCGTGCCACTTTCGAGCCTTCGAACTTCGAGAGCACCTCGAACCACGCCTTGTACGGCTCGTCCTGCATGTTCTCGACGGCGCGGCCCTGCGCCGTGTACACCGGCTGGACGAGCTGGTGGTCGCAGGCGCGCCACGTCAGATTACCCGGGTGGATGTCGGTGACCGGGCTGTCGACCTTGTGGCCTTCGAGTTCGCCGCGGATGGCGTCGGCCTTCGACGAGCCGGCGCGGACGGCGGCGCGGACCTGCTGGTCTGCGGCCGTGTACGACATGACGTGCCGCACGAACGGGTCGATTTCGCCCTGCTCGACGACGCGCTGTTTGAAGTCGGCGCCGGCGTCGATGGAGTTCACCCAGCCCATCGGGGAGACGTCGACGAGCGACGTCGCCTTCTTGCTCAGCCCCCAGAACACCATGTCTTCGAGCTGGTGGACCATGAGCTTCAGGTCGGTCATGCCCTTGTTCATCATCTGCTTGGTCGCGAGCGTCGCGTCCGTCCCCGGGATGACGAGCGCGAGGCCGTTCGCCTCGGAGTTCGCGACGTTGTTCAGGTACGACGTGTAGTCGTCGTTCGGGAACGGCGTCGCGTCCTTCCCGACGACCTCGGCGCCGTTGTCTTTCAGCCGCTTCGAGATGACTTTCTGTGCGGTCTGCCCCCACGTGTAGTCGGCGTACAGCAGGTACCACTTGTCGGCGATTTCGGCCATGTCGGGGGCGGCCGCGCTCGCCATCATCGTGTTCGACTGGTAGACGCTGTACATGTACGGCTGGCACGCCGACCCGGTGAGCGAGTCGGAGGCGCCCTGCCCGATGTACGAGACGCTGTTGTCCGACGCCCACGTCCCGATTTTGGCGCAGACCGCCGACGAGAGCCCGCCCTGCGCGAAGTCGATGCCGTCGGCCGTCACGGCGCGCTTCATCGCTTCGAGCGCGGCGCTCGGGTCGGTCTGCGTGTCGTAGAAGTTCAGCGACAGGGAGACGTCAAGGTCGGATTCGAGGTCCTGTTTCGCGAGCCGCGTCCCGGTCTTGATGGCGGGCCCCCACGGCGCGAACGCGCCGCTCTGGGGAGCGAACACGCCGAGGTTGATCTCCATCGGGCCGGTGGAGCCGACCGTCGTCCCGGCGGTTCCGGTGCCGTCCGAGCCGCCCGAGCCGCCCGAGCCGCCGTCATTCGTTCGTGAGCAGCCAGCGAGGCCCGCGATACCCGCTGATGCGCCCACGCCGAGCCGTTTGAGTGTCTGCCGTCTGGTAGCCTTCCGCATACGATAGAGCCTTACAGTAGAAGGTAATAATTGTTTCGTTAGTTTACGATTGCTGCTCCAGCACGGATTCTCGCAACTTCATGAAGCGAATCCGGCTTGACTACATTAGTTGTTAGAAAACGCGGGGCAGGAGCGGGGTGGCTGCGCCGCACCCGAATCGGCTCGGACGGCCACGAGGTCGCCCGCAGAGATCGGTCGTTCACGGCCGCGAAACGCGGTTCGAGAATCGAAGGGACGGCCGAGCCGACCCGTCGGAGCCGCCTACTCGTCGATGGGGAGCGAGCCGTACTCCGATTCGAACTGGTCGACGAGCACCTTCTTGTTGAACTTGCCCGTCGTCGTCTTCGGAATCTCGTCGACGAACTTGATGTGGTCCGGGAGCCACCACTTCGGGAACTGCTCGAGCAGCGCCTCGCGCAGGTCCGCTTCGGTCACGTCGCCGTTCGGGACGACGTACGCGAACGGCCGCTCCTGCCACTTCTCGTGGGGGACGCTGATGACCGTTGCCTCCTCGACGCGGTCGTCGTCGATGAGCGCGTTCTCCAGTTCGACCGACGAGATCCACTCGCCGCCGCTCTTGATGACGTCGTCCATCCGGTCGACGACGTCGAGGTAGCCGTACTGGTCCATCGTGCCGATGTCGCCGCTGCGGAACCAGCCGTCGTCGGTGAACGACTCCTCGTTCGCCTCCGGCCGCTCGTAGTACTCGCCGATGAGCCACGGCGCCCGCGCCTGAATCTCCCCCGGCGTCTCGCCGTCGTGCGGCACCGGTTCGCCGTCGTCGTCGCGGAGCCGCATCTGGACGCCCGGCGCCGGGACGCCGGCCTTCTTCCGGAGTTCGTTCTGCTCGTCCCGCGGCAGGTCGGCGACTTCGGTCGTGATGAGCGTGTTCGCGAGGTGCGGCGACGCCTCCGTCATGCCGTACCCCTGGCTGATGGGCGCGTCGTACACGTCCGCGAACTTATCGAGCAGCGAGTCCGGCGGCGCGCTCCCGCCGATGAGGACGTCGTCCAGCGATTCGAGCGTCTCCGGGCCGAGGTCGTCGCGCTCCTCGATGAGCTTGTCCGCCTCCATCCACACCGTCGGGACGGCGGCGGCGATGGACACCGCCTCGTCGCGAATCAGTTCGACGAGGTCGCCGGGGTCGGTGCGCTGCCCGGGCAGCACGAGCTTCGCGCCGGTGAGCGTCGTCGTGTACGGCAGCCCCCAGCCGTTGACGTGGAACATCGGCACGACCGGCATCACGGTGTCGGACTCGCTGATGGCGAACACGTCGACGTGGCTGTGCATCAGCGTGTGCAGGAACTGGCCGCGGTGGGTGTACTGGACGCCCTTCGGCAGCCCCGTCGTCCCGGAGGTGTAACACAGCGCGCTCTCGGTCTCCTCGTCCATCTGCGGCCAGTCGTAGTCGGTGTCGTAGCCGGCGATGAACGACTCGTAGTCGACGACCGGGTCGAGGTCGGTGTCGGGGACGTCGTCCTCGTCGCCGAGCACGACGTACTGCTCCACCGTCTCCAGGTTCGGCGCGACGGACTCGACGACGTCGACGAACTGCGGGTCGACGAACATCAGCCGGTCTTCCGCCTCGTTGATTATCTCCTCCAGGTGGTGTTCGGGGAGGCGGTGGTTCACCATGTGGATGCTGCGTTCGCTGCACGACGGCCCGAAGTACAGCTCGTAGTGGCGGTAGTGGTTCACCGCCATGACGCCGGAGCGGTCGCCCGGCTCCATGCCGTAGTCGTCGAGCGCGTGCGCGAGCTGGCTGATGCGCTCGTAGGCGTCGCCGTACGTGTAGCGGTGGACGCCGCCGTCGGGCAGCGCCGTCACGATCTCCTTGTGGTCGAACAGGTCTCGTGCGCGTTCCAGGAACTTCGTTATCGTGAGGTCGTAGTCCATCGTCATTTCGAATCACGCTCCGTGGGTTCGAACCGGTAGAACACCCGGTCCTGGTCGGTCGGTCCGTCGATGTCCACCACCTTGAGTTCGACGGGGTCGCCGAGTTCGAGGTCGTCGTACTCGGCGCCGTCGATGCGGGCGGACAGCCGGACGTCGACGCCGTCGAGTTCGACGACGCCGGTGACGAACGGGACGTCGTCGGCCATCCCGATAGGGGCGCTGCCGCGCACCGCGGAGAACGCGAACAGCGTCCCCTCGTGCGGCAGCGACACGTACGTCAGGTCGTCGCCGGTGCACTCCGGGCAGACGACGCGCGGCGGGAAGTGGGTCGCGCCGCAGTCGGTACACTGCGTCGTCGACAGCGACCCCTCCCGGAGCCGGTCGTAGAACTCGTGGATGCGGGTGTGTTCTTCGCCCTGCAGCTCGTAGAAGTCGAGCAGCCGGGGGAGCTCGATCTGCTCCGGGATCGAAATCGTCTCTCTGCGTGGCGTGTCGTCGCTCATTGTGGGTCCCTCCCGAGGGTCATGACGCTGTGCACCGAGCCGCTGCCGCTGAGGTTGTGGATGAGCCCGGTCTCGGGGCTGTCCGGCACCTGCCGCGCGGACTCGACGTCGCCGGTGAACTGCTTGTACACTTCGAGCGCCTGCGAGACGCCGGTGGCGCCGAGCGGGTGGCCGCAGCCGAGCAGGCCGCCGCGCGGGTTCACGGCGATGTCGCCGTCGAGTTCGCTGCGGCCGTCCTCGATGAACTGGCCGCCTTCGCCCTTCTCCACCCAGCCGAGGTCCTCGTACTCGATGATTTCGCTGATGGAGAAGCAGTCGTGTATCTCCGCGACGTCGAGCTCGCGGACCGGGTCGTCGATGCCGGCCTGCTCGTACGCCTGCTCGGCCGCCTTCGTCGCCTGCGGCCACGCGGACATCGACGGGAGGTTGTTGATGGAGTTGCTCGCCATGCACGACTGGCCGCTGCCGGTGATGTACGCCGCCGTGTCGGTGAGTTCGCGCGCCTTCTCCTCGCTCACGAGGACGAGGCCGGCGGCGCCGTCCGTGATGCCGCTGCAGTCGAGCAGGCACAGCGGCGGCGCGACCGGGTAGGAGTCGAGGACGTCGTCGACGTCCACCGCCGTCTGGAACTGCGCGTACGGGTTGTTGGCGGCGTGCCGCTTGTTCTTCGCGCTGACCTTCGCGAGCTGCTCGCGGGTCGTCCCGTACTCGTGCATGTGGCGCTGGGCGTACATCGAGAAGAACGACGGCGCGTTCAGGCCGTTGACGCCGTCGAACTCGCGGTCGAGCACGTTCGTCATGCCCGACTGCGTCTCCTCCATGTGGCCTTCGGCGAGGTTCATCTTCTCGACGCCGAGCACCAGCGCGACGTCGAGTTCGCCGGCGGCGATGGCGAGCCACGCGTACCGGAGCGCGGCCTGCCCGCTCGCGCACGCCAGTTCGGTGCGCGCCGTCATCTTCGTCACTTCGACGCCGAGCAGTTCGGCGACGAGCGGTGCGACGTGCGTCTGGAAGGCGAACCGTTCGGGCTGGACGGCGCCGACGAACAGGCCTTCGACGTCGTCGGGGCCGATGTCGCCGACGTCGTCGAACGCGGCCTTCCCGGCTTCCTGCACGAGGTCCTTCCAGGTGGCCTCGCGCTTCCCCCAGTCGGCGTGGCCGCCGCCGACGACCGCAGCGTTCCGGGTCATCATTCGAACTCCGGTTCGCGGTCGTCTCTGAACGCCGTGACGCCCTCGACCATGTCGTCGGTGGTCGTGAGCAGGCCGAAGCCCTGGCTTTCGAGGTCGAGCCCCGCCTGCAGGCTGGTGTCCTGCCCGTCGTCGATGACGCGCTTTGCGACCTTCAGCGCCGTCTTCGGGCCGCCGGCGATGTCGGAGACGAACGCCTCGACGGTGTCGTCGAACTCGTCGGCGGGGACGGCGCGGTTCAGGATGCCCCAGTCTTCGGCGCGGTCGGCGCTGATCTGTTCGCCGCGGAACACGAGTTCCTTGGCGCGGCCCTCGCCGACGAGGCGGGTGAGCCGCTGGGTGCCGCCGCCGCCCGGGATGAGCCCGAGGTTGATTTCGGGGGCGCCGAGCACGGAGTCCTCGGTGGCGAGCCGCAGGTCGCACGCCAGCGAGATTTCGAGGCCGGCGCCGAGGCAGAACCCGTCGATTTTCGCGATGGTCGGCCGGTCGAACTCGTCGATGAGCTGGATGGTCTCGTCGACGTCCATCATCTCGGTCGGCGACGACGTCATGAACCCGGTGATGTCCGCGCCGGCGCTGAACGCGCGGTCGCCGGCGCCGGAGAAGACGACGCAGGAGACCTCGTCGAGGTCGGCGTTGCGGAGCGCCGTCGCGACTTCGCCGAACATGGTGTCCGAGAAGGCGTTCAGCCGCTCGGTGCGGTCGAACTCGATTTCGAGGACGCCGCGGTCGGTGACGCGCTTGTTGATGTACTGGTACGGGCCGTCGCCGCGGTAGTCGTGGAAGCCCTGGCCGGCGTCGACGCCGGTGTGGCCGTCCTCGACGAGTTCGACGAGGTAGTCGGCCGGTTCGAAGCGGTCCGCGCCGGTCTCGTCGTGGAGCGTCCGGAGCTTGTCGAGGACGGCGTCGAGCCCGATCTGGTCGCCGAGCCGGCAGGCGCCCTCCGGGAATCGGGCGCCGAGTCGGCTGCCGAGGTCGACGTCGTCGGGCGTCGCGACGTCGTCGCCGACGAGCCGCGCGGCCTCGTTAATCATGCGGGCTTCGACGCGGAGCGTGTCGAACTCGTCGCCGTCGTCGGGGCCGTAGTCGGGGCCGCCGTCCTCCCAGTCGTAGAAGCCCTGCCCGGACTTCTTGCCGAGTTCGTCGGCCTCCACCTGCTCGGCGATGGGCGGCGGCGACTGGACGTCGGTGTCCTGCCGGAAGTGGTAGGCGATGTCGATGCCGGTGTAGTCGGCGAGTTCGAACGGCCCCATCGGGTAGCCGCGGCGGTACACCATCGCGGCGTCGGCGTCCTGCACCGTCGTCTCGCCCTCGTCGAGCATCCACGCCGCCTCCTCGATGAACGGCAGCATGACGTTGTTGACGATGAAGCCGTGGACGTCTTTCTTGACGTCGATGGCCGTCTTCCCGAGGTCGTCGACGAAGCCGTGGACGACGTCGATGGTCTCGTCGCTGGTCTCCTCGCCGTAGACGACCTCGACGAGGTCCATCTTCACCGGCGGGTTGAAGAAGTGGGTCCCGATGACCTGCGACGGCCGGTCGGTGCTCGCCGCGATTTCGGTGATGCTGAGCCCGGACGTGTTCGACGCGAGAATCGCGTCGGCCGGGGCGTGCTCGTCGACCGAGGAGAACGTGTCCCGTTTCAGGTCCATGTTCTCCGGCACCGCCTCGACGACGAGGTCGGCGTCCGAGACGGCGGCGGCGAGGTCGACCTCGCCTTCGACGCGGTCGAAGACGGCATCTGCGGACTCGTCTATCTGCCCCTTCTCGTCGAGTTTGCCGAGACTCCACTCGATGTTGTCGAGACCCTCGTCGACCAGTTCCTGCTCGATGTCGCGGACGACGACGTCGTGGCCCGCAATCGCGGCGACTTCCGCGATTCCGTGCCCCATGCTCCCCGCTCCGAGCACGGTCACGTTCTCTATGTCACTGACTACCATCAACTACTCCGAAGTTAACGTCGGTATTCAATCTTGTGGTAAATTCTTTCCTTGTTTCCGAAATCGGGGCGATTGGTTAACTACTGATGTGATAACTGCTGTTGTGTGAGTGCTTGGTAACTACACCACTCCGGCAGGCGAACGTCGTGTAGCGGCGTCACAGCGCGTGGACGCCGGCGACGACGCCGTCAGGGCACGAAAACTTCGGCCGCACAGATGCCTCGGCGGCGAGGGAGCCACGTCGGTGGGTGGAGCCACGTCGGTGAGAGGGAATCACGTCGACCGGAGAATCGCGGCGGACGCGGTCAGTCGTCGCGGAGCGCGTCGAACAGCGACGGGTCGGTGTCGAACGTGAACACCTTCGAGACGGTCGAGGCCCGGATGTTGTTGACGAGCGCGCCGTGCTCCTTGTAAAAGTCGTGGAGCCACCGCGTCTCCGCCTCCCGCGACGGGAACATCATCACCGTCTTCCAGTGGTACTCGCCGTCCGACAGGCAGTACAGCACCGTGTTCTTGTGGCCGCGGAGGTACTCCATCGTCTCGCGCCACTCCTCGGCGAAGTGCGACGGGTCGAACTTGAACTCCAGGAACGTGAACACGAAGTACCGGTCGTTCGGCATGATGGCCTCCCGGAAGACGCCGGCCTCCTTCATCGACCGGACGGACTTGTTCACGGTGACGTGCGACACGTCGATGTCGTGTTCCTCGCTAAGCACCTCGCTGAGTTCCCGCGAGGAGCGCTGCGGGTTCTCCGCCAGTTCCTGCAGGATGGCGACGTCCCGCTCGGTGAACTCCCACGACGGCTCCGAATCGCCCATGGTGGACAGTCCCACTCCTGTTAGATAGTCGTTCTGTGTCGGCTCGCCGTCGCGCTCGCCCGTCACGCCGTCGGGACATCCGCTGTCGGGGCGGACGCTCCGCCTGTGGCGCTGCTCCCCAACGTTCAATACGGCGTTCGCGAACCCACGGACATGGCTCGACGCGATGCAGCGACGCGGCCCGGTGGACGGCGCCAGCGGAACCGAACGCGGCAGCGGCGTGGCCGCCGACGCGACGCCTGGGGGCGGCGATGAGTCGGCTCGACGGCCGGACGTGCCTCGTCGTCGGCGGGGCGAACGGACTCGGCGCGGCGTCGGCCCGGGCGCTCGCCGCGGAGGGCGCGAACGTCGTCGTGAGCGACCTGGGGACGTCGGTCCACGGCGAGGGCGAGGACCCGTCGGCGGCGCAGGCCGTCGCGGACGACATCGTCGACGCCGGCGGCGACGCCGTCGCGCACGCCGGCGACGTCACCGACTTCGGCTACGCCGAGTCGCTGGTCGAGGCGACGGTCGCGGAGTACGGCCGGCTGGACGCGGTCGCGAACTTCGTCGGCATCCTCCGGGACGGCATCAGCCACACGCTCGACGAGGCGGACTGGCGCGCGGTGGTCGAGACGAACCTCACCGGGCAGTTCACCGTGCTTCGCGCCGCGGCGCGCCACTGGCGCGACGCCGGCGACGACGGCTTCGACGCTCAGCGGTCGTACCTCGCCGCCAGCGCGCGCTCCGTCCGCGGGAACGTCGGGCAGGCGAACTACGCCGCCTCGAAGGCCGGCGTCCTCGGACTGGTGCGGAGTGCCGCCGCCGAGTTGCACCGGTCGGACGTCCGCGTGAACGCGCTGCTCCCGAACGCCTACACCCGGATGACGGAGACCGTCCCGGAGGAGCACCGGCCGTACACGCGCGAGGAGATGCCGCCCGAGCGCGTCGCCGCGTTCGTCGCGTACCTCGCCAGCGACGCCGCGGTCGACGTCACCGGCTGCGCGCTGTACGCCGGCGGCGACCGCGTCGGCGTGTTCTCCGAGCCGACGCTGGACCGCGTCGGCGTCTCCCCCGGCGGCTGGACGGTCGACGAACTCGCCGAGCACTTCCGCGACGACGTCGCCGGCGACGTCGACCTCACCCGGACGGACAGCCACTTCTGAGCCCGCTCCGCCGCCGGCTTCGGCACGCGGCCGCGCGACCGAGCCGCTCCGTACCGCCGCTCTCAGACCGGCCGCGTCGGCGCCGCAGATTTCGCCGGATTTCGGCGGGCGTCCGCGACGCCAACGACGCGGATTCCCGGAGCGTCACGGTGTTTAGCCCGACAAAACGCCCTCTCAGGGCCGAACGGGATGATTTATGGTCGCGCTGGCCGGAGACACGTCCATGCGATTCGTCAGCTTCGACGAGGACCGACTGGGTCTTCTGACCGACGACGGCACCGGCGTCATCGACTTGACCGACAGGCTCGAAATCGACTCGCGCGACCCGCTCGTGGAGTACATCCGTGGCGACTACGACGCCTCCGAGTACGAGGACGCAGAGCCCGACTTCGACCGCGACGAGGTCGAACTCGCCTCGCCGGTCCAGCGCCCCGGGAAGGTCATCGCGGCGCCGCTGAACTACGAGAACCACATCGAGGAGGCGCTCGCGGACCGCGACATCACCACCGAGGAGTGGTTCAGCATCGAGGACAAGGGCTACTTCCTGAAGGCGCCGTCGAGCGTCGTCGGCCCGGACCACGGCGTCGAACTGCCGTTCTCCGACCGCCGCACCGACCACGAAATCGAACTGGCGTTCGTCATGGGCGAGGAGGCGAAGGACGTCTCCGCCGACGAGGCGTGGGACCACATCTTCGGCTACACCATCCTGCTCGACATCTCGGTCCGCGGCGACCAGGACCGCTCGAACCGGAAGTCGTACGACACGTTCACCGTCATCGGGCCGTGCGTCGTCACCGCCGACGAGATCGACGACCCGCAGGACCTCCAGATGGAGCTGCAGCTCAACGGCGAGACGCGGCAGGACGAGAACACCAGCGACATGGTGTACACCTGCGCCGACATCGTCCAGTACGCCTCCATCGGCGCCACCATCGAGACCGGCGACGTCATCACGACCGGGACGCCGGAGGGCGTCAGCGAACTCCACGACGGCGACACCATCGACGCCGAAATCGAGGACGTCGGCTCGATGACCGTCGACGTCACCGAGCGCGACGTGAAGTTCTCGGACGTCGACGTCACGAAGGGCGGCCAGGAGTAACGCTCCGCCGACGGCCGCGCCGAACCGGCACGCGCCGGTGACTACACCCGACTTTTTGGTGGGCTGCCGCATACCACAGCACTGTGCCAGCCGACTCAGCCGACACCGACGCCGACACCGACGAGCTCCGCGAACTCACCGACCGACTGCTCGTCCGCGACGCCGACGAGCACGCGGACGCGGTCGCAGAACTCGCCGAGCGCGGCGACGAGCGGGTGGTTCCGCACCTGCTGGAGGTGCTCGTCATCGACAGCATCGCGAACGACTGGGAGCGGTTCGGCTTCCCCGAGGTGCTCCGGTCGCACTCGCCGCCGCGCTACCTCGAACTCCCCGAGGTCCGGTGGCCGGGCGCGCGCGACGCGCTCGACGAACTGACGGACGCCGGCTTCGACTCCGACCACGCCTGGGTCGAGTGGGAGTCGTGGTACTCCCAGCAGGACGTCGAGCCGCTGGCGGGGTTCGACGAGTGGAAACTGCGGCTCTACCGCTCGTACCTGCCGCCGGTCGGCGGGCTGCTGGAGGCGGAGCCGCGTGACGTCGACCTGCAGGACGTCCGGTGGGGGAACTGCGACCGGTCGTACCTCGCCGCGCTCAACGCCCCGGATTTCGTCCCCGGCGACGCCGTCGACGCCGACGCAGACGGCAACGCCGGCGGGAGCGACGCGGACGGCGACTACGAGCGCTACCTGGAAGACGACGACACCGTGTTCGGCTTCGAACTGGACGGCGTCGCGTACGCGGTGCCGCGGTGGGTGCTGTTCCCGCACGAGCTGCTGAACGCCGAACTCGGCGGCGTCCCGGTGAGCCTGACGTACTGCACGCTGTGTAACGCCCCGATTCTGTACGACCGGCGCGTCGACGGCGACACGCTCACCTTCGGCAGCTCCGGGATGCTCGCCGCCGGCAACAAGGTGATGTACGACGAGGAGACCGAGACGCTGTGGGACCAGCACGCCGGCGTCCCCATCGCCGGGGAGTACCTCGCGAGCCACCCGGACCTGGTGCTCGACGTGCTGTCGGTGACCCAGACCGAGTGGGGCGAGTGGAAAGCCGAGTACCCGGAGACGCTCGCGCTCGACATCGACACCGGCTACGACTTCGACTACAGCCACTACGACGGCGACCTCGGCATCTTCCGGCACTACTGGGAGAACGAGGACGTCGTCCAGCCCGGCGTCCGGCAGGCCGACGGCGCGCTCCCGGAGAAGACGCAGGTGTACGGCGTCGTCTCCGACGACGGCAGCGAGGCGTGGGTCGTCCCGGTGGACGACCTCGGCGACGACGACGTCGTCGTCGGCGACGCGGCCGGCCGCCGGGTCGTCGCGCTGCTCGATTCGACCGGCGACGTCGCGGTGTACGAGGCGCCGCCGACGCCGGTCGAACGGTCCGCCGACGGCGTCACCGACGCGGACGGAACGGCGTGGACGGCGACGCGGGACGCGCTCCGCGCGCCGGACGGGTCGACGCGGGAGCGAATCGTCGGCCGGCACGGCCTCTGGTTCGCGTTCCGGTCGCACTACGACGAGGCGCACGTGCTCGGCCCGGCAGCGCGTTGAGGTAGGCTTATACCACGTTGTGGCTTACCCCATGATAGACAATGGCATTACTCGAAGTCGACGGTATCGACGTGTCGTACGGTGCGGTGCAGGTCATCTGGGACGTCAGCCTCAACGTCGAGGAGGGGGAGACCGTCGCGCTGCTCGGCGCGAACGGCGCCGGGAAGACGACGGTGCTCAAAACCATCTGCGGGCCGCTGACGCCCGCGGCCGGCGACATCCGGTTCAGGGGCGAGTCCATCGGTGACCTCCCGCAGGACGAAGTCGTCCCGAAGGGCGTCGCGCACATCCCGGAGGGCCGCGAAATCTTCCAAGACAGCACGGTCCGCGAGAACCTCACGCTAGGCGCGTACGCGCACCGCGACGGCATGGAGGAGCGCCGACAGGAGGTGTACGACCTGTTCCCGCGGCTCGAAGAGCGCGCGAAACAGCGCGCCGGCACCCTCTCGGGCGGCGAACAGCAGATGCTCGCCATCGGCCGCGGCCTCATGAGCGACCCCGAACTCATCCTGCTCGACGAGGCGAGCCTCGGCCTCGCGCCGGTCCTCGTCGACGACGTGTTCGACGCCATCGAGCAGATCAACGACGAGGGCCGAACCGTCCTCATCGTGGAACAGGACGTCCACAACGCCCTCCGGGTCGCCGACCGCGGCTACGTCCTCGAATCCGGCGAAGTGTCGCTGTCCGGGTCCGCCGAGGAGCTCTCCGAAGACGAGCGCGTCGCCGCCTCCTACCTCGGCGGCTGAGCAGGCGACGCAACGCGGCGGCCGGTCGCCGGAGCCGGATTTTCAGCGCGACTGGACGGAACGGGGAGCGTCGAGTCCGGGGCCTGAAAGTCGGTGAGCGCAGCGAAAAATAGGCCGGCGGAGCGGCCCGGTCAGGAGCCGTCCGCGTCTGCGTCCGCATCCGCGTCCGCGTCGGTCTCTGCGTCCGCGTCGTCGCCGCTGAGGAGGTGCTCGTGGACGTAGCCGTACAGGCCGTCCGGCAGGAAGACGATGAAGAGGATGATGAGAATCCCCTCGACCGTCGTCGCGAACTCGCCGGCGATGGCGCGCAGCCCCGTGTCGAGCCCGAGGAACAGCGCGGCGCCGAATATCGGGCCGAGCAGCGTCCCCATGCCGCCGAGGATGACGACGACGAGCGTGTCGATCATCCAGACGACGTCGAGCGTCGACTCGGGGTTGATGTACAGCGTGTACTGCGCGTACAGCGCGCCGGTCAGCCCCGCCATGAACGACGAGGCGACGAACGCGTACATCTTGTACTTCAGCGGGTTCACGCCGAGCGAACTCGCGGCGTCCGCGTCGCCGTGGACGGCACGCATCCCGAGCCCGTACCGGCTGTTGACGATGCGGTAGCAGGCGACCACCATGCCGATTGTGACGACGAGCGCGATGAGGTACATCGCGGTGTCGCCGAGGCTCCCCTTGATGTAGTAGCCGGTGGAGCCGCCGGAGAACTGGCGCTGGTCGAGCAGCAGCAGTTGGATGACGGCCGCCAGCGCGAGCGTCCCGATGGCGAAGTAGTGGCCGGTGAGCCGGAACATGATCGGGCCGGTGACCAGCGCGAGCAGCGCCGCGGCGATGGCGCCGCCGACCAGCGCGAGCAGCACCGGCGACTGGATGGCCGCCGGGAGGCCGGCGCGGGTCGGCGTCGTCAGCCACGCCGAGACGAACGCGCCGATGCCGAAGAAGGCGGCGTGGCCGAGCGACACCTGGCCGGCGTAGCCGGCGAGCAGGTTCCACGACACGCCGAGCATCACGAACACCAGGCCGGTGAACATGACCTCGGTGACGTACGCGGTCGTGCTGAACGGCACCGCGGCGAGCAGCAGCACGCCGACGACGCCGACCGTGAGCCGCCGCGGGTTGTCGCGCAGCGTCCCGAACCGGTCGCCGAGGTCGTCCGCGCCGCTCATTCACCGCCACCTCCGTTGGAGCCGAAGAGGCCCTGCGGCCGCACGATGAGCACGACCAGGAAGATGGTGATGCTGATGATGTCGCGGAAGCCGCCGCCGAGGTACAGCGAGCCGAGGTTCTCGGAGACGCCGAGGATGAGCCCGCCGATGAGCGTCCCGGCGACGCTGCCGACGCCGCCGAGGACGACGACAGCGAACGCCTTCAGCAGGTACGACCAGCCGACGAACGGCGTGATCGGGAACAGCATCGACAGCAGCGCGCCGGCGGCGCCGGCGAGCGCCGTCCCGATGCCGAGCGTGATGACGTAGACGCGTTCGGTGTCGATACCCATGTAGCGGGCGGCATCGCGGTTCTGCGCGGTCGCGCGGATGGCGCGGCCCGTGGACGTGTACTGCAGGAACGCCCAGGTGCTGAGGATGAGCACGACCGCGATGACGAACGTCACGGTCCGCGGGAACGACAGCAGAATCGGGCCGACGTTGATGCTCTGACCCGGAATCCCGATTTCGGCGGAGCGGGCGTCGCTTCCGAGGATGACGCGGCCGAGGCTCTGCAGGATGAGCGCCAGCCCGAACAGGACGATGATGGGCTGCTCCATGCCCTCGTCGACGACGTGTTGGAGCAGGAACTTCTGGAGCAGCATCCCGAAGCCGAACAGCAGCGCCATCGCGACGAACATCCCGATGATCGGGGAGATGCCGGCGGCCGCGAACAGCAGAATCGCGACGTAGGCGCCGACCATCAGCATGTGGCCGTGTGCTAGATTCACGATGTCCATGATCCCGAACACGAGCGAGAGGCCGAGGGCCGCGACGGCGTAGATGCCGCCGAGCAGCAGCCCGTTGACCAGTATCTGCAGGACGAGTTCAGTCGACGGCATTGGTGTGGATGGAGAGGAACATGATTATAAATGCGGGCGGCGGCGGCGGTACTTACCGCTCGCTCCAGGGCGTCATCGGGTACTTGAAGTCGATGGCGGCTTCGCCGTCGACGTCCGGGTAGACGGTGTGCTGACCGCCCTCCCACCACTGGCCGGTCGGCGCCGTCAGTTCGCCTTCGGCCGGGAGCCCGTTGTCCTGGAAGCTGAAGTTGCCGATGACCGTCCCGAAGTCGGTGTCACGGAGCGCCGACTGCAGGTCGCCCGGCGACAGCGACCCGGCGGCCTGCACGGACTGTAGCGCGACCTGCGCGACGTTGTAGGCGCCGCCGACCGCGACGGGGATGACCTGCCCGTCTTCGAGGCCGTACTCGCTCTCGTAGGCGCTCTTCATCTCGCTGTTGCCGTTGCCGGTCATGCCCGGCACCCAGCCGGGGCACATGCAGGCGTACGCGCCCTTCTGGCCGAGCGCGGACCACCACGCGGACGGGTCGGCGGCACGCACGAACTTCAGGACCTCGGGCGTGTAGTCGTTCGACTGCATCTGGTTCACGGCGGTGATGCCGCCCGGCGGCGTCGGCACCGACAGCAGAATCTGGACGTCCTGGCTCTTCGACTGCGAGATGAGCGACGAGAAGTCCTCCGAGCCGAGGCTGAACTTCTCGCGCATCACGATGTCGTAGCCCGCCTCGCTGAGCGTCGACTCCCAGTAGTCGGACTGCTCGGTCCCCCACCCCGAGTTCGGCTCCCAGATGCCGACGCGGCTCGGCCGCTCGCTCTCCGGGATGAGCCCGAGCAGCCCCTGCGTCGACCGCGCGACGTCGCGCGACTTCGGGAACGGCGCGTACGTCCACTCGTACCCCTCCGTCCGGTGGGGCGCCTCGTAGGCGAAGAAGGCGCCGAGGAACGGCAGCCCCTGGTTCTCCGCGAACGCGCTACCGGCGGTGACCAGCAGGCTGGAGAACGACCCCCACAGCATGTCGACTTCGTTGTTGCTGGTGATCTGCTGGAGGCTCTGACGGACCTGCGCGGGGTCGCTCTCGTCGTCCTGCAGGATGATTTCGACCTCGCGGTCGAGCACTTCGTTCATCTTTGCGACGCCGAGGCGGTAGCCGCGCTCGACGTCCTTCCCGAGCGAGGAGAACGCCCCGGTCAGCGGGACCGTGCCGCCGATGGTGAGCGTCTGTGAGCCGCCGGAGCCGCCGAGCAGCGTACAGCCCGCGAGCCCGGACATCCCGACTGCGCCGGCCGTGCCGGCCGTCTTGAGGTACTGTCGCCGCGACTGGGAGTTGCTGTTGTCCTCCATGCTATGTCTCCTCAAGACGGTCACCCATGTAAAATCATTCGGTTCCCTCAGTCCTGATACATCCCTGACTGGTGGGGTGAGGCGCCGGAAATACCGGGGACTGCGAAAATGTCGGGGACTGTGAACAGCGAAGCGGAGAGCGTGAAGCGAAAAATCCGTGCGCGAACCGTCCCTGCCGGAGTCGACGAGACGGGCGGTTACGACGACGGCTCGGCTTCGGCGTAGAAGTTGAACGCCTCGAACACCGGGCGGTCGGTCATGCCGAGCAGGATGGCCTCGTCGGTGTCCGGTTCGTGGTGGTGGATTTCGTCGCGCGGCACCACGAAGATGTCCCACTGCCCCCACTCGAACGCCTCGTCGCCGACGTGCGTGACGCCCTCGCCCTCGATGACGAAGTATATCTCGACGGCGTTGTGGAAGTGCGGATCGGTCGCCTCCTGGAGCAGCTGCGCCCGGTAGGACATCGTCGGGAACAGCGGCTCCTCGCCGGTCGCCGGGTTCACGTACGCGAGACTGTAGCCGTCGTTCGGGTCAGGCTCGTCGTTCTCGGCGCGCTGCCGGAGCGTCTCCAGCATGTCGTCCCAGCCGAAGCGGTACGGCGGCGTCGCGTCGCGGTTCCCGGAGAACGGCCCCGGGATGTCGTCGCCTTTGTCCTCGTTCGCGGGGCGGGCGCGGCCGTACTGGGAGTCCCAGTAGCCCTGCGTCTTCGTCACCGGCTGCCGTTCGAGTTCGTGGTTCTCGAACGCCTGCTGAGTGTTCAGCGAGTCGAGGAACAGCGGCAGGTCGAGGACGTCGAGCCACGTCGCGGTCTCGTCGGAGTCGTTGACGTGGTCGTGCCACTCCCACTGCGGCGTCGTGATGAGGTCGTTGTCCTCCATCGGGAACTCCTCGCCGGCCACCACCGTCTTCATGTCCTCGTTGCCGTCGATGGTGAACCGCATCGCGTTCGCGGAGTGCCGGTGTGACGGCGCGGTCTCGCCGGGCGAGACGGTCTGGACGCCGACGTAGATGGTGTTCGAAATCGCGTTGTTGTACCCGCCCGTGTTGAGCGGCACCGCGACGCGGCGCTGGAACCCCGGCGGCAGGTCGGCGATGGGGACGTCGGCCTCGACGCCGTCGATGGCCGCCTGGACGTCGTCCCACTTCCAGATGTCCGCTTCGAGGTCGTCGGACTCGTTCCCCATGTCGTCTTCGACCTCCCAGAGCGGCCGGAGGTTGTTCTCCTCGAGGATCTCCCGGGTGTCCGAACTCAGCTCTAGGAGTTCCTCTGGCTCAGGCTCTTGCTGGCTCATAGTCACCAGTTGGCACAGATTGATGATAAACCTATTGGACGTGTTCACGGCGCGGGAACGCCCGACTCCGACGGATTCCGCGGCGAAACCGGGCGGCCGGGCGCGGCGCCGACGCGCGGCCTACGTTTGCGCCTCGAAAACGTCGCTCGACCGGAACACCGACCGGCAGTCCTCACACACCATCTGCCCCTGAATCGCGTACTCCCACAGCTTTCCGCCGCAGTCCGTGCAGTCGAAGTGCGCTCTGACGAACGGGTTCTCCTCGGTGTACGGGTTCTCGAACTCGGCCATGTCAGGACATGACGATGGCAGAGGCAAAAGGATATCGTCACCGTCAGAGACGCCGACCGACGCTGAGGCCAGTTCAGCAGTCGGCCCGAAAATCGGGGAGTGGAGAAGCGGGCCGAGTCAGTCGTCGCCGTTCGCGTCGTCCGCGGCGTCGTCCGCGGCGTCGTCCGCGGCGTCCCCGTCCGCGGCGTACGGTTCCATGGCGGCGCGGAGGTCGTCCGGGAGTTCGATGGAGCCGCCGCCGCCGTGTTCGGCGCAGACGCGCTGTTCGTATCCGGAGAACGCCTCCTCGCCCTCGTGGGTGGCGACGTAGTCGAACCGGACGCTCCGGGAGCCGAGTTCCGGCGTCAACTGGACGACGACGTCGTCGCCGGCCTCCACGGGCTTCGAGAAGGACATGTTCATCTCGACGAGCGGGAGGCCGTAGCCGTGCTCTTGAGAGATCTCCCAGAACGGGAAGCCGATCTCCTGCATGAACATGTCGGAGGTCTCGTGGAGCGCGTCGATGATGCGCGGGTAGTGCGCGATGCCGAACGGGTCCGTATCGGAGAAGCGGACCGTCCAGACGCGCTCGAACGGTTCGCTCATTCCGCCACCTCCTCGAGCACGACGAGCCCGTCCAGCGCCACGGCGCCGTCGCCGGTCGCCAGCACCGGGTTCACGTCGACCTCCGCGATCTCCTCGTGGGCGACGACCAGGTCGCCGACGGACGCGACGACGTCCGCGAGCGCGTCGACGTCGGCCGGGTCGCGGCCGCGGTAGCCGGCGAGCAGTTTCGCCGCCGTCAGCTCCTCGATTGCCTCGCGGGCCTCCGCCCGGCTCACCGGGGCGAGGCGGTGGCTGGTGTCCTCGTACACCTCGGTGAAGACGCCGCCGAGCCCCGTCAGCACGACCGGGCCGAACGACGGGTCGCGGAGGCCGCCGACGATGACCTCGGTGCCGGCGTCGACGTCGCGCGCCTCCTCGACGAGCACCTCGGCGTCGATGCCTTCCTCGTCGGCCGCCTCGAAGATGCGTTCGGCGGCCGCCGTCACGGCGTCGGCGGAGTCGAGGCCGAGCGCGACGCCGGCGCCGTCCGCCCACTCGCTCTTGTGGGTGACCGCCGGCGACGACACCTTCACGACCACCGGGAAGCCGAGGTCGGCCGCGGCGTCCGCGGCGGCGGCCGGGTCGGCGGCGACCGCGAACTCGGTCGTCGGCACGCCGGCGTCCGCGAGCAGCCGCTTCGCCTCCGCCTCCGTCAGCGTCGTCCGGCCGTCGGCGCGGGCGGCGTCGATGGGCGAGCCGGCCTCAGACATCGGCGCTCACCTCCTCGGCCGCGGCGGCGTCTCCGAGTTCCGCGTACCGCGCGAGCAACGCGGCCGCGTCGGCGGCGCGCTCGGGAGACGTGAACAGCGGGACGTCGGCGTCGCGGAGCGCCGCGACGTCGTCCGCCATGCTGGCTTCGGGGCCTTCGGTGGCGAACAGGACCGGCTTGTCCACCCGCTCTGCGAGCCCCGCGACGCTGTCGACCGGGAAGCCGAGCGCCTCCTCGAACAGTTCGTAGACGAGCACGACGTCGACGGCGTCGTCCTCCGCGACCGCCTCGACGACCTCGCCGAACTCCGGCATCGGCCGGCCGGTGTCGACGGGGTTGCCGGAGTACGTGATGCCGGGCAGAATCTCGCCGACGCGCTCTTGGGTGTCCTCGCCGAGCGACGGCAGGGTCGCGCCGGCGCGCTGGAGCCGGTCGGCGATGATGATGCCGGGGCCGGCCTGCGCGGTGACGACGCCGACGTTGGCGCCGTCGGGCGACGGCGAGTTCGCGAGCGCCATCCCGGCGTCGAGCAGCGCGTCCGTCGAGTCGACCGTCGGGACGCCGTACTGCGCGAAGCCGGCGGTGTACAGTTCGTGGTCGCCGGTGAGCGCCCCGGTGTGGGACTCGGCGAACTCGCCGACGTCGGACTGCCCGACCTTGTACGCCGAAATCGGGGTGTCGGCCTCGCGGCACGCCTCCAGGAGCGCGCGGCCCTTGTCAGTGCCTTCGACGTGCAGCACGATCGCGTCGGTCGCGGGGTCGCCGTCGAAGTGCCGGATGGCCTCGACGAAGCCGACGTTCGCGCGGTTGCCGAGGCCGACCATCGCCGAGATGCCGCGGCCCTCCCGGAGCGCGTGGAACGAGAGCTGGTGGGAGACGCCGCCGCTCTGTGCGAGGATGGCGACGTTGCCGGGCTGGAACCGTTCGACGCCGCCGGCGAAGGAAGCGAGCAGGTTCGTGCGCGGCACGACGAAGCCGCTGGTGTTCGGGCCGAGCAGCGCGATGTCGTGTTCGTTCGCGGCGTCGACGACGCGCCGCTGGAGCTGTTCGCCGTCCTCGCCGGCCTCCGCGAAGCCGCCGGCGTAGATGACGGCGCCGCCGACGTCGGCCTCGCCGCACTCGTCGAGGACGTCCGGGACGACCGGGCCGGGGACGCACAGCAGCGCGAGGTCGACGGTGTCGTCGACGTCGGCGACCGACTCGACGAACTCCCTGTCGAAGACGGTCCCCGACGCCGAGGGGTTGACCGGGTAGACGCGTCCGTCGAACTCCACCGCGTTGGCCATCGCCTCGTAGCCGATTTTGCCTTCGGTCTTGGAGGCGCCGATGACCGCGATAGTCTCCGGGCTAAACAGGCGTGAGAGGTTCACACTCGCAGTTGAGCCAACGTCACCAAATCGTTTTCCCAACGGTTGTCCATCGCAGAGGAGTAGGTTTAAGCGAGCCGCTCGGTAACGAGTGTCAACATGCCACTGCTGGAAGGAGACCACCTCACGAAGCGGTTCGGCGGCGTCGTCGCAGTCGACGACGTCTCCTTCTCCATCGAGAAGGGGGAAGCGGTCGGCCTCATCGGCCCGAACGGCGCCGGGAAGTCGACGCTGTTCAGGCTCATCACCGGCGTGCACGAACCGACCGAGGGGACGGTCACCCTCGACGGCGAGGACGTCACCGGGATGAAGCCGCACGAGATCTGTCACCGCGGCCTCGTGAAGACCCACCAGATCGTTCGGCCGCTGGAGAACCTGACGCTGCTCGAAAACGCGATGGTCGGCGCCGAGTTCGGCGGCCGCGACCCGGACGACCCCGAGGAGCGCGCCCACGAGGCGCTGGAGTTCGTCGGGCTCGACCACGTGGCGCACGACGAACCGGACGAACTCAGCGTCGGCGCGCTGAAGCGGCTCGAAATCGCGCGGGTGCTGGCGACCGACCCCGAGGTGCTGCTGCTCGACGAGGTCGCCGGCGGCCTCGACACCGAGGAGACCGAGGAGATGATCGACCTCATCCGCGACATCCGCGACCGCGGGAAGACCGTCTTCCTCATCGACCACGTGATGCGCGCGCTGATGTCGGTCAGCGAGCGCGTGTTCGTCCTCGACAAGGGCGAACTCGTCGCGACCGGGACGCCCGAGGAGATTCAGAACGACCAGCGCGTCATCGAGGCGTACCTCGGCGAGAGCGCGAGCCGCGACCACGGCACCCCCGCCGCCGGCGACTGACCGCGGCCCGACGCGCCGCTTTTCGCGGTTCCCGTCCGACCACCGCCTGTTTTCACATCCGAAACGACGCCCGCCGGCTACGGCGCCATCCGTGTCGATTGCGGCGCTATCCGCGTCGACGCCGGCGGACAGCGACGAGACGGCAGACCCGACGGCGACGACGCTCCGGTTTCAAATAGAAAACATTCTCGGGTCACTTCCGCGGGAGCACTCCGAGGCACCTTCCGTCGGACTCTCTCGGCCGCGCGTCGCGACGGGCCGAGCAGCGTCCCCTACTCCGGCTTCCCGACGAAGTTCACGAACCGGTCGAGTTTCTCGCTCGCGTTCGACGTCACCGACGAGCCGTGGTACACGAGGCCGACGTCGAAGTCGTACTCGAGCAGTCGGCCGAGGCTCTCGTCGGCGCGGTCGAGGTCGGCGGAGTAGAACGCCGTCGGGAGGACGAAGTAGCCCTCCGGGAGTCCGCGTGCGTCCGCGCCGAACACGGCGTCCCCGAGGACGGCGACGCCGGCGTCCTCATCGACGAGCGAGTGGTGGCTCTCGGTGTGGCCGGGGGTGTGGACCGCGGTGAACCGCCCGATTTCGTCGCCGTCGCCGTAGCGGTGGGTCGGCTCGAAGTCGCCGACGTCGGTCCCCTCCGGCGCCCACGTTTCGAGGTCGAACCGGTCGGCGAGCGCCGCGAGCCCGCCGACGTGGTCGCCGTCGCCGTGCGTCACGACGAGCCGCTCCGGGTCGACGCCGAGTTCGGCCAGGTCGTCGGCGACGACGTCGACGGTGTCTTCGAACGCCGCGTCGACGAGCGTCGGCGTCTCGCCGTCGAACAGGAACACGCGGTACCGGCCGCCGTTCAGTTCCGTCGCCGTGAGGTCGTAGACGCCGTCGGTGACTTCCGAAATCATGCGTCCGGATGCTGGTCGGCGGAGCGCTAAAGCGTTTCCCGGGGCCTGTCGTGGTGCTCCGGTCGCCCCTTCCGCAACACAAATGAGACGGGGATTCGTGGAGCCACGTGACTCGAACATGACACGCCTCCCTGGTCTCTCTCGCCGGACGCCGCTGGACGTCGACCCGGCGTGGCTCTCCGTGCCGGTCGGCGCCGCCGCCGCGGCCGCCGTGGTCGCGTTCGCGCCGCTATCCACGGACGCCGCGACGATGCTCGCGATCACGCTGTTCTGCGTGAGCCTCTGGGTCGGGACGCCGGTGCCGCCGTGGTTCACGGGGCTCGTCGGCCTCGGCCTCATCGGCGTCGCGTTCTCGACGGACCTGGCGCTCGTCGGGTTCCACTCGGCGGCGACGTGGCTGGTCGTCCTCGGCATCCTGCTCGGGGAGGCCACGCGCCGCAGCGGCCTCGCCGACCTGCTCGAACGCCGGGTGCTCCGCGCGATGCCCGCGGCGGGACAGTCGGACGCGCGGGTCGCCTACCGGTACCTGCTCGGCGCGATGTCGGCCGCCGGCCTCGGCCTCGTCGTCCTCGTGCCGTCGTCGCTCGTCCGGGTTCTCATCCTCGGGCCGCTGCTCGTCTCCATCGGCGAGGTGTTCGACGACCGCGGCCCGCGCATCGGCCTGTTCCTCGGGCCGCTGTTCGTCACGTACTACGCCGGGACGGGCGTGCTCACCGGGTCGCTCGCGAACATCATCATCACCGGCATCGTCGAGTCGACCGCCGGCGTCTCCATCGGCTGGGTGGAGTGGGCCATGTGGCTCGGCCCGGTGATGGGCGTCGGCCGCGCCGTCGCCATCACGGCCGTCGCCTACCTCATGTACCGGCCGTCCGGCGCCGACGGCATCGCCGACGCGGACGCGGCCGCCGCGGTGGACGCGGAGACGCTCGAAGGCGCCTGGCGGATGCTGCTGTTCCTCCTCATCGGCGTCGCGGTCTGGGCGACCGACTGGCTCCACGGCCTCCACCCGCTGTACGGCGCGCTGCTCGTCGCGCTGCTCGCGTTCGCGCCGCGCGTCGGCGTCGTCGGCGTGGACGTCATCGAGGAGACCGACTTCTCCATCGTGTTCTTCCTCGGCGCCGTCTTCGCCATCGCCGAAGGGCTCCAGCGCACCGACTTCACGGACCTCGCCGCCAACGCCATCCTCTCGAACCTCCCGAGCGACGCCTCGCTGCCGCTCGTCCTGCTGTTCGTCGTCGTCGCCGCGCTCGCGCTCACCTTCGTGATGGAGGGGCTCGCCGTCGCGAGCGTTCTCACCCCGATACTCATCTCGTTCGCCGCTTCCGCCGGCGTCCCGATTCTCCCGGTCGCGCTCACGGAGGCGGTGGCGCTCAACACGTACTTCTTCCCGTACCAGTCCGCCGTCCTCGTCGCCATCCTCGGACTCGACGTCGTGGACACCCGAGAACTCGTCCGGATGGCCGCCATCTGCTCTGCGGTGACCCTGCTACTCCTGCTGCCGATTCAACTCGGCCTGTTCACGCTCGCGTTCTGACTTGTCCATTCTTTCGACCGCTTCGACTCACCCATTCCCGTCTACTTCGACTCGCTCGGAGCCGTGCTCTCTGACTCGCCGCTCGCCGAGCGAGTCGCTGACCGAAACAGGTTGTGAATCTGAAAACGCCGGGTCGCTGCGGCGGCTTACTCGAAGTGCTCGGCGATGACCTGTTCGCGCTTCACCGTCCCGGTGTCGGTCCGCGGCAGCGGCTCGGAGCGGAGCGCGTACTCGCGGGGGCGCTTGAACTTCGCGAGCGAGTCGTGGGTGACGCAGTGCTCGTCGAGGTCGTCGTCGTCGACGGAGCCGTCGGTGACGACGATGGCGGTGACTTTCTTCCCCCAGTGGCCGTCTTCGAGGCCGAAGACGAGCGCCTCGCTGACGGCGGGGTGGTCTTCGAGCGCCTCCTCGACCTCGGCGGGGTAGATGTTCTCGCCGCCGCTCGTGAACATGTTGTCGACGCGGTCGACGATGTAGAGGTAGCCGTCCTCGTCGACGCGGGCGACGTCGCGGGTGCGGAGCCACTCGCCGAAGTAGCTCTTCTGCTGGGCGTCGTCGTTGTCGATGTAGCCGTCGGACTTCCCGGGGCCGCGCGCGATGATTTCGCCCTGTTCGCCGGGGTCGACCGTCGCGTCGGGGTCGGGGTGCTCCGTGACCGGCGCCGCCTCGACGACGCGAATCTCCCACGAGAACGCCTCCTTCCCGATGGTCCCCGGGTGTTCCTCCTGCGCGGACGGGTGTGCGAACGTCAGGTCCGGGCCGGCCTCGGTCATGCCGTAGGTGTTGTACAGCTGCTCGGAGAGCAGTTCCTGGGTGCGCTCGACGAGGTCCTCGGTGACGATTGCGCCGCCGGTCCGGATGTACGACAGCGAACTCGTGTCGTAGCCGGCGTCGGCCTGCACGTCGTTGAGCGCGTTGAGCTGCGTCGGCACCGCGAGCAGCCCGGTCGCGTCGTGTTCCTCGACGAGTTCGAGCACCTCGGCGGGGTCGAAACTGGAGTGCAGCACGACCGACGCGCCCGCGAGGAAGTGCGGGTAGAGCCACGCGTCGGAGGTGACCATGTGGTACCACGGCGTCGTGACGACGGCGGTGTCGGTGACGTCGATGCCGTGCTCCATGACGCCCTGGATGGCGCCGAGCCACATCTGCTCGCCGTCGAACTCGACGGCTTTCGGCCGGCTCGTCGTGCCGCTCGTGTAGAAGACGCTGCAGTGGCCGTCGCGCGGAAGCGCCTCCGGGAGCGTCGTCGAGGCCGCCGCGAGCACGTCGTCGTACGACTCGACGCCGTCGGCGTCGACGTCGCGGTCGCCGGCGTGAATCACGACGTCGAACTCGCCGCGGTCGAGCATCGCGAGGGCGGTGTCGGCGTTCGCGTCGTCGAAGACGAGCGCCTCGGCGTCCGCGGTGTCGGCCATCTCGACGAGTTCGGCCGCCTCGCCGCGGAACGACAGCTGCACGGTCGCGGTGCCGCGCTTGTGCCCCGCGATCATCGACTCGACGGCGGTCGGGCTGTTGAGCGCGAGCACGGCGCAGCGGCCGTCGCCGACTCGCTCCTCGAGCGCGGCCGCCAGCCGGGTGCTCCGCTCGTCGAACTCCCGGTAGGTGAACTCCCGGCCGTCGTCGGTGAGAATCGCCGTGTCCGCCCCGTGACAGCGCACTGTCCGCTCGAACGCCTCTAAGTACTTCATAGGTGAATGCGGTGTGTGAGGAAACCCCATTTACAATCTTAACAGTTCCGATACCCCGAGTTCGCCGCCGCTGATTTCGCCGCCCCGGTTCGGCGTGACCGAACCCGACCGGCCGCGAATCGGGCGCGGAGCGAGCCGCGTGGTCCGTGACCGGCGCACCTTTTTGAGCGGCCGGCCGAATCGGTCGGTATGCCCCGGCGAAGCGGCGATGCGCAGGGCGCGCAGGCCCGCGGCGCGGCCGGCGTCGCGCGAGCGCTGGCCGCGCAGGTGAAGCCGACGTTCATGCTGCCGGCCGTCGCCACGTCCGTCTTCGGGGCGCTGCTCGCGCCCGACGCCGACCCCGTGACCGCGGCGCTGCACGCCGCCGGCGTCGGGGCGGCGCTGTACGTCGCGCACGTCGTCGACGAGTACGTCGACACGCACCGGCGCGGCGAGGAACCGCCGACGCTCCCCCGACGCGTCCTCGCGTCGACCGCAGCCGCCGGGACCGTGCTCGTCGTCGCCGCCGCCGCGGCGCTGTGGGTCCGCGCAGACCCGGTCGCAACGGCCAGTCTCGCGGCGCTGTGGGCGCTCGCGGTGCTGCACGCACCGGTGCTCGACCGGAACACGGTCGCCGTCACGGTCGACTACCCGGTCGGTATCGCCGCCGCGCTCGTCGGCGGGTTCGCGGCCCAGACCGGGGCCGTCTCCGCCGCGGTGCTCGCGGTGGCGGCGGTGTTCGCCGTGCTGCTGTCGGGAGAGAAGGTCGCCATCGACCGGCTCGACGCCGCGTTCGACCGCACCGTCGACAAGCGGACCGTTCCGGTGGTGGTCGGCGACCGCCGGGCCGCCCAGGTCGCCGCTGGCGTGCTCGCGCTGTCCGGCGGCCTCGTCGCCGGATTCGCCGCGGTCGGCGTGTTGCCGCGGGTCGCGGCCGGAACGGCCGTGTTCCCGCTCGCCGCGGCCGCCGTGACCGTCGTCGCGTCACCGCGGCGGGCCGTGCAGGCGGCGATGGCGCTGACGTACCCGTTCGCCGCGGCGCTGTTCGTCGTCGTCTGCGCGGCCACGCAGTGTCACGTCGCGCCGCTGGTCGAGGCGGTCCTCGCAGGCGTCGGCTGAGAGTTACCGGTAGGCGAGGTTCAGTTCGATGTCGTTGGTGGAGGCGCGGAGTTTGTCCGCGAGTTCGGTTTCACAGCGCTCCTCGCTGACCCGGTGGGCGGGGCCGGCGATGGCGAGCGCGCCCTTGACCTCCTCTTCGAACAGCAGCGGGACGGCGACCGCGTGGATGCCTTCGAGGTCCTCGCCGAGGTTGAGCGCGTACCCCTGCTCGCGGACCGCGGCGAGCTCCTCGGCGAGTTCGTCCGGGTCGGTGATGGTGTTCGGCGTCCGGGCGGGGAGGCCGTGGCGGTCGACGACCGATTCGACCGCCGAGTCCGGGAGGTGTGCGAGGATGGCTTTCCCGCCGGAGTTGCAGTGCATGTACGCCCACGAGCCGATGAGCGCGTTCGTGTTCACCTCCGTCTCCCCGGCGCCGCCGTAGAGGTACATGACGCGGCCGTTCTCGTGGGTGAGCAGCCACGCCATCTCGCCGGTCGACTCGACGAGGTCGTCGACGATGGGCGCGGCCGCCTCGTAGACGTCGTGGCGGGTGCGGACGGACTGGCCGTACGCGAAGAACTCGAGGCCGAGCCGGTAGGTGGTTCCGTCCTTCACGACGAAGCCGTGGTCGCGCATCGTCGAGAGGTGGTCGTGGACCGTGCTCTTGGCGAGCCCGGTGTGGTTCGCCAGTTCCGTGACGCCCGCCCCGCCGGACTCTCGGAGGTGTTCGGCGATGGCGAAAAGCCGCTCGTCGGACTTCACGCCGCCACCTCCTCCGTGTTTCCCGCCGTTCGCTGTCATGGTGGACAGAAGCGGCCGAGCGTACTAAACTCTTCAGACCGCGGCTGTCACCCCGGCGAAGCACGTTTGACATGTGAAAACAGTTCGTGAGAGAGGAAGCGACTAGTTCGGCAGTACCGAACGATTTCCCTGGTTGCCGAAGTCCATCACGAATATTCAACGAAACGGTGGAAAGAGCGGACGTTCCACCAGAATCCGTCCTGAACAATCATCGCTGTTCCGCACCGCCGAACACGGGCTCCACAGCCGGCGGAGAACATTACAAAAATAGGATTGTAACCCTATTTTGATAGACCGTCGAATCACTCCGCCGGCCGTCGACGTCGAACCGCGAATACGACTCGGCTCGTCGGCAGTCGGACGGCCACGACCCGAAGCCGGCTGGCCCTCGTGAGGCGGGGGTGGCCTGAACCGGTCACACACCGTCGAACAGGCTCCCGGTACACGTCGAGCCGGTGCTGTCGGTGGTCGATCGGACGGGAACAGAGACAGAGGAGCGCAACCACCACCGAGACCGGCGCCATCTCGCGTCTTCTCAGGGTTGTTCGGCGTGGAGGAACACAGATGTGAATTGGTCGTTCGACGGAAATCTAACGACCGATGCGAATACACGGCCACCCGGTGGATGCGAGACTGGGAGGGCACTAGTATCAAACTCCAGTATATCAAATTCTTCTGATTAGATATTTCGCTACGTACGCTTATGATATATTTCTCCTCTAAAAAACAGAATTTATCATAAATTCCCCGTTGTCTCTGGAATATAGTGAAAAGTTAGAAGATAGTATCCAAATTCTCTTCATATAGTTAGACAGTAAAATGGCAGTAAAGTAGGTATTACCTGAAATAGTCGGTCTCAAATTGTTTCTATCGTCCGGTGCGTCGACGGGCACTCGCCGTGTGGACCGCACCGGAGACCGCGTCTCGTGTCGCCCGCCGCTTCCCGGACGCTTATGCTGCGAGCGGCGGACGCGGGGCGTATGGCGACGAGACTCCCCGAATCCGAGTTCGACGCGCGGCTCGCCGAGGTCCGCGGCCGGCTCGCCGACAGCGGCGCCGACGCGGCGACGTTCTTCGGTGCGACCAGCATCGAGTACCTCACCGGGTTCCACCACATCCAGACCGAGCGCCCGGTGGTGCTCGCGGTCACGGACGACCGGCTGGAGATCACGGTGCCGCGGCTCGAAGTGGAGCGCGTCGAGCCGAATCCGCGCATCGACGCCGTCCACCACTACTTCGACTACCCCGGCGGCGCGCCGCTGGAGACGGCCGTCGAGATGCTCCGCGGCCTCGACGTCGACGCCGTCGCGACGGACGCCGACGGCGCGCCCGGCGTCATGGGCTACGAGGGGCCGCAGCTGTCGGAGTTCGTCGACGTCGAGACGCAGTCGTGGGTCGACCGGATGCGGTGGGAGAAGACCGACGCGGAGGTCGACCTGATTCGCGAGTCGGCGAAGTGGGCGAACCTCGGCCACCGCAAACTCGCGGAGTTCACGGAGGTCGGCGCGCACCCGGCGACGGTGAGTCAGCGCGCGTCGACGGAGGCGTCGCGGTCGATGCTGGACACGCTCGGCGACCGGTACGCGGTGCGGACCCGCGGCGGCGGCCCGGTGCACGCCGGCTACATCTCCGGCGCGGAGACGGCGCTGCCGCACGGCCACACGCCGAACGAGCGACTCTCGGAGGGCGACGTGCTCGTCACCGGCGCGTCGGCGAACGTCGACGGCTACCACTCCGAACTGGAGCGGACCATGTTCGTCGGCGACTACACCGACGACCAGGCGCACTACTTCGAACTGATGCTGGAGGCGCAGGACATCGCCATCGACGCGCTCGGCCCCGGCGTCCCCATCAGCCACGTCGACCAGCGGGTGTGGGACTACTTCGAAGAGCAGGGCGTCGCCGCCCTCGCACAGCACCACGTCGGCCACAACATCGGGCTCGGCGGCCACGAACCGCCGTACATCGACCGCGGCTGGGCGGACTACGACTACGTCGACGACGCCGACGCGGAGATGGCGCCCGGGCAGGTGTACACCATCGAACCCGGCATCTACACCGAGGACGCCGGCTACCGCCACTCAGACACCATCGCCATCACGGAGTCCGGCGTCGAGTGGCTGACGTACTTCCCGCGCGACCTCGAATCGAACGTCGTCGGGTAGCGACGCCGCGTCGAGAACGCGCGACCCCGGCCAGTTTCCGCCGTCGCCGGCGGCGGAACCGCCGAATCCGTCGGCGGAGCGCCCGCCGAACGCGGCGGTTTTCAGACCCCACAGCTCCGAGCCGCGTTTTTCCGTCTCACGCTACAATTCCGGCGTGGCTCGATGACTCGGACTGACTCGGAGGACGCCTCGCGGCTCCGCGGCGTCGCGTCGACGCTCGCCACCGGCGCGGTCGAGGTCGCGGTCGCCGCCGTCCTGCTCGGCTGGGTCGCGTCGTGGCTGCTCGTCGCGTACATCAACGTCCAGTACGGCGACTACGTCGCGGCGTCCGTGTCGCTGGCGACGATGGCGGTCCCGGCGGTCGCCTACCAGTACTACCGGCTGTCGGCGTACCTGCCGCTGCCGACGCCGTCGAAGCCGGAGCCGTCGCTCGACGTGCCGACGCCGTCGCTCGGCTGACGCGGCCGGCGACGACGCCGACCCACAAATTCCGCCGACGCACCGACTCCGCCGACGCACCGACTCCGCGGACGACGCCGACGCGCCGGTCGCTCGCCACCTTCTTCGGGACGCGCCGCCGACACGGAGCCGTGTCTGTGTCGTTCGCGCTGTTCGGGACGCTCGTCGACGCCGAGTTGCCGGCGGACCCGGCGGCGGCCGTCGGCCGTGAACTCCGCGAGCGCGGCGTCGCGGTGCCGGACGACTGGGCGGCGGCGTACCGCGAACGCCACGTCGACGCGCCGGCCGGCGCGGCCGTCCCGGAGCCGGCGCACGTGAGTCGCGCGCTCGCCTCCCGCGGCGTCGACGCGCCCGGGAACGCCGCGCGGCGCGCCGTCGTGTCCGCCTACGACCCCGCCGTGGCGACACGGGACGGCGCCGTGGACGCCGTCGCGGCCGCGCGGCGCCGCGGCCCGGTGGCGCTGCTGACGAACTGCGCGGTGCCGGAGCTGACCGGCCGCGTGTTCGCCCGGTCGGCGCTCTCGCGCGACGACTTCGACGCCGTCGTCACGAGCGCCGCCTGCGGCTGGCGGAAGCCGCATCGGCGGGCGTTCGAGACGGCCGCCGACCGACTCGGCGTCGACGCCGCGTCGCTGACGCACGTCGGCAGCGACCCGGACACCGACGGCGGCGTCCGGCGGGTCGACGGCGAGTTCGTCGACGTCGCGGAGACGCCGCTGCCGGAACTCGCCGCGGCGTGGAGCGAGGAGCGCCGGACGCCGTGATTCGAGGTCGTCGCCGACGCGGTCGGCCGGCCCGCGAAAGCCGGGGCGGCTACGCGCCGGTGACGAAGAACAGCAGCACGGAGATGGCGAGCAGCGCGAGCGTCACGGCGATTGCGAGCGCGCCGCCCATCGAGACGGCGGCGTTGGCGTGGCTGGCGAGCGTCTCGGTGCGGTCGTTTCCGAACACGGTCACCTCGGCGTGTTCGGTCGCCATGCCGGCCTCGACCGGTTCGACGTCGGCGCGCGCGTCGGCGACGAGGTCCGTGACGACGGCTTCGAGTTCGTCGCAGTCGAGGGCGGCGCCGACCTGGTTCTCCGCCTCGACGGTGTTGACGACGTGCGTGTCGGTCGTGAGTACTTCGGCGTCGTCGACGCCGTCGCTCACGACCGCGTCGACGAGTCTGTCGCGCAGCCCCGGGTCCATGTTGTTGCCGTCGACGAGCACGTAGGCGGTGGTGTCGTCGCGCACCTCGGTGACCATGACGCGGATGCCGAGCGGGCCGACGCCGTCGGCGGGCCGCCAGTCGGTGCGCTCCCACGCGGTCCCGACGGAGAGGTCGCCGCGGGGGGCGGCGGCGAGTCGCTCGCCGGCGTCGCGGGCGGCCTGCAGCATGTCGAACGACCGCTTCGAGCCGGGGGTGACGTGGCCGAGGTCGGGGCCTTCGAGGCCGTTGTTGGAGTTGTGCGCGTCCGCGAGCAGCACGTCGTCGACGCCGGTGGTGCGCGCCTCCGCGGCCGCCGACAGGCCGACCGCGTACTCGACGTCGTCGGCGAACGCGGGCGCGAACGTCGAGACGAGCAGCGCGTCGTCGCCGAACAGCTGCCCGAGAATCGACGCCTCGCCGGACTCGCCGCGGACGCTCTCGGACGCCTCGGTCGCGTAGTCGATGCGGTCGAACGCGCGGTGGGCGGCGTCGATGACGACGTCCACCTCCCGCTCCGTGACGAGGTTGAAGTCGTGGCCTGCGGTGGCGTGCGGCGGGAATCCGAGCCCGTCGGCCTGCTCTGCGACGCGGACCGGGAGGTTCCCGCCGCCGATTTCGCCCATCGGGCCCGGGTGAATCATCGGCAGCACCCACCGCGCCTTCTCCTCGCCGTCCGGGGTGCGGAACGCCAGCACCGTCACCGGGACGATGGCCTCCTCGCCGAGCTGCTCGAAGAAGTCCTCCAGTTCGCGGGAGCCCTCGGCGATGTGGCCGATGAAGCCGCGGAGGAAGTCAAGGACGGAGACGCCGAGCGAGTTCCGCCACGGCCGGTCGACGACGTAGAGGAACGTCCAGACGGCGCCGGCGTACAGCGCGCAGGTCAGCGCGAGCAGCACGAAGTGGTCCGGGCTGATGGCCGACAGCTCCGGTGGCGCCTCGCCGGGCCGCGACAGGTACGGCAACAGCAGCGCGCGCACCAGCGGGCCGCCGACCTCGATGAACCGCAGCGTCCCGCTGTAGACGAACAGCAGCACGGCCGCGACCACGGTCTGGATGCTCGCCGGCGCCGCGGCGACGAGCAGCGACGACCGCGACACCGCCATGATGACGAGGAGCCGCAGCGCGAACACCGACGACAGCGCGACGACGAGCACGTCGAAGACGAACCGCTGGTTCAGCGCCGTCGACAGGTGAGCGAGCACCGCCGCGACGACGAGGAACGCGACGATGAGGACCTCGCCGGCCAGCGCGAGCAGCGACGAGCGGTTCCGGCTGAGTTTCCCGCCGACGAACCGGTCGACCCACGCGGTGCCGAACGCCGCGACCACGGTCGGAATCCCGATGAAGAAGACGCCCTCCCACGCGTCCCGCCCGATGAACAGGACGCCGCGCCACACCTGCTCGACCGCCGGGCTCTCGAAGGCGCCGACACCGGCGACCGCCGCCAGAAGCAGCGCGAACGCGACGCTCGTGTACCACGACGGCGCGCGGAAGATGAACCGCGAGAGGCCGGCGAGGTTGCTCTGCGTCGCGGTCATAGTCGTTGCCGAGAGTGAGGCGGCCGGTGAATAAAAAGGGCGGTACTTCAGCGCGGCGCGAACTTCAGCGCGGCGCGACCAACCCCCGACTGTGGCCGCGACCGCGTCGCCGGCGGACTAGCGGCAGATGTCGACGAAGTTCTCGAACAGCTCCTGGCCGCGTTCGGTGTGGGAGACCTCGGGGTGCCACTGGACGCCGTAGAGGTCGCGGTCGGTGTCGCTCATCGCCTCGACGCCGCAGACGTCGCTCTCGGCGGTGACGGCGAAGCCGTCGGGCACCGCGACGACCTCGTCGGCGTGGCTGGCCCACGTCCGGGTTTCGGGAGCGAGCGACCCGACGAGCGGGTCGTCCGGGTCGGTGATGCGGACGTCGACGTCGGCGTAGCCGCCGTAGTCGCCGCTCTCGACGGCGCCGCCGAGTTCGGTGGCGATGAACTGGTGGCCGAGACAGATGCCGAGGACGGGGACGTCGAGGCGGACGTAGTCGGCGCAGCGGCCGACGCGGTCGATGTCGGGGCCGCCCGAGAGGACGAGGCCGTCCGCGTCGATGTCGCCGGGCGGCGTCTCGTTGTCGACGACGTCGGTGTCGACGCCGGCGTCGCGGAGCGCCCGGCCTTCGAGGTGCGTGAACTGGCCGTGGTTGTCGATGACCACGATGCGCGGCTCGCTCATACGCCGTGTTGCGCGGACGTGGTGAAAAACGGTCCGTTTTTCGACCGGGGATGCACGAACGTGCCCGGCGCAGTCAGTGGAGAAGCGACGTCGACGGTGCCGCCGCCGAGGAGGCGACGTCGACAGTAGCGCCGCCGTCCGTCTCAGTCGTCCCGGCCCGCGGCGTCCGAATCCGCATCGCGGTCCGAATCCGCGTCGCCGTCGCCGTCCGAATCCGCGTCGCCGTCACTCGCTTCGTCGGCCGCGGCGTCGACGCCGAAGTCGTCGACCGGCATCACGGAGTAGTCGACCGAGAGCGTGTCGCGGGTCGCCCGGATTTTGCCGACGAACGACGATATCTCCTCCAGGTCGCCGTCGAGGACGAACAGTTCCATGCAGAGGTGGCCGCCGACGTGGCTGTGAAAGTTCGACGCGACGAGGTGTTCGTTCTCGTGTCGGAGATGCATCATGCGCTCTTCGACGTTCGTCGTCTCGTAGTCGAAGACGACGGTGACGACGGCCATCAGTTCGCGCTCCTCCAGGCGACGGTCCTCGAACTCGCCGAGGAGGTTCCGGCCGGCCTCCCGGAGCAGTTCGCTCCGCCCGGTGTAGCCGTGTTCGTCCGCGAAGCGGTCGAGGCGGTCGACGAGTTCCTCCGGCATCGAGACGCTGACGACGGTCATACACTATCTTGTCCGGTGCGAGTTATTAATCATTCCCGTTGCGTCGCCGATTTCGGCGGTTAGGTTACTAAGACGCGGGGCGGGAAAGGGCGGGAGCAGCGGCAGCAGAAGGCCGGTCGCCCGAGGTCAGCCGTCCGTGTCGCCGTCCGCGTCGCCGTCACTCGCTTCGTCGCCGAAGCGGTCGCTGGCCGTCGAGAACCCGAGTTCGTCGAGCTCCTTCCCGCGGCGCGACTCCCGCTCCGCGATGGCTTCCGGGTCGGGCGCGGCGTCGTCGTCGACGCGGGCGAAGCCGTTGTGGACCTTCGCGTGACACCACCGGCAGAGCCCGACCGTGATCTCGTGTGCGGGGTCGTCGCCGTCGCCGTCCGCGTCGCCGGCGTCCGCGTACGACAGGTGGTGCTCCTCGACGAGCGGCCGCGTCGCGTCGTGCGCCATCCGCACCTCTTCGAGCCCGCAGCGCGCGCACTCCTTCCCGTCGGTGGTCGAGCGGTAGTGCGGACAGTCCGGCCAGTCGGCGTCCTCGTCGGCGACGAGGCAGGCGTAGTCGTCGGCGCGCCGCTCCGCCGCGAACGCCGGGTCGTGGCCGGCGTGGTTCAGCGCGTACCGGCAGCGGCCGTCGCCGGTCAGGTGGTCGCAGGCGCCGGCGCGCTCGTACGGGTCGTCCACGCCGACCGGCGTCCCGTCCGGCGTCTCCTCCATACGCCACCTCCGTCGCGTTCGCCCAAAAACCCTGAGAAAATCCAGAGTTCCGCCGCCGCGCTACAGCAGCAGCGTGAGGTTCCAGACGCCGACGAGTCCGAACCAGGCGGCGCAGCCGAGGTAGACGGCGGCGCGCAGCGTCGGGACGTACCACTCCGGGGCGTCGTCGGCGACGCGGGCGATGACGACGCCGGACTCCGCGAGCAGGCCGACGACCACCACGGTCAGCACCGTCAGCACCGCCATCCCGCCGACCGGGCCGAACTCGGCCATCAGCGCCCGCGACAGCGGCACGGTCTCGCGGGCGGACTCGACGAGCCGGAGGACGACGACCGTCGACGCCGCGTCCAGCCCCTTCCCGGCGAGCAGCGCGGCCGCCAGCGTCACTCGGCGCACGGCCGCACCGACGGCTGACGGCGACATAACTGTGCGGGCGGCAGTCGACGGAGGCGGCCGAGTCCGCGACGGTCAGAGTCGCGTCCGGCGGCGCTCCGGCGACGGCTTCGGGCGGAGCGCGGCCGGAACCCACTCGGGAAGCCGACAGGCGTCGGTGTACGCGAGCGCGGCAGCGACCCGGTCGGCGTCGACGCGCGCCGCGGCCGCACGGTCAGCCGCGTACGTCCGGCGACGGAGGAGCGGGAACGCGACAGCGACGGCGCCGACCAGCCCGGCGACCACCGCGCCCGCGGTCCAGACGGAGCCGAAGCCGGACGGGTCGACGCCGACCGCGACCGCGAACGCGACGCCGAGTGCGAACAGCACCGCCGCGTACAGTTCGGGGAGCCGGGCGTCGTCCTGACCTGCGGCGACGCCGACCAGCCCGGCGAGTTCGGCGTCCGTCGCGTCCGACAGCGCCGCCGCCGACAGCACCAGCAGCCGGCGACGCGGCGTCCCGGCGAGCCCGACGAACGCGCGCGACTCGGTCGAGACGACGGCATCGAGACGGTCAGCGGCGTCGACGCCAGCAGTCTCGGCGGCGCGTCGGAGCCGGTCGCGTTCGGCTTCGGTCGGCGGGCGGACGTCAGCGGTCCGGCGGAGCAGCGCCGCGCCGAACACGTACCGCGCGGCCAGCGCGAGCGGGAGCGCCGCGAGCACCGCGGTGCCGACCACGCCGAATCGGAGCAGGGAGGGCGAAGGCACGGTCGTCGGCTCGTTCGGGCGAAGCGCCGTTAACGGTACCGCTCGCTCGGAGTGCATCACGCCGGGACGCGAGAACGGCCGAGCGGCGAGGAACACGGGCCGCGAAACGAGGCGGCGACTCGCCGAAGTTCAGTCGTCGGCGGGCGCTTCCGCCTCGTCGTCGGCGTCGGCGCCCTCGGCGTCGGCGCCGCCGTCAGCGTCGCCGTCCGCGTCGACGGCTTCGTCTTCGAGTAACTGGTCGAGCGCGTCGACGGCGGCGTCGACGCTGGCGCGGGTGATGTCGGCGTCGGCGGCGGAGACGGTGATGCCGCGGTCGCCGCGGCGCATCTCGACTTCGACCGTGACGACGGCGTCGGTGCCGCCGGTGACGGCGTCGACCCGGTAGGATTCGAGGTGGGCGTCGTCGTCGCCGAGCGCCTCACGGACGGCGGCCATCGCGGCGTCGACCGGGCCGCTCCCGGTGCCGGCGGCGGTGCGCTCCTCGTCGCCGACGCGGAGCCGGACGGACGCCGCGGGCGTCTCGCCGCCGCTCGTCGCCGAGAGCCCGAGCAGTTCGACCTCGCGGTCGCGGCTCCGGCCGAGTTCGTCGGCGGCGAGCGCGCGGAGGTCGGCGTCGGTGACGCGCTTCCCGCGGTCGCCGAGTTCCTTCACGCGCGCGACGACGCGGCCGAGTTCGTCGGCCGACGGCTCGAACCCGAGGTCGGCGAGCGCGGCGGCGACGCCGGCGCGGCCCGCGTGCTTCCCGAGGACGAGTCGGCGCTCGCGGCCGACCGTCTCCGGCGGGTACGGCTCGTACATCCGGTCGTCCTTCAGGGTGCCGTCGGTGTGGATGCCGCTCTCGTGGGCGAACGCGTCGCCGCCCACGACGGCCTTGTTCGACGGGAGCGCGACGCCGGTGGCGTCGGCGACCGCGCGCGAGAGCGAGTACAGCTCCTCGAGGTTCAGCGTCTCGACGCCGTAACAGCGGTCGAGCGCGATGGCGACCTCCTCGAGCGCGACGTTCCCGGCGCGCTCGCCGACGCCGTTGACGGTGCCGTGAACGAGGTCGGCGCCCGCGCGCAGCGACGCGAGCACGTTCGCGACCGCGAGGCCGAGGTCGTCGTGGGTGTGCGTCGACGTCGGCCCGAGCGCGGCGAGCCGCGAGACGACCTCGCCGGTGCGCTCGGGCGAGGCGGCGCCGACCGTATCGCAGTAGCAGACCCGGTCGGCGCCGGCGTCGATCGCGGCGCCCATGAGGCGTTCGAGGAAGTCGAGGTCGGCGCGGGAGCCGTCCTCGCCGAGCACCTCGACCCAGAGGCCGTGGTCGCGGGCGTAGTCGACGAGCTCGACGGTGTCGTCGACGACCTCGTCGCGGGTCGTCCCGATTTTCGTCTCG
The DNA here is from genome assembly GCF_051195155.1 of Halobaculum sp. P14. Classification (NCBI taxonomy): domain Archaea; kingdom Methanobacteriati; phylum Methanobacteriota; class Halobacteria; order Halobacteriales; family Haloferacaceae; genus Halobaculum; species Halobaculum sp. P14. Next base: position 48,237 of record NZ_JBNTKB010000008.1, read on the forward strand.
ATGTGGCGGTCGGACGCCGGGACGACGAGGTTGACGCCGTCGACGTTGCAGTCGAGCGCGTGGTCGATGTCGCGCTGCACGCCGCGGGCGAAGCTGGTGACGGTCGCGTCGAGGCCGAGGTCGGCGACCCGACGGATGCCTTCGCGTTCGCCTTCGCTGGTGCAGGCGGACCCGGCTTCGATGACGTCCATGCCGGCGCGGTCCAGGTGCTCTGCGAGGCGCGCTTTGTCGTCCGGCGACAGCGACACGCCCGGCGCCTGCTCGCCGTCGCGCAGCGTCGTGTCGAGGAACGAAACTGTGTCTAGTTCTGAAAGGTTCACGTCTGAATGGGGCTCATCGCACCCGAATAAAACGTCCACGAGTCATGAGTGGCTCAACGGCACTCCGCCCCCCGGAGGGATAAACCGCGCCGACCGGACAGACGGACCTGTCGGACGTGCAAAAATTGCGGACGGGCCGCACAGGGGGATCTATCAGCCTGACCGATTCGGTGTCCCGTCGTGCCGCTGCTCCCTTGCCGCGTCGCCGCTTCCCCGCTGTGTCGCCGCTGTTTCGCGCCCGTCAGTCTTCGACGAGTTCGATGCGGTCGCCCGGTTCCACGTCGGCGGCGGCGCCCGCAGGCAGTTCGACGACCGTGTCGGCGGCGGCCCAGCCGACGCCGAGCCACGGCCGCAAGCGCTTCACCGTCCGCACCTCTCCGTCGACGAGCCACACCGCGTCGAGCGCGAACGGAACGAACAGCATGTGGAGGTCGCGGGTGTCGACGTCGTCGAACGGGAACACCAGCGCGCCCCCCTCGGGCGCCGAGAGCCGGAACATGAATCCGCGCGCCTTCTCCAGCGTCGTCTCCGCCACGTCGACGTCGGTGGCGAGCGTCCGCGGCGCAGAATCCGGCTCTGAGCCCGTGTCCGAGTCCGGACCTGAATCCGGACCTGAATCCGGACCTGAATCCGAATCCGCCTCGACGTCGTCAGCGGCGCCCCCCGCCGGGTAGTGGACCAGTCGCACGGTGGTCTCTGTTCCGTCGGCCACTATGACTGTTCCCCTCCGCGCGGACCGGTCGAGCGGATGCGGCCGGCGGCGGACCGCGCACCGCTGCCGCCGGCCGTTCGACGGCGCCGGCGCAGGTGGGTTGTTTGAAGTACGAAGAGGCGGTACTCGGCGCCGTGAGTTACGTCGTCGAAGTGAAGCCGTCCGCCCGGAAGGCGAACGGCGCCGTCGGCCGCGCCGTCGTCGACGCCGGCGTCAGGCGGGCGTTCGGTGACCGCGACGACGCCGAAGCGTGGGCGGCCTCGCTGTCCGACGCCGGCGCGCGTCCGGTGTGGATTCACGCCGCCCACCCGGCCGACCGGAGCGACGTCGACGCCTACCTCGTCAGCCGGCAGCGACAGCTGCTCGACCTCGACGGCGCCTACGACAAGCGGCGGCGTCGCCTCCGCGGCGACACCGACGAACCCGGGACGCTCTCTCCGTACATCGACGACTCCTGAAACGGGAACGGACGCGGACGGCGCGCTCGCCGCTCGTCACGATGCGCCTCTGAGAACGCCGAGGGAGAGATTTGAACTCCCGAGTCCGAATGGACAGCAGATTTCGAATCTGCCGCCTTGGCCAGGCTAGGCTACCTCGGCTCAGTTCCCAATCGGCGGTGCTGCGGTTAATCGGTTTCGGTTCCGGTCGGCGGCTCGGCGGCCGGGACCGCACGACGGAGCGCCCGTAGTGACGCCGCGACCCCGCCAACCCGGACGTTTAACACCGAAGCCGCGTCCACACCTCGCATGGACATCCCCGACGCGGGCGCGGCCTGCACGGACGTGCTCGACGCCCTCCGCGGCTCGATCATCGCAGACGACGACTTCTTCGAGGACATCCTGGTCGGCCTGCTTTCGGGCGGCCACGTCCTCATCGAAGACGTCCCCGGCACCGGGAAGACGCTGACCGCGCGCAGCGTCGCGACGGCGCTCGGGCTGTCGTTCTCGCGGGTGCAGTTCACGCCGGACCTGCTCCCGTCGGACGTCACCGGGACGAACGTGTTCGACGAGAGCGCCGGCGAGTTCGAGTTCTCCGAGGGCCCCATCTTCGCGAACGTCGTGCTCGCGGACGAAATCAACCGCGCGCCGCCGAAGACGCAGGCGGCGCTGCTCGAAGCGATGGAGGAAGAGCAGGTGACCGTCGACGGCGACACCTACGCGCTCCCGGAGCCGTTCTTCCTCGTCGCGACGCAGAACCCCGTCGAGTCCGAGGGGAACTTCCCGCTGCCGGAGGCGCAACTCGACCGGTTCAACGTCAAGACGTCGATGGGGTACCCGGAGCTCGACGGCGAAATCGAGCTGCTGCGCCGGCGCGCCGGCCGCGTCGAACAGGACCCCTCCATCGACCCGGTGCTCGACGCCGACAGCGTCGTCGACGTCCGAGGCGCGCCCGAGTCCGTCCGCGTCGACGACGACCTCCTGGAGTACATGGCGCGGCTCACCCGCGCCACCCGCGAGGACCGCCGCGTCGACGTCGGCGTCTCCCCGCGCGGCACCCAGCGGCTGTTCGAGGCGACCCGCGCCGCCGCGGTGCTCGCCGGCCGCGAGTTCGTCACGCCCGACGACGTCAAGCGGGTCGCAGCGCCCGTGCTCGCCCACCGACTCGTGCTCACGCCGGACGCGAAAGTCGACGACGTCGCCAAATCGGACGTGCTGCAGGCGGTGCTCGACCGCGTCGAAGTCCCGACGGTCCAGCAGGGCGGCAGCGACGCCGGCGCCGCCGCGGAGTGACGGTCGGACGCGGGGGCGCCGTCAGCGGAGCGCGCTGACGAGCGCGACGGCGCCGGCGAGCAGGAAGAACAGCGCGACGAGCGGCTGGCCGCCGGTCGCCGTCGAGTAGACGCCGAACGCGACGGCCGCGCCGACGGCGCCGACCGTGACGCTGGCCGCGGCGTGAAAGCCGATGGTCCGGGTCGCGTCCGTTTCGGCGCCGAGCTGCTCGCCGACGCCGACGGCGTGTTCGCCGAGGTCCCACGCGAGCACCGTGCCGAGGGCGCCGACGAGCAACGGCGCAGCCCCGGCGCCGCCGACCGTGCCGGCGGCCAGGACGCCGAGCGCGAGGCCGACCGCGCCCCAACCGAGGACGCGCCGGGACGAGCCGCGCGTCCCGACGACGACCAGCAGGAACCCGACGGCTGCGACGGCGCCGGCGGCCGGCGCGACGAGCGCAACCGACGCCGTCCCGACGGCCGCGGGGAGCGCCGCGACGGCGACGCCGAGCGCCGGCGGCGACCGCGTCACGGTCACTGCGACCACCTCGCGGCGGCGCGCTGCAGCTCCGCGGCCAGCGGCTCGTCGCCCCAGTCGAGCACCCGGAGCCCGGCGCCGCGGAGCCGCGACAGCCGGTTCGACCGTTCGACCGCCGCGAGCTGGCGGCCCGGCGTGTCGCCGGCGGTCGGGTCCGGGCTGATGACGGTGACGGCGTGACCGTACGCGTCGAGCCGGCGAGCCAGCAGCGCGGCGTAGTCGTCGGTGAGCGGCGAGCAGAACACGACCTGCGCGTCCGCCGGGAGGCGCCGCCGGAACCGCTTCGTCCACGTCGTTGCGAGGAAACGGTCCTCCGACGGCGTCGGCGCGAGCGACGGATGGGTCGCCAGCACGTCGCGGAGTTCGGCGGCGTGGTCGGCGCCGGAGCCGGGCGGCAGCCAGCAGTCGCCGGCCGCGAACGCCGCGACGCCGACGCGGTCGCCGCTGTCGAGCAGCGCGGAGGCGGCCTGCATCGCCGCGTCGACGCCGCGTTCGACGGCGTTCGCCGCCTCCGCGGTCGGCGCGAGGTAGGCGTCCTCGCGGGCGTCGACGCACAGCACGACCGTCGCGGCGCGCTCCTCGCGGAGCTGCAGCGTCGACAGCTCGCCGGTGCGGGCGTACCGCGACCAGTTCACGCGCTTGGCCGGGTCGCCGTGGCGGTACTCGCGCGTCGAGTGGAACTCCAGCCCGGCGCCGCCGACGTCGGTGGCGACGCGGCCGGCGTACTGCGTCGTGAGTCCGCGCAGCGGCAGCGACGACGACGACGACAGCTCCGGCCGGCACCGCATCGTCGTCTCGACGTCGACGCGGCTGCCGCGCTCGGTCGACCCGCTGACGTTCCGCGCGACGACGTGGACCGGGTCCCACTCGTGGGCGCCCCGGGTCGCGGTCACGGTGTAGCGGACCGTCGCGGACTTCCCGGGGCGCAGCGCCGTACCGAGCCGCGCCGGCTCGTCGTTCTCGGTCGCGAGCCCGGGCGGGACGCCGTCGACGACGCGGAGGTCCGGGACGATGCCGTCGCCGACGTTCCGGACGCGCAGTGTCACGGTCACCTCGTCGCCCGGGTCGGGCGCGTCGTCCGACAGTTCCCGCTCCACGTCGACCGACGGCGCCGGCTCCGTGTCGGCGTGCGCGTAGGCGGCGTACGCGACCGCGACGGCGCCGGCGAGCACCAGCGGCGGATGCCGCAGCAGGACGCCGAGGCCGACGGGGAGCAGCGCGAACCCGGCGACGCCGGCCCACCGGCCGGTCGGAAGCACACCCTCCGGCTGGAGCTGTTCGGGGAGCCGCGGCATCAGCGACTCACCTCGCGGAGCCGGCGGACGGCGCGAATCGGCCGCCGACCGGCTTCGACCGCGGCTTCGGCGAGTCGCCACCGCATCGACGACGGCGCCGGCCGCGGAGCGTCGACGCCGTCTTCCACGGCGGCGATTGCGGCGATGGTGCGGCGCACCACGAACCGGTACTGAGTGTTCGAACCGGCGAGGCTGCGGGCGCGCACCGACGCCGGCGTCGGCGGCGTCTCGCCGAGGAACCACGCAGCCACCGGGTCGTCCGTCCACGTGCCGTCGCGGAGCGCGGCGTCGACGTCGTCGTCGCTGCCGACCGACCCGCGGGTCCGGAGGGTCGTCCGGGCAGCGTCGCGCAGGCGGTCGCGGAGTTCGCGCCGCTCCCGGACGCTCGCGTGCGAGGCCGCCGACGCCGTGCGGACGAACTCGTCGACGTCGTCGCCGGGCGACGGCACCTCGTACCGGTCCTCCGCGTCGGCGGTGGCGACGGCGCGGTGCTCGGTGTGCCGGGCCTCGTTGGCGTACCGGAGCCCCTGCACGACCGCGAGCGCCCCGACGCCGCTGACGAACAGGTCGACGCCGCCGATGCCGAGGACGCCCGCCAGCCCGTTCCGCGCGACGACCGCGAACCCGAACACGACGGCGAACAGGCCGAGCGCCGCCGAGCGGTTCACTCGTCCACCCCGTCCGCGTCGTCCGTCGGTCGGTCGGTCGCGTCGCCCGCGGCGGTTTCTGCGTCGTCGCCGGCGATCCCCGCGTCGTCGCCGGCGCCGTACGTCTCCTCGATGGAGCGGAGCGCGTCGACGGCGCGCCGTTCGCGCTCCGGGGTCGGCTCGGCGTCGCCGTACCGCACCTGCTCGAACAGGTCGGTGATGGCGGCCACGTCGTCCGGGTTCATGCCGGCGTCGACGGCGGCGGCGGCGAACTCGCCCGGCGTCGACGAGTCCGGGCCGTCGACGTCGAGGTGCGCGGTGAGTTCGCGCCACGCGCGATACACTTCGTTCTCCAGGTCGGCGTCCGCCTCCAGCCGGTCGGCGGCGGCGCCGGCGGCGGCCCCGACGGCGGCCGCGCGCTCCGGTTCGGGGAGGTCGGGCTCCTCGTCGGCGACGTCCGGGTCGTCCGAGTCGGTCGTCGACAAGAACAGCAGCGCGACGCTGCCGACGATTGCGACGAGCAGCAGCAGGCCGACGAGCGCCGTGGGCGTCGACACGGCCTCGCCGGCGGCGTTCATCCCGGCGCTGCCGCCGCCGCTGCCGAGCGAGACGTTGCCGCCGGCCGCGCCCGGTACGCCGAATCGCGTCGGCGCCGACCCGCACGACGTCAACACGACGTAGAGGATGGCGAACGGGAGCGACAGCGACGCCACGGTCAGCCCCGAGAGGACGGCGGAGCCCATCGACCGGTAGAGGCCGGCGAACGCCGCGAACACGGCGAGCAGGAGGAGCGTCTGCACCCACCACTTCGTGAGGAACGGGAGACACAGCGACAGCGACAGGCCGCCGCCGGTGCCGCCGCTTGCACCGCCGAGTTCGACCGCGCCGGTGTCGTCGCCGACGCCGGTACTGTCGTCGGCCGCGCCGGCGCCGAAGCCGCCGCTGTTCTGCGTCGCCGTTGCGGAGTCGAGCGTCGCCGCGGCGGCGGCCAGAGCGAGGACGGCGAGGAGGGCGAAACCGACCGTCAGGACGGTCCGGCGTTCAACCACGCCACCCCGTAGCAGGAACCGGTGGTTGAACCTTTCGACGGCCGTCGCCTCACGTACGTATCGGTCCGAAAGCGGGGCGGCACAGGGACACCCTCCGAGAAGCCCCTGGGTCGCCCGGTGGCCTCGGCGAGCCACGTCGGCACGACGAACCGCGTCAGGCAGTTCCGCCGGAACGCACTTCAGCCTGATTGCCGCCCGGGGTCGAGCGGCCGCCGCTCGTTCAAGCGCTTTCGGCAGGTATCCGCGTCGTCGACGCCATGAGCAGCCGAATGACGGGGCAACACACTAGACAGCCGATTCGGTCGCTTCGACGCCCTTGCTGCCCGTTCCCGGCGGCATCAGCGATAACTTGTGTTTTATGTGGCCGACCGCTGCATGGCCGGTAACGGCAACTCCGCCGCGCCGACGCCGCGGGGCGGCAGACGCCATCGACATCCATGAAAACTCGACGCTACATTCTGCTCATGCTCGGCGGAGCGGTGACGCTGACGCTCCCGTGGCTCCTCCGGAGCCTCGTGGGCGGCTACGAATCGACACTGGTGACTGTCGCGCTCAGCGGCGCCGCGGTGCTCGGCGCGTCGTTCCTGCTGGCGTGGGGCGCCGAGACCGCGGAGAAAGACGTGCCGCGCGCGTTCGCGCTCGCCATCCTCGCCGTGCTCGCGGTCGCGCCGGAGTACGCGGTCGACGCGCTGTACGCGTGGCAGGCCGGGCAGAATCCGGCCTCGGACGCCGCACACCTCGCGGTCGCGAACATGACCGGTGCGAACCGCATCCTCATCGGCATCGGCTGGGCCGGCATCGCGCTGTTCTCCATCTACCGCGCAACCGCCGGCGGCGCCACCGACCACGCCATCAACGACCGCGGCGGCACGCTCGCCGACTCGGTCCAGCTCGACCGCAGCATCGCGACGGAGATCATGTTCCTGACAGCGGCGACCGTGTTCGCGTTCATCGTCCCGGTCGCCATCGGCGGCAGCGGCCTCGGCATCGACGCGTTCGACACTATCGTGCTCGTCGGGCTGTACTTCGCGTACATCCTCGTCGTGCTCCGCGGCGACGTCGACCAGGACGAGGCGCACGTCGGCGTCCCGGCGTACCTCCAGGAGCTCCGGAAGTCGCTGCGCATCCCGGCGGTCCTGGCGCTGTTCGCGTACGCCGGCTTCCTCATCTTCAGCGCCGTCGAGCCGTTCGCGCACGGCCTCGAACACATGGGGACCGAAGCCGGCATCCCGCCGTTCTTCATGATTCAGTGGATCGCGCCGCTCGCCAGCGAGAGCCCGGAGCTCGTCATCACGGCCTACCTCGTCAACAAGGCGCGGACGACGGCGTCGTTCAACGCGCTCATCTCCTCGAAGCTGAACCAGTGGACGCTGCTCATCGGGACGCTCGCGGTCGTCTACAGCATCTCGCTCGGCCGGTACGGCATCCTGCCGTTCGGGCCGAAGCAGGCCGCCGAAATCTGGCTGACCGCGGCGCAGAGCCTGTTCGCGCTCGCCATCCTCGTCAACTTCGAGATTTCGGTGCGGGAGGCGGTCGCGCTGCTCGTGCTGTTCCTCTCGCAGGTCGTCGGCGAGTTCGTCCTGATTCGGCTGTTCACCGAGGCGCGCGCCGACGAACTGAGCCTGCTGCTACTGTACGGCTTCACGGCGCTGTACCTGCTGCTCGCCGCCGGCCTGTTCGCGAAGCGGCGCGCCGCGCTCAGGGACGTCTTCCGAATCGCGGTGGCGAACGCCCGCGGCCGCGACCCCGACGTCTCACCGCCGGCCGACGACTGACCGCGGCCGCGACGCCGCTTCCTCCTCCGACCCCGGAAACCGAATAGACTTTATTCGCAGTTCGCTTCGTCCGTGGTATGTCTGGGCATGTGCCACGCGAGTCGTCCACAGAGGGCGGCTCGGCCCACCCGGCACTCCCGTTTTCGATTCCGCACAGTTCACAGCTCACCTGGGAGCTCGGCAGCCGCGTCGTCGCCGACGAGGAGGCGACCGCGCTCGACGCGTGGCAGCACGCCGACTCGCGGTGGGAAGTAACGGCCTTCGAGGTCGCGGCGCACACCCGGATTCTGCGGCTCCGAACGCCCGTCGGCCGGGAACGCTACTACGGCGTCGCCGACGACGGCTTCGACACCGCGACCGACCAGCTGGAGCGCGCCCGCGACTGGACGCGGCGGTAAGGACTTCGTCTCGTTCTCCTCGGCAGTGCCGCCCTCGGTGAGCCGCGGCTCCAGCCCAGGCGGCACCCGTAACCAATCCGCCGAGTCGGAGAGTAATCGAACTATCTGATTCCCGTGTTTTCTTTCAACCCCTACTAATTTTGTCATCGACACAGGTTTAGTCAGCTGACCAACCCAATCTAGGATGCACTCACGATACGGATTTTCAGCGTTTCAGACCAGCCAGGGTTGTGCGGAAATCAGTGGCACTTGCTTCGAAGTAGCCACTATTCGTAGATAATAGCGGAAAATACCCACGAAGTTAGCCACAGTTGCGAATTTGTCGAGGTTCTTGAGCCGAAAGCCGCAGTTCGGGGCACGAACCGGCAGAGCAAGAACTGACATACTTATTTCATAGATGGATTTCTTATATTGATTTGATGGCCAGCGTGCTGCGGTCGGGAGACGGCCCACGTTATTACAGAGTTAGTGTTGTAATGCCCAGAGCGTGCCGACTCCCGCGATATCGTTTTCAGAAGGAAAATCTGGTTGGCGTCGCGGGAGAGCCACCGGAGAGCAGCAGTCACTCGACGCGGCACATCGCCGGTTTTCAGACCTGAACAGAGCGGATCTCGGAGCGATTCACGTCTATCTGGTCGGCAGTCACGGGAAAAACCGCTGCCCGCAGAACCCCGTGTTTCCACATAGAAAACGAGGATGCCGGCCGTCCAGTCCCGGATGTGAGAGACGCGCGGGCGGGAGGAGCGAGCGAGAGGCGCCGGCGCAGCGCCGGGAGTTGCGGGGAACACGAATTTATTTGGCGGTGGCCGGTATCCGGGTGAGTATGCCAGTCGACGCGGACGTCCGCGAGGAACTCGCGGAGTCGCTGTACGAGGCGCACGAGTCGGCCGAGCCGATCAGTCGGCTGACGGCAACGCACGACCTGACGGTGGCGGACGCCTACGACGTCCAGTCGCGGTTCATCGACCGCCGACTCGACGACGGCGCGTCGGTCACCGGCCACAAGGTCGGCCTGACGAGCGACGGTATCCAGGAGCAACTCGGCGTCGACGAACCCGACTTCGGCCGGCTGCTCGATACGATGTTCGTCGGGGGGCGGACGATTCCGGCCGACGACCTCATCGCGCCGCGCGTGGAGCCGGAACTCGGCTTCCTCATCGGCGAACCGCTCGAACCGCCGGTGACGTACCTCGACGTGCTGAACGCCACCCGGAGCGTCGTCCCGGTGCTCGAAGTCATCGACAGCCGCGTGCGCGACTGGGACATCAGGCTGCCCGACACCGTCGCCGACAACGCCTCGTCGGCGCTGTACCTCACCGGCGAGGAACTCAGCCCCGCGGACGCGACCGACCTGTCGCTGGAGGGCGTCAAGCTGTACCGGAACGGCGAACTGACGGCCTCCGGCGTCGGCGCCGCGGTGCTCGACCACCCCGCCCGGGCGGTCGCGTGGCTGGCGAACACGCTCGCCGACCTCGACCAGCGACTCGACGCCGGCCACCTCGTCTTGAGCGGGTCGCTCACCCCGGCCGTCGACGTCGAACCGGGCGACGCGCTCACCGCGGAGTTCACCACCGTCGGCTCGCTGACGGCGCACGTCGGCGAAGACTGAGGCGGCGACAGCCCGCCAGAGAGTTTTGACTGTGAAAACATATATGTGCGGTGCGACCGATTCACACGTATGACCGAACCAGCGAACCACCCGGTGCGGACGACCGAGAAGTCGCTCCGGCTCGTCGAGCAGCTCCGGGCGCTCGACGGCGCGCGCATCCACGAGCTCGAAGCGGAGCTCGACATGACGAAGGGGGCGATTCACAACCACCTGAGCACGCTCCGCGAGCACGGCTACGTCGTCAAGTCGGGCGAGGAGTACCGGCTGAGCCTCAAGTTCCTCACGCTCGGCGGGCACGTCCGCCGCACCCACGACATCTACCAGTTCGGCCGGTCGAAGGCGAACCAGCTCGCCGACGACACCGGGATGCTCGTGAACCTCATGACAGAGGAGGACGGGAAGGGCGTCTACCTCTACCAGTCGCGCGGCGCGTACGCGGTGAACCTCGACACCCACCTCGGCTACCGCATCCACCTCCACAACATCGCCATCGGCAAGGCCATCCTCGCGAACCTCCCGCGGGAGCGCGTCGACGACATCATCGACCAGTGGGGGCTCCCGAAGGCCACCGAGAACACCATCACGCAGAAGTCGGTGCTGCTGGAGGAACTCGAACGGATTCGCGAGCAGGGGTACGCCACCGAACACGAAGAGCGGACGAAGGGGCTCGCCTGCATCGCCGCGCCGATTCGGCCCGACGACGAAATCCTCGGCGCGATCAGCGTCTCCGCGCCGACGCGGCGGCTCGGCACCGAAGGGTTCGACGACGAACTCGTCGGCGAAGTTCAGAGCACCGCGAACGAACTGTCGCTGGACATCCAGTACAAGTAGCTCGCCGCCCGCACCCCGGACGCCACGGTTCGTTTTCTCGAAGAAAATCCGTCGGAAGTCGGCGGCTGCGACCCTGAGCGTTACTCTGCGCGGAGGTGGACGGAGCCGATGTTCCCGAACTCGACGGTGTAGACGTCGTTCGGTTCGACGTCGAGGGCGGCGGAGATGCCGCCGGTCATGACGAGGTCGCCTTCGCGGAGCTGCTGGTCGAGGTCGGCGAGCCGGTCGCCGAGCCACGCGACGGCGCGGGCCGGGTTCCCCATGATGTCGGCGCCGACGCCGGTCGCCTCGATGTCGCCGTTCACGGTGACGGTGACGCCCTCGTGCGGGAGGTCGACGTCCGTGACGTCGCGGAGCGTCTCGCCGACGACGAGTTTGCCCGTGGAGGTGTTGTCCGCGATGACGTCCTGTGCGGACGGGATGGACCAGCCCTTGTAGCGGCTCTCGATGAGTTCGACGACCGGGACGAGCGCCCGGGTCGACGTGAGGACGTCCGTCGTCGACACCGGCGCGGGCAGGTCGTCGTCGAGGACGAGGCCGATTTCGGCTTCGAGCCGCGGCGAAATCATCTCCTCGGTCGGAATCGGGCCGTCGAGGACGTTCTCCTCGGTGATGGTGCCGAAGATGGGTTCGTCGATGCCGATCTGCTCCTGTTTCGCCTCGCTGACGAGGCCGAGTTTGCGGCCGATGACCTCGTTGTCGCCCGCGAGGACGCGGTCGACGACCGCGGACTGAATCTCGTACGCCTCGTCGGTCGTGAACTCCGTGTCCTCCGACAGCGGCGTCACCGGCTCCTTGTCGACGTAGGCGTCGTACAGCTCGTCGGCGAACGAATCGACCTCTGACTGGCTGAGTCCCATGGCTGGTACCTGCCGTACTCGTCACTTAGTCCTGCCGCTCCCCGCCGGCGTACCGACGCAGCCCGGTGCAGCGGCGCCGACTGACTCATCCCGCACGTATAAGTAGAGGTGAACGTAACTCGTAGCCGACGACTCATGCCCGAACACGAGATAGACGGACGCGAGTTCTCCGTGGACGCGGACTGGGACGCCCTCTTCATCGACGGCGAGTGGCGGGAGGTCCCGGACCGCGACCGGATGGACGTAGAGAACCCGGCGACCCGAGAGCTGTTCACGCAGGTGCCGGCGGGGACGGCGGCCGACGTCGACGACGCCTACGAGGCGGCGGTCGACGCCCAGGAGGACTGGGCGAACACGACGCCGGACGAGCGCGCCCGCGTGGTGCGGACGGCCGCGCAGCTACTCGACGACTACGAGGAGGAGATCTGCGAACTGCTCGCCGTGGAGAGCGGCGGGGCGCCGTCCCGGCAGGCCATCGAACACGGCGGCGCGGTGACGTTCGTCCACGACGCGGCGTCGTTCGCGTTCCGGATGTCCGGCCGGCACAACCAGTCGAAGATTCCGGGGAAGGAGAACATCGTGCGGCGCGAACCGAAGGGCGTCGTCGGCGTGATTTCGCCGTGGAACGTCCCGCTGAAGCTGTCGATTCGCGCGGTCGCGCCGGCCATCGCGACCGGGAACAGCGTCGTGTTGAAGCCGGCGGGCGAGACGCCGGTCACCGGCGGCCTCGTCATCGCGAAGCTGTTCGAGGCCGCGGGGCTGCCCGACGGCGTGCTGAACGTCGTCACCGGCCCCGGCTCCACCGCCGGCGACCGGACGGCGGCCCACCCCGACAGCGACGTCATCGCGTTCACCGGGTCGACCGAGGTCGGCCGGCTCGTCGGCCAGAACGCCATCGACCACTTCGCGCTGCCGGCGCTCGAACTCGGCGGCAACAACCCCCACGTCGTCCTGGAGGACGCCGACCTCGACCAGGCGGTCGACGCCGGCGTCTTCGGGTCGTTCTGGAACCAAGGGCAGGTGTGCATCAGCATCAACCGCCACCTGGTCCACGAGTCGCTGTACGACGAGTACGCGGAACGGCTCGCCGAGCGCGCCGCCGAACTCCCCATCGGCGACCCGCGTGACGACGACACGGTCATCGGCCCGATAATCAACGAGTCCCAGCGCGACGAAATCATCGACTACGTGGAGCGAACCGTCGAGGAGGGCGCGACGCTCGAAACCGGCGGCGGCCACGACGGCCTGTTCGTCGAGCCGACCGTCCTGACCGGCGTCACGAACGACATGGCGGCGGCGTGCAACGAGCACTTCGGCCCGGTCGCCCCCATCATTCCGTTCAGCACCGACGAGGAGGCCGTCGAACTGGCGAACGCGACGGAGTACGGCCTCGCCGGCTCGGTCCACTCGGCGGACCGCGGCCGCGCCCGCGACGTCGCCGACCAGATCGAGGTCGGGATGATGCACGTCAACGACCAGACGGTGAACGTCGAACCGCACGTCCCGTTCGGCGGGAAGAAGGACTCCGGGATGGGCCGCTACAACGGCGACTGGATCCTCCAGGAGTTCACCGAGGACTCGTGGACGTCCATCCAGCGCGAACCGCGCTCGTACCCGTTCTGACGGGGACGCAGCGCCCGACCTGACGGGCTCTTTTCCGCGACGACCGCGACGTCGAACGACGTCCGGCGCGCGTGCTGCGGCCACCAGTACTGTTAAATATTCGACCGTGGCTTGTTGAGCCATGGGTATAGATGCCGCAATCGTGGGTCCAGGGAACATCGGGACCGACCTGATGTACAAGATACTCGACCGGAGCGACACCATCGACGTCGCCCGGATGATCGGAATCTTCCCGGTCGAGGAATCGGAGGGGCTCCAGGCGGCGGTCGACGAGGGTATCGACGTCGGCACCGACGGCCTGGACAGCGTCCGCGAGCACGCCGACGAGTTCGACGTCGTGTTCGACGCGACCAGCGCCGCCGTCCACGAGCAGCAGGCGCCGGTGTACGAGGAACTCGACCTGTTCGCCATCGACCTGACGCCGGCCGCGGTCGGCCCGTACACGGTGCCGGTCGTCAACCTCGACGACGTCGTCGGCGACACCACCAACATCAACATGGTGACCTGCGGCGGGCAGGCGACCATCCCCATCGTCCACGCCGTGGACCGCATCGCTGACGTCCGGTACGCCGAGATGATTTCGCACATCGCCTCGAAGAGCGCCGGCCCCGGCACCCGGCAGAACATCGACAAGTTCACGCAGACGACGGCCGCCGGGCTGGAGGAGGTCGGCGGCGCCGACGAGGGGAAAGCCATCATCACGCTGAACCCGGCGGAGCCGCCGATCATGATGCGGAACACGGTGCACACGCAGGTCGCAGACACCGTCGACGTCGACGCGGTCCGCGACTCGGTCGGCCGGATGGAGGCGGAGATTCAGGGGTACGTCCCCGGCTACGACGTGACGCTCGAACCGGTCGTCAAAGACGAGTCCGACGTCGGGTTCGACCTCGGCGACACCGTCGTGTTGACGACGCAGCTCGAAGTGGAAGGCGAAGGCCAGCACCTCCCGCCGTACGCGGGGAACCTCGACATCATGACAAGCGCAGCACTCGGCGCGGCGGAACGAATCGTGGAACAGTCCGGTGAGCAGCGCGTCGTCGGAGGTGCGCTCGATGACTGAGTCGCCGCGGCTCGTCGACATGACGCTGCGCGACGGGATGCACGCCGTCGACCACCAGTTCACGCCCGACCAGATGCGGCGGGTCGCGGCCGCGCTCGACGACGCCGAGATGGACGTCGTCGAAGTGTCACACGGCGACGGCATGGGCGGCTCCTCCATCAACTACGGGATGGCGGCCGCCGACACCGAGGAGTACCTCGAAGCCGTCGCGCCCGAACTCACCGACACGAAGCTGTCGGTGCTGCTGCTCCCCGGCATCGGGACGGTCGAGGAGCTCGACATGGCCGCCGACCACGGCGCCGACATCTGCCGCATCGCCACGCACGTCACGGAAGCCGACGTCTCACAGGAGCACTTCGAGTACGTGACCGAGCGCGGGCTGGAGGCGAACGGCCTGCTGATGCTGTCGCACATGGCGGAGCCGGAGACGATTCTGGAGCAGGCGCAGCTGATGGAGGAGTACGGCGCCGACGCCGTCTACGTGATGGACTCCGCGGGCGCGCTGCTCCCCGACGGCGTCCGCGAGCGCGTCGAACTGCTCACGGACGAGCTGTCCATCGACGTCGGGTTCCACGCGCACAACAACATGGGGCTCGCCATCGGCAACACGCTGACCGCGCTCGATGCGGGCGCCGTCACCGTCGACGGCTGCCTCCGCGGGCTCGGCGCCGGCTCCGGCAACGCCCAGATGGAGGTGCTGGTGGGCGCGCTGGAGAAGGCCGGCTACGACGTCGGCCCGGACCTGTTCGGCGTCATGGACGCCGCCGAGGACGTCCTGCTGCCGATGCTGACCGAGGACACGATTCCGGAGCTCGACAACGACTCGCTCATCCTCGGGTACGCCGGCGTCTACTCGTCGTTCCTGCGGCACGCCCGCCGCGCCAGCGACCGGTACGGCGTCGACCCGCGCGAACTGCTCATCGAACTCGGCGAGATGGAGGTCGTCGGCGGCCAGGAGGACCTCATCACCGACGTCGCCTCACGGCTCGCCGAGGAGTCCGGGTCGCAGTCCGCCGCCGCCGAAGGCGACGACTGACGACGCCGACTCCGAGACGGCCCCTCCCATATCCCAGCCCGCCGGTCCGCGGCGTCGGTGCGGCGTCGCGGCCGGCGGCTGGTTCTCACGTCCGCGAGCCGCCGGCTTCGCGGTCGAAAGCGCGTCTCCGGCGCGGCGACGCCGCAGAAAAAGCAGTCCGGCCGGTGCCGGCTCAGTCGTCGAACTCTTCGACGAGTTCGACGCCGTAGCCGTCGGGGTCTTCGATGAACGCGACGCGGGCGTTGGCGCCCTCGGAGGTGAGCGGGCCGCGCCGGACGGTGCAGCCGGTCTCCTCGACGAGCCGTTCGACCTCGGCGTCGGTGTCGTCGACCGCGACCGCGACGTGGTCGTAGGCGGTGTCGTCGGTCGCCGGCGGCTCGCGGTCCGGGTCGTACTTGAACTGGATCTCCGTGTCGCTCTCGCCGGCGACGTAGACGTTCCGCGCGCCCTCGCCGCTGACGAACTCGCGGGTCTTCTCGAGGCCGAGCGCGTCGACGTAGAACGCGAGCGTCTCGTCGATGTCCGACACCCAGATTGCGCTGTGAAGCACGTCCATGCCCCACGGATGACCGTAATTTCGTATAAAACGACCGGATTCCGTGTCGTCGCCGGCGTCGACGACGGCTCACGGAACCGGGGCTCCTGTCGGTTCGCCGGCCGGCCGACCTGGCCGCGATGCCGGGGCAGGCGACGGCCACCGCCACGGCCATGCCTTCCGTGGTAACTGTTAACTGCACTTGCTCGAAACGGGAGTTCGTTCATGAGAGCAGCACGGCTACACCGGTACACGTCGAACGTCGGTGAGGCGTTCACCGTCGAGGACGTCGACCGGCCGGAGATCGCAGCGCCCGACGACGTCGTCGTCGAAGTGGCGGCTGCCGGGTGGTGTCACACCGACAACCACATCGTCGAGGGGGCGATGCGCGACATCGCGGACGCCGAACTGCCGTACACGCCGGGCCACGAGAACGCCGGCACCGTCACAGAGGTGGGAGACGCCGTCACGTCCGTCGAACCCGGCGACTCGGTCGTCGTTCATCCGCCGATGTCCTGCGGGACGTGCCGGGCGTGCCGGCAGGGCGAGGACATGCACTGCCCGGACCACGTGTTCACGGGGCTGGACACCGACGGCGGCTTCGCGGAGTTCCTGCGGACGAAAGCGCGGTCGGTCGTCCAGCTCGACGGGCTCGACCCGGTGGAGGCGGCGCCGCACGCGGACGCCGGGCTGACGGCGTACCGCGCGGTCAAGCGGGCGGCGGCCGACCTGGTCCCCGGCGACTACGCCGTGCTCGTCGGCATCGGCGGGCTCGGCCACATCGGCCTGCAGGCGCTGCACGCCATCAGCCCCGCGCGGACCATCGCGGTGGACGTGAAAGACGAGGCGCTCGCGCTCGCCGAATCGCACGGCGCGACCCACACCGTGAACGCCCGCGAGGCGGACGCCGCTGCGGTCGTCGACGACCTGACCGACGGCGGCGCCCGAACGGTGGTCGACTTCGTCGGCTCCGAGGACACGCTGTCGGACGGGCTCGGGATGCTGCGGACCGGCGGGGACCACCACGTCGTCGGCTACGAGGGCGACCTCCACGTCCCGGCGCAGGCGCTCGTCGGCCAGGAGGTGGACTTCCGCGGTACCCTCGTCGGGACGTACACCGAACTGCAGGAGCTCGTCGCGCTCGCCGAGGACGGCGAGATTTCGGTCCGGACGTCGACGCACGACCTCGGGGACATCAACGAGGTCGCGCGGCGGCTCCGCGACGGCGACGTCGAAGGCCGCGCCGTGTTCACTCCCTGAGTCGCCGTCGAGACGCCGCTTCCGAGCCGGTCGGCGGCGCGCACCCACCGCACCGAATGATTTATAATGTTATATAGATACTGACGATTGTCAGCCAATGACACGAAGACAGCGACGAGCGTTCCTCAGAGCCAGCGGCATCGCCGGCGTTTCAGCCATGACCGGACTCGCCGGCTGTACGCTCGGCGGGAACGACAGCGGCGACACGGACAGCACCCCCGACGGCGGCGGAGACAGCAGCGGCGGCGGCAGCAGCACCGACTCCGGCGGCGGGTCGAGCCAGGAGTCCATCACCATCGCGGCGACGGTGCCGCTCAGCGGCCAGTTCTCGTCGGTCGGCCAGGACCTGAAGCGCGGCTACGAACTCGGCGCCGCGCGGATGAACAACAACGACGAACTCGGCGACGTCAACCTCGTCCTGCAGGACGACCAGAGCGACCCGAAGACGGTCCGCGACAAACTCACCAAGATCATCTCGAACAACGACGTCGACATGATCTGGTCGACGTTCGCGGACCTCCTCGTCGGCAGCCAGATTCAGATCGCCGAGCAGAAGGGGATTCCACTCATCGCCATCGCGCAGTCGAACGAGAAGCTCCACACGAACAGCGGCACGAAGTGGCTGTTCTCGCCGTTCCCGCAGACGAGAGACCACGTCGCGTCCACCAAGCGCGTCCTCGACTCGATTCCGGAGGCCGACCGGCCGACGAACGTCGGGCTGTGGGTGCCGAACGAGTCGTGGAGCGTCGCGATGGCCGACGAGTGGGAGAAACAGCTCTCGGGCGACTACGACGTCGTGCTGCGCGAGACGCACCAGGTCGCGGCGAGCGACTTCTCGACGCTCATCCAGCAGTCGAAGAGCGCCGGCGTCGAGGCGCTGCTCGGCACCGAGACGCCGGTCGGCGGCATCACCGCGATGAAGCAGATCAACGAGGCGGACTTCTCCCCGAAGTTCCAGGAGTTCGTCCGCGCCGCCGACACCGTCGGCTGGAACTCCGCGCTCGGCGAGCAGGGTCGGTACGTCTGCATGAGTCCGGGCTGGGTACCTGGCCTCACCGGCAACGGCAACGCGGATCTCGTGCAGTCGTACCACGACGCCTACGACGTCGGCTCCGGCGAGACGCTCCCGGTGATGGTCGGCGCCACGTACAACGCGACGCAGGTCGCAGAGCAGGCGTTCCTCGAAGCCGGCACGACCGACAAGGCCGCGGTCCAGGAGACGCTCCGCTCCGGCACCTTCACGTCGGTCTGCGGCGAGTTCAGCTTCGACGACGTGGGCCGCCCCGTCGACTTCGTCGCGCCGATGGGCCAGTGGCAGGAGGGCGCACAGCACCTCGTCTATCCGGAGACGGACGGCGAGGAGTACCGCGACCTCGTCTACCCGATTCCGACCTGAAACGACCGCCGACGGCACCGCCGGAACCGCACCGACGACGCACACCAGCGGCGAAACAGCAGCGCCACAGCACCGACGAACAGCCATACTCCCGGCCATCTTTCTTCGCCGCCGACCGCTCCTCGGAGCGACGCAGCCACGCTCCGCGCCGTCGGACGCCGACGACGCGCGAGCGGTGTCCGCCCGCGACGGGCGGCCAGCGAGCCGACATCGGCCCGGTTTTCGTCGCCACCGCCGCCCCACTTCCGCCGATATAATCTTTCTCCTGACACTTCCCCGAACATGGTCGGCGGTGCGTCGTCGCCGGCGTCGCATCGCCCCCGCGGCGCACTGTCGTCCCAAAACATATATGATGGTTTAGTCTGGAGTAGTCGTTGATTGTCGATGAGGGACACGACCGCAGCGAGGGCAGCATCACGTACAGCAGACGCGCGGACGGGGCGGGGAGCCGTCGCCGGAGGGCTCCGATGACCGCGCACGGCGCGCCGGTCGCGAAACTCGGCCACGTCGCCGCGCACACGCCGGACCTCGACGAGTCGGTGTGGTTCTTCCGGGACGTCCTCGGGTTCCAGCTCACCGAGCGAGCGGACGGCGTCGCGCACTTCCGCGGCCTCCGCGACTGGGAGCACCACACGCTCAGCATCATCGAGTCCGGCCAGACCGGCGTCGACCACGTCGCCTTCCGGATGGTGAGCCAGGAGGCGCTCGACGACCTCGCAGAGCGGCTGGAGGCCGACGGCGACGACGTCACGTACGTCGACGAGGGCGACGAGCGCGGACAGGGCGAAGCCATCCGCGTCGAGAAGTTCGGCCACCCGTACGAGTTCTACTACGACGTCGAGAAGCCGGAGGCGCCGAAGGAGAAGCGGTCCCGGCTGAAAAACCGCGTGTACGGCGAACACGTCGGGAACCGGATTTCGCCGCGCCGCATCGACCACGCACACGTCCAAGACTCCGTGTCGCCGGCGCACGCCGAGTGGCTGCAGGAGGCGCTCGGCTTCCAGATCAACGAGCAGTACCGGACGAACGACGACGAACTGTGGGGCTGGTGGTTCTCCGTGACGCCGCTGCCGCACGACTTCGCCATCCACCGGCTGCCGGAGGGAGAGGCGCCGCAGTTCGACCACGTCTCGTACCACCTCGACAGCCTGCAGGACCTCTGGGAGGCCGCGAACGTCCTCGCGGAACACGGCATCGAGCCGGACGGCGGCCCCGGCAAACACGCCATCACGAGCGCGAACTTCCTGTACGTCTCCGACCCGGCGAGCGAGCTCTGCATCGAGTTCTTCGCCGGCCCCGGCTACCTCAACTTCGAGCCGGACTGGGAGCCGATCGAGTGGACCGAAGCCGAAATCGGCGGCGAAACCAGCCACCAGTGGATCGGGCAGGGGCCCGGCTGGGAAGGGCTCGACTACCCCGACGAGTAACCCGGAGCCGACCCGTTTTCCGCGGTCGCCGTCGGCAGTTCAGCGACGCGCCTACGAGTTCCTCAGCGGCAGCCGACGACCGGTCGTTCAGCAGCTGCGACTCGGCGGCGAGAACAGAAGTATCGACCCGGGCCCCGAGGCCGGCGAGTCAGATGATGCTGTGGAGGTTGCCGGCGAAGATGTCCTCGCGGGCGTCCTCGTGGACGTCCATGTCGTTGACGGCGTCGATGGAGACGTCGATTGTGCGGCGGCCGCGCTCCGGGCTGAACGGGTAGTCCGTCCCGAAGATGACGTTGCTCGACCCGAAGAAGGAGTCGGCGCACTCCAGCGCCGAGACGGAGCCGGAGACGGCGGTGTCGGCGTAGAAGTCCTTGAAGTAGTCGGCGGCGGGGCGGTCGAGGACGGCGGCGTTCTCGTGGAAGCTGGCGTAGTTGTCCGGGTACGCCTGCCGCTGCTCGTAGAACATCGCGATGCGCTCGCCGTAGTACGGCACCATGCCGCCGCCGTGGTGAGACACCAGTTTCAGGTCCGGGTAGGCGTCCATGACGCCGCCGAACACGAGCCGCGACAGCGCCAGCGTCGTGTCGAACGGCCAGCCGAACAGCCGGTGTTCCATGTACTCGGACGCCCAGTCGTACCACTCCCAGAGCTGCGGATGCATCCACAGCGGCGTGTCCGTCGCCTCCGCCTTCTCGAACAGCGGCCAGAACACGTCGTCGTCGAGCGGCCGGCCCTCCACGTTCGAGAATATCTGGACGCCCGCCATGTCGAGGTCGTCGACGCAGCGGTCGAACTCCGCGAGGAACTCCTCGCTCACCATCGGCAGCGTCGCCACCGGGATGAAGTCGTCCGGGTGTTCGTCGGCCAGCCGCCGAATCTCGTCGTTCGCCAGCCGCGTCAGCTCCAGCGCCAGGTCGTGGTCCATCCCGCGGAACACGGTCGGCAGCGCGAGCGTGATGACCTGCTTGTCGACGCCGTAGTCCGCCATGTCCTCCTTCCGCTTGTCGATGCCGAACAGGAACTCCGGCCGGCCGGACAGCCCCTGGAAGCCGTACTTGTCCACGAGCGCGTCGTAGAACGGCTCGGTCAGGATGTGGGTGTAGCCGTCGATGATTTCGGGCACGACTGACGGTATCGACAACACCGGCATAGTTCTTTGGCTCTCCGCGGCGCGCGTCGCCCCCGGCGGATTCCCGCGGACTACCGACAACGACGACGCCAGAAAAGCGTGGTCCGGCGAGTCGTCGCCGGCTCAGCCGTCAGTCGCGTCGCGTTCGGCGGCCTCCGCCTCGAACCGGGAGCGGTGTTCGTCGAGGACGGCGCGGCGCCGCCGTTTCGCCTCGTCGCTCATCAGCTCCTCGGTCCACTCGAAGCCGCCGTCGGTGGTGAGGTCGACGGAGTCGACGCCGGGGAGGTCGCCGACGGCCGACTCGACCTCCTCGGCGAAGTACGGAACCATGTGGCACAGCGGCGTCGTCAGCCGCATCTCCACGTCGACGTGGCGGTCCGCGACGTCGACCGACTTCACCAGCCCCATCTCGACGATGTCGAGGTTCGACCCGGTCGCCGCGCTGCACGGGTCGACGACCGATTCGAGCGCCTCGCGGACGCGGTCCGGGCCCGGTGCCGCGTCGCCGTCATCGGCGCCGGTGTCGTCGCCGTCCACGTCGGGGTTCGACGCCGGGGCGCTCATTCCGCCACCTCGAACTCCGTCGTCGACCACGGCTCGTCCGCGAGTTCGACGTCGCTGTACTCGTCGTCGCGGGTCTGCCGTTCGAGTTCGTCGATGTCGAAGCCGTGCGCTTCCGCGAAGTTCTCGCCGAGAATCTTCCGTTTGTCCTCCTGGGTAATCTGGAAGCTACCGCTGAAGCTCTCCATCTCCGGGAAGTCGTACTCCCAGAACCGTTCGAGCAGCAGCTGCGGGTGGAAGTGCGGCGCGCCGGTCCCCCACAGAATCTTGTCGATGGCCTGTTTGCCGCCGCCGAACAGCAGGTCTTGCATCGCGTCCGCGAACGACGTCGGCGTCGTCACGATCTCGGTCAGCGTCAGTTCCAGGTTCACGTAGACGTTCGGGTGGCGCGCGATCTGCCACCCGGTCTCCTCGGCGAACGTCAGGCCGCCGTGGACGATTTCGAAGTTCAGCTCCGGGAAGCTGGCCGCCGCCTCCTCGACGTCGCCGACCTCGTACGACTCCGCCGGAACGGCGCCGAACGGGAACGCCTTGTGGACGGCGACGACGTCCAGGCCGAGGTCCGCCGCGTGCTGCCACAGCGGGAACGCCACCTCCGGGTCGTCCATCTTGAAGCCGTGGTGCTCGCCGTCCTGCTCCCAGTACGACGGGTACACCTTGACGCCGTGCGGGTCGAACTCCTCGACCTGCCGCGTGAGTTCCGCCTGCGGGTCGTCCATCCCGATGGCGTCGATGCTCGCCAGCGCCGACGCCCGCGTCGGGTTCCGCTCGACGAACTGCTTCGCCTTCTCCTCGGCGGTCAGCCCGTCGTGGAACACCGTAATCGACTGCGGGTGGAAGTTCGCGAAGTCCGTCTGGCTCTCGCGGAACAGCGCGTTCTCGGTGTTCTGAACCGGCCAGTCGCCGAGGAACGACTCCCTGGTGCGCTCGTACCCCGCCGGCATCTGCTGTTCGAGGCCGACGCCGATCTCCGCGATCTGCTCGGCGTACCGCGGCACCCGGAAGTTCGACTCGGTCTGGTTGTACGCGTGCGTGACCGCGTCGATCACGAACACGTCGTCTAACGTTACCATACCACTCGGCTCTGGTTCCACCTAAATATGTATTGTGGTGAAAATTCGCGATAGTTCCGTAGGAGAATCGAGCGACGGCGAACCGAACCGGCCCACGCTCACGGCGACCGCCGCCGCTGACCTCGAAGCGCCACTCGCCAACCCTACGTCGCATCAGGAGCGCTGGGAATCCACGTGGCGAGGCCTAACATAACAATCAGAAGTATATAACAGAATGTGTATAATATTGTCTCTTCGAGTAATTGCCTGTTATTACCGATTCGTGGTTTAGAGCCCAGAATCCCGGAATATATGCCTCCTCAACGAGTACATCACGGCAGTCGCAGTCACACGACGAGCCGAGACAAATATTCCAAAGACGAATACTTAGCGCTTGAACCCCCGATATACTCCATATTTAAGATTCCGCGTTCGCATCCACGAAAACCGAGACGAAGCGTCAGGTTTCGTTGTTATCTAGTATAGAGACAGATATTCGATGGGTATTCCGAGGAGGTTCGGTGGCTGGCCGATGCTTCGGCCGCGCCTCCCCGAGTAGAATCAATACTGTTCACATACGAAATTTTATAGTGTGGTAGGTGACAGACGGCGTATGCAATCGACCGACCGGCGGGACGTGCCGCCGCCACCGCCGCCCGGTGACCCGGACGCGTGGTACGCGCCGGACGTGCACGAACAGTACGCTGTGCATCCGGGCGTCGTCGCGACGGTTCGCTCCGACGACGCAGCCGCCGACGCATCAGTCGCCACACACGCGAACGGAGACGGCGGCGGCGACAGCGACGCAGAAACCGCCGGCGACGTGGTCCGCGGCGCCGGCCGGACGTTCCGGTACGAGACCCGCGAGCCGACGCTGGGCGTCGTCGGCGACGCCGCGACGCGGCGCGTCGCCGCTCACTTCGACGCCGGGCAGCACCGCCGGCCGCTGACGCGGGCCGGCGCCGTCGACCGCGCCGCGCGCGGCTTCGAGCCGAAGTACGAGCGCGCAATCGACCGCCTCGTCGACGCCTCGCCGGCGCTCCGCCGCCGCATCGACTACCACGCGCTCCGGGAGTTCCGGCTGCTCGACGACGTGACGCCGCTCGCGCTCGACGACCGAATCGAGGTCGCCGACGCGGGCGGCCCGGCCGACGACGGCGCCCTCGTCGTCCACACCGCGGACTTCGCGCCGGTCCGAACCGACGTCTCCGTCGACGCGCCGTACGCCGGCCGCGTCGCCAGCGAGCGGCTCCGGCTGTACACCGTCCGGTTCGACGCGTTCGCCGTCGACGTCGAGGTGTACCGCGACCACCTGCTCGGCGACGACCGGTTCACCACGAAGTACGCGGTCCGGGAGCCGCCGCTGCTGCCCGGCGACGCGGCGCTCATCGACGAGTGCAAAGAGCGCATCTGGGAGGCCAACGTCGACTCCGTCGTCGACGACAGGGCGGCGCTCGTCGACGAACGCACCCGACGGTTCCTCTCGCGGCGCCTCACCGCCCGGAACACGCGGGCGTGGCTGGCCGCCGCGCGGTACCGCGTCCGCGACGCGCTCTCGGAGTACGGGCTGTCGGTGCCCCCGGTCGACTCCCGGTTCGCCGCAGACCGCCTCGACGACCTGACGTACTACGTGATGCGCGACTTCGTCGGCGAAGGCATCCTGACGGTGCCGCTCCGCGACCCGCACCTCGAGGACGTCGAGGCGAACCGGGTCGGCGAGCGCGTCAAGGTGGTGCCGCGCCGGGACGTCGCGGCTGACGGCCGCGTCCCGACGAACCTCGCGTTCGACGACGAGGCGCAGTTCGTGAACGTCGTCACGCAGCTCGCCGCGATGGACGGGACGGAGCTGAACGCGTCGACGCCGAGCGCGAAAGTCAACCTGAATTTGCCCGGCGTCTCCGACACCATCCGCGCCGCGGTCGCGCTCCCCGTCATCTCCGAGGGCGGCCCGCACCTGTCCGTGCGGAAGCAGTCCAGCGACGTCCTGACGCCCGCCGACCTGGTCGCCGACGACGCGGTGTCGACGGAGCTGGTGACGCTGCTGTGGCTGCTGTACGAACACGGCGGCGTCGTGCTGTTCTCCGGGCCGACCGGCGCCGGCAAGACGACGCTTCTCAACGCCCATACGCCGTTCATCCCGTTCGATTCGCGGCCGATCTCGATAGACGAGGGGAGCCGCGAGGTGCGGCTGCCGCACGAGACCGGGGTGTCGCTGACGACGCGCGACCACGAGAACGAGTACAAGCGCGTGACGATGGCGGACCTGATGACCGAGACGAACTACCTCAACCCGGACGTCGAGGTCATCGCGGAGATAAACACGCCGGCGTCGTTCCGGACGTTCGCGGAGACGCTGAACACCGGCCACGGCGTGCTCGGGACGACGCACGCCGAGACCGTGGAGACGCTGGTGAACCGCGTCATCGAGCAGGGGCTCCCGTCGTACCTGCTCGGCGAAATCGACCTCGTGGTGTTCCCGCACCACGTCGACGGCGACCGGTACGTGAGCGAGGCCGTCGAGCTCGCGTCGACGCCGGCGTTCGACGACTGCGGCGGCGCGGGCGGCGTCGTCGAGAAGAACGACACGGCGGTCTACTGGAACCGCGTCGTGGACCGCGGCCCCGACGGGTCGTTCTCGCACGCGTACAGCCACCCCGAACTCGGCGACGCGGTCCGCCGCGTCGACCACCGCGTGTTCCACCGGCTCGCGCGCCGAACCGACCGCGCCGTCGACGACGTCGAAGCCGAGTTCCGCCGGAAACACCGGTACGTCAGGTACCTCGTCGAGGCGGGCGTCACGGACTTCGAGGAGACGTTCGACTTCCTCGCCGACCTCCGGACCGACGAGGCCGCGACCGTCGAACGGGTCCGCCGCACGCTCGCCGAGCGGGGCGGAGGGGGCGCGGACGCGGACCCAGGTCCGGGGGCAGACCCGGAGACGGACACGGGTCCGGAACCGGACACCGACCATGCTGCCACCGACGGCGGCCTGCCCGGAGACGGCGACTCGTCGGAGGCGGAGGGGGACGGTGACTGAGCACGCCGGCGGCGCCGTCGAGTCGGGGGGCGACGCGGCGAGCTACCGGCTCTCGGTTCCGGACCGGGCGCTGTACGCGCTGTTCGCCCGGCACGCGGACGCCGGGCGGCACGCCGTCGACCGGAAGCGGTCCCGCGGCGCGGCGATGCGGACGAGCTTCGACGTGTTCCTCGCGCGGACGTACGGCCTGTCGTGGCTGGTCTGTCTCGCCGTGGCGACGTGGCTGTTCGTGGTGCTGTCGGCGCTGCCGGCGGCGACGCTCGCCGCCGCGGCCGACGTCGTCGCTGCGACCGGCGTCCCAGTGCCGGCGATACCGCGGCTGTACGCGACCGGCGCGGTCGCCGCGGGCGTCGCGCTCGCCGCAAAACGCGCGACGATTCGGCTCGCCGGGACGTACCTGCGGTTGCGCGTCTCCGCTCGCCGGACCGGCATCGACCGGACGCTTCCCGGCGCGGCGCGATACCTGCACGCGCTCTCGTCGGGCAGCGACGGACCGCGCGAGATGCTGCGGCGCGTCGCCGAAAACGACGCGTACGGCGAGACCGCGGTGTCGTTCCGGGCGGCGCTGAACACGACGACGCTGACCGGGAGCCTCCGCGCAGGGCTCGGCCGGGTCGCCCGCGACACGCCGTCGCGGAACGCGCTGGCGCCGTTCCTTTTAAAGTTCCGCGAACACGCCACGCAGGGCGACGACGCGCTGTCGAACTACCTCCGGCTCGAGTCGCGGATGCTCGGCCACCGACGCGAACGGGCCCGCGACCGCAACGCGGACTTCATGGAGCTCGTCGCGGAGCTGTTCGTCGTCATGCTGGTGCTACCGGCGCTGCTCGTCGTCGTGTTGACGGTGCTGAGCGTGCTGGCGCCGGGGCTGTCGGAGGCGGTCGTGACGCCGCTCGGCACGACGACGCTGCGCGCGCTCGTCGTGTACGGCGCCGCCGCGTTCGTGCTCGCCGTCGGCGCCGGGGCGGCCGCGATGGTCGGCCGGCTCCGGCCGTCCGACCAGCACGTCTCCTACCGCGCCCCGCGGACGCCGGCGGCGCTGCTTCGCGCGGCGCCGTCGAACCCCGCGGCGGCCGCAGCGGTCCTGCTGGCGCCGGCCGTCGCGGCGACCGCCGCGCTGTGGTCGGCGCTCGACGACCCGGTGAACGCGCTGCTGCTCGGCTACGCCGCGTACGCGCTCCCGGTCGGCTTCGTGTCCGTGCGGCGCGCGCGGCTCGACGACGCCAAGGACCGCGAAATCAAGGACTTCGTCCACGCCGTCGCGGGCCACGTCGGCCTCGGTCGGCCCCTGCCGGCCGCCGTCGAACACGTCGCCAGCGACGTCGACCTCGGGCCGCTGAACCCGGACGTCGCCGACCTGGCGTTCAACCTCACGCTCGCCGGGCGGGCCGGCGGCGACCTCAGGACCGACGCGCTGGAGCGGTTCGTCGACCGGGTCGGCACGCCGCTGGCGGCACAGACGATGGGGCTCGTGACGGGCGCGCTCGACGCCGGCAGCGACGCGGAGGCCGTCTTCGAGACGCTGCAGACCGAAATCGGCCGGCTGCACCACGAAAAGCAGGCGCTCCGCGGGAACATGCAGGTGTACGTCGCGGTCGGCTGGACGACGGCGCTGCTCGTCGTCGCTATCGTGGTCGGGCTCGACGTCACGGTCATCGGCGGCTTCACGGACCTCGCCGGGCTCGCCAGCGTCGGCGGCGCGGGGTCGCTGAACCCGGACGCCGTCGACCCGGCGCGCGCCCGGCGGCGGTTCTACGTCGTGACGCAGGCGACCGTGTTGGCGTCGGGGCTGTTCGCCGGCGCCGCCGAGCGCGGCGGCTACGCGATGCTGCTCCACTCCGGAGCGCTGGTCGTCCTGTGCTACCTCGGGTTCGCGGGCGCGGGGCTGGCATGAACCGGCGGGCGCAGTCGCACGTCGTCGGCGTCGCGCTACTGCTCGGCGTCACGGCGCTGTCGCTCGCCGCGCTGACCGCCACCATCGGCGCCATCGTCGACGAGAACGCCGCCGGCGTCGACGCGGACCGGGTCGCGGCCGACGTCGACGCGGCGCTCGCACCGGCGGCGGTCACCGGGCCGCACAGCGGCCGCGTCGCGTTCACCGCCGGCCGCCTGCACACGGAGCCGCGAACCGTTCGGCTGCTCAACGACTCCGGCGTCGTCGCCGCGGTACCGGCGGACGCGCTGGTGTACGACGCCGGCTCCCACCGGGTCGCGTTCCTCGGCGGAGCGATGGTCCGCGGCCGCCCGGGCAACGCGGTCGTCACCGGCGACGCGCCGGTCGCGGTCTCTGCCGGCACCGTCGTGGTCGGCGTCGCGGCGCTCGGCGGCGAACGCGTCGACGTGTCCGGCGACGGCCGACTCACGCTCTCCACGCGGGTGAGCCACGACCGGACGTCGATGCCGCGTGGGAACTGGCGCGTCGCCGTCGAAACCGCGACGCCGGCGGCGTGGGAGCGCTACTTCGGCCGGTTCGGCGCGTCCGTCGACCGGCGCGACCTCGACGGCGACGGCGACGCCAGCGTCGTCGCGTCCTTCCCGGGGGAGCGGCGCGCGCACCTCGTCGTCCACCGGCTCCGCCTGGAGGTGTACGGCAGTGCGTGACCGACGCGCCGTCACGCCGGCCGTCGCGAAGACGCTCGAACTCGGCGTCGTCCTGCTGTTCATCGGCGCGGTCTCCGCGTCGCTGGTGGGCGGCGTCGCGCCGGAGTACCGGGCCGCCGCGGGCGACGAGGCGGCCGGCCGTGTCGTCGCCGCCGCGGCGACGCACGTCGAGGCCGCGGTGCCGGTTCCGGTCGACGCGTCCGCCGTCAGCGTCGAACGGCGCGTCGACCTGCCGCCGACGATTGCCGGCGCGGCGTACCGCGTCGTCGCCGACGGCGGACGGCTCACGCTCTCGCACCCGAATCCGGGCGTCGCGGCGTCGACGCCGCTCGCGCTCCCCGACCGAGTCGTCGTCGACGGGACGTGGGAGAGCGGCGCGGAGACGGTGGTCACAGTCGAATCGTCCGCGAACCGACTGCGCGTCCGGCTGGTGAGCAGATGAGCAGGCAGCGCTCCGCCGTCGGATTCCCGGCCGGGGGCCGCGGGCAGGCGTCGCTGCTCGCGCTCGCGGCGGCGCTCGTCGCGCTGACCGCCGCAATCGGCCTGTCGGTCGCGTTCGCGGACGCGGCGCTCGCGAGCGCGGACCGCTCCCCGGTGGAGCGCCGCGCGGCGGTGACGGCCACCGACCGGGTCGTCGCGCCGGATTCGCCGCTGACGCGTCGGGCGAACGTCCTCGACCGCGGCGCCGTCGACGCGCTCACCGCGGACGCGCTCGTCGACCTCGTCCCGCCGCTCGCCGACGCGGCGTTCCGGGTTCGGCTCGGCGGCCGAACCGTCGTCGAACGCGGCGACCCGGTCGGCGGCACGGCGTTCCGCCGCATCGTCCTCGTCGCCGCCGACGCCGAACGCACCCGCAGCATCGACGCCGCCGCCGGCGCCGTGACGCTCCCGCGCCGCACCGGGACGCTCCGGTTCGACTTCACGGACTCCGACGTCGAGACGGTCCGGGTGAACGGCCGCGTCGTCCTCCACCGCGACGGCGGACTCGCCGGCACCGAATCCGTCGCAGTCTCCCGGTTCGAGACGGCTCGCATCACGGTGGATGGGAACGCGACCGGGACGATCCGGGTGTCGTCGTACCCGGAGCGGACCGTGAAGGCGACCCTGGAGGTGACCGTCGATGCCTGACCGGGACCGGGGGCAGCTCTCGCTGCCGGCGCTCGAAGCCGCCGTCGGCGTCGCGCTGCTGCTCGCCGTCACCGCCGGGTTCGGCGTGGCGCTCCCCGACGCCTGCACCGCGGAGGCGCAACTCGACGCGTACGCCGCCGACGCCGCGACGGTTCTCGCCGAGGAACCACCGCGGCACGTCGACGCGTCGCGGCTCGCGGAAGCCGGAGCGTCGGCCGCCGCGTTCGACCGGGAGCGCGACGCGCTGCGGCACCGAGTCGAACGCATCCTCGGCGACAACCTCATGTTCCGGGTGGAGACCGCGTACGGTGCCGTCGGCTTCGAGCGGCTGCGCCGCGTCCCTATCGGTCGAGCGGTGGTGCCGACCGGAAGCGGCGAGGTGACCATCGAGGTGTGGTTCGCGTGACCGCCGGCGAACCAGCGGGCGGCGGCCGGAGTCGCGGGCAGTTGGTGCTGGTCGCCGCGGCGGTCGTCGCGGTCGCGCTCGTCCCGATGACGTTCGCGTATCTGTCGCTGAGCGCGCACCCCGACGTCGACGCCGACGCGGCGTCCCGGCCGGGGGCGTCGACGGTGCCGGCGGTCGAGCGCGCCGTCGCGAACGCCTCCCGCGGCGTCTCCGGGTCGTATCCCGCGTCCGACCGTGGCGCCGCGCTCGACGCGTTCGACGCCGCCGCCGCCGGAGACCTTCGCGCCATCGAGCGGTCGCGGCTCCGCGAATCCGTCGCGGTCGACGTCGCCCGGAACGCCTCCGCGGCCGCGACGTGGTCGGCGACGAACTGCCCGGGCGGCCCGAACCGCGAGTTCGGGGGCTGTGCGGCGACCGACGGCGTCGTCACGCAGCGACGCGTCGGCGACGTTCACGTCGTCGCGGTCGCGGTGACCGTGACCGTGACCGAGCCGCGCGGCGTCTCGCGACTCACCGTCGTCGTCACGGTTCCGTGACTCGACGCCCCGGTCGGCCCGGCCCGTCGGTTCGCCGATAGCCGGGTGCCGGTTCGCCGGAGACGATAGAGATTCCGCGGAAGATGCGGCCGGGGCGACGAGAAGGAGGAGTAGATTCTTCCGGGAATGCGACAAATAACCCTGACAGTGAACCGCATCTCAGCTCGGACGGGCGGCCTCGTGCTGGCCGCGTTCGGCGTCGCTCTGTCCGCGTTTCACCTGCGGACCTCGGTGGTGCTGCGGGACGCGCCGACGCTGGCCGTGGTGGACGGCGTGCTCCCGTTGCTGCTGTCGGCGATGCTGGTCCTCACCGGGGTGCGGATGGCGCGCGGCGCCCTGGTCCCCGACCAGTTCGTGGGGTGGGCGCTGGCGTGGACCGCCGTCGGTGCGGCGGTGCTGGTCGCGGCGGCCGGGTGGCTGGTTTCGCACGCCCTAACGAGGGGGCCGCTGCCGGTGGACGCGACGCTGACGCTGCTGAACGCGGCGACGCTCGGCGCGCTCTTCGGGACGCTCGTCGGCGTGTACGACGCCCGGCGACGACAGCAGCAGCTGCAGGTAGACCAGCTGAACCGCATCAACAACACGCTGCGCATCGCGACGCAGGAAATCGTGGACGCCGACAGCCGGAGCGAACTCGAACGGCGGGTGTGCGAGCGGCTGCAGCAGTCCGAGCCGTACGAGTCGGCGTGGATCGGGCGGTACGACCCGGAGACGGACGTCGTCCGGCCGGACGAGTGGGCGGGGCTCGACGACGAGTACTACGAGTCCGTCGTCATCACGGTCGAAGCGGACGACGAACACGGGCAGGGAGCCGGCGGGAAGGCGATTCGGAGCGGCGAGATTCAGTGCTCACAGGACGTCACGACGGACCCGTCGATGGAGCCGTGGCGCGACCTGTTCGCGGAGCACGGCGTCGAGTCGGTCGCCGTCGTCCCCATCGTCGACGGCGACGACGTGTTCGGCATCCTGAGCCTCTATGCGGACCGGCCGTACGTCTTCGACGAGGCCGAGCGGCAGGTGCTGACCGAGCTCGGCGAAACCATCGGCCACGCCGTGCGGTCGCTGGCGGCGCGCGAACAGCTCAGCAGGCGCGAGCGGGAACTGGCGAACCAGAACAAGCACCTCGAGGAGTTCGCGTCCGTCGTCAGCCACGACCTCCGGAACCCGCTGAACGTCGCGCAGGGGTTCGTGTCGCTCGAACTGGAGCGCCGCGACAGCGACCACCTGCGCCGCGCGGCGGACGCGCTCGATCGGATGAACGAACTCATCGACGACATCCTGACGCTGGCGCGGACCGGCCGAGCGGTCAGCGAGTTCGACCGGGTCGACCTCGCTGCGGTGGCGGCGGACGCCTGGGCGACGACCGGCACCGCGGCGGCGACGCTCGAAACCGAGCCGTCGCTCGGCGCGGTGTCCGGCGACGAGAGCCGCATCCGGGAGCTGTTCGAGAACCTGTTCCGGAACGCCGTCGAACACGCCGGCGACGACGTCACCGTCACCGTCGGCGGCCTCGACGACGCCGACGGCTTCTACGTCGCCGACGACGGCCCCGGCATCCCCGAGTCGGACCGCGAGTCGGTGTTCGAGGCGGGCTACTCGACGAACCCCGACGGCACCGGCTTCGGCCTCAACATCGTCCGCAGCATCGCCGACGCGCACGGCTGGGACGTCGCCGTCACCGACAGCGACGCCGGCGGCGCCCGCTTCGAGTTCACCGGCGTCACGGCGGTCGACGGCGGCGCGGCGGCCGCTGACACCGACGCCGACGCTGCAGGCGGCGATTCGGACTGCGGCGCGGCCGGCGGCGCGGACGCCTGAGTCTGCGGTCGTCGCGGTGCGGCGTCAGTAGGCGTCGCCGGCTTCGATGGGGCCGCTGAAGGCGCTGTACAGCACGCCGAAGTAGGTGAGGACGAGCGGTAGCAGCACGGCGGCCGCGACCGACATGAGGTTCAGCGGGATGGTGGAGACGACGGCCTCCTGGACCGTGAGGTCGGTGGCGGGGTCGGCGACGGGGAACAGCAGCGCGCAGACGAGCGCGGCGAGCGCGTACACGACGACGCCGCTGGCCGCGAACGCGACGAGGTCTGCGTCCCGCCGCATCGCCGCGACGGTGCCGCCGGTGGCGGCGACGGAGACGGCGACGAGCGCGACGCTGACCGGGGCCGTGACCGCGGCGGCGACGCGGGGAGCGGCGGCCGCGGCGGCGGCGAGCGCGGCGACGACGGCGACCAGATACGCCGCGGCGGCGCGTTCGCCGTACCATCTGACGTCGTCGCGGAGCGCGCCGCGGGTCTTCAGCCGGAGGAACGCGGCGCCGGTGACGACGGTGAGCGCGACGACGGCGACGCCGACGACGGCGCCGACGAGCGTGACCGTGCTCCGGGCGCCGATGAGCCAGTTCCCGACGAAGACGCCGAGCAGGAACGGCGCGGCGACGCTGCCGACGACGAACGACCGGCCCCACCAGCGCTGCCAGCCGTCGTCGTGCCGCTGCTCGTACATCTCCGGGGCGAGCCCGCGGAGGAACAGCGCCGCGAGAATCGCGAACATCAGGAGGTAGTGCCGGCTGAACAGGTTCGCGTACACCGGCGGGAACGCCGCGAACGTCGCGCCGCCGAAGACGACGAGCCACACCTCGTTGCCGTCCCAGAACGGCCCGATGGCGGCGAGGATGGTTTCGCGCTGCTCGTCGTCTTCGCGGGTGGCGAACAGCGCGCCCGCGCCGAAGTCGAAGCCGTCGAGGAACAGGAACGTCCCGAGCAGGAAGAACAGCAGCGCGAACCACAGGTCCGCGAGCGGCAGGCCGAACAGCGGCCCGTCGGACAGCGACACCGCGAGCGGCGCGGCGAGCGCGCCGAACAGCGCCGCGTCAGTCATCGTCGCCACCCCTGGCCGAATCCGGTTCGGGAGCGTCGCCGGGGGCGCCGGCAGCAGCGGCGTCGCCCGCGGCGGCGTCGCCGTCGGCCGTGTCACCGGTCGCGTCGCCGGCGTCCGTCTGTGGGGTCGCGCCGAGTTCGTCGAGCGACGGCGGGCCGCCGCGGAGGATGCGGAGGATGACGTACACGTATAGGGTGAGCAGCGCGAGGTAGCCGGCGGCGAAGCCGGCGAGCGTCAGCGTCGCCTCCGCGGCGGTCAGCCCCGGCGACACAGCCGCGGAGGTCTTCATGACGCCCTGTATCACCCACGGCTGCCGCCCGACTTCGGTGACGATCCAGCCGACCTCGACGGCGACGAAGCCGAGCAGCGACGACCCCATCAGCGCCTTGTGCAGCAGGTCGTCCTCGACGAGCTCGCCGCGCCACCACCGGTAGGCCGCCCAGAACGCCAGCGCGATGAACCAGGTGCCAAGCGCGACCATGATGCGGAACGACCAGAACACGATCGCGACCGGCGGCGCCTGCGTCTCGAAGGAGTTCAGACCGCGAATCGTCGCCTGCGGGTTCCCGCCGCTCGCCAGCCACGACGCGCCGCCCGGGATGCCGATGCCGAACAGGTGCTTGGCGCGCGGCGTGAACAGCCCGGAGATGCTCGTCGGGAACGCGACGATGTACTCGGGGACGTACGACGAGGTCTCCCAGACCGCCTCCATCGCCGCGAACTTCTGCGGCTGCGTCTCGTAGACGTGCCGTGCGTACGCGTCGCCGTGGAGCACCTGCAGCGGCGCCGTGATGACCAGCGCGACGATCGCGATTTTCAGCGTCGACTCCCAGAAGTCGACCTGCTGCACCGGGTAGCCCCAGACGTGGTGCCGGAACACGTGGTAGGCGGCGACGCCCGCCATGAACAGCGCCACCGACTCCACGGCGGCGTTCTGCATGTGGACGAACATGTAGGTGAACCGCGGCGTGAAGTACGCCGCCATCGGGTCCGTCAGGTGGATGACGCGCTCGCCGTTCTCCACGACGACCTCGTAGCCGCGCGGCGTCTGCATCCACGAGTTCGCGATGAGAATCCACACCGCCGACAGCCACGTCCCCAGCCCGACGGCGACGCTCGACGCGAAGTAGAGCCTGTCGGACACCCGGTCGCGGCCGTAGACGAAGATGCCGAGGAACGTCGCCTCCAGCATGAACGCCATCATCCCCTCGGTCGCCAGCGGCCCGCCGAACAGGTCGCCGGCGAACGCCGAGAACGCCGCGAAGTTCGTCCCGAACTCGAACTCCAACACGAGCCCGGTGACGGTGCCGACGACGAAACTCACCGCGAACACCTTCGTCCAGAACCGCCGCAGCTGCTCGTACACCGGGTCGCCGCCGCGCACCTCCTTCCACGTGAAGTAGACGAGGAACGGCGCCAACCCCATCGACATCACGGGGAAGATGATGTGGACGATCGTGGTGAGCGCGAACTGAAGCCGGCTTGCGAGGACTGGGTCGACCATTGTGTCGTGTGTGGGAGCGTCGTGGTTCGGGTCAGGTCCGATTCGAGTCCGGGTCGGTTCGAATTCGGGTCGTGCGCCGACGGCCGAGTCTCGTGACGGCCGCGTCTAGACGGGGGTTTCACGCGGATGCACAAAAGCCGACTCCCCGCCCCACCGGTCAGTGCGCGTGCGCCGACTCGGCGTCGGTGGGGCCGGCGCCGTCGTCGGCGTCGTCGCCGGCGAACGTGATGTACGCCTGCACCGCGAACACGACGGTGAACGCGGCGTTCAAGTAGAGCGTGTAGCCGGACGGCGCGGTGCCGCCGGCCTCGCCCTGCGGCGGAATCAGCCCGAGGCCGCTCCAGGCGTAGTGGATGGCGACGCCGGCGATGACGGCCGTCACGAAGATGCTGACGAACAGGACGGCGGCGAGCCGAAGCCCGTAGTAGCGCCGGTAGGCGTCGTCGATGGTCGGGACGATGAGGTCCGCGAAGATGAACGACATGACGCCGCCGAACGCGATGCCGTTGTTCCAGAGGATGACGGCGAACGGGACGTTGCCGACCGAGCAGACGAACGTGACGACGCCGACGACGACGCCGATGACCGCCGACGCGACGACCCAGCCGAGCGTCCCTTCGGCGCCGACGCCGAACAGCGTCGTCCACCACTGCCGCGGCACGAGCGCGCCGATGAGCCCGGCGACGAGGAAGCCCGCGGCGATGTCCTTCCAGAGCATGTCCCACTCGCCGATGGCGTTCTTCGCGGCGAGCCGCCAGCCCTGCGCGGTGAGCAGCCGCCGACCGCCTGACTCGTCGCTCTCGTGGCTCTCCCGGTAGGCCGACCGGCACGACTCCGAGCAGAAGTACTCGGTGCCGTCGTCGGTGTCGAGCGTGACGACGTCGTCGCTGGTCGGGTCGACCTCCATGCCGCAGTTCGGGTCGCGGACGCCCTCCGTCGACTGGAGGTGCGTCCGGGCGGCCTCGAACCACGACGCCGGGACGACGTACTTGAACGTCGCGGCGAGCAGGACGATGAGGAGGAGGCCGGCGACGTAGTCCGCGACGACGAACTGCCAGCCGAGCAGAATCCACATGACGAGCCCGAGTTCGATGACGAGGTTCGTCGACGCGAACTGGAACGCCGCGAGGCTCGCGACCGGCGACGCCCCCTTCTTGAACAGCGACTTCGTCGTCGCGACCGCGCCGAACGAACAGCTGGATGAGGCGGCGCCGAACGCGGTGCCGAGGCCGAGTTCGCGCAGGCCGTCGCCGCCGAGCGCCGCCGTCATCTGCTCTTCGCTGACGAACGTCTCGACGGCGCCAGCGATGGTGAATCCGAGCACGAGCGCCCACCACGTCTCCCAGAACATCTCGCCGGCGAGCCGAAGCCCCTCGACCGCCGCGTCGGCGAGCGTCACGGCCGCTCACCTCCCGGTTCGCCGCAGTCTCGTCTCCCACTGCGTCTCCCGCCGCGGCTCACGCTGACGCGAGGTAGCAATCCGCCGTCACGGCTCCGCCCGTCGGTTCCTCGTCGGCTCCGCGACCGACAGTCGGTTCGGCTCTGGAACTGTCGCACGGGAGGCCGTACGCACTGCTCGGTTACGTGGATTTCCCTTTCATCGGTTCGACAGGACGGCCCGAGTTCTTCGGATTCCAAACCGAGCGGGCACGACGTTCTCGGAACAGAAAGTGTCGCTGGCGTCGCAGTCCGAAACGACTGATGGCGCAGTGGCTCGCGGTGTGGCCAAGTCGAGGAGTCGAGAAGTGCGGCGCGCGTCCCCTCGCGGTCGCGCCGCGTTCCGCCTCGTATCTACTCGTTGTGACGAGAACTACTTAAACGGGGTCGGGTGGCCGAGCCGGTCAGAACCCGGCGAACTTGTCGCGCCGATACAGGTTCAGTTCGCTCACGGTGTCGGTGGCGTCCTGCTGGAGCGAGAACCGGATGGCGTCGGCGATTGCGTCCGGGCTGGTGGCTTCGTCCTCGCCGTACTGCTCTTCGAAGGCGGCGCCCTGCTCGGAGGCGAACTCCGTGCGGACCTCCGTCGGATTGACGACCGTGACCGCGACGCCGTCCTCGCCGACGACGCCCTCGAGACTGTGGGCGAACCCGCGGGTCCACCACTTCGTCGCCGCGTACACCGGATTCCCGGGGCGCGGGTACTGCCCCGCGAAACTGCCGAGGAACACCAGCGTCCCCTCGGACTCGCGGAGGTGCGGGAGCGCGGCCCGCGTCGCGAAGAACATCCCGTCGGTGTTCACGTCCATCATCGTGTGGAAGTCATCGTCGGACATCGACTCCACGTCGCCCTCGAGCCCCACGCCGGCGTTGTTCACGAGCGCGTCGACGCCGCCGTGCTGCTCGACCGCCGCCTCCACGAGCGCGTCCACCTGTTCGCGCTCGGTGACGTCGGTCGGCGCCGCGGACGCCGACACGCCGTACTCGGCTTCGAGGTCGGCGGCCAGCGCCTCGAGTCGCTCCGCGCGGCGCGCGCCGAGCACGAGGTTCGCGCCCGCGTCCGCGAGGCTGCGTGCCGTCGCCGCGCCGATTCCGCTGCTCGCGCCGGTGATGACCACCGTGTCGCCGTCGATGTCCTGCATACCAGTTGGCTACGTCGGCACCGGCAAAGGGATTCCCCTCCGGGCAGACGGCACCCGCGGCGAGCGGTCAGTCGGCGCTGCTGGCGGTGCCGCCGCGGACCGCGGCGGGCGCGGATTCAGTGACGCGGAGGCCGACGAGCAGCGACGCGCCGAGCGCCAGCACGGAGCCGGCGGCGAACGCGGCGGGGTAGCCGGCGAGTTCGGCGGCGCCGCCGACGAGCAGCGGGCCGACGACGCCGCCGACCGACCGGCTGGTCGACGCGAGCCCCATCAGTTCGGACTCGCGGTTCTCGGGGGCGACGTCGCCGACGAACGCCACCGCGCCGGTCCACATCGCGGAGTAGGCGACCGCGAGCACGACGTAGCCGACGGCGACGACGGCGGCGGTGAGCAGCCGCGAGGGCGCGAGCACCGCGGCGGCGACGACGAGCCCGAAGCCGGCCGAGCCGGCCATGCCGAGCGTGATGAGCGGCTTGCGCCCCGCGTCGTCGACGACGCCGCCGAGGTAGTACATGAGGAACGTCTGCGAGACGGGGTTGAACGCGAGCAGCACGCCCATCCAGGCCTCGGGCAGCGCGAGCGTCGTCACGATGTAGACGGGCATCAGCGCGCCGACCCCGGAGACGGTAGCCTGCCGGACGCCGAGCCCGAGGTAGAGCCAGCCGAGGCCGTTCGTCCGGAGGTGGCCGCGGTCCCCCGCCGGCGGAAGCAGCCGGGTTCTGACCTCGGTGGCGAGCGAGTCGGCGTCCGGGTCGGGCGGCGAGTCGCCGGTGTCGACGAGCGCGACCGCGACGGTGGCTGCGGCAGAGACCGCGGCGATAACCGCGTACAGTTCGGTCGGGGCGAGCGCGCCGAGCAGCAGGCCGGCGACGAACTGGCCGGAGCCGGCGCCTGCGGCGCGGAAACTGTTGAACGACCCGACGGACTTCCCGCGGCCGTCGGCGCCGCCGCGTTCGCTGGCGACCGTCAGCATCAGCGGCCCGAACCCGGCGATGAACGCCGCGTACAGCCCCCGAATCGCGACCGGGAACAGCGCCGCGGAGACGGCGACCGGCCCGACGCGGACGGTGCCGGCGAACGACGGCGCGACGAGCAGCGGCGTCACGGCGAGCGTCGCGCCGACGCCGGTGCCGACGAGGATGAGCTTCCGCCGGCCGGTGACGTCGGCGAGCGCGCCCCACACCGGCGCGAACAGGATGATGCCGAGCGAGAACGCCGTGGCGAGCAGCGACACCGCGACGGGCGAGCCGTTCCGGCCGACGTAGACGGCGAGCGACGTCCCGAGGAGGGCCCCGCCGAGCGTCCGCGTGACGGCCGCCAGCCCGACGAGCCCGGTGGCCCGGTCGAGACGCGGCCGCTGGAGCGAGGTCATACGTTTCGAAACGTAGGGGGCGGTGAGTAGGCTCGCGTTCCGGCGACGGTCGCCGGAAAGCGCGCTGACCGCTCACACACCGCCCGCTGGAAGCCGTCGACGACGCCGGGGCGCGACCGGACGCCAGGACACCGGAGCAGTCGACGGTCACACGACGCCGGCGTGCCGCCGTGTCGACACGGCTCACTACGGCTATATCTACTCGGAGCGCGTCTCTCGGCCATGGACCGATTCACACTCTTCGAACTCCACGTCGACAACCCCGAATTCAGCAGCGACGTCAGTTTCCCCGCACCCGACGACGACGAGGAACTCGGGGGGAACCGCGGTGGCGACACGGCCGCTCCGGGCGTCGCATCCGGGTCGAGCGGACGGTCGCGCGCCGCGTGGCTCGCGCCGGTCGTCGGGCTCGCGTTCCTCGTCGCGGCAGGCGCCGTGGTCCGCCGGCTCCGGCGCGGCGGCGACGCGGAGCAGGACGACGACCGCGACGTGGAAATCGAGCTGTCTTCGGCCGGCCCCGAAATCGAAGACTGAGCCGAACCACCGAAACGCGCTCAAATCGCCCGATAAACTGTCTCGTCTGTTTTCAGCAGTTCGTGAAACGTGGGAAAGTGTTCGTCGAGTCGGCGGAAACCGTGTAAAACCAGCGGCGTCCGCGTGAACGGAGCCGAAGGGGCGCCAACGGTCTGGACGGTATATGGGGTCGGCCGTCCATGGCTGAACTGGAACGAACCCATGTCCACCTCCAATCAGTCCCCCGCAGACCGGCTCGCTCGCCACGCAACCGACGCCCCCGCCGTCGTCCGCGACGCCGCACAGACCGGCCTGTTGCAGCCCGCCCGCGCCGCCGCGTTCTGGACGGCGTCGCTGCTCCCGCTGACGTACCTCCCGCTGCTCGCCGCCGGCGTCGCCGGTTCGCACACCACCGCGTTCGCCGCACTCGTCGCCGTCAACGTCGTCGCGGCCGTCGCCGGCCACGACTACGAGCCGTAACGGCGCGGTTCCGGACGCGACCGAGTCGAGTCGCACGCGCCCTCCGATTCCCTCCACCGTCCCTCCGACGGTCCTCCGACCGCCTCCGCTCTCCACCGGTTCGCTCCGTCCGCGGCTCCGTCGCTCGCCGTTCCACCGCTTCTTCCGTCCTCGACCGACCGGCGACCACGACACTGGGTCGGTCGCGGCGGAGTTCGTCGACCGCGACGAAGCCTGTCAGTCCTGCTCCGAGTCGTTCGCGTCGCCCGCGGCGTCCGCGTTGCCCTCGGCGTCCGCGTTGCCCTCGGCGTCGCCCGAGTCGTCAGCGTCGGCTGCCCCGTCTGCGTCGCCCGCGCGAACCGGGCCGTCGGTGAGCAGCCCCGGGAGGCTGTGCGTGGAGACGCGGACGACGAGCACCGCGAGTAGCGGGCCGAGGAACAGCCCGTACCAGCCGAACAACGCGGCGCCGAGCACGTACGCGAACAGCACCAGTCCGGTGTGGAGCGAGCCGCTGGAGAGGTACGGCCTGAGCACCGCCTGCGGCAGCACGTCGAGCAGCACGAACGAGAGCGCGAGGAACGTCACCGGGTATGCGACCGCGGCGTCCGTTCGGACGGCCTCCCCGAGTAGGTAGCCCGTCGCCGGCACGTACACCAGTTTCCCGACGACCAGCGGGACGAACGTCGCGAGCCCGGTGAGGAGCGCGAGCAGCGTCGGCGCCGGCAGCCGGACCGCCGCGGGCGCCACGGCGTTGTAGCCGTTGTAGACGCAGACGGCGGCGACGCCGACGAGGACGACCGTCGCGACGTTCCCGAAGTACACCCGTTCGAGGTCGGCGTCGACGCCGGCGAGCAGCTCCCACAGCCCGCTGTCGCCGTCGGCGACCCGGTCCCGGAACCACCGGTCGAGCCGGTCGCCGTCGCGCAGCAGGAAGAACGCGAACGTCAGCGACAGCGACAGGTGCAGCGCGGCGTTGCCGGCCGTCGCCACCGTGGAGAGCGCCGCCGCGAGCCGCTCGCCGAACCGCTGAGGGTCTTCGAGCCGGCTGAGGAACCGAATCGGGCGGCGGACCGCCGTCAGCAGCGACGACGGCTCCGCGCCGAGCATCGACAGCAGCACCGACACCGCGTCGCCGCCGGCGACCGCGGCGAACTCGCGGAACGCGACGACGCCGGTGTAGACCACGACCGCGAGCGCCGGCAGCACCACCGCCAGCATCGTCAGCGCCGCCTCGACGCCCGACGACGACAGGCCGAGCCGGCGGTGAATCGCGTCGTGCAGCGGCCGGACCGCGTAGTAGACGAACAGGCCGACGACGAGCGTCCCGACGAACGCGTACAGGAACAGCGCGACCGTCGCGAGCGCCCCGAGCAGCGCCGCCCACCACCCGGCACGCGACCGGTCCGGCAGCGCGGAGTCCATGCGCCACGGTTACCGCCCCCGCCACCTGTGTCCTGTGGCTCACGCGACCCCCGGGCGGCCGCCGAACAGCGGCGGCGGGGCCGTCGCAGCCGAGCGGTCAGCCGTCGGCTCCGCCGTCGGAGCGGCGTGAATCGTCGCCGTTGGCGCGGCCGGCGCTGCCTGAGTCGCCGCCGTCGCCGCTGTCGGCGAGTTCGTCGGTGAGTCCCCACTCGGCGGCGCGCGCCTCGGCTTCGGCGCGGGCCTCCCGCTGGATGGCCGCGACGCGCTCCTCGTCGGCGAGGAACGCGGCGAGCGCGTCGTGGCTCCCGGCGCCGGACCGCGAGTCCGGGGCGGCGTCGCGGGTGCGGGCCGCGAGGTCGTCGTCGCCGGCGAGGTCACGGGCGGGCGCGTCCGGCGCCACGCGCAGCGCGTCGCAGTCGTGCGCGGCCGCGAGCGCCGCCGCCGGGAGCCGGTACAGTTCGGCGCGCACCGGGCCGACGCCGGCGAGCGCCGCGAGCGCCTCCGGGCCGGCGACGTCCGCGGCTGCCTCGTAGGCGACGACCGGAACGCCGTCGGCGAACGTCAGGACGCCGCGGCGGTCCGCGCCGAACAGCATCGCCTCTGCGGGGCGCAACACGGCGTAGCCGGTGAGGCCGCGGTCGAGCGCGGCTTCCAGCGGCGATGCGACGTCGGCGGCGACGCGGGCGCGAACGACGTCGCCCACCGGGATGCTGACGGCCGCGTCGGGCACGGCGCCGGGTTCGGCGGCGAGCGCGTCGCCGGCGCGGCCCGGTCGCTCGGTCATGGCCGCTCCGGGACGACCGCGCTCCGGAAGCGGTCGGCGACGTCGCCGGCGCGGCCCGGCCGCGGGTCGATTCGGGCTGCCGCGTCGCGGAACGCCGCGGCGGCTTCGCTGTCGGGTGCGTGCGCGAGCAGCGGTTCGCCGGCGTCGCGGGCCTGCCGGGCCGCGTCGCTGTCCGGGACGACGCCGAGCGTGCCGCCGCCGAAGTAGCGGTCCGCCTGCTCGGCGACCGTGCCGAGGTCGCCGTGGACCTTGTTGAACAGGACGCCGGCGGTTTCGGTGCCGTACGACTCCGCGTACTCCTGCACTTTCAGGCCGTCGCTCAGCGACGGAATCGTCGGCTGGGAGACGACGACGACGCGGTCTGCGAGCACCACGGGCAGCACAGCGGACTTCGAGGCGAGCGTCGCCGGCGAGTCGAGCAGCAGGACGTCCGCGTCGGCGGCGAGGTCGGCGACGACGTCGCGCAGCAGCGCCGGGTCGGACTGCTCGAAGGCGGCGAGGCTCGTCCCGCACGGGACGACCCGCATCCCGTAGCGGTCGTAGGTGGCGTCGGCGACGTCGACGTCGGCGCCGGCGACGAGCAGGTCGTGCAGCGTCGTCGGCGCGTCGTCGAGGCCGGCGTGGAACAGCAGG
Organism: Halobaculum sp. P14; assembly: GCF_051195155.1. Lineage (NCBI taxonomy): Archaea > Methanobacteriati > Methanobacteriota > Halobacteria > Halobacteriales > Haloferacaceae > Halobaculum > Halobaculum sp. P14. The sequence goes on from NZ_JBNTKB010000008.1 coordinate 90,912, forward strand.
TTCGCCATCCCCGTGTCGACGTCGACGACCGTCACGTCGTACTCGTCGGCGAGCGCCATCCCGAGCGCGAGCGTGCTCGTCGTCTTCCCGGTGCCGCCCTTCCCGCTCGCGACGGCGAACGCCTCGACCATGCCCCTTCTCTCGCTCACTCACGCATATAATTTCGGGCGTCGCCGCGGCGAACACGCCGGGTTCGGGGTCGGGTTCGCGGCAGCCGCCGCCGGCGAACCCGCCACAAACCTGCTCACACCGGGTATTTTTCCCGAAGCGAAGGGCGAGAGTGTTATAACACGGCGCACCAATTCGCGCCGCATGGCCCGAGTCGTCGACATCGCGACAGCAAGCGCCGGATTCATGCTGACCTCGACGCTCCGCGCGACCGGGGCCGAAGTCGTTCTCGAAGAACTGGTTCCGACCGCAGACCAGATCGTTCCCACCGTTCACGTGACCGATACGTCGACCGCAGCATTCGAGGCCGCCGCCGACGAGGACCCGTCGGTGGCGTCGGTCGAGCGGCTCGCGGCCGACAGCGACGACGCGCTCTACCGGGTCACCTGGTCGTCGGTCGACGGCGGCGTGCTCGGCCCGATTCGGGACGCCAACGGAACGATTCTGTCCGGCCGCGGCTCCGAGGACGGCTGGGAGTTCACCGTCCGGTTCGCCGAAGGCACCGAACTGTCGTCGTTCCTCGCCGACTGCGTCACCCGCGACGTCGACGTCGACGTCCAGCGCGTCGCCCGGACGGACGCGGACCCGAACGGCCGGCCGTTCGCGGACGCGCTCACCGACCGGCAGCACGCGGCGCTCACCACCGCCTACCACGCCGGCTACTTCGACGTCCCGCGGCGGGCCACGCAGGCCGACCTCGCGGAGCAACTGGACGTCGCCCCGCAGTCCGTCTCCGAACTCATCCGCCGCGCCGTCGGCAAACTCGTCGACGAGACGCTCATCGCCGACTCCCCGTGACCGACGGAAAGCCGGTCGCGGTCGGCGTCACTCCAGCATGCTGAGTTCGCGGCGGGCGACCGCGCCGCACCGCGGGCAGACGTGGCGGTAGACGACGCGTCCGTCGCGGAAGCCGGTCGTCCAGTCGGCGCCGACGTCGACCCGGCCGCATTCGACGCAGCGCACGCGACTCCGGAGCCGCTCCTGGTAGCCGCTCAGTGCGCTCGGCCCGTCACCTCGTATTGCCATATGTTACCATAGTCCTGTACCGGCAAAAGTCTCTAGTACCGTTCAACGGCGGGACGCGGACCGGATTCGAGGCGTTCCGGCGACCGGCCGTCCGGCAGCGCCGCCGCTCCTCGATAGGTCACGCGAGAAGCGGGCCGCCGAGAAACGCAGGTGGACGCCTACGCCTCGTCGAACAGGTCGTCGACGGCGTCGCCGGCGGTCTGCGCCGCCTCCTCGGCGACGGCGTCCGCGTCGGCGTCGGCGTCCTCGGGCGGATTGATGTAGACGTCGACGTCGAGCACGCCGTCCTCGAAGGTGACGGTGACGTCGAAGTCCCGCAGATCAGCCTGCTTGTACCGCGAGAGGATGACGCCCTCGGCCGCCTCCGCGGCGGTCCGGACGACCTCCTCGTCGCTCGGCTCGTCGTCGGCCGATGCGTCGTCGCCTGCCATTTACGCGCCGCCGGCGCCCGGACCCATGCCGGCCGGACCGCCGCCCGCACCGCCCTGAAGCATCTGCTGCAGCTCCTCTTGGAGCTCCTCGAACTGCTCTTGGACGTTCGACTCCTGCTTGTCGAAGCGCTCGGCGCGCATCTCCAGCGTGTCGACCTTCTCTTCGAGGTCGTCGTACGCCTCGTCGTAGTTCGTCTCGATGAGGACCTCGCCGACCTCTCGGTACATCGTCGAGTCCTCGTCGACTTCGTCCATGGCGTCGAGCGCCGTCCGGGCCTCCGCCAGCGACGACTCCGTGGACTGTTTCTGCTCGGCGAGCTGCTGGGCCTGCTCCTGCAGATCCTGCAGTTCCTCGATCTTCTCCTGCGCCTCCGGCGGCAGATTACCCTGCATACGTGGGCCGACGTGCTTCGGCGTGAAAAACCCGGTTATTCAGTCGTCTGCCGAATCCGCGGCGTCCGCACCGCCCCCGGCCGGCGAATCCGGGGGCGCTGCGTCGTCAGCGACCGCCTCCGCGACGCCGACCAGTCGGAGCCACGTGTTCGTCCCCGCCCTGAGCGCGACGAGGTCGCGGGCGCGGACGGTCACCTCGACTGCGTCGCCGACGCGGTCGGCCTCTGCGGTCGACCGGTCGTCGTCGATTTCGCCGCGCTCGACCGCGACGGCGTCGTGGACGGTGCGGGCGCGCCGCTCGTCGGCGTACGGAAACGTGAGAACGGTCCGGTGGTCGTAGTCGGCGGGGTCGACGTCCGCGTCGTCGGCGTCGTCGGCGCCGCGGTCGGTCGGCGCGGGCATCGGCGCGCTACCTGACGTCGACTTCCTTCACGTCGCGGGCGCGCTCCTTCAGGAGCACGCGGTGGCCGCAGTAGGGGCAGCGAACGCCGCCGTACTCGTCGAGTTCGACGTCGCGCTTGCACCGGGAACACTTGTAGCTCATCTGGTGGAGATATGTAACGGAGGTACTTGGGTTACTCGTCGGCGTCCCCTTCCTCTTCGAGCGCCGCGCGGATGCTGCGCTTGACGCTGCGGCCGCCCGGGGTCTCCGGCCGGTACGCGCCGCCCGTGAACTTCTCGCCGGTCTCCTCGTTCACCCAGACGCCGGTTCCGACTCGCTTCACGGAGTCGCCGTCGACGGTTGCACTGTTCATCTCGTCTTCGATGTCGGAGACGCGCCGGCGAGCGACGCGCCCGTAGCGCGCGCCGAAGCGCCCGGCGCTCCCGACGGTTCGCGCCTTGTTCTCGGCCATAGTACACGCCGATTCGCCGGACGAGCCTAAAAACCCCGCGAAGTCGACGCGCGTCCGCGCCGCCGCGACACCGCCACGCCGACCGTCGACCGCCGGCTACGCGAACCCGGCCTCTTCGAGCGCGACGTTGAGGTCGTCGCGGACGCGTTCGCCGACGTCGCGTTCGCTCGCGGTCGTGACGACGCGGTTCTCCTGGACGCTCGACCCGTCCCGGAGCAACAGCCGGACGTTGCCGTGCTGGTCGGCGCGCGTGACTTTCGCGCGCAGCCCGGTCCGCGACCCCTGCCCGCCGGCGTCGATGGGGCCGGGGATGATTTTCTTGACGTGCGGGTGTTCCGCGACCGTTCGGATGGCGTTCCGGCCGGTGCGGCCGCCGATGAGCGTGGAGTGCGAGCCGCCGAGTTTCTCGGCGGGCGCCTTCTCGACGACGGCGAGCGACGGCTCCCCGCGGCTCTCGATGGTCGCCTCGACCGGGTCGTCGTCGGGGACGCGGAAGAACTCGTAGTGGAGCTGTGCGCGCGTCTCCCGAATCGGGGCGCGTTCGCCGGCGGCGTAGACGGTGTCGGGGCGCTTGCGCCGAATCTCGTCGGCGACGCGGCCGGCGAAGTTGCGGAGCTGGGCGGGCCGGGTGCGCGCCCCGTCGTCGGGGACGGTCGTCACCGTGGTTTCGCCGACGACGTCGTCGCCGTCGAGCATCGTCAGCGTGGCGCGGTCCGAGTCGAACGCCGCGACGACGGCGTCGCAGTTGGCGGTGTCACAGCGCAAGCAGTAGTCGCCCGGCTTCTCGAGCGCCGAGCCACACCGCCGACAGTTCATATCGGCGCGACGCCGCCGCGGCAGATAAGCCCGTTCGTTCGACCCAGCGGCGGCGCCGCAGAGCCGTTCTGTCAACTGCGAGGTGAAGTCGTCGGGGCGTCGTTCGCCGCGGCGGTCGGGGCGGCCGACACCGGCTCCGGCAAGCGATTCCGGCGGTCGTCGCCCGCTTCCGGTGGGCGTACATTTAAGTTTCGACGTGGCAACTTATGACACATGCCATTCGGAATCGACCTCTTCCGGTTCGCGCGCCGAGCCGGACAGGAAGTGATCGTCGGGCTGTCCTGGGACGTCCTGCTCGTCCTGGCGTTCGTCGCGACGCTCACCTTCCTGGGTCACTACATCCTTCGGGAGCTCTGGAACCCGACGACGCCGTCGGCGACGGGGGACGAGCCGTCGAAGGACGAAGTCGTCGAGTCGCTCCGGTCGCAGGGGATAGACGAGATTCAGCGGTTCACCGTCGCACAGCGCGCCTCCCACTGGATTATGGCGCTGTCAATCTTCGCGCTGATGCTCTCGGGGTTCATCATCATGAACACCGAGGTGACCGTGAAGATCGTGCCGGGGCTGTCGTGGCTGACCGTCCACATCGTCGCCGCCGTCGTCCTCATCGGCTACGTCATCTTCCACGTCGCTCACGTCGCCTCAAAGGGCACCTGGAACAAGATGTTCATCGGGACGAAGGAGCTGAAAGACCTCTGGGTGCGGTTCAAGAACCTCATCGGCGTCACCGAGAAGTACCCGCGGCAGTTCGAGTACCCGAGCGCGCAGAAGTTCCTGCACCTCGGCGTCACCGGCGCGACGTTCGGCGTCATCCTCACCGGGTTCGTGCTGCTGCGGCGCGTGAACCTGAAGCCGCTGTGGGAGGCGACCCGCGAGTTCTCGTTCCTCGGCGTCCAGTTCGGCCTCGGCACCGCCGACGCCCCGGGGCTGGTGTCGTGGAGCTTCGTGTTCCACGACTTCTTCGCCATCGGCCTCGTCGCGCTCGTGATGGGCCACGTCTACTTCGCGCTGCGGCCGAACGAGTGGGAGATCACGGCCAGCATGATCACCGGCACGGTGTCGGTGCAGGAGTACGCCGAGAAGTACTCCCCGAGTAGCTGGCAGGTCGGCGCGCAGAAGGCGCCCGACGGCGGCGACCCTGACCCGCGGACCGAGGATGAGTAAGCGGCCGGGGCGCCGTTCGCGCTCCGGGCCGGCTGCGCCGGGCCAGCGCAGATGACGCGGGTCGACGCGGACCTGTTCTGCGACCCGTTCGCGGCGGCGCAGTGGCGCCACCAGCCCGTGATTCGGCACGTCGAGTACGCGTTCCCGGAGGTCGCGTGGACCGTCCGGCCCGTCGTCGCGCACCCCGAACCGCTCGACGGCCCGGACGCCGACGCGGCCGCGACGGACGCCGAGCGGGCCGCCACCGCGGCGGGGCTGCCGGTGAACGCCGACGCGCTCCGCGACGGGGTTCCGTCGTCGTGGGCGGCCTGCGAGGCGCTGGTCGGCGTCCGCGACGCCGCGGCGGACCGGGCGCTCGCGTACCTCCACCGGCTCGCCGGCGAGGCGTTCGCCGCCGGTCGACCCCCGGCGTCGGCGGAGGCGCTCGCCGACGTCGCCGCCGACGTCGACGGCGTGGACCCGGACGCGGTCCGCGACGCCGTCGGAAGCCGCCGTGCGGCCGCCGCGGTCGGCCGCGACGCCGAGGTCGCACGCGGCCTGCTCGCGGACGACGACGTCGGCGTCCGCGGCGACCCGGCGACGCTCCCGCTGGCACCGCGGCTCTACAGCGACGGCGACCCGACCGCACGAGCGAGCCGCGACGACGACCGCGACAGCGACGACGACCGCAGCAGCAACGACGACCGCGACAGTAACGACGACGAGGCCGGGCGCGGGCCGCAGGCGACGGTGCCGGCGCCGCCGCTCGTCTGTATCCGGTCGGGCGAGTACGTCGACGTCGTCGACCCGGCGACCGGGTTCGACGAGTTCGTCGACGTGCTGCGCCGAATCGACCCGGACCTCGGCGACCTGAACTGGCGCGCGCAGATTCACGGCCGGTCGGCGATGGAGTCGTACGGCGTCGAACAGCGCGCCGCCGAGCAGTGGAGCAACGAGGACTACGCGCCGCAGGTCCGGGAGGTGCTGTCGACGTTCGGCGAGGCGTACCTCGCCGACGTCGCCGCGGCGGCGAACCTGTCGGCGGACACCTGCCGGCTGTCGCTCCGCGAACTCGACGCCGACGGCGACGTCGCCCGGACCGAGACGGGGGCGTGGCGGCTCCGCACCGAAGAGTCAGACTGAACACCGCAGCGACCGAATCCACACCCATGACCGACACACCAGTTTCAGATCTCCGCGACGAAATCGAACGAATCGAGACCGCCTACGAGTTCCTCATCTCCTTCGCCGGCCAGGGCGTCGGCCGGGAGGCCGTCCAGTCGCCGAACGACCAGGTCCGGAAGTTCGTCTCGCAGTTCGAGGAGGCGCTCGGCGCCGGCTTCGACGCCGCGACCGCCGTCCCCGACGAGCACGACCAGTTCGACACGGAGACGTACGAGCGGTTCACGGCGACGATGGCCGACGAGGTCGAGGAGGCGCGGACCGTGCTGTCGCTGCTCGGCGAGCAGGACAAGATCACGTCCCGGCAGGCGGACAACCTCAACGGGATGTCCGTGTTCCAGTCGGTGCTGATGAAGTTCTTCTTCCTCGACGAGCTCACGAACCACCTCGAACGCCCGGACGGGGACGCCGAGGACGCCGACGCGGACGCCGACGGGGTCGCGGCGGACGGCTCGGATGCCTGACCGCCTGGTCGGCCTCGTCACGGCCGCCGGGGAGTCGACGCGGATGGGCGGCTTCCCGAAGCCGCTGTTGACGGTCGACGGCCAGCGGTTCGTCGAGCGGCTGGTCGAGACGTACCGGGCCGCCGGCGTCGACGACGTCGTCGTGGTCGTCGGCCACGAGGCGGAGGAGGTCGTCGCCCGCGCGGACCTGTCGGCGGCGACCGTCGTCCGCAACGACGACTACGAGTCCGGGATGCTGTCGTCGGTGACCGCCGGCGTCCGCGCCGCGCGGGCCGCAGACGCGGACGGGCTGTTCCTGTCGCCGGTCGACTACCCGCTGATTCCGGTCGGCGTCGTCGAGCGGCTCCGCGAGGCGTTCGCGGGCGAGCACGCCGACGCCGACGTGGTGCATCCGACCGTCGACGGCGGCCGCGGGCATCCGCCGCTGTTCGCCGCGAGCACGTTCGACGCCCTGCTGGACGCGCCGGCCGACGAGGGCGCACGCGCCGTCGTGTACGCCGACGACACCGACACCCGCGACGTCCCGGTCGGCGACGAGCGAATCTTCGTGGACATCGACACGCCGTCGGAGTACTGGGACGCCGTGAAGCGGTACGAGCCCCGCTCCGAGCGCGCGGACTGAGCCGTCGACGCGACCGCCGCGAAACCCTCGATTCGGGAGACGGCGGCGACGTTCGGGGGCGGTACGTTTATACTGCTTCCGGGGGAACCTAGACGCATGGCAACAGACACCAGCCGTTCGCGTCCCGACGCGCTTCCCGCGCCGCCGGACGTCATCGGCGGCGGGGTCGTGGCACTCCTCGGCCTGCTCCACGTCTTCGTGCTGCAGGTCGGCGACGTCGTCGGGTTCGCCGTGTTGCTCGTCGGGTGGCCGCTCGTCGGCGGCAGCGTCGCCGACCGGCTGTCGACCGACGAAGAGACCGGGCACCTCCGCGGCGCCCTCTCCGGCGCCTTCGGCGCGCTGACGGTCGCACTAGTCGTCCTGCTCACCGGCCTCGCCGGCGTCTGGCCGACGTTCATCACCGCGAACATCGGCGTGTCGGTGTGGCCGGTGACGTTCGCGGTGCTGCTGATGCTGCTGCTGTCGTGGACCGTGTTCAGCTACGTCGGCAGCCACCTCGCAGAACGGCTCTCCTGACGGACGCGGCCCGTCTCGCCGCGAACCGCGAAACTGAAGCGTCCGTTTTCTCCGTCCGTCTCGTCCGCTACCCGTCGGGTTCGACGCGCTCGCCGCCCGCAGCGACCGCGGCCTCGACGGCGTCCTCGTCCGGGCACAGCACCGTCGACGAGACGGGGCCCTCGTCGACGAGCAGCGCCGCGTCGGCGACGTCCTCGGGCGGGTCGCCGCGGAACGACACGCGGAAGCGGTCCGGGTCGTCGACGCGGTCGTACGCGACGGGCAGGTCGTCGAGCGCGTCCGCCGTCGGCAGTTCGTAGCGGTCCTCGCGGTCGTTGTAGTGGCGCGCCAGCGACGGAGGCACGTCGCCGTCGAACCGGAACACGTAGACGCCGCGCAGCTCGAAGACGCGGACCGTCATTCGACCGGGGCGTCCCGCGGCCCGGACGCCTCGGCGCCCGGCGTCCCCTCCGCTCCGTCACCGGCCGGCTCGTCGGTCGCGTCGGGCTCCTCGTCGGCACCGTCGCCGTTTCCGCCGTCGGCGACGTAGTCGGCGGCCCGGAAGAACGGCTCCGACGCGAACGACCGCTCGACGACGTCGTCGTCCGCGCGGGCCTCGTCGGCGGCGTCGTCGTACGACTCGCCGGTGAGCGCCGTGAGTTCGGCGGGCGCGAGCCAGCCGGCCGCGGAGTACCGGTCGAGCGCCTCCGCGACGGTCAGCGACGGGGACGGCGGCGCCGACCCGGTGGCCGCCTGCACGACGTGCGCGAGTTCGTCGAAGTCGGCCCACCCGGAGACGCCGCGTTCGCCTTCGTCGCCGCGAACCACGACGGTCGGCAGCGCGGGGCGGTCGCCGGCCGCGTCGACGCCGGTGACGTCCAGCACCGACGAGTCGGGGTCGGGGACGGCCGCGTCGGCGACGTCGTCCGCGAAGCCGTCGGCGTCGACGCCCGGAACCGACGCGGCGAGGTCGACCACGGCGGACTCGGTGTCGAGGTTGGTGCGCCGCAGGAACGTCGCCTCCCGCGCGGCGCGCAGGAACCGCCGCTCCGCCTCGGCGCCCTGCTCGGCGGCGGCGACGACGCCGCGGCACGCGGGCGCGGACGTCGCCGGCGGGTCGTCGAACCACAGGAACTCGTCGATGGGCATCCCGCTCTCCTCGCTGACCCGCGAACACACCGCGGCGACCGACCCCTTCCCGCCCGGGAACTCCGGGCCGTCGTACGCCGCCCAGTCGGGGACGAGCACGGTCGGGTGGAACCGCCAGTCGGCGTCGCCGAGCGCCGCGTCCAGCGCGCGGAGCGCCGGCTCTGTCACCCAGCCGCGAGGGTCGAGCGGGTCGCCGTAGACGTGAATCTCCGTCTGCACACCCGTACACCCGGCCGACGCACCAAAGAATCCACCGTCCCCGGAACGTCGCGGCGGCGGTCGGTCGTCCGAACCGCCGGCCGTCCGGCCGGGTCGCGGTTCCGGGACCGGCAGCCCCACGGCGCTCCGGCACGTACCCGGCTCCATGACGAACTACCGGGTCGTGCTCGCGGCCGCGGTCGCCTCGGGGCTGCTCGTCTACGGCGGCTTCGTCGGCATCGAGGCGGCCGTCAACGGGACGGTTCCGGCCGCGCCGACGGCCGGCGAGGTGTCGGTGCAGGGGTCGACGGTTCACCTCGACCGGACCGGCCGGCCGACCGTCGTCGGCGAGGTCGCGAACGGCCGGAACGGACCGATAACGAACGTCACGGTCACCGTGACGGGCTACCGGAACGGCGACCGGGTGGCGTCGGCGACACAGCGGACGCTCCGAACGACGATTCCCGCCGGCGCCACCGCGCCGTTCGACGTCCACCTGCCGACCGAGTCCGCGGTCGACGACTACGACGTCTCCGTGTCGTTCCGCGAGGGCGGCGACGTCGACTCGGCGCTCGTCGTCCGGAACCAGCACGTCGAGAGCCGCGGCCAGGACCGCGTCGTCGTCGGCAGCACCGTCGTCAACACCGGCGACCGGCCGCGGGAACTCTCCCGGGTCGTCGCGACGTTCTACGACGCGAACCGGTCGGTCATCGGCGCCCGGCAGTCCCGGCCGACGCGGACGCTCCGGCCCGGCGAGTCCGTGACGGTCAGCGTCCGGTTCCGGACGCTCGGCGACGTGCCGAGTTACGCCCGCCGGTTCGACGACTTCGACCTCGCGGCGGTCGCGAACCGGACGGACGCGTGACTCCCCGGGTCTCGAAGAACCGGAAGCGGCGGCAGCGAAAAACGGAGCGCGGGAGGCGTGAGGCGGGACGACGCGGGACGCAGCGCGGACGCGGCGTGAGTCGGCGGGCTACTGGACGCCGGTCAGGGCGCGCTTGACGAGGTTGTCCGCGAGCTGCACCTTGAACTCGTTGTCGGGCTGGGGCGCGGCGTTCGGCAGCACCGTGTCGGACGCCTTGTCGGCGGCGCCCTCGGTGAGCGGCTTCCCCGTGATGGACCGCTCGGCGTTCCGGAGGCGCTTCGGCGTCGGCGCCAGCCCGTTGCTGACCAGCCGGACGTCCGAGACGGACCCGCCGGACGTTCTGACGGCGGCCGCGATGTTGACGATGGGGAAGTCCCACGACTCGCGGTCGGTGACCTTCTCGAAGTAGAACTTGGCGTCGCGCCAGTCGCTCGGCACCTCGATGTGCGTCAGGACCTCGTCGTGTGCGAGGTCGTTCATCACCGTGATGTTCTCCTCGGGGCCGACGAAGAACTCCGAGAGCGGTTCGCGGCGCTCGCCGCGGGCGCCCTTCACGACGACCTTCGCGTCGAGCGCCATCAGCGCCACCGCGCCGTCCGACGGGTGCGCCGTGATGCACCGCGAGTAGTCGGTGACGGCGTGGTCGCGGGACTCGCCGGTGATGGCGTAGCAGGTGTTGCCGCCGGCGCGGTAGCAGTCGAAGCCGCTCCGGTAGTACCAGCAGCGCGAGTCCTGCGAGAGGTTCCCGCCGATGGTGCCCTGGTTCCGAATCTGCGGCGTCGCGACCTCGCCGACGGCGTCGGCGAGCACCGAGAAGTGGCCGCTGACGGCGCCGTGAGACTCCACGTCGGACAGCGTCGTGAGCGCGCCGATCTTGAGGCCGCCGTCGCTGGTCTCTTCGATACCGGCGAGTTCGTCGATGGGCTTCAGGTCGACGAGCACCTCCGGCATCCGCATCCGGTTTTTCATCCAGTTGATCTCGTCGGTGTTGCCGGCGATGGTCGCGGCGTCGTCGCCGTGTTTCCTCAGCAGTCGTACCGCCTCGTCGACGCTGGTCGCGTCGACGTGCTTCAGCGGCGGAATCATGTCCTGTTGCATGGTCAGATGTCGACCTCCTCGCTTTGAATCTTCTCGAGCACCTCGCTCGGACTCAGCGGGAACGTGTCGAACGTCACGCCGAGCGCGTCCCGCGTGGCGCTGGCGACCGCGGCGGCCGCTGCGCCGTACGGCGGCTCACCGACGCCTTTCGCGCCGTGCGGCCCGTACGGGTCGGGGTTGTCGACGCCGCCGGTCTTCAACTCCGTCTCCGAGTAGTCCTGAATCGCCGGCGGCTTGTTCTTGTAGAAGTCAGTGTTCAGCGGAATCCCGGTGTCGTCGTCGTGGAGGTAGTGCTCCATCAGGACGTAGCCGATGGCCTGGACGGTCGCGCCCTCCACCTGCGCTTTGTGCCCCTCCGGGTGGATGATGCGGCCGGAGTCGGCGTAGTTCGCGATCTCCTCGACGGCGACTTCGCCGGTCTGCAGGTCGACGGACACCTCCGCGATACAGCCCGCGAACGACGTCACGAAGCCGTCGAGGTCCTCGGACGTGGACTTCCCGAACGCGACGAGGCTCTCGCCTTTGATGTCCTGTGCGGCCGCGATGGTGAGCGGCACCAGGCTCTCCTGGTACTTCGTCGGCACCGTCTCCGCGGTGTACTTCCCGCCCAGCTCGACTGCGGCCTGCGCCGCCTGCGCCAGCGTCATGCTGTCGCCGGTCTGGGTGTTGACGACTTCGCCGCCGGTGACCTCGTAGTCGTCCGGCGCGCCGCCGAGCGTCTGCGACGCGATTTCGCGGAGGTACTCCATCGCGGTCTCTGCGGCCTTCACGTTCGCCAGCCCCGTCGTGAACGTCGTGTTCGAGGAGAACTGGCCGAGCGTGAACGACGCCTGGTCGCTGCGGCCCCACTGCACCTTCACCTGGTCCCACGGGACGTCCATGGTTTCGGCGACCATCCGGGCGACGGCGGCGAACGACTCCGTCCCGAGGTTCCCGGCGCCCTGCCGGACCTCGACGGTGCCGTCGGTGTGGACGGCGACGAGGCCGTCGAAGCCGATGTAGCCGGAGTGGTGGGAGGCGGTGCCGGCGCCGACGCCGTAAATCTTCGAGCCCTCCACGGTGCCGGAGCGCCGGCGTTTCTCTTCGTAGTTGATGTCCTCGGCCGCCATCTCGTACGCCTCCTTCAGGTTGGCGCTCGTGATGGGTGCCCGCGTCGGGCCGGCCGGGTCGCCCTGCGACGGCGTGTTCTGCATGCGGAGCTCCAGCGGGTCGATGCTGGCGACTTCGGCGAGCTGGTCGATGACCTGCGACATCACGAGTCCGCCCTGGTTCTGTCCGGGGCCGCGCTGTGGCCAGCGCTTCGGCGTGTTCGTGAAGACGCCGATGCCGCGGACGCGGAGCGTCTCGGGCTGCCAGCACTGCGAGATGGAGTTGTACGCCGAACTGAGCGTCGAGAGCGCGTCGGCGGAGTACGCCCCGGAGTCCGCGATGCCCTGGATGTCGAGGGCGGTGATCGTGCCGTCGTCGGTGATGCCGACCTTGATTTTCGCGATGAGCGTCGACCGGCCGTTCCCCCAGTGGAACTCCTCTTTCCGGGTGCCGCGAATCTTGACGGGGCGGTTCAGCTCCTTCGACAGCAGCGCCGGGACGCCCATCTGCGGGTAGCTCGTCCCTTTCGACCCGAAGCCGCCGCCGGTGAAGTTGTTGATGAAGGTGAGGTTCGCCGGGCTGACGCCGATCATCGACGCCAGGCCCGTGTGGGTCATGCTCATGCTCTGGCTGGACCCCCACACCTTCACGGAGCCGTTCGACTGCCAGTGCGCGACGGTGGACCGCGGTTCGAGCGGGTTCGTCGCGAACGGCTGGGACTCGACGGTGTCCTCGACGACGTGGTCGGCTTTCTCGAAGCCTTTCTCGACGTCGCCCCACGACCACTTCAGCGGGTACTTCCCCGGGTTCTTCGGGAAGCGCTCGCTGAAGTCGGCGTTCTTCCACTTGATGGTGCCGACGGCGTTGGTGGCGCCGCCCTGCCCCTCGGCGCTCTCGCCGCCGGCTTCGCCGGTCGGCGCGTTCCCCTCCGGGCGGGCGTTCGGCGACCCCGGCTTCAGCGTCTCCACCGGGTCGACGACGTGGTCGAGCACCTCGTACTCGACGTCGATCTCCTCGACCGCCGCCGCGGCCGTGTACTCGTCTTTCGCCGCGACCGCGGCGACCGGGTAGCCGTACACGAGCGGCTCCTCGGCCAGAATCGGCTGGCCGATGTCTGTGCCGGGCACGTCCTTGTACGTGATGACGGCCTCGACGCCCGACATCTGCTCGGCGGCCGTCGTGTCGATGTCCTGCACCTTCGCGTGCGCGTACGGCGACTTGACCGTCTTGGCGTCGAGCGCGTTGTCGAACAGGTAGTCGTCGGCGTACTTCGCCTCGCCGGTGACTTTCGCGCGGCCGTCCGGAATCTCGAAGTCCTGGCCGACGTACTGGTTGTCCGCCATGAGTTACATCTTCTCCGCGGCGTTCAGCACGCTCTGAATCTCGTTCTCGTAGTTCCCGCACCGGCAGAGGTTCCCGGAGAGCGCCTCTTTGACCTCCTCGCGGGTCGGGTCCGAGTTCTCCTCGAGGAGGTTCTTCCCGGACATGATCATGCCGGGCGTGCAGTAGGCGCACTGCCCGCCGAGCTCCTCGATGAACGACTCCTGAAGCGGGTGGAGTTGGCCGTCGGACTCCAGCCCCTCGATGGTCGTGACGTCCTTCCCGACGGCGTCGCGCGTGAAGTACGTGCAGCCGTAAATCGGGTCGCCGTCGACCTCGACCGTGCAGGCGCCGCACATCGCGCGGTCGCAGCCGAACTTCGTCCCGGTGAGTCCGAGCTTGTAGCGGAGCGTCTCCGCGAGCCGCTCTTGGTCCTCCACCTTCACGAACCGGGTCTTCCCGTTGACGTTCAGTTTGAGCTGGTTCGACACCCGCTCGCGGACGCCCGGCGCCTCGCCGTCCGTCTCCGCGGACGCCTGCCGGATGTTGTTGAACAGGTAGGCGTTGGCGGCGACCAGCGTTCCGCCGATTACCCCCTTGATTATCTGTCGTCGGGAGGGGTCGTCCATCCCTCCGTCCTCACCACCCGCCGGCGGCCCATCACCCGAGGCCTTGCCATCAGCTGCCATGTTAATTACTACGGGAGCGTCGGCTTTAAAGTTGGGTAGCCAGAAGTTCGTGGAGGGAATCCGCGTGAGGCGTCAGGATTCCGCGTCGACGGACGCCGGCTTCCCGTGGCGGACTCGGTTGAGTTCCGCGAGGATGGAGAGCGCGACGTCCGCCGGGTCGCCGCCGCCGACGTCGAGTCCGACCGGGGCGTGCAGCCGCTCCAGCGCGTCCTCGTCGACGCCGTCGTCGAGCAGGCCGTCGCGGACGTGGTCGGCCTTGTCGTCGGAGGCGACGAGGCCGACGTAGTAGGCGTCGCGTTCGAGCGCCTCCTGGGCCGCGATGCGGTCGAAGGTGCCGCTGCGGCTGGCGATGGCGACGGCGGTGTTGGAGGTGACGCCGAACTCGGCGATGCCGTCGTCGTAGTCGCCGCAGAACACCTCGGCGTCCGGGAACCGCTCGGGGTCGGCGAACTCCTCGCGGTCGTCGACGACGCACACCTCGTAGCCCATCTCGTCCGCCATGCGCGCGAGCGGCACCGCGATGTGGCCGCCGCCGGCGACGACGAGCCGCGGCGCGCCGACGACGACGTCGATGAACACGGTCATCTCGCCGCCGCACACCATCCCGGTGTTGCCGTCGCGGCGGAGCTCCCAGTGTTCGGTTCGCGGCTCGCGCTCCTCGATGGCTTCGACGGCGGCCGTCCGCGTCAACTCCTCGACGGTGCCGCCGCCGATGGTGCCGTCCGTAGAGCCGTCTTCGCGGACCAGCATCGTCGCGCCGGGGTCTCGCGGCGTGCTCCCCTCGACGGCCGTGACGGTCGCGAGCGCGACGGTCTCGCCGGCGTCGGCGAGGTCGGCCGCGGTCCGGTAGACGCTCATTACCGTACCGTGGTGTCGCCGCGGACAAATACTGTGGGATTGGCGGGCCCTTCGCCGGCACCGCGCGACGCCCTGCGGGTCGCGGGGGCGCTACAGCCGCTCGGGGTCGCACTTCAGGTACTCGCGCAGGAGCGCCGTCGCGTACGACCCGGAGGGGAGCGCGAACGAGAACACCGGGTCGCCGTCGCGGTCGCCGACGGTCAGGTCGGTGGTGACGAGGACGGCGCGGCGGGTGCCGCTGGACTCGAAGGCGTCGGGGAGCGCGAAGTCGCCGGGGGAGACGCCGAGGTCGTCGAGCACTTCGCGTTCGATGTCGCCGGGTTCGCCGTCCGCGAGTTCGGTGTCGGTGCCGACGAGCGGCGCCGTGACGAACGCGCGGCCGCGGCCGCAGTGCCGGGCGAGCACGTCGACGCGGTCGTCGGTGGCGTGCTGTATCCGGTCCATGTCGGGCTTCGGGAACGCGACGTCGCGTTCGGCGAAACAGCAGACGTCGCCGGCGACGGGCTCCGTGAACGGGAGGCCGCGCCGGAGCCGCTCGCTGAGGATGCGGTTGAAGATGTACGACTGGGCGGCGTTGACGAACAGCCGCTGGAGGTTCGACGGCACCGCCTCCAGCGCCTCGCGCCAGCCGGCGCCCTCGTCGAGCCGGTGGAGCATCGACCGCTCGTACCGCAGCCGGCTCGGCATGGCGTCGAGCGCGGCCGCCCAGTCCGGGTCGTCGGACGCCGCCTCGGCCTCGACGACGCGGCGGGCGCGCTGGGACGCCTCCGGCTCGGCGTCGTGCGGCGATCCGCAGTAGGCGAGGACGGCGCCGCGCCAGTCGCCGCGGACGGCGGCGAGGCCGACCTCGTGCGTGATGGGTCGGCGGCTCCCGAACCGCTGGTGGCCGAAGACGTTCGGGACCGCGACGTCGCCGTCGCCGAACTCGCGGAGCGCCGCCGTGACGGGCGCCGGGTCGCCGTCGGCGTCGCGGACCCGAATCTCGAACTCGTTGCCGGCGAGGTCGCCGAACGACAGGGCGCGGCCGACGCGGCCGAGCACGTCGACGTCGGCGCCGCTGACGTCCGGGAGGTCGTCCGGGTCGGCGTCCCGGACCGTGAACAGCTGGGTCGTGACGGCGTGTTTGTCCTTCGTGCCGGCCCACGACACCCGTTCGCGGCTGGCGCCGAGCGCGTCGCTCAGCCGGCCGGCGAAGTCGTTCGTGTCCCAGCCCCGCAGCGTCACGCGGAGCAGGAGGTGCGGGTACGACCCGGGGTCGGCGTCGACGGGCTCGGGCTCCATCCGTTCGCGCTCGCGGACCCGGAAGTCCTCCGGGGCGGCGCGGAGTCGGCCGCCGATGCCGTCGGCGTCGCTGACGTAGAAGTCGACGCCGGTCGCCTGCTCGCGGGGGTGCGCCTCGCGCATTACCGGCCGTTCACGGCGCGCCGAGAAGTGCCTTACCTGTCGCGGCCGCGGACGGTCCGCGTCTCGTGGCGGAGGTCGCTCTCCCACCCTGCCGCCGGCGCCACCGCGCATCACCGCACGTCGCCCGCTACGTCGAGCCGAAGCCGTCGGCGCCGTTCTCGGCGGCGTCCCCCGGAGCCCCGCCGTTGGTGTCGTCTTCGGCGCCGGCGAACGTGCCTTCCTCCTCGTCCGGGAGGCCGGAGAGCGCCGCCTTCATCGACTCGTGGTCGACGTCGCCGAGCGTGTCGTCGGCCGCCTCGGCGGCCGCCTCCAGTTCGGCTTCCAGCCGCTCGAACGCCTCGCTGTCGGCCAGTTCGCTCTGCGGCTTCGACTGTTCGAGGGTCGCGCGCTTCTCTGCGAGCGAGAACTGCTCGCGCACCGCGTCGTCGTAGTTCGACAGCGCCACCAGCCCGTCGACCGTGTCCAGCAGCTCCTCGCGGCTCACCGGCTTCGTCAGGTACGTGTCGAACGGCATCTCCAGGACGTCGAAGTCCGGGTCGACCGCCGTCACCATCGCGACCCGGGCGTCGTAGCCGGCCTCGCGGATGCGGTCGAGCGCCTCGTCGCCCGACAGCCGCGGCATCCGCCGGTCGAGGAGGACGACGTCCGTGTCGTCGTCGATGGCGTCGAGCGCCTCGTCGCCGTCGTGCGCCGTCGTCACGTCGTAGTCGTCGCCGAGCCAGAGCGCGTACGCCTGCGTCACGTCCTCTTCGTCGTCGACGACGAGCACGGACGGACGGTCGTCTGATGGCATCTCCGTACCGGACGGACGCCCCATTCACTCAAAACGTTAGGGGCCCGAGAAAACGGCGCAGGGTTCCGGAGCGGTCGCCGAGCGACGGCGGAGCTCAGTACAGCGGGAGGTCGCCGGTGACCTTGTCGACGAGGCTGTCCGGGCCGGGGCCGACGGCGAGCGCCGTCACGGTCCCCGGTTCGAGCTGGGTGTGGCCGGCGTCGCGGACGACGGCGTACGGCAGCCCTTCGCGTTCGGCGACGTCCGCGAGTTCGAACAGCTGCGACTCGCTTTCCCCCTTCAGGACGACCTTCTTCTGCCCGGAGCCTTTCCACTCGCGGCGCGTCCGCTCGTCGGTGTCCTCGTACGCCGACAGCGCGGCGTGAGCGACCTGCGCGGCCAGCTTCCCCTTCCCCATGCCGATGTCGGTCCGCGCGACGATGGCCTGCTTCATACCGGACGTGGCGACGGAGACGGTATAGCTCCTGTCATCGACGCGGTCGCCGGTCCGCGTCGCCGGCGGCGGTTCGTCGGCCGTCCGCCCGAGAACTCCAAACACATTTGGCGGGTCGGGAACATCGGTGCGACCATGGCAGGTCCCCGGACGCCCCTCCTCCACCCGCAGGAATACTTCGCCGAACAGTCGTCGGCGCCGCTGCGCGACGCGACAATCGTCGTCGGCGCCGTCGCGGTCTTGTCAGCGGCCGGCGCCAGCGTGCTGCTCCACGAGTTCGCGGCGACGCTCGACGTCATGGTCGAGGTGCAGAACCCGGCGCACACCCCGGAGTGGGTGTGTGAGGGGCCGAATCCGCTGAACACGACGCGCACCGGCTGTGACCCGTCGGTGCCGGAGACCATCGAGCGGCGGCTCGGCGCGCTCCTCCTCGAGGAGTACTCGTGGCTGCCGTGGGCGACGCTCGTCGTGGTGCCACTGCTGTGGCTGGTGCAGGGCGTAGTGCTCCACGTCGGCAGCGCGATGTTCGACGCGGAAGGCGAGTTCGGGCGGTCGCTCGCGGTCGCGGGCTGGGGGATGGCGCCGAGCCTGGCCCGGCTGTTCGCGGTCGGCGGATTCCTCGTGTACAAACTCCGGACCGCGTCCATCGGCGGGACCCCCGAGAGCGCGGTGCAGGCGCTCGAAGCGGTCGTCGCGACCGTCGGCCCGGCGTCGATGGGCGGCGCGGTCGTGGTCGCGGTGTGGGCCGGCGTGATTCGGACGTACGGGCTGGCCGAACTCCGGGACGTCTCCGTCTCGGACGCCGCGGCGCTGGTCGTCGTCACG
The DNA here is from genome assembly GCF_051195155.1 of Halobaculum sp. P14. NCBI lineage: Archaea > Methanobacteriati > Methanobacteriota > Halobacteria > Halobacteriales > Haloferacaceae > Halobaculum > Halobaculum sp. P14. The sequence continues at coordinate 109,227 of NZ_JBNTKB010000008.1, forward strand.
ACCGTCGTCGGGCTGCTGTTCGAACTGGTCTGACCGGCGGCGTCCGAGCGGCGGAAGCGCCGCGGAACGGTTGGTTTACGTCCCCGTGGGCCGGTCGTGGAACCATGATACTGGCGGACACCGACATCCTCGCGCGGCTCCGCGACGGGGACCTCGTCGTCGACCCGCTCGACGACGTCGACATGCAGGTGCAGCCCGCGAGCGTCGACCTCCGTCTCGGCTCGGAGTTCCTAGAGTTCCGCCGCACCAACATCCCGTGCATCCACCCGAACGACGAGCGCGAGGTGGACGAGTACGTCACGGAGACGCACGTCCCGGAGGGCGACGACTTCATCCTCCACCCCGGCGACTTCGTGCTCGGCACCACGAAAGAGCGCGTCGAGATTCCGCCGGACCTCGTCGCGCACGTCGAGGGCCGGTCGTCGCTCGGCCGGCTCGCCATCGTGGTCCACGCCACCGCCGGCCTCTGCGACCCCGGGTTCGAGGGCCGCATCACGCTCGAACTGTCGAACCTCGGGAACGCGCCGGTCGCGCTCTCGCCCGGGATGCGCGTCTCACAGCTCACCTTCACCGAACTGAAGTCGCCCGCCGAACGGCCCTACGGCGTCGAGCGCGGCTCGAAGTACCAGGGGCAGGGCGGCCCGCAGGCCTCCCGCATCGGCGACGACCCCGAGTTCCACGTCGAGGGCGACGGCGACGCTGACGGCGCTGGCGGTGCTGCCGGCGGTGCCGCTGACGGCGACTCGGTGGGGGCCGACGGATGAAGTTCGTCGAGGAGGTCGTCGTCGACGAGTTCCTGCCGACGCTCCGGTCGATGCTCGCGGAGGACCTCCGCGGCCGCGGGCTGACCCAGCGCGAGGTCGCCGACCTGCTCGGAATCAGTCAGTCGGCGGTGTCGAAGTACGCCCACGGCGAGGTGAGTCGTCGCCGGGAGGTGCTGGCGGACGACCGCGTCGGCGACGTCGTCGAGCGGGTGGGCGAGGGGCTGGCGTCCGGCGAACTGAGCCGCGTCGGCGCGCTCGTCGAACTGGAGGTGTTCATCCGGCGGCTGGAGGACGGCGACCTGCTCGCCGACCTCCACGAGGAGGCGATGCCGGAGCTGGCGGACGCCGAGTACGACTTCTCGGTGCACGACCCCGAGAGCGGGCTGCGCGAACGCGAGCGGGTGCTGGCGTCGCTGCGCCGCGGCCTCCGGACGCTGACGAACGCCTCCGGGTTCGCCGGCCTGGTGCCGAACGTCGGGTCGAACCTCGTCGAGTGCACCGCCGACGCCGACGACATCGAGGACGTCGCCGCCGTCCCGGGCCGCATCTTCGACGTGAAGGGCCGGGCGTCGGTGCCGGGCGACCCGGAGTTCGGCGTCAGCGAGCACGTCGCCGGCGTCCTGCTGTCGGTGCGCGCCGCCGGCGTCGACGCCCGCGCCGCCGTGAACGTCCGGTACGACGAGGACGTCGTGTCGGCGCTCCGCGACGCCGACGTGCCGACCGTCGAGTTCGACGCGCGCGGCGGCGACGGCGCCGACGTCGAACCCGGCTCGGAGACGAACCCTATCGCGTCGGCGCTCCGCGACGCCGCCGTCGACGCCGACGAACCGTTCGCGGTGTACCAGTCCGGCGGCTTCGGCATCGAACCCATCGTCTACGTGGTCGGCCCGGACGCCCCGACCGTCGCGCGCGCCGTCCGCGACCACCTGCTCTGACCGGGGACGCGAGTCGCCGCTGCCGGGTCGTCGACGGCGGCGGGATGCGCCGGGATGCGGCGGCGCCGGGTCGCCGCGGCGGTTAGCCGCGGTTCGCTCGCGCCTCCCTGACGTCGGCGCCGTCGCGAACCATGTCGTCACAGCGCGGACACACCCGCGGCCCGGCGGTTTCGTCCGGCGCGAACACCCGCGCGTACCGTTCGGTGACCTCCGCCCCGCAGTTCTGGCACTCGTGCATCACGACTGTCGTCGCGGTGAGCCGCCATAAATTTCAGTGAAAACGGTTTGAAACTCCGCAGGGTGCAGTCGTCGCGGGCGTCTCGGGGCGGCCGCGGCGCCGACCCATTTTTGCCGCGAGGCGCCGAAGGTCCACGCGATGAGCGACGCGACAAACATGCTGGTGGACGGCGAGTGGCGAACCGACGTCCGTCGGGACACGGGCGGCGGCGGGGAGTTCGAGCGCACCGAGACGTCGTTCCGCGACTGGGTCGACGGCGCCGTCCGGGAGGCGGGCGGAGAGCGCGTCGACAACCCGGAGTTCCCGGCCGAACCGGGGCGGTACCACGTCTACATCTGCCGCGCCTGCCCGTGGGCGCACCGCGTCGCGCTCACCCGGTCGCTGAAGGGGCTCGAAGACGCGATTTCGCTGTCGCTCGTCCAGCCGGAGCGGTACGACGACGGCTGGGAGTTCAGCGAGGCGCACCCGGACCCGCTGAACAGCGCGCACTACCTCCGAGACGTCTACACGAAAGCCGACCCGGAGTACACGGGCCGCGTCACCGTCCCGGTGCTGTGGGACAAACAGCAGGAGACCGTGGTGAACAACGAGTCCGAGGAGATCATGCGGATGCTCGACACCGCGTTCGACGACCTCGGGAACGGCGTCGACCTCTACCCGGAGGGGTACCGCGAGGAGATCGACGCCCGCATCGACGACATCTACCCGACCATCAACAACGGCGTCTACCGCGCCGGCTTCGCCGGGACGCAGGAGGCGTACGACGACGCCGTCGACGACCTGTTCGACGCGCTCGACCGCTACGAGGACCTGCTCGGCGAGCAGCGCTACCTCGCCGGCGACCGCCTCACCGAGGCCGACCTCGCGATGTTCGCGACGCTCGTCCGGTTCGACCACGTCTACCACACCCACTTCCGGTGTAACCGTCGCGCGGTCCACGAGTACCCGAACCTCTGGGAGTACACGAAGGACGTCTACCAGACGCCGGGGGTCGCCAAGACGGTGAACGTGGACCACATCACGCGGCACTACTACAAGAGCCACGCCGACCTGAACCCGAAGCGGCTGGTGCCGACCGGCCCCGACATCGACTTCTCCGCGCCGCACCGCCGCGACAGCCTCCCCGGCGGCCCGCCCGAGGAACTGACCGGCGACGCGGCGTGACCCGGCTGCACACCGGAGAACTATGCCGGTAGCGCCCGAACGGCGACCGTGCTCCGGTCCGTCCTGGCCGCGCTGACGCCGCCGCCGCGCGTCGTCGACTGGGCGCTGGCCGCCGGCGTCGCCGTCGCGGTCGGCTCCGGGCTCGCGTCGTTCACCACGGGGACGCGGAGCGGCGCGTGGCTGTTCTGGCTGCACGCGGCCGTCGGGCTCTCGCTCGCCGCGCTGCTCGCCGCGAAGCTGTGGCGGGTGCGGCGCCGCGTCGTCGACCGCGCCGGCTGGGACGCCGCGACGCCGCTGTCGGTGCTGCAGGCCGCCGTCGCCGTCGCGGCGGTCGCCACCGGGCTGTTCTGGGTGCTCGGCGGGAACGTGCCGCTGTGGGGCTGGACGACGCTGAACCTCCACGTCGGCCTCGGACTGCTGCTGGTGCCGCTCGTCGTCGTCCACCTCCGGGCGCGGTACCACTCGCCGCGCCGCGTCGACGCCGACCGGCGCGCGGCGCTGAAAACCGGGGCGGTCCTCGTCGGCGGCGCGGTCGCGTGGCGCGCCTCCGAGACGGCGGACCGACTGCTCGGCGGCGCCGACCGCCGCTTCACCGGCTCGAAGCCCGTCGGCGACCTCTCCGCAGCAGACACCCGCGGCGGCGACTTCCCGGTGACGTCGTGGGTCGCCGACGACCCCGACCCCGTCGACCGCGACGCCTGGACGCTGACGGTCGCCGGCGCGGTCGACGCCGAACTCGCCCTCGGCGTCGACGACGTCGACCGCGCGGGCAACGCGGCCGGCGGCGGCGACGAAGCAGCCGGCGCGGACGCGAGCGCCGACAGCGACGAACCCGCCGACGATGAAACCGCCGGCGGCGGCGCCGCGACGCTCGACGCGACGCTGGACTGCACGAGCGGCTGGTACACGGTGCAGCGCTGGGGCGGCGTCCGCGTCGGCGACCTCCTCGACCGGGCCGGCGTCGCCGACGACGCCCGGTTCGTCCGGTTCGTCTCCGTGACGGGCTACCGGTGGTCGCTCCCGGTCGCGGAGGCGCGCGAGGCGCTGCTGGCGACGCACGTCGGCGGCGACGAACTCAGCCACGGCCACGGCGCGCCCGCTCGCCTGGTGGCGCCTGGGCGCCGCGGCTTCCAGTGGGTGAAGTGGGTCGAGCGCGTCGAGGTGCGCCGCCGCGGCGACCCGGCGCAGTGGCTCGTCACGCTGATTTCTGGGTTCGACTGAGCCGCCGCGCCGGCGGCCGTGCGAGTGCCCGAACGAGCCGCAGAACTACTCCAGGTCGCCGTCGCGGATGGCGCGCTCGGCGTCGCGGAGCGCCGCCTCCCGGTCGAACTCGTCGACGATGCGCCGCAGCGTCTCGTCGTCCGCGTCGGCGAGGTCGCGGGCGTGCGCCGTGATGTTCGGCACCGCGCGGATGATGTTGTCGATGACGGGGACGGCGGCGACCTGCGCGGACCGGCTCATCGGGTTCAGGTCGATGACGATTTCGGTCTTCCCCATCTCGCCGAGCGCCGCGGCGCGGTCGCCGTCCTCCAGCGGGACGACGACGACGTCGGCGTCGCCGATGCCGTCGGCGTCGACCTTGGCGCGCTCGTGTGACAGCCCCGGGATGCGGCCGTCCGCGGTCAGCCCCTTCACCTCGTCGGCGCCGTGCTCGCGGAGGTGGTCGGCGATGGCTTCGACGCGCTCCTCCGTCCGGTTGAACAGGTTCACTTCGACGTCGGCGCCGACGACGTCCGCGAGTTCGACGACCTCCGCCGGGACGAGCGCCGCGACGTTGCCGTTCACGGACACCACCGGGTGGTCGGCGAGCAGCAGGTGGGCGGCGGCGGCGCGCTCGGCGCGGTCGGCGCTGTCGATGGTGCGCTCGCCGAGCAGGTAGTCGAACGCCTCGCCGCGGCCCTCCGCGATGAGCCCCTGCGTCGACGTGATGCCCTTCTCGACGCCGGCCTCGATGCGGTGGCGCGTCAGCAGCGACTCGTACCGCGGGTGGTCTTCGGGGATTTCGGACTCGTGGTCGACCTCGCCGGGGGCGTCCGGGACGTCGGCATCCTCGGCGTCGGAGTCGTCGCCGCCGGAGGTGTCGTCGCTCATGGCTCGGTCTCGGAGACGCGCCGCGAAAAAGCCGGCTATCGGCGACGCCGGTCGGTTCCGGCGCCGCCCGCAGCGCGACCGGGTCGCCGCCGCGCGGCAGGCCTATCGGCCGTCGAGGACCGTGGCGCCGGTCGGGTGCGTCCCGCACCGTTCGGCGTCGTAGCCGGCGTCCGACAGCCCCGTGCCGAGCGCGAACGCGGTGCGGCCGAGCATCGCCATCGACGCCAGGCCGCCCTCCGCCTCGACGGCGTCGACCGCCTCCGCGACCTCCGGGACGAGCAGCCCCGCGTCGCCCGCGAACTCCCGGGACGCCGCGAACAGCTCCTCGACTGACGGCCGACGCATCAGCCGCGTCAGCGCCGCCTCGCCGGCCTCCCGGACCGGGTCGAGGTCGCCGTCGAGCACCTCCGCGGTCGACAGTTCGCCGAACGTGACGTACTCGACGGTGGGCCGCGCCGGCAGCCCGTCGAAGTGGCCGTACGTCGGCGCGCCCGGCTCCAGCCGAATCGGGAGGCCGCCGCGGAACTGCGCGACGACGTCGCCGAGCCCGGTTCCGGCCTCCACCTCCGCGACGTGCGCAGCGTTCACCAGCCCGTTCTCGGAGCGCTGCAGGTCGAACAGGTCGTTCGCCGCGAGCGCCGTCGCGAGCGCCGCCGCGCCGGAGACGCCGAACCCGGCGCCGACCGGGAGGTCCGTCGTCACCTCCACCTCGGCGGGCGCCGTGTCGGTGCCGACGCCGAGCGCGTCCAGCGTCAGCGACACGGCCTCCATCTCCGCCGGAACGCCGTCGAGGACCACGTCGCTGTCGCGGTCGCCGGCGGCGCCGCCAGCGCCGCTCCCGGTCTCGTCGGCCGCGTCGTCGCCGCGGCGCACCGTCACCTCGACGCCGTCGGCGAGTGCGAAGCCGGCGCCGCGCGACCCGGCGCGGGCCGGCGAGTCGTCGGGGTACGGTGCGAAGAAGGCCGTGACGTGTCCCGGCGCGAACGCGGTCGCCTCGTCGGTCATCGTCCGTACCTGACGCGGCGGGTAAGTATCGGTTGTGGAACGCGACGGCCGACCCGGAGCCGAAACCAGGGGGTCTGAGTCGGCGTCGAAAATCGGTTCGGCGAGCCGAGTCGCCGCCGGAAAACCGGGGCGTGGCGGGCGGCGCTACGGGCTGAGCCGCTGGCGGTCGCGCGGGAACAGGACGGCTTCGCGGATGTTCTCCAGCCCGAGGACGGTCATGACGAGCCGCTCTGCGCCCATCCCCCAGCCGGCGTGCGGCGGCATGCCGTACCGGAACATCTTCGTGTAGTACTCGAACTCCTCGGGGTCGAGCCCCTGCTGTTCGAAGCCCTCGATGAGCTTCTCGTGGCGGTGTTCGCGGGCGCCGCCGGAGACGAGCTCCATCCGCGGATGCATCATGTCGAAGCCGGTCGACAGCTCCTCGTCGTCGTCGTGGTCCTTGATGTAGAACGGCTTGACCTCGCTGGGCCAGTCGGTGATGAAGTAGTGCTCGCCGACCTCCTGCCCGAGGACGTGTTCGGCCTCGGTCGACAGGTCGTCGCCCCAGACGAGGTGCTCGTCGAGTTCGCCGGTCGCGTTGATGCGTTCGAGCGCCTCCTCGTAGCTCAGCCGCGGGAAGTCGCCGTCCGGCACGTCGAACTCCTCGGCCATGCCGAGCGCTTCGAGCTGCTCCTCGCAGTTCTCCGCGACGGCGTCGTAGGCGGCGGTCGTGACGGCCTCCGCGGCGTCCATCGCCTCGTGGTGGTCGCAGAACGCGCCCTCGAAGTCGATGCTGTGCGCCTCGTTGAGGTGCCGCGGCGTGTTGTGCTCTTCCGCCCGGAAAATCGGGCCGATTTCGAAGACGCGCTCCAGCCCGGAGCCGGCCATCAGCTGCTTGAACAGCTGCGGGCTCTGGTTCATGAACGCCTCCTCGCCGAAGTACGTGATGGGGAACAGCTCCGTGCCGCCCTCGGTCCCGGTCGCGACGATTTTCGGCGTGTTGATTTCTGTGCAGCCGAGCGCGCGGAACGTGTCGCGGGCGGCGCGCAGAATCTCGGCGCGAATCTCGAAGATGGCTTTCACTTCGTCCTTCCGGAGGTCGAGCGTGCGGTTGTCGAGCCGCGTCGGAAGCTCCGCGTCCACCTTCCCGGACGGGTCGAGCGGCAGTTCGGGGTCCGCGGCGGCCAGCACGTCGATGGACTCCGGGACGACCTCGACGCCGGTCGGCGCCCGCGGCTCCTCCTTGACGGTGCCGGAGACGGACAGCACCGACTCGCGGTGGGCGTCCAGCCCGGTTTCGACGAGGTCGTCGTCCATCTCGTCCTTCTCGAATTTTACCTGGATCTTCCCGGAGGTGTCGCGCAGAATGAGGAACGCGATGCCGCCGAGGTCCCGCTTTTCGTGCACCCAGCCGGCGACGGTGACCTCGTCGCCCGGCTCGGCGTCGGCCGTGTAGGTTCGACCTTCCATACGAGGCTGTTCCGGCGTGCGGGGCTTAAAGTCGGTCGATTCCCGACACCGACCCTCCCGAACGACGATGTGAATCAGCGACGGCCGCGACGACGCCTATTCGTGTGCGTCCTTGACGCCGTCGACGGTTTCGCGGACGGCGTCGACGCCTTCGTCGTGCAGCAGGTCGCCGACGACGACGGTGTCGGCGTAGCGGCCCATCTCGTTCGCGGAGTCGTAGTCGTGGATGCCGCCGCCGTAAAACAGCGTGGCGTCGTCGAGCGCGTCCTGCGCCGCACCGACGACGTTGGTGTCGCCGAACGTGCCGGAGTACTCGACGTAGACGATGTCCTGGCCGAACATCCGCTCGGCGACGCGGGCGTACGCCGCCACCTCCTCGGCGTCGAGGTCGCAGTCCGCGCCTGTGAGCTCCGCGACCGACGCGTCCGGGTTCATCACGATGTACGCCTCCGTGTGCGTCCGGTCCCAGTCCATCTCGTCGGCGATGCGGACCCACTCCTTGTGCGCGCCGGTAATCCAGAACGGCTCGCCGGCGTTGAACACCGTCGGAATCAGGTAGCCGTCGAGCGCGTCCGCGCCGGTGACGACGCCCGGATTCGACGGCTCCTGAAACAGCGGCACGTCGTGTTCGGCGCAGGCCGCCACCACCCGGTTCATCTTCTCCTCCGTGATGTCGAGGGTGCCGCCGATCTCGATGGCGTCGGTGCCGGTCTCGCAGACGTCCGCGAACGTGTCGTCCCCGTAAAGCTCCTTGTCGGGATCCACTTTCAGAACGTGGTCCCAGTCGTCCCACGGCGTACTCATTCGTGGCGAGGCATGGTCTGAGGAGGGCTAAAAAGGGCGCGGATTGCGGGTGTCCGGCGGGCGTCGCGGACGACGATTCCCGGTCGTCCGGCGACGGCCGGCGCAGGTGTCGACGAGGCGCGGAGCGGGTCAGTCCGCTTTCGCCTGCCAGTCGCGGACGGTGTCGGGGCCGATGCCGTCGACGTCGGCGGCGAGTTCGTCGGGTTCGACGTCTTTGAGCGAGGAGACGTCTTCGACGCCGGCGTCTTTCAGTTTCTCTGCGGTCTTGGCGCCGATGCCGTCGATTGTTTCGAGTTCGGAGCCGGCCTGCCGGGACTGGTACTCGCGGTAGTTGCAGATTGGGCAGCCGAGCTCCCAGGGTTCGTCGCCGGAGTGGACGACGAGGTGCGGGAGGCCGTGTTCGTCGCACTCCTCGTCGGTGACTTCGATGTCGCCGCGGCGCGGCAGCGGCAGCGAGTACTCGCAGTCAGGGTAGCGGGTGCAGCCGACGAGGCGGGCGCCGCTGCGGAGCCGCTTGATGGCGAGTTCGCCGCCGTGCTCGTCGCCGCACTCGGGGCAGTCGCCGATGACGATGTCCTCCTCCTCGTCGGCCTCGTCGGCCCTGCACTGCGGGCAGCCGTGGACGAACGTCTTGCGGCCGGCGAGCATCTTGACGTGGTGGAGGCCGTGTTCGTCGCACTCCTCGTCGAGGATGAGCGGCTTCCCGGTGGAGGGGAGCGGCAGCGTGTACTCGCAGTCCGGGTAGCCGTCACAGCCGACGAAATAGGAGCCGTGCCGGCTCTTTCTGACGAGCAGCTCCTCGCCGCAGTCCGGGCACGGGCCGAGCTGCTTGTCGGCTTTCAGCGACTTCTGGAGCAGGTCGCCGACCTCCTCGCGGGAGTCGGTGAGGCCGTCGAAGACGGCGTCGAGCATCTCGCGCGACTCGTCGGCGACCTCGTCATACGTTTTCTCGCCGCGCGCGATGGCCTGCATGTCCTGTTCGAGCTGCGCCGTCATCTCGTCGCTGACGATGCGGTCGGCGAACTGCTCTGACGCCTCGACGACCGCCTCGGCGAGCTTCGTGGGCCGCGGCGGGTCGCCCTCGATGTAGCCGCGGTCGTACAGTTTCTGGATGACGTTGTGGCGGGTGGACTTGGTGCCGACGCCGAGGTCCTCCATGGTTTCGATGAGCCGTGACTGGCCGTACCGGCGCGGCGGCTGCGTCTGCTTCTCCTCCAGCCGGGTGTCCGACACGGAGAGCGTCTCGCCCTCTTCGACGCCGGGGACGTAGCTCTCGTTCGTGGAGAAGTACGGGTAGACGTCGTGGTAGCCGGCCTCGACGAGCCGCTTCCCGTTGCTCTTCAGCGACAGCGTGTCGTCGTCGTTGACGCCGGCGTCGGCCGCCGGGACCTGCGTGACGACGCGGAGGTGCTCCCACGTCGCGTCCGCGGCGACCGTCGCGAAGAAGCGCCGCACCACCAGCTCGTACACCTCCCATTCGTCCTCGGAGAGCTCGGACGCCGACGGGAGTTCGCCGGTCGGGTGAATCGGCGGGTGGTCGGTGGTCTCCTCGTCGCCCTCGGTCGGCGTGATGTCCTCCTGGTCGAGCAGCGACTCGGCGTCGTCGCCGAACTGCCGGGCGCCGCTGAGGTCGTCGAGCAGGTCGCGCTCGTCGAGGTCGTCCGGGTACACCGTGTTGTCGGTCCGCGGGTACGTGATGTAGCCGGCGGTGTAGAGGTCCTCGGCGATGCTCATCGCGCGCTGGGCGGAGTAGCCGATGGAGGAGGCGGCGCGGATGAACTGCGTCGTGTTGAACGGTGCGGGCGGCTCGTCCGTCCGGGTGCGGCGCCGAACGGAGTCGACGGTCGCGGAGTCGGCGGCCGACAGCGCCTCGTACACCTGCTCGGCGACGACCTGGTCCCAGACGCGTTCGGCCTCCGTGCCGTCGTCGTCCTCGTAGAAGTACTGCGCCTCGAACGCCTGGTCCGCGGCGTCGTCTGCGTCGTCCGCGACGTTGCCGTCGCGTTTCAGCAGGTCGGCGAACAGCTCCCAGTAGTCGTCGGGGTCGAACGCCTGGATTTCGCGTTCGCGGTCGACGATGAGTTTCAGCGTCGGCCCCTGCACCCGGCCGACGGAGATGAAGTCCTCGCCGAGCTGCCGCGCCGACAGCGACAGGAACCGGGTGAGCGCGGCGCCCCACACGAGGTCGATGACCTGCCGTGCCTCGCCGGCGGCCGCGAGGTCGAAGTCGATGTCGTCGGGGTTCTCGAACGCCTCCGTCACCTCCCGCTCCGTGATGGAGGAGAACCGGACGCGGTCGACCGGGACGTCCTCGTTCACTTCGCGGACGAGTTCGTACGCCTCCTTCCCGATGAGTTCGCCTTCGCGGTCGTAGTCGGTCGCGATGACGACCCGGTCGGCGTTCCGGGCGAGCAGCCGCAGCGCCCGGACGATGTTCTCCTGGGTCGGCCGCTTCTGTACCGGCGCGTCGATGAGTTCGACCGGCTCGACGTCCCGCCAGTCGTCGTACTCCGGCGGGAAGTCCACGCCGACGACGTGGCCGGACAGCCCGATGCAGCGCGTCCCGCCCCACCGGTAGACGTTCACCCCGGCCTGCCGCTCGGAGTCGTACGACCCGCCGGAGAGGATTTCGGAGATCCGCCGCGAGGCGTTGTCCTTCTCCGTGATGATGAGCTCCATTCGTTGCGGGAAGATAGGCCGATTCACCTTCTAAAGGTTTCGCGCTCGGAACTCCCGCCCCGGAACGACCACGAAACGGCGACTGAAGCGCCACGCGAGTTCGTCGGCGACCTGGTTCGTCGGCGGGCCGGTTCCCCGACAGCCCGATTCGTCGGCGGTCAGGTTCCCCGCCAGCCCGGTTCGCCGGTGGCCCAATCCTTTACCAGCGGCCCGTCGGCAGTACAGCCATGAGCGACTCCGACACCGACGACGCTGGCGGCGGCGCCGACCCCGACTACGGCGTCGCGCGCTTCCTCGCCATCGAACACGTGGACTCGCCGACGCTCACGCCGGCCGGCCGGCTGCTGTTCCTCGCGGACACGTCCGGGACGCCGCAGGTGTGGACGACCGAAGCCGCCGGGACGTGGCCGACGCGGCTCACGCCGCACGAGGAGCGCGTCTCGGCGGTCGCGGCGTCGCCGACCGACGAGACGTTCGTGTACGCGATGGACCGCGGGAGCGACGAGCGCGACCAGCTCCGCCACTACGACCTCGACACCGGCGCGGACTCGGCGCTCACCGACGACCCCGAGTCGAAACACGACTGGGGCGCCTGGGGGCCGGACGGCGACCGCGTCGCCTACACCGCGAACCGCGACGCGGACGGCCGGTTCGACGTGTACGTCCAGCGGCTCGACGGCGACCCCGAACTGGTGTACGAGGGGCCGGGCGGCTGGCTCTCCGTCGAGGCGTTCGGCCCGGACGGCGAACTGCTCGCCGTGACGAAGCCGCACAGCAGCTACGACGACGAACTCGCCGTGCTCGACCTCGACATCGGGGCGTCGACGACGCTGTCGGACGGCTCGGAGGCGACGTACAGCCACGTCCACTTCGGCGACGACGGCGGGCTCTACTGCGTCACGAACCACGGCGCCGACACCGCCTACGTCGCCCGCGTCGACCCGGCGGAGAGCGCCGACGGCGCCACCGCCATCACGCCGGTCGCCGGCCACGACGACGCGCTCGGCGAACCCGGCACCGACGCCTGGGACGTCGACTCGTTCGCGTACGACCGCGAGACGGGCCGCTGCGCGTTCACGGTGAACGAAGGCGGCTACTCGGCGGTCCGCGCCGGCGTCCTCGACGGCGACGAGTTCACCGCGGCCGCGGCGCCGACGGTCGACGGCGTCGTGCAGGGAGTCGCGTTCGACGGCGACGCCGCGCGCTACGCGTACACCCACACGGCGCCGACGGAGCCGTACGGCGTCCACGTCGCCGCGTTCGACGACGCGGACGGCACGGACTGGACGCCGGTCGGCACGAACGGCCTGCCGTCCGCGGCGTTCCACGACGCCGAGACGGTGCACTACGAGACGTTCGACGGCCGCGAGATTCCGGCGTACTGGACGGCGCCGCCGGCGGCCGACGCCGACGACCCGGCGCCGGTCATCGTCGACATTCACGGCGGCCCGGAGCACCAGCGCCGCCCGTGGTTCTACCCGGTGAAGCAGTTCTTCGTGAACCGCGGCTACGCCGTCCTCGAACCGAACGTCCGCGGCTCCGCCGGCTACGGGAAGGCGTACAGCCACCTTGACGACGTGGAAAAACGGATGGACTCGGTCGCGGACGTCGCCGCCGCCGTCGACTGGCTCGCCGACCGGCCGGCGGCCGACACCGACCGCGTCGTCGCCTACGGCCGGTCGTACGGCGGCTTCATGGTGCTCGCCGCCATCACCGAGTACCCCGACCTGTGGGCGGCCGCCGTCGACTTCGTCGGCATCGCGGACTTCACGACGTTCCTCGAGAACACCGGCGAGTGGCGGCGCAGCCACCGCGAAGCCGAGTACGGCAGCCTCGACGACGACTACGACTTCCTCAAGTCGGTGTCGCCGCTCACCCACATCGACAACGTCGCCTGCCCGCTGTTCGTCCAGCACGGCGCCAACGACCCGCGCGTCCCGGTCGAGGAGACCGAGCAGGTCGTCGACGCGGTCCGCGAACAGGGCGTCCCCGTCGAGCACCTCGTGTTCGACGACGAGGGCCACCACACCACGTCCCGCGAGAACCGCATCGAGGAGTTCGAAGCCATCGCGTCGTTCCTCGACGAGCACGTCTGACGGCGCCGCGACCGCAGCGACGACCCGTCCGGATTCGCCGCACAGCGGCGGGCTGCGCCGAGATAACACGCGTCCGACGCTATTTTATCGTCTCCAGCGGCGTCGGGACAGCCGAACATGAACCTCTCCGTTTCGCGGCTGTTCGCGGTGCTGTTCGTCGTCCTCCTCGTCGCCGTCGCGCCGGCGGCGGCCGACGAGCGGGTCGGCGGGGCCGTCGTCGTCGCCGCCGGCGAAACCGTCGACGGGACCCTCGACGCGGTCGGCGGCACCGTCGTCGTCTACGGGACTGTCGACGGCGACGTCAACGCCGTCGGCGGCACCGTCCAGATTGCGCCCTCCGGCGTCGTCACCGGCGACCTCCTCGGGTCGGGCGGCGCCGTGACCATCGAAGGCCGCGTCGACGGCGACGTCGACGTCGGCGCCGGCGCGTTCGCGCTCCGCGAGTCCGGCGTCGTCGGCGGCGCCCTCGACGTCGGCGCGGGCGACGTCGTCATCGACGGCGCCGTCGCGGGCGACGTCCGAATCGGTGCCGACCGCGTCCGCATCGGCCCGACCGCGGCCGTCGGCGGCAGCGTCACGTACGACTCCGACGACTTCGCGTACGCCGGCAGCGGCGTCGCCGGCACGGTCAGCCGCGCCGACCTCGGCTACGGCGGCAGCGTCGTCGGCTTCGACGGCGGCCCCGGCGGCCTGTTCGCCGTCCCGTCGTGGGTCGGCGTCGCCTACCGGACGCTCGCCCACCTCGCGCTCGGCGCGCTGTTCGTCCTCGTCGCCCCGAAGTTCGCCGCCGACGTCCGCGACGCCGGCTTGACCGACGCGGCGCGCAGCGGCGGTATCGGGCTGCTCGCGCTCGTCGGCGTCCCGCTGGCGCTCGTGCTGGTCGCAGTCACCGTCATCGGCATCCCGCTGGCGCTGCTCGGCGGCGCGGCGTACGCGCTGCTGCTGTGGGCCGGCCTGGTGCTCGGCGCGTACACGTTCGGCGCCTGGGCGCTCCGCGCCGCCGACGCCGACAGCGACTCGGCGTGGCGGGCGCTCGCCGTCGGGCTGCTCGTCGTCGCACTCACCCAGTTCGTCCCCGGCGGCGGCCTGCTCCGACTCGCCCTGACGCTCGTCGGCGTCGGCGCCGTCGTCACCGTCGTCCGCGCCCGCTACGACGGCCGCGACGGCGACACCGGCACCGGCCCCGCCGGCCGCCCGTCGACCCCGGAAACCGACGACGTCGCCGCCTGAACACCCGCAGAACTAATTTCGGTCTCGCCGCGTTTCGCTTCCTCACGCACCGCCACGGGCCGCTACGGACGGCTCCGCGCGTCGGTCGCCGCCCGTGAGTCCCCGTTCGCGGTTCACCAGCCGTCGTCGATGTCGTCGCGCAGCGCCGAGAGGATGCTGTCAGTGGTGTCGGCGACGACGTCCTCCATGAACTCCGGGTCGGAGTTCGTCGGGTCGCCGAGGCCGCCGAGTTCGGTGACGTCGTCGAAGTACGTCCACGACCGGGTCTTCGGCATCTCGGCGGCGTCTTGCGGCTGCTTCTTCTCCTGTTTGACGAGGTCGGGGCGGAACAGCTCCACGAACGACGTCTCGTGGTCGCCGGCGTGCCCCCAGTCGTCGCCGAACTCGGCTTCGAGTTCGTCGCGGGCGAAGTCGGTCCAGTGGACGAAGTGCGCCGCGAGGTCGGTGTCGCGGTTCAGCCGGTCGGTGGCGAGGTCGAGCGCCTGCTTGTTGCCGCCGTGGCAGTTCAAGAACAGGACGCGGTCGACGCCGTGGGCGGCGAGCGACTCGCCGACGTCGACGAGGACGGACTTGTAGGTGTCCTGGCTCAGCGTCACGGTGCCGGGGAACCGCATGTGGTGTTCGGAGTCGCCGTACGGCAGCGTCGGCAGCCGAACGAACTCCAGGTCGTGGTCGGCGGCGGCGTCCACCAGCTCCGCCGAAAGGTGGTCCGCGCGCAGCGTGTCGACGGACACCGGGAGGTGCGTGGAGTGCTGCTCGGTGCTGCCGGTCGGCTGAATCACGCAGTCGGCCGACAGCAAAGACTCGCCGGCGTCCTCCCACGTCATCGTGTGCAGGTCGTCCGCGGTTTCGGGCATACCGGTCCCGGCGCCCCCAGCACCCAAAACCCTCCGGGAACCGGCGACCCGTCCGCGACGCCGCAGAACAGCCGAGAGAAGCGCCGCGACGCGCCGCAGGAGAAATCGAGTCGCCGCGGGGCGAATCGACACCGCGGGACGGCCCGGGTCGCCGCGCTACGATTCGAGTTCGTCGCGGAGCAGTTCGTTGACGGTGCCGGGGTCGGCCGAGCCGCCGGTGCGCTGCATCACCTGGCCGACGAGGTAGTTGAGCGCGCCGCCTTCGCCCTCGTGGTAGTCCTCGACGGCGTCCGGGTTCTCCTCGATGGCGTCGCGGACGGCGTCGACGACTTCGCTCTCGCCGGCCTTCCCGAGCCCTTCGCGTTCGATGACCTCGTCCGGGGCGACGCCCTCGTCGAGCATCGCGCGCAGCACGGTCTCCTCCGCGTTCTTCACGGTGAGTTCGTCCTGGTCGACCAGCTCGATGAGCCGCATGAACTCGTCGAGCCGGTCGTCGACGTCGTCGATTGTCATGTCGCGGTAGTGGAGTTCGCCGAGGAGGTTGTCGGCGACCCAGGTCGCGGCGACCGACGGGTCGAACTCGGCGGCGACCGCCTCGAAGAAGTCCGCGACCTGCTTCCGGGACGTGAGTTTCGCGGCGGCCTCCTCGTCGAGGCCGTACTCGTCGCGGAACCGGGCGCGGCGGGCGTCGGGCAGCTCCGGAATCGCGATTTCCTCCTTCCAGTGGGCGACCTGCAGCGGCGGCAGGTCGGCCTCCCGGAAGTACCGGTAGTCCTTCTCCTCCTCTTTCGACCGCATCGAGATGGTGTTGCCGTGCGTCTCGTTGAAGTGCCGCGTCTCCTGTTCGACCGCCTTGCCGCGGCGCAGCAGGTTCTCCTGCCGGCTCTCCTCGTAGCTCAGCGCGGTCTGGGCGCCCTTGTGGCTGGAGATGTTCTTCACCTCGGTCCGGTTCGCGGATTCGAGCGTCTCCGTCGGGATGGTGCCGTCGTCGCGGATCTCCGACCCCGGAATCATCGAGAGGTTCGCGTCGATGCGGAGGCTGCCGTCGCGGGACGCGTCGAACACGCCGAGGTACTCCAGCACCTCCTCCAGTTTCTCGAGGAACGCGCGGACCTCGGCGGGGTCGCGGAAGTCCGGCTCCGTGACGACCTCCATCAGCGGCGTCCCGGCGCGGTTGTAGTCGACGAGCGTGTAGTCCGCGCGGTCCACCGACGTCGTCCGGACGTCGAGGTCCTGCGTCCCGTCGCGGACGTGCCGGATGCTGCCCGGGTCCTCTTCGAGGTGGGCGCGCCGAACCGACACCTCGTGCCGGTCGCCCTCGTGGCTGAACGACAGCGTGCCGTCGGCGCACAGCGGCGCGTCGTACTGCGTAATCTGGAAGTTCTTCGGCAGGTCGGGGTAGTAGTAGTTCTTCCGGTGGAACCGGGTCTGCTCGGGGATGTCGGCGTCCAGCGCCTTCCCGACTTTCACCGCGGCCTCCACCGCCGCCTCGTTCAGCACGGGGAGCGCCCCGGGGAGCCCGAGACAGACCGGGCAGACGCGCGTGTTGGGCGCCTCGTCCTCGGCGGGCTCCGTCGAACACCCGCAGAACACCTTCGTCTCCGTCTCGAGCTGGACGTGGACCTCCAGCCCGATGACGGGGACGAGTTCGCCCTGCTCGGCTGCTTGTGCCATTACGGCGGCGTTTGCGCCCACGCAGGTAAAGCCTGACGAGATGACGCGCCCGAATCCGCCGCAGAGACCGGGCGGCGAGGACCGGTCAGTGTTGGGGGTTGCGGACCGTCGACCGAACGGGTCACCCGTTCCGGTCGATCCAGTCGCAGAACGCGTCGAAGTCGTTCGCTCCGGCTTGCTTCGCGATACTGCGCAGCGTCCCCGTCCGGAGTTCGTCGTGCAACGGAACCGTGACGCGCCGCTGGTCACTGTCGTTCGACGGATGTTCGTAGGAGAGCTGTGCGTGGTCGCCAGCGGTCCGTCGCCACTCGAAGCCGCCTGCGTTGACCAGCGCCTTCACGACCTCCCGCCCCGAGAACGCCCGCCCCCCATCAGTCGAGTACGTCCGGCGGTTCGTCTTCTCCCGTCGTGTTGTCCGCCGGGTCGATGCCGAGTTCACGGAGTTCCTCGTCGCTCGGCTCGGTGCCGACATCGCCTTCGTTCAGCGCAACTGCCTCGTCGAGGTTCTCCAGCGCGACCGCCCGAGACTGTCCCTGTGTCGTGACGCCGGTTTCGACGTCTTCAGCCACCCACCAGTCGTCTTCACGCCAGAGGCGAATCTCGTCGGTGTGGTCCCCGCCGTCTCTGGTCGAACTGGCCATCTTAGCTACGAATAGCGGTAGGCGTCGAATAAGCGTTTGGCCGGGTAGTCAACGCTCCAGAAACGCTAACTCGAAGCAGTCGGCACTACCGTCGATACGGTCGGTTTCGAGCATAGAACACTCATAAATCGTTCAGCCTCACCCTTCATCCGTATCTGAACACTATCGGTGCCTGAAACTGAAACGGCTAAATCGGCAAGTAGGTGTGCGAACGTACCGCTCACACGCCTACCAGTTTACGGTCATCAAAACTGGTGGCCGACAATACGGTCGTGCTGTCAGTCGAGGGGCCGTGCTGTCAGTCTGCCCGGTCAGTATTCTTCGACGTCAACGACCTTCTTCGTCTCCTCGTGGGTGAGGTCACCGTCGGCAGAAACAACCGGCGCGTCCAGTTCACGCCCGACCGCTGCGATCAGTGCGTCGAGACCGTCTAGGTACGGCCCGCCCGGGGCGACCTCGTCCGCGATCTCCCCCGCTGTCACTGCCGTCCTCTCGTCCACCTCGTACTTCTCTCCCCACGAGAGGTCAGCACGAGCGCCGGCGACGTCGCCGTTCGGGAGGTTCCCCTCACCGACAAGTGCCTCGGCGTACGCCGGGACGGGCATCACCCAACGCTCGTTCTGGGCTCCAGCCGCCTCGTAGAACTCCTTCGTCGCTTCGACGCCGTCCAGGTAGTCGATGAGAAACGTCGCGTCGAGGACCTTCATGTAGCGTCCTCAGTCCGCTCTCGCATCCGCTGCTTCCGCTTCTCCTTCGACTTCCGACGCCCTTCACGGACGCGCTCGGCCTCCTCGTCGGACCAGCGGCCGAACCCGTCGTAGAAGTCGCCGACGCGGTCCTCGTCGAGGACGCGCTCCAGGACGTCGTTGTAGCTCTCTCCCTCACGCCGGAGGCGGTTGAGTTCCCGCTTCACACGGTCGCTCACCCGAATCTGCTCATCAGCGGTCGCCATCGTTACGTCAACGTTAGCGTTGACACGGCTTAGCCCTTGGGTCAGGAGTAGTCAGTGAACCACTCGGGCGCTCCGTACGCATCGGCCCAACAGCGCCTGTACCAAACGTCAGTATACCGAGAATCAATCCGGGAAGGCCCATTGCACGCGGATAGAAGGACGTTCAAGCCATTTATCTGGGCGGAATAGGCGCTAAAACCTCGCCGTTTACGGCGGGGAGGATGTCACTCAGAATGGTACTGAAGCTGGAGCAGTTGAATCGGTAAGCGCACGCGATTCTTGAGTGTTTGGCTGAACGCCCGGAAGAATACGGCGAGCGCCGTGGATGGACGACTGTCGTGACGTGACCCTACCGCGAGTACAGTTTCTCGCCGAGCAGCCCGGCGAGGCGCGATTCGTCGGTCGGGGTGACCGCGACGTACGGCCGGTCGACCGGTCCGAACACGTCGACGACCCAGCCGACTCTGGTCAGCGACTCGTCGACGACTTCCGCGCCGACGTCGACCGGGTCGGTGTCGGGCGGGACGCGGACGACGGCGAGCCCCTGCGCCGTCCGGACGACTTCGCCGACGCGTCTCATCGCGGCACCTCAGTCGCCTCGGATGACGCCGAGGTAGGCGCCGACCGCCTGCACCAGGTCGTTCTTCGCGGTCTCTTCGGTGCCGGTGACGAGGACGCGGCCGCGCTGTTCGTACTCGCGGCTGTACGTCGCGTCCCGCTCGATTTTCGCGTCGTAGCCGACCTGCTGGACCGCCTTCGCGATCTCGTCCACCGTCGGCTCCGCGACCGCGAGGTCCGCCGGGACGCGCCGCCCCGCAGAGCGGGTGAGCGCCGCGTCGAAGTACGCAGGCCACAGGACGTTTTCGACCATACCGGGACGCCGTGGCCCGCGCGGAAAAAGGGTGCTATCGGCGGCGTGCGAGCAGCGCCGCGACGGCGACGGAGAGCGCGGCGACGGCGAAGCCGAAGCCGGCGCCGGTGGTCGCGGTCGACTCGGCCGGCGAGTCGGTCGTCGCCGTGGTCGAGGCGGCGGTGGTCGGCTCGGGCGTCGGCGTCGACATCGACGCTTCGACTTCGGCGCGCGTCTCGAACTCGGCGGATGCGGCCGCCTCGGGGTGGAACGCCTTCGTCATCGTCCGGACCGCCATGACGACCGACCGCGGCGCCGGCTGGTTCAGGTAGTTGGCGTTCACGGTCACCGTGTTGTTGTTCTGCACCGCGGGGGTGCTCGCGTACGGCTCCTGCGAGAGCAGGTACGACGAGCCGCTGCTCAACACGAGCCAGTCGGGCTGCAGTTGCAGAATCACTTCGCTGCTGAGCTGCGGATACAGCTTGGAGACGTTCGCCTCCGCGACGACGTTCTCGGCGCCGGACGCCCGCATCATCGCGGAGATGAACGTCCCGGTGTTGGCGACGTAGCCGCCGCCGAGCGGGTAGAGCGCCCGCACCGGCTCGACGTCGGCTGTCGCCTGCGCCGCCGCGTCGACGTTCGCGGTCATCCAGGCGTTCGCCTCGGCGGCGCCCCGGCAGTTCCCGGTGAGGCGGCCGATGAGCGTCGTCTTGTTCCGGACGTCCGCGACGCTGGTGGCGGCGGACATGTAGAACACCTTCAGCCCGGCGTTCCGCAGCGCGGTCACCGTGTCAGTCGGGATGACGTTCGGCGCCAGCACGAGGTCCGGGTTCGTGCCGACGACCGCCTCGACGCTGACGGAGAAGCCCGCCGAGACGTTCGTCCGCGACTCGGCGCCGTCGAGGTAGGTCGCGTGCCTGGAGACGCCGACGACCTGCGATTTCCCGCCGATCTCCCACATCGTCTGGGCGGCGCTGGGCGCGAGCGTCGTCACGCGCTCGGGCTTCTCCTCGACGGTCACTTCGGTCCCGGTGGCGTCGGTCGCCGTGAACGGGAACGAACACTGCGCCGCGCCGCCGCTCTGCTGGAGCGGGGCGTCCGTGCCGGCCGGTGCTGCGCCGGCCGCTGTGCCCGCTGCGCCCGCTGCGCCGGCCGCTGGCGCGACGCCGGCGAGCAGGACGGCGGCGGTGACGAGAATCGCTGTGAACTGTCGCATACTCGTTCCTACGGAGAAAGCAATAAATATGTACCTAAACCAACTCTGGTTGAGTTATCGATGCGTCCCTGGAGCCGCGCCGCGGCCTACTCCGCGGTGCTCGCCGGCGTGCTCGCCGCCGTCGTGACGGTGAGCGCCGGCGTCGGCCCGGTGTCCATCCCGGCGCGCACGGTCCTCGCCGTGCTCGCGAACAGCGTCGCCGTCCCGGTGGGCGTCGACCTCGCGGGCGGCGTCGGCGCGGACGCCGCCGGCCTCCCGGTCCGGCTCCGGTACGCCCACCCGTTCTCCTTCCCCGTCTCCGACGTGAACAGCACCATCGTCATGCAGGTCCGGCTGCCGCGCATCCTGCTCGGCGCGTTCGTCGGCGTCGCGCTCGCGTCCGCCGGCGCCGTCATGCAGGGGTTCTTCCGGAACCCGATGGCGGACCCGTCAATCGTCGGCGTGTCCTCCGGCGCCGCGGTCGGCGCGGTCGCCTGGATCGTCGCGCCGAGCGCCATCGTCGCCGCGCTCGGCCCGCTGGGGAGTCTGCCGTTCGTCGGCCTCGGCGGCGCCGCGTTCGTCGGCGCGCTCCTCGCCGGCTTCGGCGTCTACCTCGTCGCCACCCGCGACGGCCGCACCCCGGTCGCGACGCTGCTGCTCGCCGGCGTCGCGGTCCAGACGTTCCTCGGCGCCGTCACGTCGTACCTGCTGCTCCGCAGCGGCGAGTCGATGCGCCGCGTCGTCTACTGGCTGATGGGCCACCTCGACAACGCCTCGTGGGGCGACGTCGGCGCCGTCGCGCTCGTCGTCCCGCCGCTCGTCGCGGTGCTGTTCGCGTACAGCCGCGACCTGAACGTGCTGCTGCTCGGCGAGTCCGACGCCGGCGCGCTCGGCGTGAACGTCGAGCGCAGCAAACGCGCGCTGCTCGCCGTCTCCTCGGTTCTCACGGCGGCCGCCGTCGCCGTCTCCGGCGTCATCGGCTTCGTCGGCCTCATCGTCCCGCACGCGCTCCGGCTCGTCGTCGGCCCGGACCACCGCGTCCTGCTGCCGACCAGCGCGCTCGCCGGCGGCGCCTTCCTCGTCGCCGCCGACACCGTCGCCCGCTCGGGCGCCGCCGAACTCCCCGTCGGCATCGTCACCGCCGCCGCCGGCGCCCCCTTCTTCCTCTACCTGCTCCGCAAGCGCGAGGTGTACGAACTGTGAGCCGCGGCGACGCCGACGCGAGTCGCGATACCCCCGCGACGAGCCGCGCCGGCGACGCTGCCGGCGGCGCTGACGACGGCGCCGGCGACGCGGAGCAGCCGCGCATCCGCGCCACCGACGTCTCCGTCGCGCTCGGCGGCGACACGGTGCTCGACGGCGTGTCACTCGACGTCGACGCGGGCGAACTGGTGGGGCTCGTCGGCCCGAACGGCGCCGGGAAGACGACGCTCATCCGGGTGCTCAACGGGACGCTGACGCCCGACGCCGGCCGCGTGGCGCTCGCCGGCGACGACGTCGCGGGGCTGAGCCGCCGGGCGACGGCGCGCCGCGTCGCGACGGTGCCGCAGGACGCGACGTTCAGCTTCGAGTTCACGGTTCGGGAGGCCGTCGAGATGGGCCGGACGCCGTACGTCTCCCGGTTCGGGCAGGCCGGCGACGACGACGACGCCGCGGTCGAGCGGGCGATGGAGCGCGCCGAAGTCGCCGCGTTCGCCGACCGGGCCGTCACGACGCTGTCGGGCGGCGAACGTCAGCGGCTCCTGCTCGCACGGGCGCTCGCGCAGGACACGCCGGCGCTGCTGCTCGACGAGCCGACCGCGAGCCTCGACATCAACCACCAGCTCCGGACGTTCCGGCTCGTCGCCGACGCCGTCGCCGACGGGAAGGCCGCCCTCGCCGCCATCCACGACCTGAACCTCGCAGCGCGGTTCTGCGACCGGCTCGTCCTGCTCGCCGGCGGCCGAATCCGCGCGGCCGGCGACCCCGAAGCCGTCCTCGCGGACGACGCGCTCGCGGAGTCGTTCGGCGTCGACACCGCGCTCAACCGCGACCCCGCCGTCGACACGCCGCTGCTCACCGCGCTCGGCGAACAGCGGCCCGACGCCGGCCACGACGACGGCGACGGCGACCACGCCGGCCACGACGACGGCGACGACGGCGACGATTCGAACCGGTAGCCCTTTCGCCGCCGCCGGCCGATTTCGCGGCATGAGCGTGCCGTGCGTCCGCGTCCCCGTCGAGGACGGCGAAGCCACCCGCGAGCGGCTCGCGGAGCGCGGCGTCCTCGACGGCGACCGCGAAATCGAGGTGGAGGACGGCGACATCTACATCCCGGTCACCGACGCCGACGCCGTCGCCGACGACTACGACGTCGTGGCGCGCGACGCCGCCGAGCGCGACCGGCCGCGGACGCCCGCCGAGATTCTGGGGTACGAGCCGACGTACGAGCGGCTCGGCGACGTCGTCATCGTCGACGAGGACGACCCGGCGACGGCGCAGGCGGTCGCCGACGCCGTCATGGCCTCCGACGTCCCCTGCAAAACCGTCGTGAACCGGGCGTCGAAGGTCCGCGGCGAGTACCGCGTCCGCGACTGGGAGGTGCTCGCCGGCGACGGCACCGAGACCGTCCACCGCGAGTACGGCCACGAGTTCCTCCTCGACATCGCCGACGTCTACTTCTCGCCGCGGCTCGCCACCGAGCGCCACCGCGTCGTCACGCAGGTCGACGCCGACGAGCAGGTCGTCGACATGTTCGCCGGCGTCGGGCCGTTCGCGGTGCCGATGGCCGCCCGCGGCGCCGACGTCGTCGCCTGCGACCTGAATCCGCGCGCCGTCGAGTACCTCCGCGAGAACGCCCGCCGCAACGACGTCACCGACCGCGTCACCGCCGTCGAGGGCGACGTCCGCGACGTCGCCGCCGACTACCCCGACTGGGCCGACCGCGTCCTCATGAACCTCCCGCACACCGCCACCGAGTTCCTCGACACCGCCGTCGCGTTCGCCGGCGACGACTGCGTCCTCCACGTCTACGACATCCAGCACGAATCCGACCCGTACGGCCCCGCAGAGCGCGCCATCCGCGACGCCGCCGGCGACGACTACCGCGTCGACGTCCTCACGGAACACGACGTCCGGTCGTACGCGCCACACGAACTGAACGTCTGCGTCGACGCCCGCCTCCGCCGGATGTGAGAGCGGGGCACGGCGCCGCGGTTCCGGAATCCTTATTTCCGTCTCCCCCCGACGACTGATACACGCGCCGGTGTAGCTCAGCTGGCAGAGCGATTCCTTCGTAAGGAATAGGCCGAGGGTTCAAATCCCTCCACCGGCTTGCCTTCTGACGACCGTACCGTCGCCGACGAGCCGTTTTCGAAGCGCCGAATTGTGGCAGCGCGCAGCGCCGGCTCAGTTCTGCCGCCACTCGGCGTCGCCGCAGCGGCCGCACTCGACCCGGCCGTGCGTGACTCTGAGGTCGGTGGCTTCCCAGTCGTGGCCGACCACTCGGCACAGGATTTGTGTTCCCTTCATCGTTCTGCGCTCTCAGTGACTACTCATGCACTAATCTCGAATAAGTCTTCTCTGTATTCACCTATATAGCGATATTATCTGTTAATTGCACACAGAGACTAGAAGGTCATGTTTGGGTGTGCCAAGGACGCCTCTTCAGGTGTGAACGCTATCGGGAAGGGGCAGGCTGGACCGCGAGCGGGGGAGTAGCGCCCGAGTACCTGTAGACTCCCCGGTGTTTTTGTGTTGACAGAGGAATCGTGGGCGTATGGCAGGTGCCCTCCACCTCGCAGTCCGGACAGTCCACGTGCTCGGCATGGTCGTGCTGCTCGCCGGCTCCGCGGCGGTGTGGGCGGGGCTCCGGGTCGGCGACCGCGCGGCCGGCCCGCTGCTCAGGCAGTTCGAGTGCGTGTTCTGGGCGGCGATGGGCGTGATGGTCGTCACCGGCGTCGGGAACCTCGGGGCGCTCGGCGCGCCCGGCCCCGGGACGCGCTGGGGCGCCGTGTTCACCCTGAAACTCGCCGTGGTCGCGCTGTTCGTCGCCGGCTCGGGCGTCCGGTCGCTGGCCGTGTTCCGCCTCCGCGACGTCGACGACCCGGACGACGCCGTGTGCCGGCGCATCACCTCGTCCTACGGTGCGACGACGGGTGCGCTGCTCGTGGTCGTCGTGCTCGCGGAGGTGCTCGCGCATGGCTGAGTGGCCGGACGCGGAGACGTGGTCGGTGGCGACGTTCAACGTCGTCGGCTTCGCGCTGCTCGCGGTGCTCGCCGGGCACGCGGCCGGCGCGCTCACCGGGGCGCTCTCGGGGCTCGGGACGCTCCCCGGGTTCGCGGCGTTCGGTTACCTGTGGCTACTCGTCGTCGCGACGACGCGGTGGGTGTTCGCGCTCGGCGGCCTCCGGCGGAGCACCGACGGCGAGACGCTGCACCTCCTCGGCCGCGGCGCGGTCGGCGGCGCCGTCGTCGGCATGGGGTTCGCCGTCGCCGGCGCCGTCGTCCTCGCCGGCCTCGAACTGCTGGAGGGGACCGGCGACGTCGTCGTGCTGGCGTACCTGTTGCTGCTCGGCACCGCCGGCGGCGCCGTCGTCGGCAGCGTCGTCGGCACCGCGTTCGGCGTCGTCGACGTCGCGTGCTACCGGGCCGCGGCGCTCCTCGCACCGGAGACGGGGCGGGCCGCCGCACCGCCCGCGGATGCTTCTGATGCCTCTGAGTCATCGACCCGCGGCCGCTGACGAATCACGCCGCACCCGCCTCGGCAGCACAAATTTCTGTTTCTAGGGATTGATGGATTAACTCATACCTCTGCGGTGAGAATCGTCGCGTCGGGAGAGTATTCGCCGGATGCACCGAGTCAGCGCGCCTGCGACGGCGACAAGCGTTTTCCGTGTTTCCAGTGTATTTTCTTGGACACGTGTCAGACACCGGGCGATACCGGGTCGTCGCGCGGGCCGCGGTGGTCGGCACGCTGGTCGTCGCTGTGGTCGCCGCGGGGGCGGCGCCCACGGCAGGGCAGACGGTCAGCGGCGCCGCGGCACACCTGACGGGCGACCGGGCGAGCGACGGCGCGGCGGCGCTCAGCGCGCCGCTCGCGGCGACGGAGGGCAGCGTTTCGGGCGGGACCGTGCAGTTCGCGTACGTCAACAGCAGCACCAGCGAACTGACGCTGGTCACCACCGACGGCGACCGCATCGGGACGGGCGTCTCCGCCGAAATCGTCGGGGCGGCCGCGGACATGGACGGCGACTGGTACGCCGAGGTGCCGTACGTGACGGGGAACGGCGACCTGTCCGTCATCGACCGGTCGGGGGAGCAGAAGCTTCTCGCGACCGGCGTGAAGGCCTCGAAGACCAAAGTCGCCGTCGGCGACCTGGACGGCGACGGCACCACGAGCGTCTTCTACACCCCTGGAAGCGGCGGCGACGGGCTACGGCGGGTCACGTATAACGGCGCTCCGACGACGGTCGTCGACCCGGGCGACTCGCTCAGCGGCGCGGCGGGCGTCGCTGACGTCACCGGCGACGGCGTCGCCGAAATCGTCTACAACAGCGCCGGGATGCTGCGCTACTACAACACGACGGGCCAGCAGGACGTGGAGTTCTCGGGTGAGCCGGCGGCCGGCGGCACCGTCGGCGCCCCCCGGGACTTCGACGGCGACGGCGTCGCACGGGTCCCCATCGTCGACGGCTCCGGGAACGTCGAACTCGTCGGCGTCGGCGGAGTCACGACGCTCGCCAGCGGCGCGAAGAAGACGCCGGTCGCCGCCGTCAACTGGACCGGCGACGGCACCCCGGAGGTGCTGTACCTCACCTCGTCGCCGCCGAGCAAGATCGGGTACGTCACCTACTCCGGCACAACCGGGACCGTCGACGGCGTCAGCGCGGCGACCAGCGCCGGTGTCGCGCTGGTGAACGGGCAGGACGAGCCGCTCTCGCTGTCGAACTTCACGGTCGCGAACCGGTCGGAAGTCGGGGAGCCCGGGACGCTGAACGTCTCGTTCACGGCGACCGAGCCGCTGAGCGCCGTCACCGTCGACGTCGCCGGGCCGGACGGGACGACGCTCCACCTGTCGAACTTCACCGAGACCAGCGACGGCGGCGACTACGTCTACAACGCGACGTACACGCCGGACGCCGACGGCACCTACGACGGGACGCTCGAATCCGCAGCGTCGACTGACGGCGACGCTGCGTCGCCGGGGCTCACCGACTCCGGCGTCGTGGACGCCAGATTCAACGTCTCCGACCTGGACGCGACGACGCAGAGCGGGACCGACATCGCCATCGGCTTCAACGCCTCCGAACCGCTGGGCGGCGTCGACGTCGCCGTGACCGGGCCGGAGGACGCGACGCTCGACCTGTCGAACTTCTCGACCGACGACGCGGCGGCGCCGTACCGCTACACCGGCGTCTACGAGGACGCCGCCAGCGGGAACTACACCGTGACGGTGGACCGGGCGACGTCCCAGGACGGCCAGGTCGACGGCGAGAACCTCACCGACGACGTCTCCGTGTCGGACTTTTCGGTGTACAACCTCACGCTCGAAACCGCGGCCGACGGGAATCTGACCGCCGGCTTCAACGCCACCGACGACGTCTCCGACGCCGACCTGACGCTCGACGGCCCGGACGCTCCCGCGGTGTCATTCGGCGACTTCGACGAGGTCAGCGCCGGCGACGACTACCGGTACCGGGCGAGCCTGAACGCGACGACCGACGGGAACTACACGCTGACGCTCGGCGACGCGACCGACGACGACGGCCAGACGGTCACCGAGACGCTGACGGTGAACGAGACGCGCGACGTGGCCGTGCCGACGGTCGTCTCGGCGAACCTGACGGACGCGACCGACGGGAACGGCGTCGTCAACGAGACCGACCGGCTCACCGTCACCGCGAACGTCTCCGGCGACGTCGACGAGGTGACCGCCGACCTCTCAGCGTTCGGCGCCGGCACCGTCGTGTTGACCCGGCAGGACGGCGCGTACCGGGCGACCGTCGACGTCGACGGCGGCAGCGACGGCGCACACGCCGTCACCGTCACCGCGGACGACGGCCAGGGGAACACCGACGAGGCGACGACCGACGAGGTGGTGCTCGACACGACCGCGCCGCAGGTCGCCGTCGCGAACCGCACCGTGACCGTCGACGAATCCGCGACGTACGCGCCGAGTCAGGACTCGGACGCCACCACCCGCATCGTCTCGTACACGTGGCGGTTCCCCGACAACACGATGAAAACCGGGCGAACCGTCTCGTACACGTTCGACGCGACCGGGACGTACACGGTCCGACTCACGGTCGCCGACGCCGCCGGGAACACCGCGTCCGACACCGCGACCGTGACGGTCGAATCCGCGTCGACCGCAACACCGACCGACACCCAGACCGCGACCGCAACACCGACCGACACCCAGACCACGACCGCAACACCGACGCCTTCGTCGGGTGGCGGAGGCAGCGGCGGCGGACTCAGTGGCGGCGGTGGCGGTGCGGTCTCCACCGCGACGCCCACACCGACTGCGACGCCGACGGCCACGCCGACGCCGACTGCGACCGCGACGCGGTCAGCGACGCGGACGGCGACTCCGACGGTGACCGCGGTGACGACGACGGCAGCGGGAGCCGGGGTCGGCGGTGACACCGCGACGGCGACGAAGCAGGGCGGGGAGCCGCCGGCGACGACGACGCCGGGCGGCGGTGCGACGAGCGTCTCGCCGATTCCGGTGCTGCTGCTCGGGATGCTGGCGCTCGCCGCCGCGATTCCGGTCGTGCCGCCGCTCGTCGGCGACAACCAGGAGGAGGAAATCGACGCACGCGGCCAGTGGATTGCGCCGACGCCGCGGCACTCGCCGGACGACGACGGCTGGCGGCGGTTCCTTCCGGTGGCGCTCCGCGGCGACGACGACGAATAGGTCGGGCGGGACGCCGCGAATCCGGGGGCGGCCGCGAGCGCCTGTACGGCAAGCGAAACCGGGAAGCGTCGCGGCGCCGCACCTGCGGCTATGCTCACGTTCATCGGTCTCGGCCTGTACGACGAACGCTCCGTCACCGTCGAGGGCCGGGAGGCGCTCCGCGCCGCCGACCGCGTGTTCGCGGAGTTCTACACGAGCCGGCTCGTCGGCACCACGGTCGACGACCTCGCGGCGCACCACAGCGTCGACGTCGAGGTCCGCGACCGCGAGGGCGTCGAGCAGCGCCCGGAGCCGATTCTCGACGCCGCCGAAGACGGCGACGTCGCGTTTCTCACCGCCGGCGACACCATGATTTCGACGACGCACGTCGACCTCCGGGTGCGCGCCGCAGAGCGCGGCGTCGACACCCGCGTGATTCACGGCGTCACCGCCCAGTCCGCCGCGTCGTCGCTGACCGGGCTGCAGAACTACCGGTTCGGGAAGGCGGTGACGCTGCCGTTCCCGTACGCGCACGGCGCCGACGGCGTCCCGCAGAGCGTCCGCGACGGCATCGACGCGAACCGCGACCGCGGGCTGCACACGCTCGTCTACCTCGACATCAAGGTCGCCGGGTCGTCGCCGGCCGGCCCGCAGCCAGGCGAACCGGACGAGTACATGTCGGCGTCGACGGCCGCCGAGATGCTCGCGGACGACTGGGACGCTTCCGCGCTCGGCGTCGTCGTCGGCCGCGCCGGCAGCCCCGACCCGGTCGTCGCCGCGGACCGGCTCGGCGCGCTCGCCGACCGCGACTTCGGCGACCCGCTGCACATGCTCGTCGTCCCCGGCGACCTCCACCACCTCGAAGCCGAAGCGCTCGAAACGCTCGCCGGCTGCCCGGTCGACGCGCTCCCGGAGTTCTGAGTCGACGGCGAAAAACGGCGTCCGGCGGGGCCGCGAGGAGGAGTCTGGGTCGGCCGGTCCGTCAGAGGCGCTGTGAGCCGGAGTCGGCGGCCGCGTCGTGCGCCGGGTCGACCTGGCTCCGGAGGTCGTACTCCTCGTTCGTGAGGAGGTACAGCACGTCCTCGACGACCGTGAGCAGTTCGGGGAGTTCGCGGACGACGAGGTAGGTGATGCCGACGAGCGCGACGACCGCGAGCACCTGACTGAGGATGCGGTCGGCGACGAAGTACGACACCTTGTAGACGTTGTCCGAGCCGAACAGGAACAGCACCTCGTCGACGAACACCTGGAGGTACTGGTTGCCGAACGTGACGCCGATGAACGTGGTGCGGACGAGGTTGAGCGCCCAGATGACCGGAATCGACACGGCGAGCGCGCGGAGCTTCCGGGCGAGCGGCGCGCGGACCGCGGCGATGAGCCCGACGAAGATCGCCATGCTGCCGAGCCCGGTGCAGGCGAGCAGGATTTCGAACAGGAGGTTGTGGCCGCCGGCGGTCGTGAACTGGTAGGCGTTCATGTAGCCGAGCACCGGCCCCTCGACGCGCTCGGGGTGGTAGCCGAGCAGCCGCATCACGAACCCAGTCTGCTCGGTCACCGTCAGAATCAGGACGCGCTTCGGCGCCGGGACGTGGACGCCGGCGACCGTGAACGACGGAATCGTCTCGAACGGCAGGTACACCAGCCCCATCGCGGCGACGGCGCGCGACAGCACGAACAGCGAGTCGCGGCCGTTCCACAGCAGCCAGCCGGCGTACAGACACGCCGGTACGGCCGCCAGCGCCAGGACGCCCTCGACGTAGCTCTTCTGCGTGAACGCGAAGTGCGGGAACAGCACCAGCCAGAACGCGGCGAACAGCGCCCACGCCGCGGCCGTCGTCGCCCGCGCCGGGTCGGCGCCGGCGGAACTGAGCCGGTCTGAGAGCGCGGCCAGCCAGCCCCGCCCCGACCGCTGGAGCCCCGCGGCGGACCGACGCTGCAGCCAGTCGAACGACGCACCGACGAGGAACGCGGCGATGACGAGCCACGCGAACAGGTCGGTGAGTACGCTCGGCATGTCCTGAAACCAGGCGTCCGCGCAGTAAAGCCCTTGTCGTCTCACCCGACCTCGGCTGCGTTGTCCCGAGTAGTATTCTGGTCGGAGAGTGCTGCGGCTGTGGGGTGTAGCGTCCGAAAGAAAAGGTCCGCGTGAAGCGGACTGCAGTTGAGTGACCGGTTTCGCCGGTCAGTCGTTGTTCACGTTAGTCGCGACGGATCGCGAGCAGCGCGGCGCCGAGCA
>NZ_JBNTKB010000009.1:0-3463 GCF_051195155.1 Halobaculum sp. P14
GTGGCGGCGTGGTGAGGCGTGGAAGTGTGTGGGTGCGGGGGTGCCGTGTGGGTGGCGGCGGGGAGGGTGGAGGGCGGTGCGTGTGTATGTGGAAATGTGGCTGTGGACGTGTGACTGTGGCTGTGGCTCTGTGTCTGGAAAAGCGGGGTTGGAAGTAAGTATGAGTATGAGTGGTGGGCGGCGAACCGGGGCTCCCAGAGGCTCGCGCACTCCAGTACTGACCGGTACGCAGGCGGGCTTAACTTCCGTGTTCGGGATGGGTACGGGTGTTGCCCCGCCGCTGTGGCCGCCCTAACGCCGACCACCGGGAACGATCCGGTGAATTGCCGTGTCGTCGGTGTCAGGATTGGTTCCTGTCTGCTGGCTTCTGTGTGGCCAATGTGTACGTGCAATCCAGGTAACGCCTGGACCCGTTCATGTTGTGGGTCTCAGTGCATGAGTGTGGCTTGGTCTGTTAGTGCTCGCGGACTGAACGTCTCGTTGCCTTGACGCGTACATCCCGAGTCTATCGAACTCGTCTTCTACGAGTGACCTCGGTGGTACCTCTTTTCCAAGTGGGTTTCGAGCTTAGATGCGTTCAGCTCTTACCCCGTGTCGCGTAGCTTCCCGGCAGTGCCCTCTCGGACAACCGGTACACCAGTGGCGACCAGTCGTAGTTCCTCTCGTACTATACGACCGTTCTCGTCAGGTACCGTAACACCCCCAATAGATAGCAGCCGACCTGTCTCACGACGGTCTAAACCCAGCTCACGACCTCCTTTAATAGGCGAACAACCTCACCCTTGCCCGCTTCTGCACGGGCAGGATGGAGGGAACCGACATCGAGGTAGCAAGCCACCGGGTCGATATGTGCTCTTGCCGGTGACGACTCTGTTATCCCTAAGGTAGCTTTTCTGTCGTAAATCCGGGCCATTGAGGCCCGTGATCCGTTCGCTAGACCACGCTTTCGCGTCAGCGTCACTCGCTTGGAATGACACTGTCAAACCTCCTTGTGCTCTTACGCTCGTCCGCGGGTTCCCGACCCGCGTGAGGAGATTTTGGGGCGCGCTCGATATCTTTTCGAGCGCGTACCGCCCCAGTCAAACTGCCCGGCTACCGGTGTCCTCCGCCAGGAGTGAGAGTCGCAGTCACTAACGGGTAGTATTTCAGTGCTGCCTCGGTGGCCCGCTGGCGCGGGTACCTGTGTAGCGGCTCCTACCTATCCTGCACGTTAGCGACCACGTCTCAGCGACAGCCTGCAGTAAAGCTCTATAGGGTCTTCGCTTCCCCTTGGGGGTCTCCAGACTCCGCACTGGAACGTACAGTTCACCGGGCCCAACGTTGGGACAGTGGCGCTCTCGTTGATCCATTCATGCAAGCCGCTACTGAAGCGGCAAGGTACTACGCTACCTTAAGAGGGTCATAGTTACCCCCGCCGTTGACAGGTCCTTCGTCCTCTTGTACGAGGTGTTCAGATACCTGCACTGGGCAGGATTCAGTGACCGTACGAGTCCTTGCGGATTTGCGGTCACCTATGTTGTTACTAGACAGTCGGAGCGCCCGAGTCACTGCGACCTGCCTCGTGCGAGGCAGGCATCCCTTATTGCGAACGTACGGGACTAACTTGCCGAATTCCCTAACGTCGGTTGCTCCCGTCGGCCTTGGCTTGCTCTGCCAGAGTACCTGTGTCGGATCTCGGTACGAATACCACGCTTGCCTTTTCACGGACTCTCGATTGAGTCGACTTGCGCTATCTCCACTTTCGTCCGCTTCGTGCCGTTACGGCGTCCACGGACTTCGAGGATTCGACCGGACGAAGGTCCGGCTCGACCGACTCCAAAGTGTCGGCGTTTACTGCGTGGCAGCACTGGAATATTAACCAGTTACCCTTTTGTCTCGCTCGAATTACGACGAGGCTTAGGATCGGCTAACCCTCGGCTGATTAGCAGTGCCGAGGAACCCTTACTCTTCAGGCCTTCGGGGTTCACACCCGAATATCGCTGCTACTGTGACCAGGATTTTCGTTTCTACACGGTCCACGCGAGCTCTCGCCCGTGCTTCCACCCGAATAGAACGCCAACCTACTGGATCACCTTGTGACAGGTGCCGCCAGGTCTCGGTGGTAGATTTGAGTCCCGATCATTTTGGGCGCCTCGAACCTCGGCCGGTAAGCTGTTACGCTTTTCTTAGAGGGTAGCTGCTTCTAAGCTCACCTCCCGGCTGTTTAGGGCTCGAGACAACCTTCCAATCACACTTAATCTACACTTTGGGACCTTAACCCAGCTCTGGGTTGTTCCCCTCATGGTACCCAAGCTTACCCCGGGATACCGGACTCCCTCCGTCCACGGCGTCCGTACGTTCGGAGTTCGACAGAGAGGCCGACTCCT
Organism: Halobaculum sp. P14; assembly: GCF_051195155.1. NCBI lineage: Archaea > Methanobacteriati > Methanobacteriota > Halobacteria > Halobacteriales > Haloferacaceae > Halobaculum > Halobaculum sp. P14. The sequence goes on from NZ_JBNTKB010000009.1 coordinate 2,367, forward strand.
CTCGGAGGCGGGTCTCTCAATCGGTGGCTCTACCGCACGGACTACCTCGGGAGAGGTCATGCTTCGACATGTTTCGGTTGGAACCAGCTGTTGCCGAGCTCGATGGGCCTTTCACCCCTATGCGCAGGTCACGGGAGGGTATTGTAGGACACCAACCCTAACGGGCCTCCACGCACCTTTCGGTGCGCTTCACCCTGCCCCCGCATAGATCGCTCGGTTTCGGGTCGCATCTCGCTGACTCCCCGCGCTTGAACACGGTGGCCCTCGCCGTAAGGCTGCGGCCGTATCGGTTTCCCTGTGCCTTCCCGGATAACCCGGTTAGACTCGCCAGCGGGATGCACTCCCTGGTTCGTTTTTCAAAACGTACGACGGAACATCGGCTTCCCTCGAGTCCTACTGGAGACTCGCGTCTCTGTCGTTCGTCGAGGGACCTTGTATGCCCCGTCGCTCCATCGCCAACTGATTTCAGGCCCTATTGCACCGCCCTTCTCGGGGTGCTTTTCAGCGTTCGCTCACGCTACTTGTTCGCTATCGGTCTCGAGGAGTGTTTAGTCTTCCCAGTCGATGCCTGGGGTGTTCACGAGGGATATCCAACCCCCGCTACTCAGGGTACTGATCCGCAGTCGTTGTCGACGGTACGGGACTGTCGCCCTGTTTCGTGCTCCGTTCCAGGAGACTTCTCGTCGACGCTGTCTGCTTGCTGTCAGCCCGTACACCACATTGCCCGTGAGGGCTTCGGTTTGGACTGTGTCGCGGTCACTCGCGGTTACTAACGACATCGCGGTTGCGTTCTCTTCCTGCCCCTACTGAGATGTTTCAATTCGGGGCGTTCCCCATTGCGCAAGGCAATTGCTTAGAGGATTCCTATTCGGACATCCGTAGTTCTTCGCCTCCATGCGGCTCCCTACGGCTTATCGCAGCTTGGCACGTCCGTCGTCGGCTCTCGAGCCGAGCCATCCACCAGCTGGCACAGTAGCCAATTAACTGATGATCACTGATACCCGATGAACGGGTCCAGTGGGCGTCTGGATTGCACGTACACACGGCCGTCATCGCACGTCCCGGGGACAACCGGGAGCGTACATCGACCCTTCCCA
>NZ_JBNTKB010000009.1:3693-5107 GCF_051195155.1 Halobaculum sp. P14
CGGACGGGAAGGTGGGGTGTGACCGTGGTGGTCACGCCCCGGGATGTTGGGAGGTGATCCAGCCGCAGATTCCCCTACGGCTACCTTGTTACGACTTAAGCCCCCTTGCGAAGCCCAGATTCGACTCTCCAACGAGAGCCTCATCCGGACCTCACTCGGGTGCTTTGACGGGCGGTGTGTGCAAGGAGCAGGGACGTATTCACCGCGCGCTTCTGACACGCGATTACTACCGAATCCAGCTTCATGTGGGCGAGTTTCAGCCCACAATCCGAACTACGACCAGGTTTCTGAGATTACCGTCCCCTCTCGGGGTAGGAACCCATTGTCCTGACCATTGTAGCCCGCGTGTAGCCCAGCTCATTCGGGGCATACTGACCTACCGTTGCCCGTTCCTTCCTCCGCCTTAGCGGCGGCAGTCTTCCTAATGTACCCAGCTACCTCAAGGGTACTGCTGGCAATTAGGAACGCGGGTCTCGCTCGTTGCCTGACTTAACAGGACGCCTCACGGTACGAGCTGACGGCGGCCATGCACCTCCTCTCTGCAACTCTGGCAAGGTCATCAACCTGACCGTCATCACTGCAGTCGGAGCTGGTGAGATGTCCGGCGTTGAGTCCAATTAAACCGCAGGCTCCTCCGGTTGTAGTGCTCCCCCGCCAATTCCTTTAAGTTTCATCCTTGCAGACGTACTTCCCAGGCGGCCTACTTAGCGGCTTCCCTACGGCACAATACTGACTCGTAGTCAGTAGCGCACCTAGTAGGCATCGTTTACGGCTGGGACTACCCGGGTATCTAATCCGGTTCGAGACCCCAGCTTTCGTCCCTCACTGTCGAGTCCGTTCTTCCGAGGTGCTTTCGCCATCGGCGGTCCGTCCAGGATTACGGGATTTCACTCCTACCCCGGACGTACCCCTCGGATCTCCCGGCTCCAAGCCGTGCAGTTTCCGCCGGACGCCCACCCGTTGAGCGGGTGGATTTCCCGACGGACTTGCGCGGCCAGCTACGGACGCTTTAGGCCCAATAAAATCGGTCATCACTCGAGCTGCCGGTATTACCGCGGCGGCTGGCACCGGTCTTGCCCAGCTCTTATTCGAGAACCACCTTACGGTTCTCAAAAGCGAGGACTGTATGCCCTCGCACTCGGGGTCCCCCTATCGCACTGGCGTGCAGTGTAAAGGTTTCGCGCCTGCTGCGCCCCGTAGGGCCCGGAATCTTGTCTCAGATTCCGTCTCCGGGTTCTTGCTCTCACAACCCGTACCGATTATCGGCACGGTGGGCCGTTACCCCACCGTCTACCTAATCGGCCGCAGCCACATCCTACGGCGCCTGAGCGTTTCGCGCTCCCGGCGTTCCAGCGTGGGAGCGGTATTCGAGATTAGCCTCAGTTTCCCGAGGTTATCTCGATCCGTAGGGTAG
>NZ_JBNTKB010000010.1:0-1770 GCF_051195155.1 Halobaculum sp. P14
AGTTGAGTGACCGGTTTCGCCGGTCAGTCGTTGTTCACGTTAGTCGCGACGGATCGCGAGCAGCGCGGCGCCGAGCAGCGCGACGATCCCGAGCACGGCCGTGAAGCCGGGCGTCGTGGTCGTCGTCGTCGTCGCCGGCGGCTCACTCGTCGTCGAGGTCTGCGGCGGCTCCGTCGTCGACGTCGTCGACGTCGTCGTCGTCGGCGGCTCCGTCGTCGACGTCGTCGAGGTCGTGCCGGCCGACGTCGTCGGCTTCGGCGTACCCTCGATGACTTCACCGTCCGCGGAAGCCGAGCCGAGGCTCGTGCTCACCGTGAACGTGTCGCCGGCGTTGATGCCGTCCGGCGTCGTGAAGTCGTAGGAGGCCGACCAGCTGCCGTCGGCCTGAACGGTGACGGTCTTCGGCTTGATGAACGCGGGCTGCGTGCCCGTCGCCGAGCTCACCCGCACCGAGAACGTCGTCCCCGGCGCGTACGTCGAGGAACCAGAGATCGTCTGGTTCTTCGCCGCGTTCACCTTGAACGTGTCCTTCGCGAAGGTGACCTCGCCCTTCAGCGTCTCGAAGGACGCGTTCGCGGAGTCCACAGCGTCACTGTCGCCCTCGAAGAGGTAGTCGTCAGTGACGTTGAACTGCGCCTTGTACTTGTCGCCGTCCTTGACGTTGCTGTTCAGCGTCGCCTGCTTGAAGATCAGGTAGTACGTGCTGGTGTTCTCGTTCGTGACCAGCTGCAGGTTGCTGTTGGACGCGTTCGCGATGTCGATGACACGCGGGTCCTGGTTCGCAACCGGGTTCGTCTGCTTGACCTTCAGGTTCAGCTCAGTGTTGCTGCCGCTGAGCGCGGTCTTCAGGCGGTCGAGCTGGGTCGAGCCAGCCTGGCTCGCCAGCATGCCTTCCAGGCCCTCTGCCTGGATCTGGAAGATCGTGTGGTCCGTCCGCACGATCTTCGAGTCCTTCGTGATCTTGCCGCTCTCGACGAGCGACGAGATGTCCGAAGCCTTCACGGAGCCATCCTCGTTAGCGTCGAAGCTGAACGAGCTGGTGGCCGGAGCCGTCCACGTCGTGACGGACGGCTTCTTGCGCTCCGCGAGGAACAGCGTCCCGACGGACTGCGCGTCCGCGTCGGGGTCAATCATCTTCGTCGTGGCACCGTACGTCCGGTAGGTGCCCTGGTCGAGGATGGAGCTGAGCTGCTGTTCGCTCGCAGCCTTGTTCGTCACGGTCACCGTGTCTTTGTCGCCACTCGTGTCGACGACTTCCACGATGTTACCGTTCGTACCCGCAGTGTACGTGTTGAACGTGAACGTGACTTTGCCGTCGTTGTCCACGTCAGTCGCGGTCAGGTTGAGCTGGTAGCCGGACTCCGCCTCGTTGCCGATGATGACGTAGCCGGTACTACCCTTCGCTTTGCCTTCGAAGTTAACCGTGAACTCCGCGATGTCCCCCTGCGGGACCGTCTTGGAGTCCGTGCTGAACGAGATGACGCCGTCGCCAGCCTGCGTGACGTTGAACGGCGCAGTGTGGGCGGTGACGCCAGTGTTGACGTCGGTCGCGTTGACCGTGTAGCCGGTGGCGGCGTCGACGGTCTCGAAGTCGTACGCGACGGAACCGTCGGAGTCGACGGTCACCGTCTCAGTCTGGACGACGTCACCAGAGTCGTCCACGAGTTCGACCTTCACAGGCCGGTTGATGTCGTCAGCCTGGACGACACCAGTCACGTTCTGCGCGGTCGTGAACGAACTCTCGTCGGACTCGACCGTCAGGCCGAGGTC
>NZ_JBNTKB010000011.1:0-929 GCF_051195155.1 Halobaculum sp. P14
TGCCGTGTTGAATAGGTGCTGAGTCACGGTTAGAGTGGCTCACAGAGAGGTTCTATGTTGGAGATGGCGAACATAAGGACGATTTCACGGAACTGCCGATACCAGCCCAGCGCTCGCACGGCATCGCCGAGCGAGCGCTTCGTCGTCGAATATGAAGTCTCGGCCATCCAGCGCTGAGAGTAGCCTTTTGCCCGAATGAGCGCGTTGTGTCCTAGTGTCAACGGCTTTGACCCACGCTGTAAGATGAGTGGCTCGACACCGAGCGCGTAGAACTCGTACTTCGTGACCCAGTTGTGGAAGGCTTTGTCAGCAGCCACGGACAGCAGGTCGTCCGCGTTCCGGCGGACGACCTGCGGCCCGGTCTTCGTATCATGTTTCCACCGGGCAGAGATGTGTACGTCAAGAACGGCGAGTGACTCTCTATCGGTTAGTGTCGTGACTTTCAGCGTTTGGACGTTACTTCCCGACCGCTGGCGGTAGTACGACGAGGCTGAGCGGCGGTCGAAGAACGTGCTGTCGAGTGCTGCGTGGCCAGACTGCGGGTGCTGCTGCGCTGAAACGCGCAGCAGCGCCCGCCACACCCACATTTTCAGCCGGTCGAACGACTTGTAGATCGTGCTGTAGTCCGGGAGGTCGTCCCGATCTAAGCCGAGTGCGTCACGAATCTCGGCCATATACTTCAGCCGATTCGGCGTTTCACGGTAGCTGTGGCCGTCTTCGAGCCGAAGACAGTGCAGAACGACGTGCTTCCAGCGGGCGAACCCGCCGCTGGCGGGCTCGCCCGCGTGCTTCCCCAACGCTTGTTTGACTAGGTGCCGACACTGCTCAACGAAGTCGAGGAGATCGACTTCCATGGACAGAATCGATTTCCTCGGCTTCGTCCTTCTACTCCGTGATATAAGCCGATTAGATCGCTATTCAACACGGCA